>NZ_BBDO01000020.1 GCF_001316285.1 Vulcanisaeta sp. JCM 16161 | reverse complement strand
CTCCGCCCTTTTAAATCGAGGAGCCGTGGTTACGGCTTCAATGCCTCATAACGCATTGGTTGTGCCTCTCAAGCGTGGGTTTCGCGGGTTCAGTAACGCATTGGCTCCGTGGATCATAACGTATTGGTTCGTTGTTCCAGCCCCTTTTAAGTTGATTTCCACCGGTTGTTGAATGAGGTTTAGGACGATAAGCGTTAGGGAGGATGTCTATGAGGCCCTGAGGAGACTCTCCGAGGTCAATAACGTGACCATAAGCGACCTAATCAAACAACTAGTCACTTCATACACGGCGATGAGTGAAATCAAGGAAATGCTGAGGCAATGCCTCGGCAAAACCGGCATTAATGCTAATAATTTGAGTATTAGTGGAGTGGTTAATACCGAGTCCATTAGGGACTCGATTAGGGAGAATCCTAAGGAGTTAATTAACGAGTCCTTAATCAACCTCGAGGACAACCCGTGGGTCAAGATCATCAGGTCTAGGGCGGGCATTGATGAGGGTCGAGAGGGAGGTTGAGGAGCTCGCAATCGAGAGGCTTAGGGAGAGGTTCCCCAGTAAATCAAGTTCCTGGATTAGGAGGGCTTTGAGACGCTTCGAAAACGGCTCTGTTAGGCAGTTGGCCGAAAATGCGTGGGTCGTGAGTGGTGATCCAAGGCTTGGCGATAAGTACCCGAACTACGTGGTTAGGCTCAGGGACGGTAGGTACTACTGCTCGTGCTTCGAGACGGGTTGGGGCTTACGGAGAAGAAGCGAAATATGCACCCACATAGCCGCGGTAATCCTCTACCGGGAATACTCAAAGCTAATGCAACCAATATACGCAGCCGTAATAAACATGGAGTGCGACGGCGATTATTATCTGGAGGTACTCGACAAGGAGGTCAAGGTGATTAAGCAGGTAAAGGCAATGAGCAGTGACATCCTCAAACCAAGGTACA
>NZ_BBDO01000019.1 GCF_001316285.1 Vulcanisaeta sp. JCM 16161 | reverse complement strand
GAGGTGGTTGGTTGTAGCAGTGCTCGTGTTTGCTGCCGTCTACGCCTCATTATTTGTTTATGTTCACGTAGGTCGCGCAGTCCTTAGATATGTTGGTCCTGGTTACGTGGTTACCTATGTTAGGTATCCCGAGCTTCCCTGGCCCTTGAACGTCATAACCTTTAACCCACTCAATACTTACCCAATGATTAACATAGTGATTAGGGGTGCGCCTGAGCCTTACCCCGGTGTTAATGCCAGGTTCTTCGTATACGCCACTGGGCCCTCTGTCGGTGGTTTCGTGAGCGTTGGTCATTACTTAAGTAATTCCATGAGCTTCATGATAAGCGTGGGTAATTACACGGCCTATGCCATGGAGCTCGATAATTACCTGAGGATGACCCCGGACATGGCTGGTCCATCAATCGTACTCTTCATAAGCACGATAACGAACTCGAGCAATGGCCCTACCGTGGTCACGGGGTTCGTGACCGTGCCAATAATACCAGAGCTTGCCAGGGGCTCTGTGGTGATGGTTAGTATTAACTATACGAGGGTCGCAAGGGTGGCGTTGACTGTGAACGCCACCGGTGATTCAACCATATCCTTTCAAGACCCATCAACGCAGCCTCCAAGCACCATATCGGCTGGCTGTGTAGTAATTAGCAGTGGCCCGTACAAGAATGAGGAGGAGTGCTGGTACTGGCAACTCAACACGGTACTACTAACCCAAAGCAACACACCATTCCCAGTGGCAGCACAAATAATAAAATCAACGGAGACGAATTATATAACGCAGAGTAATATTAATATAGCAATCACCCTTCAGAAAAGTACATATACCGAGGCTGGCTTCGCACTAACGCTGGCAATACCAACGAGCACCGGCATAAACGTTGAAACGCCTGGGGTAGGCTACATGCTACAACTACCGAGCGGCTACACATCATATACATTACTTGCGTATGGTTGTGTATTTGCGAACCCATCATTAACCACATCTGCCTCCGAATGTACATATGCCAATAAAAACGTTACAGTAATAGCACCAAGTATTACTGGTGCTGGTGCTTATGGTGTTGCCGTGGTTGGTTATTTGGAGATTGCCAATTACACGGAGTATGAGTGTATTGGCCCATTGGG
>NZ_BBDO01000018.1 GCF_001316285.1 Vulcanisaeta sp. JCM 16161 | reverse complement strand
ATCCTCAAACCCATAACCACCAATTTCCCCAACACACCAGGACTTCTTAAAAACTCCGCGTGCCCAGAGAAAATGAGCCGAGCGGGTTGAGTGGGCTTTACTGTTCACACCCATTTAAGTGATTCATTGCCAAAACGCGGCAAGGGGAACCGGCCAAGAGGGCAAAACCAATGCGTAAATAGCAGGAAGAGGGTTAGAGAAGAAAAAGAAGGGAGACTAAATTTAAGCGCGGTCCTCAGCCAAGGCTGACCTACCTTAAGGATATGGGCATATTATGGGCATTAAGTATGACGTTACGCCCGTCACGTAGGAATTGGGTGGTGCTGATGGTAATTGGTAGTACCCGATATACATTTATGCTTGCCGTACTGCTCGACTGAGGGGTTACAATAACCTCCCACGTGGTTTGTGCCCAAATGGTTTGATAAACCTTATATGCACATGGGTATTGAGCCGTAATTGCGTTATTCTCAAAATCAACATTAAAGGTCGCCACATACTGCTGCGACGGGTTGAAGTTAACTATTGAAAGCATTGCCGGGGTATTATCCTCAAAAACATTGGCAAAACCCGCATTATCCGCGGATTGCCCTATATTAAATGTCCAGGTTATATTCCCTAAGGTTTGGGTATAACCGTAATCGACCTGGGTTGATGGACCATATGACCCACCGATGGATTCAGTGCCGACGGGCATTGAAATCGATACTGATACTGAAATACCTGTACCTAGACCAACACCGATCGAGTAGCCACTTATACCACCTGTTGGCTTTGGCAACCACCCATTACCAAAATTTGCCCAGCCCGGATCCGCCACATATGTCGTGGAACTCGGGCTATAACCGCTGTAGTAGTCGATTGCACCAATTTGGCTATCCTCTAGGCCACCATTATTATACATGGTTGATGACTCTCCGTAAGCCACAAAGCCCACGGTATTCATGGCTAACCAATAAAGCTCACTGGATGCTTGCTGGATCTGATTACCAATTTCTAGGCATGTATCCCAGTAGAATGTGCCATTACCGTCACTATAGGCGTCAATGCCTGGCACGGTGTAGGACGTCAATAATGGTGCAGCCCATATGAGTGTGGTGTCGTTAGCCACGTAGATGCCGGTTGATGGGCTTGATGCTGAGTATTTCTCATACTCCTCATATAATGAGTAACAAGGCTCAGAACTCGAAGGATATGGGGAATCTACCATCCCGCTTACCAATATGGATTGCCCCATTATATTACTCACGAACTGCGTTAATTGGTTTGGGTATATTGGCCCTATGACTAGGCCTCTTGGCCTTATCCACCTCACCATGAATATCACTGGCTCTTTATTACTCACTGGTATTATTGGGTAGACGATTAGGTAGTCTGGGACCTTCTCATGAAAATCAGTACCGATTAGGACCAACTCATTATTAACGGCCCTAGCCCATGAGTAGGCTAGTACGAATTCGATGGTGTTTTCGTCGCTGGCGTTTGCGTATATGCCGATAACATCGCCCCTGGCAATTGCATTGGCTAACTCACGAATCACGGGGCTCGTTAGGTTGATCTCAACCTTGCCGCTTGGGTTGCTTATTGCAATGCTGGGCTCCACCACAGACCAGTCAATGATTACTACGCTGTTGTTCGGC
>NZ_BBDO01000017.1 GCF_001316285.1 Vulcanisaeta sp. JCM 16161 | reverse complement strand
GTCCTTAGGCCCATAACCATCAGCCTTTCCTAATCCACCGGACTTTTTTTTATACATCGGGTGTTCTTAAAAAGTGAGCCGAGCGGGTTGAAAAAGACCTGGAACGTTGGGCCATGCGGTATTGCAAACTAAGGCTTAGGAAAATACCAAAAGAAAGGATAGGCAATTAATTGTGATTAAGCTCCGGCTAGTGCCGGGGGTTATAACGTCATCCGCTTGAATTTAACGATTCCAGGTCTCGGCTTAATTAGGCATACCCTCTGCATCGCGTTTCACCGATAAAGGTATCAAGAAATGCCGTGTAGTGGGCTAAGTTCAACTGTCTAAAGCCCTTCTTTTTCAAGAATTTTCGTATCATCTTTACAGTGACTTTGACTTATTCATTATTATTAATTCCTCATCAGCAAGTTCGCTTGTCAGTTCCTCAAATCTTGGAACACGTTTTCCTGACCAAGGAATTCTTAATTAGTCTCAACTGGGATGAACCATCATTGCCCAAGCCCTCCCCTCAGCGCCACTAGACAATCCCATTGGCTGCTTATTAGCAACGTGAAGAACCAAGACGAGGCCCAGAACAACCATAATAATCATTAACCATAGTTATTAATAAGCGTTCGTGGAATCTAAAAACATGACCGCCAGAATTAAAACGTTAAGCTCCTTTAAATCCTAACCAGTAGAAATAACCCCAATCCTTAATCATGGTATTATGATTATTGATACTACAGCTACTTAAATCAGCAATTTCTCATCCTCAGTAATATATGAAGCGAGGACAAAGATCACCATAATACTTTACCGCAATTTTTTAGCCAGGAATAAGGATTGCATTGCTCTCTCATGGGCATGTGGATGATGGCAATTCATACGAGCCTGAACCAGATGAAGGACCGTAATAACTACCTAGGAGACTTACTGTGTAGGTTGCGCTTGGATTATATTGAAGTACGAAGTATCCCTGACTCCAGAATAACTCAACCAGATAACCTGAGGACAATGGGTAGCATATCGCCACACCACCAAAATATACCGGTGATGCGGCAGTACTTATGGTGCCTGGGCTCACGACCCAAAGACCTTGCCCATCAAGCACCCCAAAACCCACCGGTACTCATAACCCGGCTGCGTCTGCTCTGGTGCGCAGAACCAATTCTGATTCTCAACACCTATGGACCAAGTAAGGCTACTTAAGATACCCGATGATACATACGGACCATTAACTATGGACAACGATGCCGTCAGCGAGTAAACCGGGCTTGATGGGTCGGATTCTAATGCGACGTCATAAATGAATTCTAGGATCTCCGAAGCAATCTGCTCAACCACCTCTAGTGTGGATGGTGAACTGAACCAACTACAACTCGTACTATACGGCTGTGCCGCATCTGGGGTACCAGTCCACGACATGTATGAGTTGTAGCCATTTTCCTGATCTATGTAGTATCCAGCTGTCATATTAATGCCAACATTATAATAGCCCCAATCACCACTACCACCATTACTGCCGACTATAACATTGTTGAAACCAAGGTATTCAACAGGAATATCAGCAGGGGAACCAGATGGTTCGTAAACACCGGTTATGCAGTAGTCATAAACGTACTCATTACCAGTATTCGTATCCATGATCGTATTCACTCCCGTACTGAAAAACCATTGATTAAGATTATTGCTTTGTATCGTCATTAATGTTTGCTCACAGATGTCTACATCATAATATGTTGGGCCCATATTTCTTGACGGCAATTGATCTGTAGTTACTCTATTAATCTGTACCCAATACGCAATCAATCCATTCAACGTCACTGTAAACTCACCACTCACTTGTACCGGACTTATTACTAGGTAATTCCTGCCGCCAAAGCCAACCACGTACGCCGAACTATTAACATGCATGACCGGGTATCCAATCACTGTGCTATGGTAATAATTTCCCCATGCAACTGCTATTGCTTCCTCGAGCATTAGTACCTGCCCTGGGTTTTCCGTGTACAGTATTACCAAGTCACCCCTACCTATTACGTCTTTGAGCTGCCCAGCCAATTGGTTTAGGGATGCGTGCATTGTCTCGTTGATGTAATCCCAATCAATGATGATGATCGAGTCATTAGGCGCCGAGGACAATCCACTAAGGGTTATGGACTTAATCATAGACTCAGGCGCACCGGCACTCACCAACCCATTAATGAACTGGCTCGGCCCAACCACATAGGCAGTGGTGGGGAGGACAAGCGGCTGAGGCTTAATGGGCATCGCTGTGAAATTACCGTGTCCAAACACACCAAACCCATACGCAGCACCAGGTTTATGTACCATGCTTAACACTGATCTAACGGCATTGCTAGAGGCGTTAATAATGGTCGAGGCCACAGAGGGCTTGAACAACGCGGAAATGAGTAATGCATCAACTAAAGCAAGAGCGAGTATAGCCATGAGCAACCATTTACGTGAGGTCGTTTTCATATTCATCAGGAATCATTAATTCACAGACTTTTTTTACTTCGCATGTTCAGATAAAGTGAGCCGAGCAAGATTGAATCTGCCTTGGTACTCTTTTGCCGCTTCTCTCGTGGTGGCCCTAAATACCTACGCTATTAAGATAAGAGTGGTGGGTAATGAACCCCTGAGACATATCGCTGGGTCATCTCAAACACAACCGTATGGAAGTTATACTTCCATGGAAAAAAACGTAATTAAGCTCATCAAAGAAATAACACCGTATAACCACCCTCTTAACTAGGAGTAGGAAAAGAATTAAGATTACAACACCGAACATAAACATTACGAAAAGCATATTCGAAAAGCCTATGAAATGACAAAATACAATAAAACCAACAGGAAAGACAACAAACCACCCACCTCAAACCCAAACAACCACGAAGAAAACCTTAAAAACCAACAAAACAAAACAAACCACGCCCCCGGTAGCTCAGAGGTTAGAGCGGCCGGCTGTAGTCAGCCCCGTGGGCGACAATGGAAAAGCCCACGGCAAGCAGGCACCGGCAGGCCCCGGGTTCAAATCCCGGCCGGGGGACTTTATTTCATTATTCTACGGATAAGTTAGAAATTATTCCAACCTCCCCACGTCCCTTTATGGACATTATTGTTAAGTTATTAATCAAGCATAGCCAAAGTCTTGATCCTTCTTAACTTCTCGGCATCTTTTAATTCACTCAATGCATCAATTACTACTCCCCACATATTATACCACTTCTTAGCCAACCCCTTAGCTTTTGCGGTATAGAGTGCTAGTCGCCCATCACCCTCCTCGATAAAGCCATAATTACGTAACTTATCAATAAGTTGTTCTAACTCTCTTTTGTATATATAAAGCCTAATCCTCTGCTTCTTGACGTCTATACTTCCATCACCCAACGTGAAGAAAAATAAAAAAATTCGTAAACTCCTCATCATTAAACTTAACAACCCACTTAATGGCGCTATCCTTACTTATCCTCTTATGCCCAGCCTAAGTTGCCATATTATTGTGATGCCATCATCATTTATATCTATGGCATATATACGTATATGAATCCGCCCACCATGCACTAAAGCCCAGAGCAAAGCCTGCCATGTATAAGCCGTAAACATCATTGGGCGACCCCTATCCCTACCTTCATCGCTGAGTACCCAACCCGATAACGTAGCTCTTCGTAAATACCCATTAAATAGCTTAGGCACCCTAATATTAACGCCCAATAACCCCTTAAGCACTAACCTTATCGTGACTTTACGCGTCTTAATCCTATTTATCGTAATTGTTAAGTTTTCTGAACGAAGCACTAACCTCTTATCATTAATAACTCTAACCTCACTTCTTAAAAGCTCCTCAAATAATTTGTTCAACTCACCATAATGCACCTTAAACCACTCCTCCCTAGCCTGCTTACATAATTGAAGCATCTTATCACCAATCTTATAAAGAATCTCCCTTACCTTAACCTCCCACTCATTGTTACTATCACTTATCACTCTCGCACTATACACCCAATTCTCTAAATCACGAATCAATGCATTATATGGCGATTCAACAAATAGCATATCCTTAAACTTACTAATACGCCTAAGAAGCACCTCCCTATACTCATTATATTCATTAAGTTCAGTATTTCCCTCATTATTCAATATCGATCCATTGGCTACATCGTTTGCCCTCCCTGCCTCTTTTTGTTTTTGATTCCCGCCCTCCCTGGGCGGGTTTTGGTTTGTTTTGTTTTTCCTCGTCATCCTCGCCCACCTCTTTATAAGCCCCACGGGGTGGGTCCCCGCGGGGCCGAACCACCCACCCTAGAGGCCCAGTAGTGGGTTGGCGCCCCGCGGGAGGCCCAAACCCCGTGAGGCCGGCTGGCGCTTACTCAGTAAAGCCTAGAAACCACCTACCAACTTCCCACGCTACTCGGCATACTCATTAAACAATTGTTTCACGCCTTCGTGAAACAGCATCCTTTGTTTTACCCGCTCATTGCAGTATTTTAGTTAATTTAGCCTAGGGACTACCGAACAAATTACTGGCTTAA
>NZ_BBDO01000016.1 GCF_001316285.1 Vulcanisaeta sp. JCM 16161 | reverse complement strand
AATAAAAAAAATTCATAATATAGCAAAACATAATAACCATAACAACAAAACAAATATTAAACACCACAAAACAACAACTACAGAACACAAAAACAAAATCCCTAGCATAGCTCGACATACTATGAATATTTTCTGGTTTACCGAACCATGGCAAAATTTTGCCACGGAATGATTCAGGGAATAAGTCTCTAAATTCTTTTATGGTTTGTTTTTCATGGTTTGTGCGTTGTCTTTAAATTAGCGTTTATTGTTTTTGTTGTTAGTGCTTGTGGGTTTTGATTTGAGGGATGTTGGTGGTGTTAGGACTAAGTTGTTTTATCTTGAGGCTGCCTCAATAATGGGTGTTGACGCCGTTAATCTTGAGGCCTGTGGTGGTGCTTTGTGCGGTTCTGTCGTGGTTAGGGATTTTGGTGAGCCCTGGTTCTTCATTGATGTTGTTGGTGAGGGTACCTGAGGGTTGATGATCTTCAGTTCGCCGTTTTTAACTACGGTGATGAGGGTGAGAGTAGGTGGGTTAGGGCATCCCCGGGTAGGCACTCGTTATCGCTTGTTTTATCCCACGTCAGGATGTTTGGTGAGCGTAGGGTCAGCTTCAACGGCATGTACGTGGTTTATAGGGAGCCTTCGCTGTTCAACTTTGTCCTGAGGGCCAAGCTCCTGCTTGATGTTGCCGAGGCCTTTGATGACCTAAGGCTTGACTACCTGAAGGTCCTTAATGAGGCCCTTGACGTGGTTCCCCTGGACTCCGTGGCCAATTGGCAGTTGGAGTTCGCGGTTAAGGCGCGCATTGTTGAGCCTCCGGGCTTCGTTAGGGCATTGTTTAATTACTACGATGTTAAGGAATTGACGCACCTGAGGCCGCCGGACTTCAGCGAGCTTGGTAGAGCTGCTAAGGAGGGTTTGAGGGTTCTTGAGGAGGGTATTGAGGAGTTGAGGGTTAGGAGGGGCCGTAGGGGCGTCGTGTATGTGGCAGGGCATGCACACATTGATCTTGGTTGGCTGTGGAGTAGGGACGTGACTAGGGAGAAGGTTAGGAGGACGATAATCAACGTATTATCGCTACTTCAGTCCTACCCGGAGCTCACGTTCCTGGTATCAAACATGGCATACCTGAAATGGCTTAGTGAGGATAAGGATTTATGGTCTAGGATTAAGGACGCCATTAAGGCGGGCAGAGTAATACCAGTCGGCGGTATGTGGGTTGAGAGCGATACCAACCTGCCGGGTGGTGAATCTTTAGCGAGGCAATTCCTCTATGGGCAGAGGTTCCTCCTTAGGGAGTTTGGGTTTACGACGGAGATTGGGTGGTTGCCGGATACCTTCGGGTTCCCTGCCTCGTTACCGCAGATACTCAGGAAGGCAGGGATTAAGGTGTTCTTTGAGCATAAGATGTATTGGAACACGGTCAATAGGTTCCCATACTCCGTATTCCTGTGGGAGGGTATTGACGGTTCGGTAATACCCACGGTGAATTACGCAACCTATGGCGCGGACCTAACCCCAAGGCAGATAGCGAGGGCCTGGTCAGACCACACAAGCCCTGAGCTGCCGGCCTTCCTACCCTTCGGTAAGGGCGATGGTGGTGGTGGGCCGACGTGGTTGATGCTCGAGAGGTACAGGGCGTATAAGGACCTGCCTGGCATGCCGAGGCTTGTGATGGGTAATCTAAAGGACTTCATTAATGAGGTCCTGAGAGACGACTCACTACCGAGGTGGAGGGGTGAGCTATACCTAGAGATTCACAGGGGTGTATACACAAATGGCATAAGGCTCAAGCAGTTGGTTAGGGCTCTCGAGACGAGACTAAGGGAGTTGGAGGCCTTCAGCGTCATTGCCGGGGTCAGGAGGAACTACGAGGATCTTTGGCACCCATTACTCGAGGCTGAGTACCATGACCCAATGGGGGCTACGTCCACGAAGGCGGTCTATGAGGAGGTGGTTAATGAACTCGAGGAGGACCTAAGGAGGGTCAATGAGGAGTTAATGAGCGTGCTCAGGAAGGCCCTTGGCACTGGATCTTTCATAACCATTGTAAACCCACTGCCCTGGCCGCGCAGGGAGTTGGTCATGGTTGGGGAGGAATTGAGTGAGGTACCACGCAGAGGGTTGAGGGTGGCTACCTGGCCTTGGTTGATGTTCCTGCCCTTGGCTGGAGGTCCTTCGAGGTTGGTTCGGGGAATTCCTCGGGTGATGTTGGGGTGGGCAGTAATTATGTTGAGAATTCCCTTGTTAGGGTTGTCTTTGATGGCTCGCTGAGGATCTACGATAAGGAGGTTGGCAGGTGGGCCGTCGAGGACGGACACCTAATAGCCTGCGAAGACATGCCCAGTAGGTGGGATGGTTGGGACATAGACGCCTACTACAGGAGGGTTTGCAGGAGGTTGGAGCCTACGGGATTTAGTATCGTGGAGGGTGGACCATTGAGGGGCTGCATCGAGGTTGATTACAGGTTTAGGGAGTCAAGTATTAGGCAGAGGATTTGTGTGGGCGCCTTCAGTAGGCGTGTTGATGTGGAGAATGAGGTTGATTGGAGGGAGAGGCTGACACTGCTCAAGGCTGTTTATAAACTGGCATATTTGGGCAGAACGCATCCTTTGAGATACCCTATGGAGTGATTAATAGGCCGACGAGGCCCAGCAACACCTGGGAGGTCGCAAAGTTTGAGGTACCTGCCCTGCGCTGGGTCGATGTTTGGGACCCTGACTACGGCATCGCCATACTCAATGACGGTAGGCAGGGTTACTCAGTGGAGGAAAACACCATCGCAATAACACTGCTTAGGTCGCCGATTTACCCAAACCCATTCCTTGATTACGGGCGTAGTAAATTCACGTACGCAATATACCCACACCCAGGTGATTGGAGGGCAGCCCAAGTGCCCAGGAGGGCCTATGAGTTTAATCAGCCGCTAATCGTTGTTGAGGGTACGGGGGGCGGCGAGAGGTCATTCCTCGAGGTTGGGAACCCCGCGGTAATGCTCGAGGCGCTTAAGTGGGGTGAGGACTCGGGTATTGTGATGAGGCTTTACGAGACCTACGGGATAAACACGTGTACCGAGGTAAGGGGCTTCATTGGCGGTGAGGGTGTGGAGACGGATTTCTTGGAATTGAACAATTACGGCAGCGCAGACCTAGGCAACCTGTGCTTCAAGCCCTTCGAGATCAAGACCATACTCATCAAGTCATGAGGTTGACGGACTAATAAAAAGCACTGTGTCACCCCTAATAATCATTAAGCCACCCTTGACACCACCCTTAGGGTTGATCTCCTCCGTATTCGTTAATAACAGGTTTAGATGCTGGTCAAAACCAACAAGCACACCCCTAATCTCTGCACCATTCCTAAGCTTCACAAGAATCACCTTATTCAAATTCTTCTGCAACTCCTCATTAACAATCTCCATACAGCGAGGCATCGAGGTTAAAACCCTCAAACCATATTTTAAAGGTTAATCTCCACAAAACACCCACGAAAAATACATAGGAAACCTAATGTGCAAGCTCCATCGTAAGGCATATGAAAATCAATTGAAGAATCAGTAATAATTACTTAAGCCCTAATCTTTTCCAAATTTACCAGTTGATACGAATATAACCACTTGATATAAATTATGGGTTGGTTATCAAGTGTTTTGTAACCCCTTAATATCGTGGCTAAGTACGGCGTTGCCGTAACCTTAACCTGAAGCTTTAAATCAGCCATGCTAATTTCCACAATTAACTCAGCCGCGTCAGCACTCTTAATAGGTATTAAGTCCCAGGGACCAGCCTCAATTATGTTTCCGGTAAAAACTCGCCACGTACTAATTTCATTTATGATATTTTGCGGGCATTGAAACTTTGAGAGGAAGCCATTAAGTACGATATTAAAGTCGGGATAACCGCCGATGGGCGGACTCATAACAACATCAAGTACGAAAATACTCACTTCAGTCTCACAGCCATTAGCTAGCACGACATACCCCGGCTTTATTACTAATGTTCTGAACTTCATATTCATAACAATCATTATTTTTACAACCTCTTTAATGCTTTGCCATTATAGTGATATCTATATCTCCGTACAATCCCACTTTCAATGTAAGTACAGGCTTTAGATCGATGATTTTAACGACTCGTTTAACTTTAAGTTTTAATTGAATAAATGTTAGTAACGTAACTTCCATCTCAACTTCTTCATAATTTTCCGACGGCATTGAGAATCAACACCAACGTGCCGTTACTTAAGACGTGGGCGGTGTAGAACTCAATATTTTCATTTACCTTTCTGACCAGGTGTACCTCACCATCCATGTTAGTTATTATATAGAAAATGCCATCCTTAAGTTCCCTAATCTTAATTTCATTCTCATTCGCAACACTTGGGTCATAAGTGAGCAATGCCAAATCCTCCAACCTTACTTCATAGTTTTCAGGTTCTATAATTACCGCACTATGATGGGTAAAGCCAAGGTTCGACGCTGAACCACTGGTCCTAGATGCAATGCCCTGTAAAGGCAATATCATATAGATTAATTCTATTCTTAAGAATATTTTAAATTTATTCTCATTCCGTAAGGAAAGTAAATAACGACGTAGTTTT
>NZ_BBDO01000015.1 GCF_001316285.1 Vulcanisaeta sp. JCM 16161 | reverse complement strand
ATAATTATTTAATTAATAAATAATTGAAAATTTACAATATTAATAAAATAAACTATAACTCTTTAGATACCTCAATCATCGGGTCTATGAATTCTAAACCCTCGTCAATCACCAAGCGTCTCCTAAGTACTGCCGGAAGTCGTGGCGAATCCTATGATTCTCGGGTGTTTAGCGGCATTTCTATTATTTCCTTTGCTTAACTAACGCTCAGGATACACCAGTTTCAACGTAAATGATGCGCAGAAATATGGCTTAACAATGATGAGTATCACGTTATTACTATTTAATCCATGCCTCATTACCTGGTGGATGGTGTTAATGCATTCCTGCGCTAGATCCCATAACAACCTAGGGATGGTTATGGTGGCTTAGAACATAAAATTGAATAAGGAATTCCGCATTATTCACCATAATGGTTGGTGCTGGTTATTTTGGTCCGTTTTTTTTGAGGATTTTGTTGTTGGCTCCGTAATTAGGCATAGGCCCTGCAGGTCTGTTGACTTCTACGATAACGTCCTTTGGTCTTCACTAACCCTGGACTACACACCGCTTTACCTTGACCGTGAGTATGCCTCCAGGACTGACTTTGGTAATGTCATCATGAATCCGAGGTTCCTGCTCTCCCTAGTGATTGGTATCTCCACTAGGGATACGAGTATTAATACCATGGCATTCCTAGGCATTGACTACGAGAGGTTGGTCAGGCCGGTTTACCCAGGCGATACGGTATGCGTTGAGTCTGAGGTCGTTAATAAGCGTGAGTCCAGGAGTAGGCCGGGCATGGGGGTTGTGACCTGGGTCCATAGGGCCTATAACCAGAGGGGTGAGTTGGTTTATGAGGTTAGGAGGAGCAACCTAGTCTATAGGCGGGATGGGTCACCGTGGATTAAGTTCCTGAGGGGTGAGCCTGTGGGTAAGGCCGAGGCCAGGCCTGGTGAGGGTTCTAGGCCCTTTGATTACAATTCCATGCAATTTACGAGGTTGGGCCATGAGCAGTGGCTTGGTAGGTTTCTCGAGGACTTCAGCCCCGGTGAGGTTATTGTTCATAGGCTTGGTAGGACGGTTTATGAATTCGACAATGTGCTGAGCACGGTACTATCAATGAACACAGCAACACTGCACTTCGATGAGGAGTACATGCTTTACCATGATTATGGGAGGCCCGTTGTCCAGGGACCATTCATTGTGGGCCTCGCCTGCGGCTTATCATCGATGGACCTAACAATGAATATTGCCGCCGACCTAGGAATAACGGATCTTAGGTTGAGGGCCCCCGTATTCCACGGAGACACACTCCACGCGGTCTCTGAGGTCCTCAGTGTTGAGGGGTCGAGCGACCCAAGGTTTGGCGTGATCACCGTTAGGACGAGGCTCTATAAGGGCATGATGAGGACAGAGGTCGCAGAAATAACAAGGAAAATAGCAATATACAAGAAAGAACACACACCATGGAGGTTTATATGGAGGTGATTATGTGTTTAGAATTAATGCTGTACATAATCTGACTTTCAGCGCCCTAACTTAATCCATCGTTGTCTCTTTGTTGTCTTTATCGAAAGTCTTTTATTTAGGGATTGAATTTAGAAATTAAATGCCAAGTCCAAAACCGGTTAATGGTCTTCCGTATAGGACTAAGATATACATTAATAACCAGGTATTGTTGCCAGCAAAACTGATTAGAATGCTTGGGATTGAATGGGCTAGGTATGCGACATAACCATTAGGCATAATGATAGGGTAATTACATTAAAGCGTGTGGCTCTCCTGAGGACTAGGCACACCGCGAGTAGGCAATTCACAATACCGAGGGAGGTCAGGGAGAGGTACGGGATAATGCCGTTGGATGATGTTGAGATCCTAAATATAACGCCCATAAGGATTAAGGAGGTAGGCACTAGGCAATTGATTCTTGATGAGTAACTTTTGAGCTGAGTAAAATCCCAAATCAATGTGGTAATGAGTTTTCCAGCAACTTTCTGGTCGTATCATCAATATGTTCCTCACTAAGGTATGCCAACTTACCGTGAAGTATTGTCGCGACTACGGCAACGTCAACCTCAAAGCCCTTAAATGGCGAGAACTTAGCCTTAGTCCTAAACCTCTCCGGCTCTATCCTGTGCCTGGCCTTGGTATTTACTATGGTTAGATCGGCGCAGGAGCCCTGCCTAATCCCCATGTTAAATCCAAGGAATTTAGCAGGCCTCTCCTGAATTGCCCTCATTACTGTGCCTAGGTCTGTGAACCCGCGGCGCCACAGCGTAAGTAATAACGGCGCCGTCGTCTCAAGACCAACAATACCCGGCGGCGCCTCATCATATGGCTTATCCTTTTCCCAATCTGCATGTGGTGCGTGGTCGCTCGCCACGATAGGCACCTCACCCCTAATGAACATGGCCAGCAACTCCCTTCTTGTTGCCTCATCCTAAGTGGTGGGTTCACCTTACAGTAGGCAGGTCTTTCAGACCTTGCCAGGCACTCCTCCTGGCTTAGTAGCATGTGGTGTGGCGTCACGTCAAAGGTGATGTTAAGGCCGCTCAGCCTAATCATGCTTATTGACTGCGGGAGCGTTAGATGTGTGATGTGGACCTTAGTGCCATACCTATAAACAAGCCTAATGACGTTATGAACACAGGCCAGCTCAGCCTTGGGCCCCTAATTAAGTTATGATGCTCAAAGTCCCTGGGTCCATTATACTGATTAATGATTACGGGGTCCTCACAATGCATTATGACCGGAATACCAACCCCAGCAGCCTCCTTAAACAGGGCCTCCAGGTATTGGTCACCGCCATACTCAGCAACCTCCTCAGGAAGCACCTCACCGACTGCGTAGGCCCCATTACTAAGGGCATCCCTTAACACGGACGGGTCCTGAGGGGCACCGAAGTAATGCCTCATGTGTATGCTGGTCTTCCTACTAAATTCCTCGATCTTCCTTCTCAGCAATTCAATGGTCTTTATTGGGGGCTTTGTGTTGGGCATGTCGCCGACGGCCACGTACCCACCAGCCAGCGCTGCCTGAGTCCCACTAACCGCGTCCTCCTTATAGGATAATTCAAAGTCCCTGAAGTGGACGTGAATATCCACGAAACCAGGGAGCAGGATGTACTGGCTTGGCAATTCCAACCTATTCCCTGCCTCAATGGGTTCATTACCCACATAGGTTATTTCACTACCCGTAATACCTACATAAACCTCCTTAACACTACCCCTTACGTAAGCCCTAGCCTTAATTAGTACGTCGGCCTTAGAAACACCCATTAAGGGTAATTACCAGCCTGAATTAAAATTATTCATTGTGCTTACACATTCAGTTTTGCAACCTCCTTAAAGAACCTCTCGTAACCCATCGACTCGATCATCTTAACGACCTCCTCACCACCAACGTGAACCACGGAGCCCTTAGCCATCACAATAACCCTTGTCGGCCTAACGTAATGTAGTATCTCAGCATGGTGTGTTGTGACGAGTATTGCCGTACCATCTGGGCAAGCCTTGCTATTGACTTGCCTATTACCGCTATGCCATCAACGTCAAGGCCGGAGTCAGGCTCGTCAAGCATGGCTACCTTGGGCTTGTACATTAGTAGTTGAAGCATCTCAGCCCTCTTGGACTCACCGCCACTGAAGCCGGCGTGAACACCCCTCGATAGGTGCTCAGCTTTAGGCCGAGTTCGGTTGTTAACTTTGTCATCTCTGCAATGACCTGGGGTGGTGGTGGGTCAGTTATTCGCTTGCCAGCCTTCTTATTGAGCATCGCTGTTATCAGAGTTGAAAGCCTAACCTCGGGAACAGGCGTGGGACTCTGCAGGGCAAGCAATATCCCTTTTTGCACCCTCTCCTCAGGGTATAGCTTAAGTATTGACTCTCCATCAAGTCTAATATCTCCATTAACCACGTTATACCTCGGGTGACCGGCAATTGTTAGGAATAGTGTTGTCTTGCCACTACCGTTGGGCCCCATGATAGCCACAACCTCGCCTGACTCAACGGTTAGGTTAACGTTATTTAAAATCCTCTTACCATCAACCTCAACGCTTAGGTTAATTACCTCAAGCCTAGTCATTATTGGTCATGTGGCTTCTGTGACACTGATTAAAAACTTTTTGGCAGTGTCTATGTGGGCTTATCATTGGAAAACTTAATAATATTGAATATAACCATTTATTCTAAAGAATAGCCATGAGCAAGGACGGCGTGAAACTCGAGATAGCAAAAACCGAAGAATACTCAAGCATACTTGGCCGTGCAAAACCCATTAAGTGGGAGGTGGAGATTAGAGGTAGGATTACGAGGGATGTCGTCGAGGAGATTAGCAGGGTCAGGGGTGAGCCTGATTGGATGAGGAGGCTTAGGCTTAGGGCCCTGGAAATGTTCGAGAAGCAGCCCTGGCCCAACTGGCTCCCTCTTGAAGGTAATATCGACCTGGAGTCCCTGGTCCTATATGCGAAGCCCAGTGTTGAGAGGGCGAGGTCATGGGATGAACTACCTAGGGAGTTGAGGGAGTATTATGAGACGCTGAAGATACCTGAGCTCGAGGCCAGGGTTTTATCTGGGGTTATTGGGCAAGTTGATGGTGGCGTTGTTTATGAAAGTACTAAGAAGGAGCTCGAGAAGGCGGGGGTCATTGCAATGAGCATGGATGAAGCCGTCAAGAGATACCCTGACATTGTTAAGCAATACTTTGCAAGGGTGTTCCCGCCAGAGTATAAGTTTGCGTCATTGAACATAGCCTTTGGGGCGGTGGCGTATTTGTGTATGTACCACCTGGTGTTCATGTTAAGATGCCCATCGAACTAGTCATCCTAATAAGTAGTGCAGGTATTGGTCAGTTTGAGCATTCACTCATTGTAGTTGGTGAGAATGCAAGCGTTGAGTTCATAGTCGCCTGCGCAGCCCCAGTGTTTACTGGGCTCAGCCTTCATGATGGTATGACCGAGGCATACATACATAGGGGCGCCAGGGTTAGGCTCGTAGACCTAAAGAATTGGAGTAAAGATGTTATTTACTTCGGTAATAATAGGGCCATTATTGAGGATAATGCGAGCGTCGACTGGCTGAGCGGTTCCCTGGGTGGTAAGGTGACAATCGTATACCCAATGAGCGTGCTTAAGGGGGTTAATTCAAGGACCACGGTGACGAGCGTGGCCCTGGCCAATGGGCCAACGTGGAAGGAGGAGGGGGCTAAGGTATTCCATAGTGCTCCGCATACTTATAGTAAGGTTGTTAGTAAGGGCGTTAGCTTAAACGGTGGTACGTCGGTGTATAGGGGCCTTGTCTATGTTAGGGAGGGTGCCAGGTATGCCAAGTCATCCGTGAGTTGTGAGTCCCTAATCCTTGATGATAGGTCTAGCTTATACCATACCTCATGAGCAGGTCTTTGAGGAAACAGCCGTAGTAACGCATGAGGCCTATACTGGTAGGATTGGTGAGGATAAGTTATTCTACCTACGTAGTCGTGGCCTTAGTGAGGAGGAGGCCCGCAGCCTAATAGTCCTTGGTTACTTCCACGACATTATGGTTAACCTACCCGTTGAGTATGTATCCATATTCAATAGGGCCATTGAGCTGGAGCTCTCGAGGATGGGCGGTGTTGGGTAGTTCATTATAAGTTATTTTCGGGGACTGGTTTTTAAATAACCACAGTAAAGAGGCTCGGTGACACTGATGAGCAATAATTCGGCAGAGTCTTTGAAGACCGTTATTGAGAGAAGCTCCGTTGAGGAATTACTCGGCCCAGAAATGGAGTTTGCCCCTTGGGAGGCCGTGATTAAGGGCAGAATAACAAAGGATATGTTGAGGAACTGAGTAGGATTAAGGGTGAGCCTGATTGGATGAGGAGGCTTAGGCTTAGGGCCCTGGAAATGTTCGAGAAATTACCAGAGCCAAAGTGGTTACCAATAAAGGAGGAGATAGACCTGGAGTCCCTGGTCCTATATGCGAAGCCCAGTGTTGAGAGGGCGAGGTCATGGGATGACGTGCCCAAGGAGATCAGGAGGTACTATGAGGCATTAGGAATGCCTGAGCTTGAGGCCAAGGTGTTAGCCGGGTTGCTTGGTCAGTTTGATTCCGAGGTTGTTTATTTGCATGTTAAGAAGTACCTTGAGGAGAAGGGCGCGATAGTCACTACGATGGACGAGGCCGTCAAGAAGTACCCGGACATTGTTAAGCAGTACTTCGCTAGGATATTCCCACCGGGTGAACATAAATTCGCGGCATTGCACATAGCGCTTTGGAGTGGTGGTACATTTGTTTACGTACCACCTGGCGTGAAGCTTGACATGCCCATTGAGTCCTTCTTCCTAATAGGTAGTTCTGGGGAGGGTCAGTTTGAGCATTCATTGATAATTGCCGATGAGGGTGCGAGTGTTGAGTGGCTTGAGGGCTGCGCAGCCCCTGTGTATAAGGGATTTAGCTTCCATGATGGGATGGTCGAGGGCTATGCGGCGAGGAATGCCCATTTAAGGATTAACACGATACAGAACTGGAGCAGGAACATAATTAACTTTAACAATAAGAGGGCGGTTGCATGGAGAACTCAACCGTTGAGTGGATTGAGGGTAGTCTCGGTAGTAAGGTTAGCTATACATACCCAAGCACCGTGCTTAAGGGTGAGGGTGCGAAAACAAGCATTATTGGCGTGACCATAGCCAATGGCCCATTCTGGAAGGAGAATGGGGCGAAGGCGTACCACGACGCGCCAAGGACTTCGAGCAAGATCATTAATAAAAGCGTAAGTATTAATGGAGGTACCGTGGTCTATAGAGGGCTTGTTTACGTTAGAGAAGGCGCCAAGTATGCAAGGTCCTCGGTATCGTGCGACTCCCTAATCCTTGATGATAAGTCGAGGGCCTACACAATACCGCATGACCAAGTCTTCGAGGAGACCGCGACAGTGACCCACGAAGCATACACCGGCAGGATTAGTGAGGATAAGTTATTCTACCTACGCAGTAGGGGTTTTGATGAGGGAACCGCCAGGAGCCTGGTCGTCCTTGGTTTCATACAGGACATAACCGTCCGCCTACCCACTGAGTACGCAATGACACTTAATAGGGTTATTGAGCTTGAGTTCGGTAAGTTATCCAAGGTAGGATGACTTAAAAGTACCCCTTAATAATTAGGTGGTCATAAATGAAGTGGCTTGACGAATTGAAGCTAAGGGCCAGGGAACTCGCCCAGAAGATACCCTATCAACAGATTAGGGATTCGCCCTCGGTTAAGTACTACACTGATTGGAGTGCCTTCGAGAGGTGCGTCGACCCAAATATCGAAGAATTATCTAAATATTCCATGATTAACATGCCCTATGAATCAAACATAGTCTCTGTAAATGGTAATATGAGCATCGTAAAGGTGCCCAATGGTGTTAATGTAATGAGTATTACCGAATTAGGTGAGGAATTCGGTAAATTACTATTTAAGTCAATAGATATTTCGGAATCAAAGGCCTTGGCTCGGCACGTGGCCAACCTAATTGGCGGGACCTACGTTGAAATTAACGATGACCTAAGTGAACCACTTAGAATAGGCGTTGTTTCGTCGATGCCAAGGCCGGTATTACTACCGACTCATTACACGGTATTGATTAATGACGGAGTCACGGCATCACTCAGCATCTTCATGAATGGCCTTGGTGGATGTCCATCAACACCGTGGAGATTTACCTGGGCAGAGGCTCTAGGCTGAATGCATTATTCGTAAGCACCCATGAGCAGGTACCCACCTACTCATTGATTAAGGTCATAGCTGGTGATGAATCGACAATAACCGCCAGGACATTAATCATGGGGGGCTCCATGAACCATCATAGGGAGGACTACCTACTGCAGGGCAGGAAGAGTGGCTTGAACCACCTGGGTCTTGAAATTGGTTATGGCGCATCAAGGATTGATTACCAGGTAAATGCGGTTCATACCGGTGAGTATGGTACGAGCTATTCGAAGGTCCTCGCATAGCCAGGGATAAGTCCTTCATAATACATAGGGCCCTGGGCAGGATAACCGAGGGCGCTAAGTGGAGTGATACGAATGTTGAGGGTAAGGTCTTCGTGATGAATGAGGGCGCCTATGCAGCTCGGTGCCGATAATAATGGTTGATACCGGGGATGTTAATGGCGCAAGGCACAGCGCGCGGATGCGTCGCCAGATGAGGACCAGGTTAATTACCTAAGGCTTAGGGGTATCAGTAAGGATGAGGTTACGGACTTAATAATACATGAGGTGGCTTCCCAATTCATTGACTCATTACCAAGTGAGTTTGCGTATGATGCTGAGGTAATAAGGTCATTGGTAATGGGTAAGCTAATAATAATGAAGTAGGTAATTCACCTAATAGCCTCAATGCATGCAAAGCCAAAGCCCTCAGCCCTACCTAGATCAACCACCTGAGGCTCCTCGTAATAATCACCAACTCCCCTGGATAGCACGGCCACGGCCTTATCACTAACCGTGAATCCCAGGGACTCAAGCACATCCTTCACCTCACCAATGGTGTAAAAGTGAGCTACTGAGTAAAACCTATGGCCCCTCCTGCCCAGCTCCATGTAATGCCTACCATGCTCACTATTCCTCGGCACAATACAGGTAATTAACTTACCACCAGGCTTGAGGATCCTGTGGACCTCGGTTAAGGTCTTCCTTGGATCATCGAGGAAGCATATGGTCACTATTATGACTGCATAGTCAAATGAGGAGTTCCTAAGCGGCATGGATTCACCCACACCAACCACGACATCAACACCCCTATCCCTAGCCAACTCGGCCATTGCAGGGCAGGCTCTAGGCCAATGGGTATGCCAACCCTACCCGCGAAGAAGCCACTACCAACACCAATTTCAATACCGAGGCCCCTGGGCACGATCATCGACACGGCCTTGACCTCAGACTCCGCAGTATCCGCATGCTTCACGTACCAACCATCATAGTCCCTTGCATACCTATTAAATATTGGTATTGACGACGTTGAAATCACCCATAGGTGTCGAGCGTCAACTCGGCAATGTCATAGCTATACTCTGAAACCCTCCTAATGCTTTCCACAATCATCATTAACCTACCACCAACATCAACATGAAGCCCACTGCCATAAATAGACTTAATAACCTCAAGGCTCTTACCCCTCATGACTAACCTCCTGTCCAGGACCTCCATGGCATCCTCAGTATCGCCATTGATGAAGGCCATGGCCGCCTCCCTAAGTATGTCGGTGGAATTAAGCCCAAGCTCCATGATACTATCCACAATTGAGTACTCACTGAGCTTGCAGCATATTTGACTGGCCTCACCAATTATTTGGGCAATTCTCCAGGCGTGGTCACCAGCCTCTCTATGGACTTGGAGACCATTAAGGAATTCACCAACTCCCTGGAACTACCGGCCCCAAGCTTAGAGAGTACTGATTGGTCCGTAATCCCCATCATAACCAACCTCTCAATGAGTAGGTAAAGCCTATCAACCTCATTATCCCTATCAATTATATCCTCAGGCTTAACGTCAGACCCACGTAACATATCCAATGAGTCCCTGAGCATTCCGAGGACCGTTAAAGTCATCCTATTCAATAACCTCTTAATCGGCACCTCAGGTATTGGGGTTACGAACTTAAAGACGACGTAGTCATTACCCTCCTCAATAACCTCGGCCCCGGAAATCCTCTCCCTAACCAACTCCTTAACCTCGCCCTTAATACCCGTAAACCCATTGAACCTAACCCTAACCTCGTCAACGCCCCTAAGATACTGGGTAATCAATCTCCTAAGCACGTAATCCGGGTTATCCCTATCGACATCAACGACATTACTAATGCCGGGACCACGTACTGATCGACTAAGTGGGATTATGGCCACGTGATCACCCATAAACCTGAGCAGGACGTAAGAACCAGCCTCAATGCCCAATGCAGAGACCCACTTCTTAGGTATTGTAATTGCTATTGAAGACCTACCAGAAGCCACAACCTTCCTAACCTCCTCCTCAACCACATGCTTCAAGCGCAAACACTTAATTAATCTTATCATCAATTAAGGAGGAGCATGCTAAGGGTCTTAATAACGGGCCCGCCTGGCGTCGGTAAGACGACACTTATTAAGCGGGTAGTCGACCACGCAAGGTCAGTGGGTGTCAGCGTTTATGGATTCATAACCACCGAGGTTAGGGAGGGTGGTTCGAGGGTTGGCTTTAAGATCGTGGATGTTAGTAGTGGTAGGGAGGCTTGGCTGGCTCACGTGAGCCTATTCAAGGGTGGGCCTATGGTTGGTAAGTACAATGTTAATTTAAGGGCTATGGAGGACGTTGGGATACCGGCTATAAGGCCTCCAGACCAGGTTCATTACTTGTAGTTGATGAGATTGGTAAGATGGAGTTAATGCATGAGGGCTTCCTGAGGGTCTTGAGGAGGTTGTGGATAATGTTCATTTCCTCGGCACGATCTACATGGCCTATAGGTCAAATGAACGATTACTAGCCTTCGTGAATAGGTATGGGTTTAAGGTTATTGAGTTAACGAAGGTTAATAGGGATCAGGTATTCGCCCAGTTAAGCAGGGTGCTGGGCTCTGAGCTTTCAAAGAGGCAGTGACTTAACCGACGGCTCCCTGTCCCTAAGGGTCCCTCATCTTCAGGCACCCTCACGGGCGTGGCATCACTGCCCGAGCCCCGCCGTCAGCATGCAGGTAACCCGCCAGGCTAGCTTAAACTCAGCTCCAACCTAGCTAACCCTAATCAGCTTATAAACCTAAAAAGTGAAGCTTATTAATTCCAGGGGTGAATTCAGTAATCCACCTTAAGTGGGGTTAAC
>NZ_BBDO01000014.1 GCF_001316285.1 Vulcanisaeta sp. JCM 16161 | reverse complement strand
CAATCAACGCATTGAATCCGCGGAAGCCACAATCGAGGAACACGGACAATGAAACAACGAGGAAAAACGCAACGGGTAAAGCCATGAAACAATGGACGGCAATCCCAAGCCTGAATTACTCTTTGTTCTTCAATCCCCGAGAGCCAATTGGCGATTTTCCCTCGGAATTCGAGGAAATTGTTCAGAAAAGACCCGGCAAAGACCGGACAATACCCACTTGTCTCTAGGGGCTGCTGTCCTTTGTTCCACGCATTCCAGCCCCCTTTTAAGGCGTTGATTAATGGCTGTTGATGCTCATACTCAGGGATGGGTTGGTGCGTAGGAGGGACTTGTTCGTCTACGGCTTTAGTTCGCCCAGTAGGCCGGTCAATGTGGGCCTTGGCTCGGTTGCGTTCATCACC
The DNA here is from genome assembly GCF_001316285.1 of Vulcanisaeta sp. JCM 16161. The sequence goes on along the minus strand of NZ_BBDO01000014.1, from coordinate 14,912 downwards.
AAAAACTCGGTCCTAGTGGCCTCTGCAATGCCTAGGGAGTTCGGGATTAGGGAGTCCCAAATCAACCCAGGCGACGTGTTGATCAAGGGAAAAGTGAGGAGGCAGTTCTGCTGGGACGGGAACTTCATCTGGCCCCCCGAGGCCGCAGAAAGCCTAGTGGCCCTCGTCGACTCTGGCTATGCCTAGTCATTGAGCGCTTGGGCAGGGCGCCAAACATCATTAAGACCTACCGCAAACTCGTTAACCGAGGACTCTTCAGGGCCGAGACAATACTGAACATACAGGCCATGACGTCGACAACGCCGGTCTTGGTAGGGATAATCGAGGTCGAGGAAATCGGCAGGGGGAGACCATTCTGGAGGATGCCCAGGCCGTGCTTGGCTGGGCAGTACATAAACAACGCCCTAAGCAAGCTGGGCGTCAGGGTAGTATGAGCATTAGGGACTGCATTAAGCCATTAAATGGCGATTCATTGAACCACGGGGTAACATGTATTAGGGTCATTAAGAATTACGGTGATTGGGAGGTGGAGCTCGACGTATGCATCGAGCTCCCTTGAAGCCTTATAAGTTGTTGGTTAATGACTAATGTGCCTAGGAAAAAGGCTGAGCCCACCGAGGACAGTGAGCTCGAGAGGCTTGTTGATCTCGGCTTTAGTAGGCAGACCATTGATAGGTTGATCAATGCCGGCGTCAAGAGCCTTAGGCACATTTTGTTATTCAATGCCGAGGAGCTCCAGGAGTTGCTCGGTAGTCCGGACACTGAGTTGCCTAGCGTTTAATCAACACGGCTAGGGAGTTGCTTGCCGAGTCACCAAGTGCCGTGAGTGCCAGGGAGAGGGTTGAGGTGATTAGCAGGATGCCAGTCCTAAGGACCGGCGTTGATGGCTTGGACAACGCGGTTGGTGGGCTTAGGTTCGGCGCAAGCACGAGTTCGCGGGTGAGTTCGGGGCTGGTAAGACGATAATAGCTCTTCAAGCCGCAATAGCCTCGATTGGTCAATTCGGCTCTAGGGTCGTGTACATAGACACTGAGAAGACGATTGACCAGTACTTATCGAGCCAGTTGATCAAGAACATGTGCGGTAGGTTCGGCGTTGATTACGACTCGGCAATCAGCGACTACCTACTCATCTACAACCCAGCTACTGTGGACGACCTCGAGGACTTCATCAAGCTCAAACTAACCGATCTGGTCATTAGCGGCAATGCCAGGGTAATCATCGTCGACTCAATAACGGCATTGTACCGAGCCAATTCAGGGGTAGGGAGAAGTTGGCCGAGAGGCAGCAGCGATTGCACTACGTACTCGACTGGCTTAGGCGCTTAACCATTAGGCTCGGCGTGTTGGTGGTATACACAAATCAAGTCATGACGAGCCCAACAGGCTACATAGAGGTCAAGATGCCCGTTGGCGGAAACGTACTGGCCCACACAGTGAATGCGAGGTGGCTAATGGTCAGGGCATCAAAAAGCAAGAACGAGGGGGTGATGAAGGCGTCGACGTGCCGGGGCTGGTTCCCGGATTCGAGGTAAGGTACTCAATAGGTGATGATGGCCTCCATTGACCCCTCTTTAGCTGGAATTGATTGCAGTGGGTTATAAATTGTTTAGGGTTGAGTAAGTGAATGGGTCAGGGGGCCGATGAGGCCTTGGGAGTGCCTAGGGCCCCTTCGTCTCCGTGGGCTACGCATTCATGGCCCTCACGGCCTACTTAATGGCCGGCATACACGCCGTAGCCATCACGGGCGTGGGCGTGCCAATAACCCTAAACCCGCAGTTAATAACCCAGACACTGATCCCGCTCGCCGTTATTACGTCAATCCTGGTGGCAAGTCGATGCACTCAATAGGCCTTGGGATCTCCCTAACCCCAGTCTTCCTAATACCGTTAATACCGCTGGTTTGGTGACTAGGCATGCACATGTCTAGGCCCAAGGTCGTTGGCCAGGGCTTGGTGAGGCACTACACGGTTGAGTTCGGAGGCATTAAGACCGACATTGAGATACACCTGATACAGGCTAGCCAATACGGTGTCCATGACTACGTGGCCTACGTAATCGACGACGTGCCTGAATGGGTCATTGCACTGCCCCTTGACAGGATTGTCGATTGGTTTGGCTCGGGAATGAAGTTGGAGAGGGCTGTCGAGAAGGGTCTCAGGCTTATTGGCATTAAGCCGAGTAGGGAAAGCATTGAGTTAGCGATTAACGTGTTCAATAGGTGGTTTAACCACTACGGCGCATTGACGCCAGTCCTAATGATGGATGACGTTACTGACATACACATTAACAAGGTGAATACGAAGTACGGGCTTGGCGGGATATACATGGAGCACACCCTACTTGGTAGGGTACAGGTCGTAATCGGTTGGGAGCCTTACGAGGTCAGGAGGGGTAATAAGGTGGTCAAGACCGTGAGTTTCGATTTGAACTCACTCATCGACTACCTAATGCGTAGGGTGGCCCAGAGGGCTAGGACGGCAGTAACGGCATACAACCCGATGGCGTCGGTTGTGGACCCAGAGTTCGGAGTTAGGATATCGATAGAGAGCGAGCCAGTGAGCCCTGGCTCCATCAGCATTAGGGTCCTGCCAGGAGGCCCTGGACCCTCCCCGAGTTGATTAGGCGCGGGATGATCGGCATCGAGGACTCCGCCAAACTATGGCTCCTTGCCGACCACAGGGTCCCAATCCTAATAATCGGCCAATGGGTAGTGGTAAGACGAGCCTCCAGAACGCCATTGCCTACATGCTCGTCACGAGGTCCATTGCCTTGATAATGGACGTATCCGAGCTCTTCCTACCCCATCACCAAGTCGTGAAGCCATTATTTGAGAGGGTGGCCTACGCACACGGAATTAGGAGCATCGAAAAGGCCGAGTTGATTAGGCAGGCGCTTAGGTCCGGTGTGGACATAATCGTGCTTAATGAGGCGAGGAGTAGGGATGAGTTTAGGGCTTTGGCCGAGGCCATTACCCTTGGCCATGGTGCCTTGACAACGTTCCACGCGGAGGACATTGAGGCGGCTAAGGCTAGGCTCTCTAGCCTCGGTATTGAGGCCGGTGATTTGCTTAGGCTCTCCGTGGTTGTCGAGGTCTCGATGACTAGGGATGTGCGTTACAACAGCGGGACCGGCGTGTATGAGGTGGTGACTAGGAGGTTTGTTAGGAAAGTCCACAACGCGGAGCCGTACATAAACGCCTTGATTAGGGACTACGGAACCGACTACGTGAATAGGCAGCTGGAGCTTAGGGAGGCATTCCTAACGAGGGCTGTCAGCGCGAATCTAAACCATGAGCAACTAGCCAGTTTGCTCTACGTATTCTACAAACAGCCAGAAGCCGTTTTGAGGGGCATGGACATAACGGCCGAGGTCAATAACGAACAGGTTAGTGGCGATGTAAAGCCACTGCCCCTACCGGATGAGTTGCTAAGCCTCGACTCAGAGCTTGAGCCTTATAAAGGCGGTAAGGGTGGTGATTGATGCTAAGGCCTAGGTTTGTCGTGGCCTCATTCTTCAGCGGATCGAAGGGTGGGACTGGGAAGAGCACTCTGGCTGCTAATTTGGCCATCGCAATGAGCCAGTCGCTTAGGGGTAACGTACTGTTGATTGACCTGGGCATTGACTCGAGCCAGACAGCCAGTAGGACGCTCGGCATCGTCCCGGAGAGGCTTGGCGTTTTAGACTTCCTAATGGGCTCGATTAATGACGTCAATCAATTGGTGAGTAGGTCCACGTACATGCCCTCGGTCTTCGTTGTTCCTCCCGGTAACGTTAGGAGTTACCAATTGGCGATCAGCACCAATGAGTCCTTCAACAGGTGGGTCTACATGATTAATTCGCTGGTGATGGGTACGGCCTCGCAACTAGTTTTGGTTGACCTACCGGCAAACGCCCCAATGCCCATTTCAATACCGGCATTGGTCACCTCGCAGATAATTAACGTAGTCCTAGACCACGCCACATACAGCGAGTACGTATCAGGGAGATCGATGATGTGTACATACAACCAATGATTACACAGTTAAAGTACAGGAAGATAATCAACGTAGTCCTGAACAAGGCATTGCCAGGGCTTGATACTGTCGAGTCTAGGATTAGGGCTTTGCCCGTAATGGCGAGGTGTTTATCGTGCCAATGAGCCCCATTGCCCAATACCTAACGGCAACAATGAAGCCGGCGATCCTATACGAACCAAGGGGGTCACTAGCCCAGTTCAGGAAGGCCCTCGAGACAATGACCAACGCATTAACGAGACAAATAAAGGCGTTGCTTACAGGGTCAATAAGCTTAGCGTAAGTCCGTTAAAAGAAGTCATTAAAGGTTTATATGCATCATTATGATTACGATCTAATGCCTGCATGGTGGCAAGAATTAATTTGTATTACTGGTATCAGCGGTGTTGTAGCTTACTTATTCACTTCACGATTCATTCCAAGGCTTAGTTTAATGGGCGTTACAGGCAATGAGTTAGATATCAACAACTTTTGCGGTGTGAGCAATATCCCAGTTATTCAGTGCGCCGCTAGGCTTGAGGTTAAGTATCTTCGGGTTGATGAGAGGTTTCTCGCCAAGAATGCGCGTGGCTGGGTCGGTGTGGTAACGGGTGACGGTGTCGAGCTTCACGGTGCTCCAGCGGCATGGGCTTTACCCGATGACCCAGTAAGCACAGACTTCGTTGGTAGGGAGTCGTTGGTGCTATTTAGGTTAGTCCCAGCCTGGGGTTCATTGGGTAGTGTGGATCCAAGGGTTGTTTGCCAAAACGTGGAGCATTACGTGAATCAAGAATACATCCTAGTATTCCCACCAGGCAATAAAATGTGCGCTAGGTACAATACAAATAAATGCTCATTATCATGCAAGACCGAGGTTTGTGGTGATAATACTCGTGTTCAGGCCGCGGCCGAGAACGTACATGGGGTCTCGTGCAGGGTAAGACTCGCCGATGCAATAAGGGCGTGCCTAGAGTCCTACTGTAGGGGTAAGGTGACAAAAGTACACTGCGAAGTGCGTGCCAGATAGGAGGTTAATTGCCGCGTTATTGCAGTCATATTAGGTTTTACATAGGTAGTCGATGGTTGCTCCGAGGCTTTGGCAGACTATTTTTGAATGAACGACGTATTAGGCATGGTTTATGAGGAATTAATTATTTATTGGTATTTAGGTGGTTTAAGCCAATATACGGATGTCCGTGAGGGCTGCCTTAACTCCCCTCCCTTTTAAATCAATCATTAGACCCTATTGATGGGCGGCCAAAACCCAGTGAGCAACTTCCTTAGGAGCTTGCTTGGTAGGGGTGATCAGGGTGATCAATCAAATCAGCCGAAGCCAGTGGTTGATTCCTTGCCTACGCCTCCACTGCCCAGTCAGCCCCAGCCGTTGCCTTTTGTGCCGAGTGCTGGCCAGGCTATCCTTGAGTCTGTCCTTGCTGAGATTGATAGGTTGTCTAGCATTGAGAGGGCCATCATTGCGGCTAGGCTACTCAACAGTGATGAGCCCTTGGGCAGGTCAGCCCTGAGGACTGGGCTAGGCTGATTGAGGAGAGGGTTGGGAAGGCATACGCGGAGGCGCTTAGGAAGTGGTTGACAATCAAGGGCTGTGGTGAGCAGAAATGAAGTTGATTAAGAGGGACTGCTTGGGCAAACTGGAGAGGGAGGTCAAGGAATTAGGCAGTATTAAGCTCAGGATGGTTAGGGTCAAGCCTGTCAAGGGCGATGATAAGGAGTTAATTAAATTCGTTAATTCCTGGTCGATGAGGTGCGCGGAGCCGCTTAGGAGTTACTGCAGGTCAGTCCTTTCGAGCTTGTCAAGTACTTCACGCCAGGATCAATCAATGAGTTGCTCAGTGAGGTGTTGGGTAGGGGCCTGAGCATTGAGGTTGCATTGATCTTGTTGTCGCAGTGCGACTTGGTTCACTGCAACGAGTATGCCGTCAAGGAGTACATCGAGACCGGCAAGGTGGACATCAACCAATTAATGAGTATTTTACAGAATGAAGGTGTTGGAATAAGCCCGAGGAGCTTAGGACAATCATAAACGGTGGGTATAATCAAGCGAAGAGTAATAGGTTGTCTTGGTTGCCGAGGTTCGTTAGGCGTTAGCCGGCCCTTTTAAGGCTGTTGGCGGGTCAAATAGATGGTTAGGGTTGACTCAAGGATCTACCTCGCAGTCCTGGTTGGGATCGTTGTAATGGGCATTGCCTACAAGCCACTGATCCTCCTAATACTCCCGGCATTGGTCTACGGGGGCTTCCGCGAGTGGCTGGTCGAGTCTTTGCTGAGCCTAGCTACCCAGGCTTGGCGCCCAAACTCGTTTTGGGCGGTGACTACGTCTATGACTTGAGGAATAAGGTCATGCACGTATTCTACAAAGCCGAGCCCATGTTCGACATAAGCCGATTGACCGGGAGCCAATACGTTGGCTTATTCGATGAGTTGGTTAGGAGGCTGAACCTAGGAATTAATGAGGCGGTCGCTTCATTAGGCTCGGCGATAACAGGTTCATTAGGTTGAGTAGGGTTGTAAAGAATGAGGATGAACTTCCTGAATTCAGCAGTTGGCTCGGCGCCAGGGAGAGACTGCTTAGGCAGTACTTCATACTCAAGCCCCTATCCGGTGATGACTTGAGGAGGCTAGTTGGTTTCCCAGTGACGCCAAGCAAAAAGAGGATGGTCATTGCATTGGCAATCCTATTCCTTGCATCATACATACTGTTCAAGGTCTACGGCTTGATAGTCATTGCCGCATTAGCGGCGATCACCATTAAGGCATTGAGCAATTACTCAGTAATCAGGGGTGGCCAATTAATTGTTTTGAGGAGGAGGCTTGTGGCTTCGAACAAGGTCTACACAATGCCCAGTGATGATGACGTTAGGGCTGTCGCCTCGGCAATGGCAAGCTACCTACGGAACTACGCATTAGTGATCTCCGGAAACCCGGAGTTTAGGGCATTGGCCTCGAGTAAGGTGGCTAGGGAGTACGAGAGGCTTGTGGTTCAGGAGAGGGGTAAGGCACTACCCGCAGTCAGCAAGTGGAGGGTAGTTCTTGATAGGATCATGCAGAGTGCGGAGGAGCCGGTCAAGGTAATGATTGCCGGTGACAGGGATTTGCCCGACAGCAACATGGTCATGACCAGCTCAAGGAGCCTAATGCATTTATGGGCTTTACCAACGATTGATGAGCTTAGCCACGACATAGCCATTGTGCCCATATTCCACGGCGGTAAGCTCATTAGCGAAATCTCGAGGGCCAGGGCTAGGTTGAGGGGTATGCCGAAGAACTGGTGGCGGCCGACCAAGGGCCTTATGGGTGAGCCCCCAGGATTATTGGTTGTTGCGATACATAACCCTCCTAACCCTTATCACTGGCTCCTCTGCACTAGGTCTTCTCAGCTCCTTAGGGGACTTATCTATTTCATAGCTTAACTAGGTATTATCGTGAAGTGTATATTGATTATTCAGTAACTGGAGTTTGTTAATTGAAACTTGCTTTACTGAAACCAAATAATTCAATTCTTCACTATCCATAACTCACCATAAACGAGCACTGGTTAGTCTATGCCCATTAATTACGATCAACGCACCACTGCCTATGGGCAGCAATTTTAAATGATCCTAGGGCGTTAATACCAACCTTGAATGGCTAATTGTTTACCGATTGGGGGTTAGGGTTTACATTAATAATCAAGTCCTATTGCCGGCTGGTGTTGTTAGGTGTCTTGGCCTTGGGGGTGTTGATTTTGTTGATGTTGTTATTGAGTTTGATGGTTGGCATGTTGAGGCTCGTGGTGTTAGGCTCCTCAAGCCAGCCCGTGGTAGGGGCCTTAGCAGGCAATTCACAATACCTAGGCATGTTAGGGAGGAGTTCGGTATCGAACCACTGAGTCAAATTGAGATTGAGATCATCAGTGTTAGGCCTTTGATCGTCATTGGGAGTAGAAAGGCTTTTAAGCAAGGCCTAGGCGAGGCATTGAATGACCCGGAAGCAACGTGGTGGGCAATTAATGAGTGAATCAATCATTGAATTCATTAATGAGGCAATTAGGGTCATTGAGCTCGGGAGGAGAGGATTGATGAGTAGGGATGAGGCACTGGACACACTATGGGAATTAATCATGAACATTGATTACGAGGTCAGGAGGAGGAAGTACCCAAGGATTGAGGCGTTAATGAATTAGATTGATTGTGCACCGTGGCTTAAGCACGATCAAATCATTAACATACCACCTTAGAGTGTAAAGCCATTGGTTTACCCATGAGGCACTTTCGGCAGTTGGATTCGCTGGGTTGGGAATTAATGAGTAATTAAATTAATTGATTACACTAAGGGAAGTGCAAAGGACAAACACGCAAATGAGAATTGGCTAAAGAGCTGATTGTGATCAATCCCTCTTTGTCAGCTCTCTGCGAAAGTTTTTTTATTTTGGAATTGAATAAAGAAGGTAATGCCGATTGCGAAGCCTGTTGATGGTCTTCCCTATAGGACTAGGGTTTACATTAATAATCAGGTCCTCCTTCCTGCTAGGCTCGTGAGGCTCTTGTTATTGAGTGGGCTCGTTATGCCGATGTCGTGATTAGGCATAATGGTAGGGTCATTGAGTTGAGGAATGTACTCCTCCTTAGGACTAGGCACACCGCGAGCAGGCAATTCACAATACCGAGGGAAGCCAGGGAGAAATTTGGGATTAGGCCATTGGATGAGGTTGAGGTAATCGCAATAAGACCGAAGCAGGCTAAAGAGATTGAGGCTGAGCCGAGGACTGGGTGATTATTATTCATGTACGGGGTCTTGCCCTTAAAATCCCGCGGCCAATCCAGCGCCATTGAGGTTGCCTGATAGTGCCGGTGATTATTGCCGCAATTATTATCTTCGTATTCCTAGTGCCCAATTACTCTTACTCGGCTGGTTCTGAGGTTGATACCTTCCAGTTGAACGCCATGGCCCAGTCGTTGCTTCAGTACATTGTTACTAACCCGGGTAATCCGCCTAATTGGGGTTTGAACTCCAGTGGCTTATCCTCCTTTGGGTTAGCCGAGCCAAACCAGCCATACCACCTAGACCCATTCAAGGTGATGGCCCTGGTTTACTGGACTACGCCAATGGGTTCATACCGAGGGGTGAGTTAAGCGGTTACTGCACCCTCAATCAAATAAATGGAACTGGCTTCAGGAGGTATCTAAGCCAGCTTGGTGTTACAGCCCTCTCAATAACGGGCAACTGGCTATTCACACCGGGCGCTACGCGCCATGGATAATAAACTACACCGAGGTCAAGGAGTTGCTAGGCCTAGGCAGTGACTACGAGTTCAGGCTGGTCCTAACGCCTGTGATGAACATTTCCGTTGTTGGCTTCCCACCAACGGGCCCAGGCAACTTCAACCTAGTCATTAGGGTCTTGAATAGCGTGGATAATACACCAATCAGTGGTGCTGAGGTGGGTATTCAATACTTCGCAATTGACCAGGCCGGTAATGACCTGGCCTGCCAGTATGGCTTGGTCACACCATGCACGCCGGCACCGAGCAATGCCCAGCTGCCTCCGGCATCAACATTCACCATACTCTCCACGAAACCGCTCATAATCGAGGGCTCCGAGGTAGGCTACACAAACAGGAGTGGTTATGTGGTCTTCACACTACCACTATCCTATGATGGCGACAACTCATACTTCATAATTATCAGGGCTAGTCTAGCGGGCCTTGGCGATTACTACTACTTCCAATACCCAACCCAATCAACCCCACTGCTCATGGTTGGCGTACTGCCCATGGGCACCACCTACAACTCCATAGTCTTCACAGACCCACACCTATTCACCGACTGCCTAATCAACTCCGGCCTAGTCGCAAACCCAAGCGCCACATCGCTCGGCCTCAGGGTAATCGCAGTTTACAGGAGCCTATACGGCTACGTATTCGAGGGCCTAAACTTCACACTAAACCCTGGAAGGGGCTCCCACTCATACCCAATACCCTGCAGTTCCTTGGCGGCGTCAAACGCCAGTGATTACTCAGCCTGCTACTGGAACCTACCGAGCGAACCAATGCTCCTAATAGTCAATGTGGTTAGGAATTCACAGGGTCAGGCCGGTGCGGTGCCCCTTGCCCAGTCAATAATTGTGCCCTACGGCCTATACCCAAACTACCTAATGAACAACGGCCCAATAGTATTCGGCGAGTCAATAAGGGATGCGCCCGTGGGTACCGCGACGGCACTGGTATACATCGGGGACTCAACCTACTACGCAACCCTATACCTATACTACGGAGGAAATGCGTTTGAGCCTATGGGTCAGCAGTAGTCGTCGTAATCCCATGGCGGGCACTTAGGCACCTCTGCACAGAGTTCCCAAGCCCTCATAAAGCACTTTAGACTGCGCACTGGGCAGTACGTGGTTATACACTCACGATTTCTCCTGAAGTCCAGGAGTAGTATTAGGAGTAGGGTTGCCGTGGGTATGGCGACCAACGACATGATTAAGAGACCCATCACCACTAAGTACCGAGTTGGGAGTTTAAATAACAAGGAACTCTTTCTAAAATGAATCCATGGATAATAAGAAATAATGCTTTGTTTATTACTTAGCGTCGACCATCGTGCGTAACTCTTTTGTTATAATGCCAATAAACTCATTCCACCCTTTTCAAATTCATGGGATAACTCGCACGTTTTTTTGTCAAAATAATTAGAAAATTTTTTATTAAGAACTGAACCTATAGGATTAATGAGCAGGCCCAAGCCCATCAGTGGGCTTCCCTATAAAATCAGGGTGTATGTGAATGGGCAGGTCCTAATACCTGCCAATGTTGTTAGGTCTCTAGGCATTGAGTGGGCTAGGTATGCAAGCATAGTTATTAGGCATGGCGAGAAACTTATTGAGTTAAGGAGGGTTTTACTGCTTAGAACTAGGAACACGGCATCAAGGCAATTCACAATACCGAGGGGTATTAGGGTACTCCTCGGTATTAGGCCCCTCGATGAGGTGGAGATCATTCAAATAAGGCCACTAAACGATAATGAGGTTGGGGAGGAGTTCAGGGTGGTTAATGATGGTTAGGGTTCTAATCGGAGGCTTTGGGCTTACATGCCCTGACTCGGGCAGTCTCGAATTCATAGACTACTGGTGCACAGTACTCAGTGGCTTCAGGGGCTTTGACTTGATCTTTGATAGACCCATAACGGATATTGCCTGGGCAATCCTGAGGCCTGGCCTGGACGTCGACGTGATCACCTGGGTGATTGATAACTCGGGTCTTGAGGATTACTTTGACGTCACTATTATGACCCCTGGTTGCGGCGGTAGGAGTGCAGTGATACTCATACCCAGGGAGGTTGGGAAGCTAACCGATCTATACAGGTGTTTACCCGTGGCGTAACTTCTCCTTACTTTTAATTACTTTTAATTCCGCCACGGGCACCCCTCTTAAGGGATCATACACGGTCACCCTTAAGTCATTGGGGCTAGTCGAGGGAAACACCACTACCCTCCCATCCACTTTCTTTACGAGATTAAGAGCGGCAATACAATCCCTCTCTAGCAAAACCTTACCACTTTCCAAATACCTAGCCGTTATCTTGAATACCTTAATACCCCTACCCTCGTGGGCAGTGCCCGTCATCAGGTAGGGGTTGAAGACCTTGACTATCCTCTCCACTACTTGCTTACTTTTCTTCAACTTCTTGCCGTTAAGTGGGTTGATGGAGGAGGTATATGATTCAGAAACCTCAACAACCTCAATAGGCTGAGCCTTTAGCATTTCCACGAATTTAACGACACTCCACTGGTGAATCCTATGCCTAAGCTTAGAGCCTTTATCTTTCTCCATTTTCTCCTTAGCATTTGAGGAGAACTTACCTACTATAACCTTAGTCTTCAAATCCCTAGCAAGCTCGGTTATCCTCTTAACAGTCTTCCTCAAAACGTCCATCTTCCTCTCCCTTTCCCTCAATCTCCTTAACTTCTTCTTAATTAGTTCGTCCTTAGTTGAATGCCCCTTAGTAATCTCCTTTCTCCTAATAGAGTAATTAATAACGATCTTCCCTAGCCCAGTCTCATAACGTCTCAACTCCTTGAGCTTAAAGCCCTCAAACACCGCAACGGTGATGTTATTCTCGTTAACGTCGATGGAAACGTAATTACCGTCCTTCACTTCAACGTCAACCTCCTTCTCGAACGTCAACCAAACCAGTGCTCTCCTACCCACTAACCTCAACTTAAGTTCATGTGAAACCCTCCAACCCTCATACAAGTAACGAATAAGTTGTTTGGTTATTCTCAGCGGTATCTCAACCCAACCCTTGTGGGTAAAAACACTAATTGACACTCTGTTAAATCTCCAATTAACCATGTTTGGAATCGTAATTATAACCCTCTTATACTCTGGTTTATCCCTCCTTGCCAGCCCTTTTTTCACCCTCCTCCTAAAACTTTTAACAATCCTACCAGCCACAATGTAGGCGCCTTCAATAACCCTTGAGGGTAGGAAGGGATACTTTTCCTTGTAGTAGTTATAGAATCTATCGTGCAACTTCTTCCTCGTAGTTGGTAAATCCTCTGATAGAATTACCTCAATCATCTCATTAACCATGTTTCTCTGGTATTCCTCAATCTCTCTAAGAACGTGATATTTCCACTTATTAAGAGGATCGCTCTCCAACCTAACCGTCCTTTTCAACGTCTTCAACACACTTAACCACCTTCTCGTATTTGTGAGGTCTATGACCGTAAATTCTTGAGGCGAATGATTTAACAATTTCCACGAAGTCCTCCACCAACTCTTGCATATAATCCTTGGGTTCCTCCTGGAAAGCCACTATCACGTTCACCCCATATGCTTTAAATAACTCAACTAGGTATTCGAAACCGAAACGTGTTAGCCTATCCTTATAGGCTACTACTATTGCATCAATTTGCCTCCTCTTAGCCAATTCTATGAGTTTCTTTAATCCTCTTCTATCTTCTTTCAATCCAGAGCCAATGTCCTTAATTTCTATTATCATTACATTACCAAAGGTTTTCTTAACCCATTCCTTCAACGCGTTTAATTGCCTCTCCATGTCGTCCTTCTGTGTATTTGATGAAACTCTAGCGTAAACCGCTACTTGCTTAACCTTTTCCTTTCTAGTTATTAACCTTTCTACCTCACTATAAGGTATCCTCCACCTACCGTTAACCTCAATAGCCTTTATTTTCCCTTCCCTAATCCACTTAATAACACCACTTCTACTCATCCCAAATATTTCAGCTACCTCGCTAGGTGTCAAATACCTCTCCACAGTAATTAGAAGTATTTAAAAATATTTAAAAGTTACGATGAAATGTTAGTCTCAGGTGCTTAGCCTGGGTTCGATTAGGTGCAGGGCACCAAGTAGGGAGGTGTTCAATGCCTGGTTAAGCGTGGTCGATGGGTTGGTGAGGAGCCTGGGAACCGAGGAATTAATGAAACACGCAATGAGCATACTAAGTGGTGAAAACATGAAGAGGCAGGGAATGAATGAGGTGGTTAGGACATACGTCTCAAAGATTACCTAGCCCATTCATGCTTATTTACATACCCATTACCGGCATTCACAGCCACTAGTGATTGCGAGAATTAACTGGTTTTTAACTACGTTACCTATCCCGAGACTGCCCAATACCCGGTTCATCACCAGGCTGAAACCTGGCATGCACGACATCTAAACTTACCATTGGCCATATTAATGTCAATAAAGCTTAAAAACTGGGTTAATTACGTCATTAATGGCCAAACCGAGGTAACCCGGCCATAGGCAGGGTGGCACCACCCGGACTCACCAGAACCCGGAAGTGAAACGCCCTGCCGCGTTCGGGAGTACTGCGGTCCGCGAGGCCGCGGGAAACCGGCGTGCCGGGACCTCGGGGCTATAACTCCTTAATGATTTAATAATAATGATGCATATTTAATTACACCCTAGATTAATGAGGATTACGAACAATCAAGATCTCTATCTCTTTTTAATTGGCGTGAGGGCCTCGTAATTAGGGTTAAGGCGTCTCTAAGTGATTATTAATTATCATGCGCGGTAGTGCTGTGAATTCTCCGATCATTATGAACATGGGCATCGTGGCCATTATCCTCAGGGCCAGACTTAGTATTGGGTATTCAGTGAGTGCCGCGAGTGGTATGGTGATTGCGTAGTTAATTACGTAGGGCATCAACAGCAACCTCTCGGTCCTGGTTATACCAAGAACGTTAACGCCAGTAAGTGCCTTATGAACCCTGGCATATACCAAGGCCCAGGGACCACGCCTAGTGACCAACGCATAAGCAAGTATAAGCCAGGCGGCAACGCTCAAGCCAATGGCAATTAATGAATTATTGAATAGCAGTATTAATTGAAAGGCTAATGAGTAAATAGCCGTCATTACCACAAAAACCATATTCACAAAAACCACGCCTTCCTCAATACCCTCATTCATACAGCAAACGATAAAAAGGGATGGGTATTTAAACCATTCTACAAAAGCAAAACGAGAAACAACGTTAAAAGCAGCGGTAAAATTAAACAAGATCGAGACTTAAGTGAGGGCATTAAAGGACAAAAACTTAAAAGCATGAATAATAAGAGAACCATTGCCGGGGTAGGGTAGTCTGGCGAGACTGGGGAAACCCAGTCTCGGGCAATTAACCTGCGGGCCTGTGGAGCCCGTGAACCCGGGTTCAAATCCCGGCCCCGGCCCCACGCAGGTTGTTGGTGTTTGTGTTTTGTTTGTTTTGTTTAGGCCCGTGGGCCTTGGACGAATTATTGATTGCCGTGGTTCATGTTTATTTAAAAATACGCGTTATTTACTTTCCTTACGGAATGAGAATAAATTTAAAATATTCTTAAGAATAGAATTAATCTATATGATATTGCCTTTACAGGGCATTGCATCTAGGACCAGTGGTTCAGCG
>NZ_BBDO01000013.1 GCF_001316285.1 Vulcanisaeta sp. JCM 16161 | reverse complement strand
ATGAGGAAGACGCAACGGCAAAGCATGAAACAATGGACAGCAACCCCAAGCCAAAACAAACCAATGTTCTTTATTTCTCAAGAACCAATTGGCGATTTTCCCTCGAAATTCGAGGAAATTGTTCAGCAAAGACCCGGCAAAGACCGGGCAATACCCACTTGCCTCTGGGGATTGCTGTCCATTGTTCCGCGTCCTCACCGCCAACGCGGACTACGGTCCTCCTCTTAATTGTCTACTCAAGCTAACCCAGCATCGATTCGGCAGTGGCTTATTAGTTCTGTTGGGAGTCAATCATTGGATGGCTCATGGCTCTAGGGATTTGTTGGGGTAGGAGGGTCAGTGGCTCGAGGAGGCTTGAGTGCGTTGAGGAAGTTGATGACCCGAGGGTCGTTGAGGAAACCATGAGGCTAATCAATGAGTTCATGATTAGGGTCGAGAGGCACAGAGCCGTACTGCTCAGTGAATCGGCAACGCCGTTCGACAACGCAATCAATGCCCTAGGCAACTGGCTGCAGAGGGTTAAAGCGAAGATTGGGGAGGGCAACGACGAAGGCATTGCAAACCTAAGAAGGGCGATGCTCGACATTGGCAAGGAAATGCTGAGGCTACTAAAGCGGGCAAGGGAGAGGTGGCTAAGCACCTACAGGCAGGAGCTCGAGGAGCTAATCAATAAACTAAGGAGTGGCGGGACGAAGATAATCATTAGCGGTGAACCATTTGATAAGGATAAGTCGTTCACGGCACGCCTATACACGGATGGCTTGGCGATTGAAATGGCGAGGGTCGCTGGGTCAGGGAGTATAACAATGCAAATATCGCTCACTGGCCTCAGGGGCATCAACGTTGTCGTGCCCAAACTCTTCAGTGGCAATAGGCTTAGGGCTATGCAGTGCGGCTTATTATTGACCGATGGCTCGATTGATGAGGAGGGCTATCCAAAGATGGGCACTACACAGCTATGGCAAGCCATCGCTTGGCTAACTGCTTGGCCTGGGAAGAACCGCATGCGCATAAGCGGTCTAGGCATAAATGATGGTGATGTGGGCGTTACCTGGCAATTAAGGGCTACTGACCACAGGGGCGTGTTCAAAAGCAAGTCCGACGTCGCTGAGGAAGCGGGCAGGCTCGGCGATGAGGAGTTCCCAACATTCACGCTGTATGCAGTGCTCGGCGATGGCGATGTAAATATTAAGAAAAAGAGAGTTGGGCTCACCATGGGCAAGTCAAAGCTCGGGTTGTGGAGGAACGCGATAAAGAGACTGGAGGGCCTAGGGTTTAGGTTGGGCAGTGATAATGGGTATGCCGTAGCCTACACAGTTTGGACTTCCAAAGCCGTCGAGCTGGCTAGGAAAATGCTCGGCGATAAAACAGTCAAGGCATTGATCGAGGACTTGGCTCAATTGCCCGATGCCGAGAAGCCTAGGCGTTTAATGGCGTTGGCGGGCATGGAGCCCAAGCACTTGGCAGGTCATCAATCGAGGTTGCCGGCGTGAGGATGAACGTCCACGTGAACAACAACGGCACAGTAGAGCTCAGGGTGTGGCGTAGGGACTATGGGGATGCGATGGCGATTTTGAAGTTGTTAAAGAGGGTTGGCTACGACGCTGGGCTGAGGCCTGGCGGCGGCGACTTCGAGGTCTACATAGGCATGTACGTAATCGAGAGGGACCAAGAACTCACGAAGAGAGTCTGTGAGGCGCTTAGGAGAATGCTCGAGGAGGCAGCCAGCGAGGGCAAGGAAAGGAGGGCAAGGGCGATAGCAAGGGCGATCAAAAGGCTGAACTGCCCCACCCAAAGCCCACGGACCCAAAACAAACAAAACACACCAACAACCCGCGTGGTGCGGCCGCCGGGATTTGAACCCGGGTTCTGCGGCTCGGGGGGCCGCCATCCTAGACCAGTCTAGACGACGGCCGCGACTTATATAACGGTAATTGGGATTTTAAGTTTTTGCGTCTTTTTGCCCTTAATTGAATGTTTATATAGGTTAAATAGTGCGTTGGTTTGATGGGTAGTGTCTTTGGGCGTGTGTTTAGGGTTGTGACCTTTGGGGAGAGCCATGGACCTGCTGTGGGGGTTGTGGTTGATGGTGTTCCGGCTGGTGTGGCTATTGATGAGTCCCTTATCAGGAGGGAGCTTGAGAGGAGGCGTTTTTGTCAGTTGCCGATTCTTAATCCTAGGTGTGAGGATGAGGAGTTTCAAATACTGTCTGGGGTTAAGGATGGGTTTACCGAAGGTACGCCAGTAGCGGTTGTTGTTTGGAATAGGAGGGCTATTTCGGACTACTACAGTGAGCTTTGGATGAGGCCTAGGCCGGGCCATGCCGATTTAGCCTACTACCTGAAGTTTGGTAGGTTTTATGACCATAGGGGTGGCGGTAGGGCTAGCGGTAGGGAGACTGTGGCTAGGGTGGTGGCTGGGGCGATTGCGAAGGCCGTGCTTAGGCAGACGATAAATGTTGAGGTGGCGAGCCACCTGGTAGAGCTTGGTGGTGTGGCTATTTCCAGGGAGGATTACACCTTCGAGGATGTTGTTAAGGCCTGGGAGAAGCCGCTGCCCATGGTTGATGATGACGCCATGAGGAAGGCCATAGATGTGCTAATAAGCGCGGCTAGGGATGGCGATAGCGTTGGTGGTATTGGGGAGGTAATAACCACGGAGGTTCCGCCGGGGCTTGGTGAGCCCGTCTTTGATAAATTAAAGGCTGATTTGGCGAAGGCGGTTATGTCGATAGGTAGTGCCGTTGGTGTTGAGTTTGGGCTTGGCTTTAGGCTGGCTAGGATGAGGGTAGTGAGGCTAATGACCAAATAGTGCTTAGGGATGGTAGGCCAAGGCTTGAGACCAACAGTTGGTGGGATGCTCGGCGGCATGAGCATTGGTGAGCCCATTAGGTTTAGGGTCGCCTTCAAGCCGACACCCAGCATTAGGAAGGTGCAGAGGACAGTGGACCTAGAGAAGATGGTGGAGACTACGATAACCTTTAAGGGGCGTTATGACGTGTCAACGGCGCCAAAGGCCATACTGGCTGCCGAGGCCATGACAGCCATAGTCCTCGTAGACCACGCAATTAGGGCCGGGTTAATCCCCAGAGTCATTAAAAGGTAAGTTCATAGGTTGGGAGGGTAACTGCCCCTTGACGTGGGGTTAAGGAGAGCCCTAGGGATTTACTTAATAGGGATGGGGAGATTGAAGGGCTTAAGGCCGGCCTTAGCAAGCCGTTAGCGGTTGTCCCTACTTAGGAGGATTGGTGAGGCATCATTAATAAAAGCTGTGCTTAATGAATTATTTCTATGCAATTAAACCATGTTATATATAACACATAAATGGCTTCTAGGTTCATAATCAATGTATGAGGATCTTCAGACTCACTAATGGTGGTTGGGTCGGTAACTTCGCAATAGTAAGTAATAGGGTCTACGTATTACTTAGCGACCCCGTCACGGCACTTAAGCTTTATTCGGAAGGTAGGGACGTTCCGCTTGGGCCTGAGGTTA
This sequence comes from Vulcanisaeta sp. JCM 16161, assembly GCF_001316285.1. Next base: position 15,512 of record NZ_BBDO01000013.1, on the reverse strand, counting down.
ATGTTAATATTGATGAATTATTGGCCAGGGACTACACGTATAAGGGGCTCAGGTTCACGAAGCCCTACGATCCACCGGAAGTCTGGGGTAGTGGAATTGTGTATGAGGTTGCCAGGGCTAGGTATAGCGAGGAGGACGTGGCAATGATAAGGGGCAGGACCATATACGAACTCGTTTATGATGCGGAGAGACCCGAGATCTTCTTTAAGGGTACAGCGAATAGGTGCGTCGGCCATGGCGAGCCAATAGCCATTAGGAGTGATTCGGAGTGGACGTTGCCGGAACCCGAGCTCGGCGTCGTGATTGACTCAGGCGGTAGGATACTGGCATACACAATAAGTGATGATGTGTCCGCAAGGGATTTGGAAGCCCAAAACCCACTCTACCTGCCTCAATCAAAGATTTACAATAATTCCTGCGCCATTGGACCATTTCTAGTGACGCCTGACGAGGTTGGTAATCCGTATGACCTGACGATAAGCATGAGGATTATAAGAGGTAGTTCCGTGATTTTCGAGGGCAGTATAAGCACTTCTAGGATGAGGAGGAGGGTTGAGGAACAGATAAGGTACCTAATTAGGGATAATGCGGTCCCCGACGGAACGCTACTATCGACGGGAACCGCCATAATACCGCCGAGACCCATAACCCTAATGCATGGGGATGTCGTTGAGATATCAATAACAGGGCTTGGAACACAGAGGACACCCGTGATAAAATTGGGTAAGTGAAGATATAAGCCGAACCGTTTAATCCTTAATTAAATGGAAATACCAGGGAATTAATAAAGGTCGCCGAGGAGAGGGGTATTGACGTCATGGACTTGATAATAAATGCAATAAGTAGGAATGACCCATCAATCGGGGTAAAACTACGACTACAGCTCGCCGAGAAGTAGATTAATGAGGCTAGGGGTTACGTTGGTAGGGGTGATGCTGTTTAAGCTTCGGATAAGCTTATAGGGCTGCTGGGGAGGTTGTTAAGGCGTTGGCCGAGAAATCCAACGCGTCTAAGTACCAGCAAGCCGTGAGGGAGGGTAGGTGGTATACCTATCAATTGGGTTCGGTGGCCGGTAGGTTGGCTGAGCAGTTAGGCGACTGGGTATTAAACGGGTGGAGGTACGTATTTCCTGTATGTCTGGTTTCATGAGGCCAAATTGGGTACTGATGACCTAATGAGGTATATGAGACCCATAGAAAACCTAGTAACTAGCGCCAGGGGTACTTGAGCCTTGAGGTCTACGTAGTTATGCTTATTAACCATATTTGATAAATATGTTCGATGGGTGAGGACGTTGTTTTAATAGAATTGCCCAGGGCAATTTATGATAGGATTAAGGATTTAGGACTTGACATTGAGGACCTCCTAACCTACTCCATTATTAAAGCAGCCGGCCTTGACCCTGGAGAGCTGGCTAAGGCTAGGCTTGAGCTGGCTGAGAAATATCTAAGGGAGGCTAAGGAATACGTGGCTAAGGGCGATGCTGCCCAAGCTCCGAGAAGGCGTATAAAGCGACTGAAGAGGCCGTAAAGGCCCTCGCAGAGAAATACAACATACCAGAGTTCCAACAGGCTTTAAAGGAAGGTAGGTGGTTTACGCATTATCTTCAAAAGGCCAGTAATAGGCTCGCATCAACACTGGGGAATTGGGTTGCGGCTGGCTGGGCGGCTGGATATGCGCTGCATGTTTGGGGCTTCCATGAGGGTAAACTGAGCGTTGAGGACATAACGAGTTACCTAAAGCTCATTGAGACTTAATCGCCAACGCCAGGAGGGTTATTGAAACCTAAAGTATTTTTATCACCAAACATGGGGTTAAGTACGTGGAAACCACAAAGCTCTGGATAGACGCTAAGAAGCACCAGGAGGATGAGTTTAGGGAAGCTTAAGAGCCTAGGCCAGGTCTAATAGCCGTTGAGACCAGCACCACGGATATACCGAGTAAATTGAAGCTGGCTGAGGAGTGCAGGAAGAGGAATGTGGATTTTCTTGTTGCAATGCTTGGATTAACTGTGCCACAGGCCGAGAGAAGCGAAACACCGCTCTTTGTTGGTGGCTGCCTCAATAATTCAGCCGGATAGTGATGTGGTGGCCCTTGTTGGTGATGGCGGTTTCCTAATGCAGGGCTTGAGGTATCGACGGCCGTTCAATACGGCGCTAGGCCGAGGATAGTGGTGTTTAATGATTCTGCCTACAGGGTTTTAGGCGTTTATGAGAGGGTTAGGTTTAGTGATGTTACTGGGTCCCTTATTAGGTTGCCAAGCATTGACTTTGCATTGTTGGCAAGGTCATTGGGTGCCGAGGGCATTACGATAACCCGTAGGGAGAACTCAAGCCATTACTTGTGGATGCCCTTAATTCTGATAAGGCCGTGGTGATCGACGTTCACGTCGATCCCAACGCTGTGCCCATACCGTACCAAAGGCTTTATGGAATAAAATCTATAATTTAACTGGACTTAACTTATACGTCTAATTCCTTAACAATGCCATCCTCCGTTAAACCCCTCCTTCTATAATATATTGGCAACCACTTCTCGACTACGTATGGAACCTTTGTGCCGTTTCTATTTGCGTGCGGTGTTAGCATTCTCTTTGGTAGTTTGTCGTCCTTACTCGTTATCCCCAGTTGATTGTCTATCCACCTCTCTATCTTCCAAATTCTATCTCCTATCTCCATGAGCTTATCCACGGTGTACTCCTTACCTGTTGTGTACTTCAGTAGGTTTATTATGTCCGTGACGGTCAACCCTGCGGTGAATGCATACTTACACATCACCAGTGAGTCATACACGGTCATTAGGTTCTGCATCTTAATGACTATGTCAACCACCTCCTCAGACTCATTATACCTATCATCCCTCGCGTTAATGCCGAGCTCAGGCACTGCAATGCCCCTCCACGGCATGTGCGGCCAGCCAAGGTGATCAGCACCCCTATTAATCGTTACGAAGCTTAGGCATGTGCGAAGAAGGCCCTACCGTCATGGGCTGGCATCTCCAGCCCCTTAACGTGCACTGCGAAGTCCTGTCCACCGATCTTCTCAGAAACCCTCCTCACGCCCTCAGCCAGTAGGTCGCCAATGCCCTCCCTATAGGCTATCTTTCGTATTAGCCTAATCACGGTATCCGCATTACCCCACTCCAGCCTTAACCCCTCAATCTCCCTGCTGATTAACCCCTTCTCCGCGGCCTCGAATATGAACCCTATCACGTTTCCCGTGGATATTGTGTCAAGCCCAAGCCTATCGCACTCCTCATTCATCCTGGCTATGGCTCCAGGTCACTGATTAATAGGTTTGTGCCGAATAGCGATATTGTCTCGTACTCAGGGCCCAAGCCCCTGAACTCCTTATCAAACCACTTACCTGGCTTAACCCTGACAAACCTCTTACAGGCCACTGCACGTGGTGCATGGGTATGGTCTCTCGAGTATCGTCTTCGCCATGGTCTCACCGGTTATTTTGAAGACCTCATTATCATCCCACCTACCCAGGCGAAGTTCCTCACGGGTATGTTACCAATCTCATTATAAATACCCACGCTACCAGCGCTGCCGAACTTCCTAAGCGAGACCCCCCTGGCGGAGCTGCCCAGCTTAACGTTCAACTCCCTAACATACCTCCTCAACTCCTCGGGATACGCATACTCAATGGGCCTTGTGCCCTTAACAACTATGGCCTTCAGGTTCTTACTACCCATGACGGCGCCACCCCCAGCCTACCGCCAATGCCCTCCTCATTCGCTATCGTCGAGAACTTAACCAAGTGCTCCCCAGCAGGTCCTATCGCTAATACCTTAATCGACTGGTCGTTAAGGTCCCTCCTCAATGCATTCACGGTCTCTATTATATCGAGACCCCAGTACTTGCCTGCATCCCTAATGTCCGCCTGCCCCTCCTCAATGTATATGTAGGCGGGTTTCTCGGCTTTACCCATTACGACCACCGCATCGAGCCCGCCCTCTTCAACTCATAGGCAAACCTAGTACCTACGTGGGTCGATCCCCATATCCCAGTGAGTGGCGATATGAAGCCTATCGACACCCTACCACTCTGTGGAATAATATCGCTTGTTAACGGCCCCGTGGCGAACACGAGAATGTTCGATGGGTCAAGCGGACCCTTTATCTCCCTGAAGTGCTTATATATTATGTATGCGGCAAGTCCCTCGCCGCCGAGTACCTTATCGTAAATATCCTCACCAACGCTCTCTGTCCAGGTCCTACCGCTGCTTAAGTCAATATATAGCACCTTCCCAACCCAACCGAATAATGCCACGGTTACGCCATAATATGGCTATCTTAAAAAAAACACTTTATTTTACATATTTAGTCCTAATTCAATGCGCCAACACCTTCTCGGCTTCCTTAATCATCCTCTCAACCTCATCAACATAACTAATAATATCATCAACGCCCAATTTAGCCTCATGGAAGCCCCACACGCGAAGAAAGTATGCGCTGGTCCAACCACTTAATACCCAGTTGCCTAGCGTTCTCATTAATTTATTAACGGCAGAACCTAACCAATGCGTATACCACCTACCCTCCTTGACTGCTTGATGATGCTCTGGTAAGCCGTATTTCTCAGCCAATGCCTTCACCACCTCCTCAGCGGCCTTATATGCCTTCTCGCTGGCCTGAATGGAATCGCCTTTATTCATGTACTCCCTGGCCTCGGTCATGTACCTCCTAGCTAATTCAAGCCTAAGCCTAATGCCCTCCGTGGGGTCGGTCCTAGATATTACGCTCAATACGAGATCTACCACATCGATACCCCTCTCCTTAATGATTTTCAGGATCTCCTCAGGTAATTCCACAATTATCATTCCAACCTTGAAAATTAATAAAGTTAATTAAGGCTTAATGTGACCGGCCTATACCTTTATTAACACGAAAATTATTTTAGATACCGTAATAATATGTAGAGAATCATTACTACGGATTCGGTCGGCTGAAGAGGATCTTGCCAATGACGAGCCTGTCCTAAGGCTGGTAGATGGTCTAGGACTACGTTTTACGTGCATTAAGTAGTTAAGGAGGTACTTAAGGTGTTATTCTTCGTTTTACGTAGGGAGGAACTGCTGGGGACTCGCATGGCTATTAAATCACACCGTCGCTTAGGGAGATTCATAATGTCCACGCAAAAATTCTGAGGACTTTAAGATCATTAGATCCAATGGATAGGCCAGAGCTCAAATGAAATTCAGTGGGGTTGGGCACTTAAGTACTTCATTGAAGCCATACCATTAGCATCAGGGATTCCGTAAAGACTTAGGTGTGGCATGTAGGGATGCGTTTAGGTATACAATTAATATCGTTATTTACGATCATTTAAGTAACTCTTCCCTGGCTTTAATGACCATCTCCTCAACATCCTTAATATACTCCCTCACTGAGTTTATGTCCAGCTTATTCTCGTGAAAGCCCCAGACATGGAGTATGTAAGCTGACGACCAACCCCTCCTACTCCAATCGAGTCTTGAGGCCACTGAGGATAGGTAATAGGTATACCACCTGCCCTCCTTAATCGCTTGTTGGTATTCCCTCGTATTCAATTTCTCGGCTAATGCTTAATAACCTCCTCGGCAGCTTTATACGCTTCTCACTGGCCTGGATTGCGTCATTTGCATTCAACCTCTCCTTAGCCTCGGTTATGAACCTCTCAGCCAACTCAAGCCTTATCCTTATTGACTCCATTGGGTCATTACTCCTACTCTTAATGGCATTTATTATCAAGTCCTCAACGTCAATACCACGCTCCTCAGCAGCCCTAATCAACTCCTCCATCCCCGCCTTACCTCAATTTCCAAACTTATAAGGCATTCTCATGGAGATTAAACCGCATTATCATAATCCCCAGCGCTGGTACAAGCCCATTATTTTCCCCTTAAATCATTGATTAAGCCGTGAAATAATGCACAGCTATTTAACCACTTGAGTTCTTTACATTCAATTCCTCATTAGAATTATTTCCAAACCACTGGGAGAGTTGGCATGATAAGGATACCAAAGACATTTAAGGGTTTAAACTTCATTGCATATGGTAATGATTAATTGCCAAGACACCATTAATGATTTAAGGACTAAACTGAACAGGTTAGTGAGTGGTAATTTCATTGCCGTACTGCTGTTCGGTTCCCTGGCCCGCTGTGAGGCGGGGGAGCGTAGTGATGTCGATTTGTTAATCCTTCACAGGGGTTTAAGTGGTGTTGACCACATTAGGAGGAGGAGGGCTATTTATTTGGCGGTTAGTGCCCTACTACGTGATTACCCACTGACCGTGCTCGACATGGATATTAATGACTTCCTAAACCCGTGCGTGGTAACGCCGCTGCTACTCAACATTTATTGGGACGCTGTGGTGTTGATGGATAGGACTGGCGAGCTGGAGGCGTTCCTAAGTCGTGTGAGGCGTAGGATTATTGAAAGCGGTCTCAGGAGGGTTAAGGACGGTAAGGCGTACTACTGGGTATTACCAAGGCCATTGGAGCGGGTTAGGATAATATGATCGACCAATGAGTGAGGTTCGGTATAGGTATGGATTAGCTAATGAGCACCTAAGTAGGGCTGAGAGGTACTGCTCAATCGAGGATTGGGCTGGGTGCGTACATTATTCGCAATTAGCTGTTGAAAACTTCGCGAAGGCAATAATAGCTATTTACCAAGTGCCCACCTGGAGCCATGACCCATCAAGCCAACTAATGGCATTATCAATCAATTGCCAGGTGAGGTTAAGGAATTGATTATTGAATTGGCGAGGATGAGCATGAATTGGCAGTTGAACATGCACGCTCAACCTACGGCGAGCCAAATGCCGGTTTACGCCCGGCATGATTTATAACCGTTCAAGCGCCATGGAGGCATTATCCAAGGCGCGTAGGGCGAGGGATATCGCCATTGAGGTACTTAATGCACTTAATATAACGGTTTAATGGCTTAATTTATAATTCGGTAGTAATCCTCCGTGGCCCATTGCCGCTATTTCCTCCCTGCTGGGTATTAAGTCTGCCATTAACCTTGGCAGGAATATATCTATTGCATTATAATCGCTATAGTAGATCCCTCCAGCCGATACGGCGAGTATTGGGGTATTATCGAGAATGGCTATCATGGTCATGGTCGTAGGCTTAATGGGTACTCCATAGGCTACGACCTTAGCCCCAAGCTCCTTATGGCGATTGGCGTCCTATCCGTTGGATCAACGGACATGCCGCCCGTCACCACCACAGCCTCCGCACCATTACTTACGGCCTCCTTCACGGCACCCATTATCTTATCCTCATCGTCAGGCACCACCGTGTTGAATACCACCTCCCAACCGTACTTATCGGCCCTAGCCTTAATCACTGGGTAGTAGAGGTCCCTCTTCCTACCCTGGTAAATCTCGGTCCCCGTTATAACGATGCCAATCCTCCTCCTTTTAAACGGCACGACACTGACTAAATTCCTATACCTCAGTAGTTCCTCAACCTCGCCCCTCCTCATGCTGAGCGGTATCACGTCAATAACGCCAACCAATTCATCCCTAATAACGCCACTCATGCCCTGCTTAGTAATTAGTAGGACATTGCCGCTAAGGTTTAGTTCGGTTAGGCCGCGGGTATCAACCTGAGGACACCATTAATGCTGGACATGATCCAGGCGGAGCCCTGCCTCGCTGGCCTGACATACGTGTTCTCCCCAGCCACGGCCCTAGCCACGGTCTCTGCAATCTCCCACTCATACATTAAATCGCTTGACTCCTCATTACCCTCAACCCAAACGAAGTAAACACCGGAGTTCTTAAGCCTCTCGACATCATCCCTGGTAATCACGTGGCCCCTGGGCAGTAATACCGTTGCCCCATCCTTGCCCACGTACGTCGTGTCGTAACCAAGCACCTGCCGACCGCATCCTCAACCCTAACAAGCCTCACATTACCGACTTACCAAATGCGCCTTTAAATAATGACTCTATTTAAACAGGTTATAGGCAATGAATATTAAGTGGTGGGTCATGGCTTATTTGTATGGAGAGGCTTAGGGTCGGATTCATAGGGCTTGGTATTATGGGTAGTGCCATGGCCATGAACATTCACAGGGCCGGCTTCCCACTAATTGTTTATAATAGGACTAGGTCGAAGACCGAGCCCTTCGTGAAGCTCGGTATACCGGTTGCGGAGAGTCCAAAGGAGGTTGCCGAGAGGTCCGACGTCGTTATTGATATGGTCACGGACGCACCAGATGTGGAGGAGGTTCTACTGGGACCTAGTGGCGTTATTCATGGTGCTCACCCCGGCCTCATAGTCATTGATATGAGCACAAACTCCCCAGAACATGCTAGGTATTTTGCTAGGGAGTTGAGCAGATATGGTATTGAGTTCCTGGATGCACCAGTGACTGGCGGTGATATTGGGGCTAGGCAGGGCACGTTAACCATAATGGTCGGCGGCAAGTACGAGGTCTTTGAGAGGGTCAAGCCAGTGCTTCAGGCGATGGGTAAGACGATAATATATGCCGGCGATGTTGGTAATGGCCAGATGCTCAAGCTTCTCAATCAAATAGTTGTTGGTATTAACATGCTCGCCGTAGCCGAGGCAATGGCACTCGCCAAAAAGGCAGGTATCGACATGGAGAAGCTGTTCACGGTGTTATCCACTGGCGCTGCGAACTCATTCACGGTTCAGTACTACATGCCCAAGATGATGAAGGGAGACTTCGAACCTGGATTCAGGGCAGCCCACCTAAGGAAGGACCTTAGGTACGCCATAGAGACTGCGAACAAACTCAACGTCCCACTACCAGGTACGGCATTAACACTACAACTATACAATGCTTGGTAGCCAAGGGACTCGGTGAAAAGGGCACCCAAGCCCTACTAAAACTATACTACGAATTAGCAAACATCAGCGATGGGTAGATTTAAAAGGTCGTTAGTCGCTTAAAATGTTGATGGGAATTGTTAAGGTTAAGTTTAAGGTCTATAATCCAGCCGACATGAGTAAGTATGTTGAGGTTGATGGCATTGTTGATACTGGGGCCATTTACTCCGTAATATCGTCCTCACTCCTGAATTCAATAGGGATTAAGCCACTCGAGAAAAGGAGGTTCCTTGCATTTGGTGGTTATGTTGAGCGTGATATTGGTGGTGCCATTATTGAGGTTATGGGTAGGAGGGGTGCCGTAACCGTGATCTTTGGCGAGGAAAAGGATGTAAACGTGCTTGGAGTTACCGCCTTAGAGGCCTTGGGTCTTGAGGTTGATGTTGTCAGGGGAACGCTTAAGGAAACTGAACAGTTACTGCTCCTTAATTATGGTTTAAAATGATGGTATTATCTTGTGTATTACGAATTCCCTGAACCCAAGCAATTCAGCCCTTGTTGGTCTACCCCTAGCCACATCCACTATTAACTTGAACAGCTTCTCGCCAGCCTGCTCGATTGTTTCCTGGCCAAGTGTCACGGTGCTCGCGTCAAAGTCTATGTTTTCACGCATTTTCTTAGCCGTATATGGGTTTGCCGTGACCTTGATCACAGGGGCTATTGGATTGCCTGTCGGTGTTCCACGGCCTGTGGTGAATACAACCAGGGTAGCGCCGCCAGCAACCATGCCTACCACGGACATTATGTCGTAGCCCGGCGTATCCATTATCCACAAGCCCTTGCCCCTCACCTCCTCAGCGTAATCAACAACACCCTGTATTGGTCTAGAACCACCCTTAATTATGGCGCCTAGTGACTTTTCCTCAATAGTCGTTAAACCACCCGCTATGTTGCCCGGTGATGGTTGTGTACCAACTAAATCAACGCCGTAGGATGCGGCCAGGTTAACCCATTTTCTAACCACCTTAATTATTTTGTCGCCAACCTCCTTAGACACAGCCCTCTTGGCGAGTATGTCCTCGGCGCCAATCATTTCAGGGGTTTCTGAGAGTATTACCGTGCCACCAAGATCAATTAATTTATCTGATGCGTAACCAACGACTGGGTTAGCCGCCAACCCGGAGGTTGCGTCTGACCCTCCGCACTCAACACCCATGACCAGGTTCGATACATCAACCTCCTCAGGTCTTTGTGAAAGTACCTCCTCAGCCATCCTCCTAAGTAATGTGATACCCTTCTCGATTGCCGCTGGGGTCCCACCATCAACCTCCTGAATCACGACCTTCTCCACGGGCTTACCCGTCCTCTCAATCTCCTTAACTAAGTCATCGGCTTGTATCTGCTCGCAACCGAGACCAACAACGAGGACGCCGCCCACGTTTGGATTCTTAGCCATACCAATTAACGTCCTCTTAGTGATCTCAAGGTCAGGCTCAAGTTGACCACAGCCAAATGGGTTCTCAATGGACACGGCACCCTGTACCTGGTCTGCGATTCTACGGGTTACGAAGCTCGAGCAGACGACCGTTGACATCACAAGTAAGTAATTCCTAATGCCAACCCTACCGTCAGGCCTTACGTAGCCAAGTATCGTGGGCCTACTCATGGATTACCACCCCTACAGACACTGTGAACAGCGGTTAAACTCTCCACATTGTGAACATGGACGTGCTCGCCAGCCTTAATGTCACGCTTAGCCCTACCAATTACATGGCCGTACTTAATCACGTAATCACACATACGAATATCCCTAATGGCAAATTTATGCCCAAAGGGTATGTCATTAAGTAACTTAACCTTAACCCTTGAATTACCTATTACCAACTCAACATCCTCGCCAGCCCTCAAATCCCTAAGAGCTACGGCGACATTATCGCTTGGATTAAGTACTATAGCGGGCGCGCCGGTTATGATTACGGACTCCATACAGCAATAAAAGCCGACAGCACTATTTTAACATTATAACTAACTTAGTATTATTTAATCATTTATAAATAAATAACTCAATACAATTCACAACTATAGTATTATATCTTAATAAGTGCGATATATTTTCATCAATATTGATACCTAGGTGTACCCAAGTATACCTATAATACCCTAAAACTTTAAAATTTATGAAAATACCCAAAAGACTGTATGACGGCCCGTCTAGGAATCTCTCGTACAACATTAATATGGGTTGTTGTCCTAATAGTCGTCGTTGTGGTCCTTGGTGGTCTACTGGCCTATTACGCGACCAGGCCAACAGTGCCGCCACCACCCAAGGAGGTTCTCTTCTACACCTGGTGGGCAACCACTGGTAAGGTGGCTGGTGAGCATACCTGGCCATTATTTGAGCAGTACTTCCACATACTTGTTGTGCCGTACGTAGTGCCGGTGCTGGTGGTACGTCGGCCAAGTACGCAATTATCGCATTGATTGAGGCTGGTAAGCCACCAACGACATTCCAGAGTCACGAGGGACCCGAGATGATTAGCTACATAGAAATTGCACCTCAAGGCGCTAACTCATTCTATAATGCAACATCTTGGTGGTTATCACTTATTAGTACGGGTAACGTGTCAATACCCGTCATGGAGGCCGGCATGTTCAATGGCCACATGTACCTATTCCCAGTGAATGTGCATAGGGGTGGCCTACTATTCTTTAACCCGCAGGTATTGAGGGAGTATAACCTACCAATACCAACAACAATTGACCAACTGTACTATGATGCGTACGTGCTTTATCAGCATGGTATTTGCTTCATGATACCAGGCGGTGACAGTGGCTGGGACCAGTTCAACCTATGGGAGGACATATTCCTGGCGCTTGGTGGTCCCAAGCTATACATGGAGTTCCTATATGGAACACTTAACCTAAGTAATCCGCAGGTTCAGGCAATAATCAATGAAACAAACACCTGGTTCCTGAAGTTCCAGGCCCTTGACTGCCCAGGTTGGGAGTCAATGACATGGACACAGGGAGCTGCCTGGATCGTTGAGGGTAAGGCGTCATTCCAAGTAAATGGTGATTGGTGGGTAACCTATGCGTATGACTTCCTAAACACAACGACGTACCCAGCAATACCGCCATACACGTCATGGACCAACATAACGGCCATGGCAGAGCCATTCCCAGGAACCGCGGGTGTTTACCCACTAGTTGTTGATGCAGTAGCTGTCCCGGTTGGCCCAGGCGAGAGTTATGGAGTCCTATTTGCTAAGTGGTGGAGTTCGTGGTACTGGGGCAGTGGGATACCCGGTGGTGAGCCGACCTGGACAAAGTGGAAGGCCGTAACGTTCTACACCAACATAACCACAGATTATTACAACACGCCGGAGCAGTGGTGGAGTTATGAGGAGCTCGTTAACTGGAGTAAGAATCCAAGTGATTGGTGCCGCTTCGTATACCAGCTTAGTGATGGCGGTGTATTTGATGACGTCCTCGCCCAGATAGACCAGCTTACTGACTTACGCCGAGGTTGGCCCGAGTGGTACGTCACAGTGGATGAGCACATTAGCATCGGCACTGGCGGAGGAGAAGGCTGAGTGGTTGAAGGCTAATCAGCTGGGCCTTGGGTACCTTGGTTGGCCAGGTCACTACCTAGGCTGCTACGTACCACCGTGGGTCACAGCTCAAGCAGTAGTTAGTGGGTGATTTAAATGAGGCATGAACTTAAAACCATGCTTATTTTTTCCTCTCCCGCCTTAATCTTTGGTGTATTCCTCCTATACATGCTCCTTTGGGATTATTACTACTCATTCACTAATTGGTCATTGTTTAACCCAATACCGCAATTCGTGGGTCTCCAAACATACGTGAAGATCCTTACAAACCCCATTACCGTTGCTTCATTGGAGAGGTCAATGCTATTGGCGGTCTTACTCGTCGCAGCCGGTAATGCATTGGGCATAATATTGGCTGGGTTACTGTTCTTCCTGAGGAGTAATACGCAACGTAATGTCTACCTATCGATATTAATATACCCATTGGCAATGCCCATGATAGCCAATGCCTTTATATGGCTATGGCTCTATAACGTTGAGTATGGGCTTGATTACGTATTTAAGCTAATTGGACTACCCGCGATTAATTGGTTAGGCCCTCAAAATGCCTTCTGGAGCATCTTCCTAGTAACCACCTGGGCCTACTCAGGGCTTGCGGTTATTTTCTACCTCGCGATGCTCATGAATGTGCCACAGTCAGTGATTGATGCCGCTAAGGTTGATGGGGCTGGAACATTCACGATATACCTAAGGATATTATTACCCAACGTCAGGGGTGCCTTAATAATATCATCAGCACTGCTCTTCCTGTTCGCCCTAAGGATATTCTCACTACCTTATGGAATGGTTGCATTAAATCCGTTTGTTGAGACCGCGGTTATTAACCTATACTGGGATTACATAAGCGAGCACTTTGCAGAGGCAACGGCTATAGCGGGTATAGTCATTGCAATCGCGGTTGCCGTAGTCGTACCCTACGCACTGTATGGGTTAAAGAGGTGGATAACCCAGGGGTGATGGTATGGTTAACGCCAGGTCCGTAATTCACCAGGTGGTCCTTGCAATAATAATTGTGCTATGGTTAGTACCGCTCTATGCAATGGTGGTTAACTCATTTAAAACGACCCTGGCCGCGGAGACAACACCGGTATTACTGCCTAGTGGGTTTGACGTGAGTAACATAGTGACCGTAGCCGAGAGCCTAGTCTATGGATTAATTAATAGTGCCATTGTGGTTTTGCCAGTCGTTGCGATATCCACGTTCCTGGGCGCGTTGGCGGCGTTTGGCTTTTACAGGCTTAAGCATTGGCTGAGTGACTTATTATTCACGTTAGTGGCCATAGGCACGTTCATACCCTACGAGGTGGCTGCCGTACCCCTGGTCAAGATTATGGTTTCACTCGGCCTATTTAATAGCTATGGAGGTTTAATACTTGCCTACTTAATATTCTTCATACCAACTGGCGCGCTGCTTATGTCCATATTCATATCCGTCATACCGAAGGACTATATAGAGATGGCATACATAGATGGGGCGAGCGACTTCACGGTATTCCTAAGGATATTACTACCATTGGCAATGCCCGGCGTGATAGCCACGGCAATATACATACTGATAATGGCATGGAATAACTTCTTCATACCACTAGTGCTCGTTGAGTCACCAAGCCTAAGACCAATAGCATTGGCTGTCCAGAAGTACATTGGTGGTTATGGCGTGTTGTACAACGAGACGTACGCCGGCTCGCTAATAGCCGCCATAGTGCCACTGGTCATATTCATATTCCTGGGCAGGTACTTCGTAAGAGGACTACTGGCATTAGGCGCCGGCGCTAAAGGATGAGCCAAAGGAATTAAAAATAGCCGTGTCAGTTCGCAATCATTAGGGTATTATTAATAGCAAATAACCCTGGATTTAAACCGGAGGATAGACCAGCACTGCTCATGAACCTACGTAAAAAAATCAAATCTTAAGATAATAAACATTAGAATTTCGGAAAAACACCTCGAAATCGACCTAGAGGTAAACACGGATGAAGATACGCACAAAATAGAAGGCCTAGGATTCAGAATCATGAAGGTTATTAATATCGACCTCGAAGAAGATAAGGAACACAACGAGGAATACGCCATTAGGAGGTACATTGAGTTATTCAACGAGGAGAGGTTTTGGGAGGCCCATGAGGTGCTCGAGAAGGTATGGCGTAAAAACAGGAATGAGGGCATACGGGGATTGATAATACTAGCGGCAGCCTTTGTGAAGATACAGGAAAACAACCTAGAGGCGTTTGGGAGACTGATCGTTAGGGCAAGAGAATTAATCGCAGAAAACGAAGTACCCTACATAAATAAGGAGAGATTACTGAGGAAAATGGATAATGCCCTGCTATTAGCGAGGCCCTTTAAGATCGAGGAGGAAGACCTGGAATCGATACAAAAAGCTTAAAACCCAAAATAGCGTGTTTCAAACCGCGGCCGTAGTCTAGCCTGGTCTAGGATGGCGGCCTGCCGAGCCGCAGAACCCGGGTTCGAATCCCGGCGGCCGCACCACGCAGGTTGTTGGTGTGTTTTTGTTTGTTTGTTTTTGTGGTGTTTTGTAGTTTTGTCTCTATGTATGTTCATTGATGTAGGGTAGGTGGAAGTATCAATTCATCATTAATGTCTCAACTAATTATCTCATTGCACTACTCAAAGCCACCTATTATTTCATTAACCTCTGTCATTACGCACGTGAATTGCGTTGACGTGAACCAAGGCTCTCTTTTCAATTACCTGCTTTTAGGCAGGACTTTAACGCAATGCTAAGCAGGATAACGAGTATTGAGGAGGAGTTGAGAAGGCATGGGCAGATACTTGAGGAACACACAAGGTTACTGCAGGAGCATGAGAAGACCCCTGAGGAACATAGCAGGATCCTTGAGGAGCACGGCAGGATACTGCGGGAGCACACAGGATTGTTGCAGGAACACGGTAATAAACTTGATGAGCACGGTAAAATCCTCCAAAGCCACTCGGCCAAGCTTGATGAGCTTACCAAGGATGTTCAGGAAATTAAGAAGACGCTGAACCAAATGAATAGAACAATGCAAAAGCTAACCTATAGCATTAAGGATGAGGCCATAGACGTGATCTCCTGGAAATTAAGGAAGAAGCTCGGCGTC
>NZ_BBDO01000012.1 GCF_001316285.1 Vulcanisaeta sp. JCM 16161 | reverse complement strand
AATACCCAACCTCTCCCTAAGCCTCCAGGAAACCACATCAATAGCCTCATCCTCAATGCTATAGGTTAGCTTCTGAAGAGTCCTATTCATCTGGTTTATTGTCGTAGTCATTTGGTTGAGGGCCCTCTTAATGTCCTGAACATCCTTAGTCAACTCGTCAAGCCTAGTCGAGTGGCTTTGAAGAATTCTACTATGTTCCTGTAGAATCCTTGAATGCTTCTGCAGTAAGTCTTCATGCCTCTTTAAAACATTCTCAATATTTGTTACCCTATTTTCAACATTTGCCAGCCTGTTCTCAATATTTGTAATTCTATTCTCAACCTCCGTCATCCTATTCTCGATTTTTGTTAATCTATCTTCAATGTTTGTTATCCTATTCTCGATTTTTGTTACCCTGTTCTCAATGCTAGTTACTTATCCTCAATACCAGTTACCCTACCCTCAAGGCCAGTTGCCCTATTTTCAATGCTTGTTACTCTATTTTCAATATTAGTTACTTTACTTTCAATATTGATTACTCTGCTTAACATTGCGTTGAAATCTTGCCTAAGCGCCTTAAGCTCATTAAGAATAGTGTCCAAGCCCAGGGCCCCAGCCACGGCTAGGCGGAACTCCTCATCAGTCCTAATCAACTCCAGTATAGCCTTCTTCAACTCATCCCTAGTGGCCACTTGAATCAATAGTCAAGCCTATGCAGGTTAATAACCCTTACGCAGGGATGTGATGAATTTAATAATGTTGGTGAAGAAAAGAGGTATTTTATTTCTAATTTTAAACATGAGGGTTTTGAACTTACCTAGCCTTAGCCTCGGCAACCGTTGGGACTGGTTCATAGTTCTGAACTACTTGCCCATCGACAGTCATTGGTGACTGTGAGTAGTATGCCGTTATGGCTAGTAGCAGTATCGTATTCCTTTGCCCATTTCAGGCAACAATGTTTAGGAAATGAAAAATAAAATATTTTTAAATGACTATATGTTGCATTTTTGGCTTACTGTACGTAGCCCCAGTTGTTTATCTTAAGCTTTAGCACGTATCTTAAGGTTAATATGCTCCCAATCATTACCATTACTAGGAATAACGCGCTTGAAACAGCCATCTGTATATCACCGCTCAATATGTGGCCGCTTGCACACCCGTTAGCCATCCTGGCGCCGAATAGGACAAGGTAGGCTCCGAAGAATGAACCGAGGAACCTCTTCCACTCTGACTCACCGAACCTATGAACCCAAACCCTCGGTATCTGGCGCCTGAACCCCATGAACCTCCTCGATATGAATATTGACGATATTAAGCCGCCTAGGAACGTGCTTAGGTCTGTTATGGGTTCCCAACCTATTTCACTAAATGGCTTATTAACAGGTACCCCATTAACTATATGCATCCCGCCGAATAGCTGGAAGTATGGGTTTGATGCAGCCAGTATGGGTTGATTAAGTATGATATCTGGGCCCCTATCCATGAGTATGTCGTTGATTCGCCAAATATCTGGTGCAGTATTATCACGCAACCGCCTCTATGGTGAAGGCGGCGCCTAGGATCATTATAAACCTAGCATTCCTAACACTACTCTCGTTAATCAACTCCACTAGGAATTTATTCTGGTTGGGATACTTGGCTAAGTCATCATTCATCATGTCCGTGAACCTGATAACAGTCTCCTTACCGACCCCAGCTAGGTGGAATCCGCATGCCTGCTTAATAGGCATCTTCGGGTACCTTGGTAAGAATAGGAATACTAATAATAGCAGTATGCCGAAGACTATGGAGCCTACAAACATACCAACCTTATCACTGAACGGTATACCGAAGAGCTGGGGCCAGGTTATTGGGCCAAAGTTCAACGTGTTCCATAGCGGGCCCCTTGCCCATCCAAATATCATGGACCAGGTGAAGGCCCCTAACAGACCCCCAATGACCGCGTATATCGCATCCCTCCTACCCTGGCCAAGGGCTATCCATATGGTGCCCGGGAAGTAGCCTGCTAAACCAACACCTATACCGAATAGTAAGCCGCCTAGAACCACACCACCTATGAATAGGTCCTTAATGCCGAAGTTGGGATGCGTAAATAGGTTTAATCCATACAGAAGTATTGCACCAAGGCCGATCGCAAAGCCAAAGCATGCAACCAGGAATCTGTCTTGAAGAGCCATAACTCTGAATAAAGTATCTGGATCTGAGAAGTTCCAAAGCTCTAGAGGTATTGCCAATGGTAATGCAGCCACGATACCTAACCATAGGGGTGCCTTAGTCTCATGAAGAACAACTTGCATATAAACCCCGCCTAAAAGCATCGCCAAGGCAAGTGCTAACAGTGCCCAGCTGGCTATTGTAACCACCCATTTATCATGTTCATACGTAGCCAGGTTTGTTCGCATACAGACAGACAGATGTCAAAAAAAGGTTTAAAAACTTATTATGTCAAAAAAATTGAGCATTTTGAGAAATATTAGCCATTAAGGTGTAGAGAGCGAAGTGGTGTTATCTATATAGCTAATTATTAATTATTAAATACATACACATGAACCTTAAACTATATAAATATATTTAATCGTAATACTTTATACTTTGTGGAAAAAGAAGGTTAAGGTTCGGGGGTTTCCGATCATTAATGTATTGTTATTTTTGGTAGATCTTCTGCCAGGTTTGGATTCTTCATTAGGGCCGTGCCCACTAGGATTGCATTAACCCCCTCCCTAGCTAGCTATGCGTGGTTGCGACAAAGTATCACGTGGTTTGAATGAAGGATCAATCAAGGACTTAATGATGGATATTCCGTAATTAAACGCCGTATTCACGGACCAGCTTAGCCATATATTCATCAATAACCTCGTAAATACCTCGCCCAACCTCCCTAATCATGTACATATTAACCAGGGTCTTTAGGCTCGTGCTGAACGTCTTATCATCTATTGAGTGGCCGATTAGGTATTCAGTAAGTCTCTTGATATCAACCCATCTAGCCTTACCCAACGTAGCCAATGCCCTATAAATTACCAATTCATACTTCCCTAACCTACTCAATTCTTCCTTAATAACCTCCCTGGCAATACCCCTTAGGCCTTCATGGCCTCTAAATGATCTTTGCCACTTGATCTAAGGCTTCCATAGTACGTTAACCAACCAACAATACCGTCGAACTCACTTACGGCATCCTCAATCTCGGTATCGCTGATGCCGATACCACATTCCCTTGAACCAACCCTCAGAAACTCCATGGACTGTTCCCTAGTGAAGGGCTTAAGCTCAAACCTAATCAACGGTCTACCCAAGGACTCGGGACTCCTCATTATTAACCGCGTGGTACCAATTAATGAGCCACTAAATACAAACCTGACCCTAGACTCATTATAAGCCACGGAAAGAAGCGCAGGGAGTTTTGGACTAATTATGTTCTGAACCTCATCAATACCAATAACTACATCACCTAACTCCTTAATTAATCCCTCGATAGTTATCGTAGGCCTTCTTTCAATATCCAATTGAAGCACGGCTAGGTTAAGCCTAACCTTAATGTTTAATCTCTTAATCTCATTGATAAGCCTAAGTCCAAGGCCCTTAAGCCCCGTTATTGTCGATGCATCAATATATATTCCACCAAGCTCATTAATCACAACCCTCATAACCGTAGTCTTACCAATCCTCTTGGGACCGAGAATAACAGGCCAAAAGCCATTGTTCAATAAGCGTTCAATTTCATTAATCACGTCATCCCTACCAAACACGGCATCCCTACTAACCTTAGGTCGAGTATCGAAGAATTTACAGGAAACTGGTGGCATACCAGTTACTGGTATGCCACCAGTTTTATATACCTTACGTAACCGTAACCACAATCAATTCTTCAACTCAAGTCTCAATACAATGATTAAGTGCACCCTCAAAAATTAACATAATTATCTCAGGTACTTCCTAACGCCGTACTCAAGTACAGGGTCTGCTATTTTATACGCATCGCCCTGCTTCTCAAGTATACCCATATTAATTAAATGCCTTAATAAATCCGTGAAATTACGGTCGTTCACAATGACACCCTCCTCCATCTCCACAGCCCTCTTTATCTCAGACCACCTCCTCGGCTTCTCGGCAACGATCCTCAGTATCACCTTATACCTATTCTCAGCCCTTGACTTGGTCAGGAATGATTTCAATTCCTCAATTTCCTGCCTAGCAGCCACATCAATTATGGAGTTTAGATCCCTATTACCATGCACATAATACCAACCAAACAACGTTAACCATCCAATTATGCCATCTAGCCTGCTCGCAGCCTCCCTAATAACATCATCGCCAACCTGGACCCCATACTGCTCAAAGCCCCTCCTTAGGAAGTCCAGGGACTCATCGGGACTAAGTCTCCTAAGTTTCACCTCAACCACTGCTCTACCGTAGAGCGGTGATTTAGGGTCATTAAGCCTCAACGTGTCGTAAACCATGCCCACCTGAGATCCAGTCAATATGGCTACAATATTGCCCAAGTTATCGTAAATATACGCCAGAAGCATGGGTATGTTCAGGCCCAGCGCCCTCAACTCCTGAACCTCATCGATAGCCAACACAACCTTTATGTTTAGGTCCTCGGCAACCCTATTCACAGCCTCCAATAGTGATGTAAGTACAGCCCTACCCCTACGCCAGGAAATAGATATACTTAGGGGTTGCACACCTATTGAAATACCATCGATATTACGTAATAAACCTATTAATTTATCTCTAAAGCTGGCCCTCTGCTGTAGGAAGTTGGTCAATGATTGGGAGAGCTCGTTCATGAAGCCTCTAATACTCATACCTCCCTCATTAAGTATAATCCTCCTGGCATCAATCAGTATGTGCGGTATATTATAACTATTTAGAAAACTCCTCAACAGACTTGATTTACCCATCCTTCTAAGGCCTAGTATTAACGCAATCCTACCATCTATAGCATGCGAGTAATTTATTAAGTTCGTCCCTGAAATCGTATAACTCCTCAATGCGGTCCTTCGGCTTTAAGTCGAAAAGCACTGGTACCACTACCAGTAACTGGTACTACTACCAGAAGTAATTAAATACTTACCCTATTGAGTCACTATGGCATGAATTGAAACTGATGATTCGGTGTAAGGCGTTACCATGTAGTACCCTGGTTATTATTTTTATTTAATTATTTGTTTAAATAATTTGGTTTGTATTTCCTTTGTTTTGATGGGTTAGGTTTAAATATTATTTAAAACGGGCGTCTTCGTGGGTAGATTAAGGATTTTGCTTGTCTCGGACCTTCATGGTTCAAGTGTGGCTTATGGCAAGTTGTCCAATGCCATTAGGTTCTATAAGGCTGATGTCGTGGTCTTTGCAGGTGACCTCACCGGTAAGGCGTTGGTGCCTATTATTAGGGATGATGGTTCCTTCAGCCTTGGTTCTGGCGTTAGTAAGTACGTGGTTAATATCTTCGGCGATGTTAAGGCTGTGGACGGTAAGGACCTCGATAAAGTAATTAGGGAGTTGAGGGGTAGGGGTTATTACCCATTCGTTACTGATAAGGCTGGTTATGAGGAGCTAGCCGGCAATAGGGATAGGGTTAGGGAGACCTTTGTTAAGCTCATGATTAATGCCCTAGAGGAGGACCTGGGGAAGGTAATTGCTAGGTATAGGGAGGCTGGCGTCAAACTATTGATAATGCCTGGCAATGATGATTACCCAGAAATTGCGGATTACATTAGGAAGCAGGCCTCTGACGTGTTAATACCCATTGATGAGGATGTTATTGAGCTTAATGGCTACTACTTCCTGGGCTTTGGATACTCAACGCCAACGCCCTGGAACACGCGAGGGAGGTCAGTGAGGAGGAGCTTAGGGCAAGGGTTGAGAAATTAATTAGGAGCGTTGATCAGTCAAGGCTTAATAAATTGATAATGGTGATCCACGACCCACCATATAACACACTCATTGACCAAGCTTATCAATTGAGTAAGGACTTCAAACCTGTGATTAGGGGTGGCGAGGTATTAAGGGCTCACGTAGGTAGTAGGTCTGTTAGGGCTTTGATTGAGGAGTACTCACCGCTGATTGGAATGCATGGGCACATACATGAGGCGCCCGGCATTGATTATATCAAGAGTAATGGTGGTGCTAAGGTCCCGGTGATTAACGCGGGTAGTGAGTACTCGGAAGGTGTGCTTAGGATGGTCTATTTAATAATCGAGGATAACAAATTGAAGAATTACTTCCTGCTCAGGGGTTAGGTAGGATTTTTAAATAGTGCAATCGATAGTGGCACAACGTGGAGGTTAACCTGGAATCACTGATTAAGGACCTAGCCACTAAGGCTGGCTCCTTCGTTAGGTCCAAGGCTAATGACATGAGTTATAGGCAGATAATGAAGAGAGGATCAACCGATGTTTCACGGAGAATAGACCTTGAGGTTGAGGACATAATAATCAGGGGAATTGAGGAGGAGGGCTTGAGGGCTGTGATAAATACCGAGGAGAGGGGTGTTGTAAGGATTGGTGATGGCGAACCTGAATATACATTCGTCGTTGACCCATTGGATGGTTCGCTGAATTTTGTGCTTGGTATACCATTCTACTCCATATCAATTGCGGCAGGTAAGTACGGAAACCCACTAAAATTTGGCGATTTAACAGATGGCGTTGTTTACTACGTAGCAAAGGACGCGCTTTACTACGGTGGTTCAGGCGGAATTGAGTTTAGGGGTGATGACCTCAGTGACCTTAGTGAGGATATTGATAGGCCAGTGATATCGCTTTACTTGGAACCCGATGCAGATGAGAAGCTGCTACGGGGGCTTAGGGCTGTTTATGATAGGTTTAGTAGATTTAAGATTAGGAGTCTCGGTGCTGCCAGTCTGGAGATGGTTATGGCATCGATGGGTAGGTTCCTGGCCTTCATGGACCTTAGAAATAGGCTTAGGATATTCGACATAGCCGGCGCTACGTGATTTCCAGGGCTATGAAGGTCAACGTATACACGCTTAATGGTGGTGAGTTGGGTAATGAGTTGGTTAGTAGCGATAGGAGGTTTAGTCTAATTGTTAGTAGGAATGGTGATTTCGTTAGGAGCTTTCTTGGGTTGTTGGGGGTTAAGTGAAAGTTTTGCTGTTCTAATTAGCTAATTAGTTAGGAGGGGTTAAATATGCGTTTACTTAACGTGGAGTTAATGAGGATTAGACTGAACCTTGATTGCCCAAGGTGTGGTGGCGCATTGTTTATGGAGGAGGATGATAAAAACGTCAGTGTTTATTGCATTAGGTGCGGTCTCAGGGTTAGTTGGAAATTGCGTGATGCGGCTAGGAGAGCCCTTAGAAATATCGATGGTTCATTAATATTCGATTGGAACTCAGTAATTGATGAATTATACCTTGAACTAGCCATTAATCATTAAATGGGTAATACCTATTCATGAGCTAGAAAGATTAATTTAAGCCAATACGAATTCACTATGGAATTCCTGGTGATTAATTTTGGCAGAGGAATTAACGCCACAATTAAGTAAGAGATTGAAGGAATGGCTACTGGAGTTATCCGATAAACTTAGTTGGAGAATTGATAAGGTGCTGGACTCATATAAACTAGCCCAGCGCTCGGAGATAATCGATGTTAGGGATGATGGTAAGTCAATAAATGGCGTTAGGCTTAAGGTACCCTCAGAGACCAGGGACAACACTTATTACTACGTGTCGGTTGGGCCATACGGCGCGAAATGCACCTGTGAGGCATCCGTGATTAGGGGCGAGGTCTGCAAGCACATTGTTGCGGGCTCATAATGTGGAACATGCTGAGTGTTATTAAGTACGGTAAGTGGCTTGACCTTAATGAGTTAGGGTGGCTAAGGCAAACCCAGGGCAGTAATGAATGATTTAGTTTGCCATTTATTGAGGGTAGATACCCAGTGTAGAAGCCTTATGCCATGATAATAACCATGACAATGCCCATGAATAGATTACAACGCTATATCGCTGGATATAGATAATAATTACTCTTTAAAAAGATACCTTAATAGAATATATTGATTGAATATGGCCTGGAGGAAATACCTATTATTAATAGTAATTCTTTCTATCACAATATTAGTAACTCATTATGCACTATCCATAAGCATGTACGTAGCTCCGGCGACTTCACAAACACCACCGCCTCCATCATACCTTTTCATAAACATTACGGCGCCTAACTACGCAACCTGGACCGTATATGCGAGTGCATCCAATGGTTGGTATGCGTATTACCAGGGAAGTGGTTCCCAGGTTTTTGGACCTGCCTACGTTGGTGAGCCGGGCATTACGGTTACGTTTAACGTCACATCAACGTCAAATTGCAAATACCCATTAATTACTTACGAACCTTCAAGCAACATAACTCTCTCGGAGGGCGCTAATTATGAATTCATAACCATTGAGTGCGTACCATATGTTAATGCCACAGTGAACTTAACGAATGGAGGAGGCATAATAGCAATACTCAGTACGCCAGGTTTTATGACCAATCAATCACTAATTATTAATGGACCAACCACGCAATCATTGATACTTCCCATGAACACCACACTATTCATAGTGGCATGGCCATTCTACGGATACACGCTTGAGGGTATCTACGTTAATGGCACGGCAATAAACTATACGGAGACACCATACGGCTCATACCACGCCGAAGTACTGTTGTCGTCAAACCTAACAATTACTGTGGAGTTCACGAGCGTAACCAGCAGTTCATAGGACCCTGGTTATGTTTAGTCAATTGTAAATTAAATGTTCAATTTACTTAATATTTTACTTACATTATTAATTATTAATAGTATGTCCTCCTTAGCCTCATCATCAGTCCTATACTGGCTTAAGATACCCTCCCTGTCAGGCCCATTATACTGATACTGATGCAGGTGCAGGGCTATTGCCGCCAGGTAATGAATTTCCTCATTAATCAATGCCGACAACCCAAGCATGTAGTTCGTGGGCATCACGGCTATGACCCAATAGGCCCTATCAACTGTTTTGCCGCCCTTGATCCTCACCTTACCTGGATATCTCGCAATCAATTTATCCCTAATATCCACGGCCAAGGCGGCTAATAACGCCTTAACGGCTTGAAACGCCTTACCAGCGGCATTCCTAATTAAACCCTCATCTAGGAATCTCTTGGCCAACTCAATCTCATACTTGGTCTCGAGTAATCTCGTCCTCTTATAGCCATCAATGTCAAACCAGGGCTTAGGTAACCCATGCATTACCATGCTTATAATTCATACATATTAATTTTAAAAATATTTTTACCCACGTCATAGCGTATGATTACTAATACGCTATATTAACCATAACATCGCTTCCCTTAACGGCCTCGTAAACGGCGTTCTCCAGCATATTCCTTACCTTACCTGACTTGCTATGTATTGTTAGGTCCATGGAGCCGCCACTTTCGTTACCGCGTGGTGGGAATATGGCGCCTGTGATTACCCACGTGGCACCCTCAATGTTGTGGTATATA
The DNA here is from genome assembly GCF_001316285.1 of Vulcanisaeta sp. JCM 16161. The sequence goes on along the minus strand of NZ_BBDO01000012.1, from coordinate 26,157 downwards.
CCGTAATCATCAATGCCCCCATTAATTAACCTTCCATCGGTGAGTATTAGGTATATCGTAGTGTCGTCAGTATATACCTGTTTAGCATTACCACCCAGGGAGATTATGTGGGTGAAGCCTGGCGTTTCCTTTACGAAGTCCACGAGTATGGATTTGACGAGGTTCTCATTAACGAGCCTCCTCAACTCATTCACAAGGGTAATAACACTCATCCTGTCCTTAGTCAGGATCATCAATAATGAATCCCAACTGACTTAATAAGGGGCTACCATGTATTAACTGGGTCTTAATGGAGAGGTTAAAGGAGGTTATGGAAACTTACGATACAATCTCCAGGGTTTATCCTAAGACCAGGGAAGGTGGGGCCTTAGCTAGAGCCTACTTAATGAGGTTGGTGATACCATTAGGGGTTTAGTGCCGCGTTTCGTACTTGACATTGGCGCTGGGGCCGGCGGTAACCTGGGGGTTTTGAGATCATTTCTTAGTAACTCCCTCTATGTTGGTTGTGAGTTGAGCGTAGGCATGATAATGGCTTCTAGCAGTGATATTGAGTGGGTTAATTGTTCAGGTACGCACTTACCAATTAGGCCGGGGTCTATGGATTTAGTGATATCAATATCCACGTTGCATCATATACCCAAGTCCTTAATAGGTAATGCTTTACGCGGGGTTCATGAGGCATTAAGACCTGGCGGCCTATTTATCGCCACCGTGTGGGGTTGCGACAAGGCTACGCTTAGGAGGCTGAGACCCATTGGTGATTGTGAGGGCTACATTACCTGGAGTTATGGCATTGATAGGGGTATTGCCAGGTATTATAGGCTTTACAGGGAGGGTGAGTTGGAACACGAGGTTTCCAGTGCAGGCTTTATAGTTGTTAGGAGTGGGGTTGTTAGGGTTGGTGGCTTTATTAACTATTATGTAGTTTCGCGTAAGTAGGTATATAGCCAATATATGGGCAATACTTTATTCTACATCGACCTAATTCATATAGTGATTCAGCGATGAGTTCTCAGTACCATGATTACCAATTAACGTTGGACAAGATAATACGCAGGGCGGCACAGCTATACCCAGACACGGAAATCATCTATGCACCACCCAACGGCCAGGTAGTAAGGTCGAACTACTCCAATGAGTGGGATAGGATACAAAGGCTTGGTTCCGTGCTTGAGGAATTAGGTGTAAGGCCTGGCGAGCCTGGCAGGTTCGGTAGCAGGGTTGCAGTGCTTGATTGGAATACCATTAGGCACTACGAGCTTTACTTCGGCATACCCATGTATGGCGCTGTGCTGCACACCGTGAATGTGTTGCTGGCTCCTGAAGACATAATATACACGTTACTCCAGGCCCAGGACGAGGTTTTATTCATAAATGAGGACTTCATACCGCTTGCTAGAGTCGCGGTATCACTCGTGAAGACCATAAGGAAGGTCGTGATTATGAGCGATAAGGCTGAGCATGGCGAGGTGAGTTTCGATGGAGCTGAGGTTTATTGGTATGAGGACTTAGTAAGAAATTCGAGACCATACAACTTCCCAGAACTTAGTGAGAATACCGTGGCCACCATGATGTTTACGTCCGGAACAACGGGTAGGCCGAAGTACGTACTTCACGCATAGACAATTGGTGCTTCACGCAATGTCCGTTGCACTATCAATAACGGCACCACCAATAAATGCGAGTATTTATGATGTTGCAATGCCCCTGGTGCCGATGTTCCACGTCCATGCATGGGGATTACCGTACATAGCCACGCTCACCGGCATTAAGCAGGTATACCCAGGTAGGTTTGAGTGGGGTTGGATATTGAAGCTTATTAAGGATGAGGGCGTGACAATCGTTAATGGAGTGCCAACAATCCTATACAACCTGCTTTACCACCCAGATTCGCCCAAGTATGACCTCAGAGGTCTAAAGTTCATAGTAGGCGGTTCAGCACTGCCAAGGGGCTTGCTCGAGGAGGCGAATAGGAGGGGTATACGCGTGGTTCAGGGCTTTGGCCTAACGGAGACAGCCCCAGTCATACTCCTATCAATGGAGAAACCAAAAATGAGGAATTGGCCGGAGGACAAAAGGAGGGAGTTAGTACTCAGTGCTGGTTTGCCAATACCATTGGTGGATATTAGGATTGTTGATGAGCAGGGTAGGGATGTGCCTAGGGATGGCAGGACTATGGGTGAGTTGGTGGTTAGGGCGCCGTGGATAATCAGGGAGTACCTAAATGACCCTGAGAAGACGAAGAATGCATGGCGCGATGGTTGGTTCCACACTGACGACATTGCCGTTTGGGATAGTGAGGGCTATATCTGGATTATGGACAGGGCAAAGGACGTTATTAAGAGCGGTGGTGAGTGGATATCAAGCACGAGACTTGAAGACTTAATAAGCATGCACCCCGCTGTTTATGAGGTCGCCGTCATTGGTATTCCACACCCAAAGTGGGGTGAGAGGCCAGTAGCCATAGTCGTGCCAAAACCCAGCCAAAGAGTCACCGAGGACGAAATCAAGAATTACTTAATGAACCTAGTTAATGAGGGTAAAATACCCAAGTGGTGGGTGCCGGATAAAGTCGTGATTGTCGAGTCTGAGCTGCCGAAGACAAGCACTGGTAAGTTGATAAGAAGGTGCTTAAGGAGAGGTTTCAGATAACCCTTAATCCCTAAAATCATCGAGTTTACATGGAGGTTTGTACTCATTTAAGTCACATGCCCGGTAGCACCGCTTATCTTTAAGGATGGCGTATTACTCGGCGGAATGCCATTGTCGAGCACGGTAACAAGCCAGCGCTGCTTAGGATTATTTATCCTGGTCATGGAAACCCGGTGAGTCTAGGTACTTAGGTTCTCGTTGATTCTAAATCCATGGTACTTAAATAATTCGAGCGCGTTGCTCATCATTATCATCTCCTTATCAACACCACCAACGCTATCACTGCCCTCAACGCACTTAACATCGCCAACTAAGTCCCTAAACCTCCTGTATGGATAACCACTCCCAAATAATATTCTGTCGGGGCCCAAGGCGTTCAATATCGGCTTTGCGGACTCATCATTGAATAGGTAACAATTAATTCCGGAGGTGCTTAAGTACGTATTGTCATACCTCCTCATCACCTTGAGAACCTCCCTAATCCATAGGCCAAACCTCTCCGGCGGTGTTCCAAGCCCATTAATAACCATGTAGGGCCTATACTCATCAAGAACCTCCACAAGGTTCTTGGGCATCACGTGCGTTATAATCCTCTCATCAACGTCCTTAGGCATTCCAAGATGCATCACGATTAAGACATCATTCTTCTCGGCATACTCCATCAACTGCTTAAAGGCTGGGCTCGTGGCTGGGTTGAAGAATTGAAGTGTTGGAGAGACAAACACACCCCTAAGTCCCAGGTGTTCCATTTCCCTAATTTTCTGCTTAACATACTTAACACCAAAGCTCGGGTTTATGCTCGAGAACGGTATGAAGAAGTCACTAACGCCCTCCTTAAAGACCTCATACCAAAGCTTCATATTATCAATCATGTACTCAGGCCACTTACTAATTAGGTCATAGACCTCCCTAATCACTGACTTAACATCAACGTACATGCCCAGGTCCCTAGCTAACCTATACAGGCCGCTAAGGGTCAGGCTAAGTGTTGGGTCGATATCGATCGGGTAAAGTGTTGAGGCAATGGCACCAGCATTATGAAGCTTATTCCTTAATTGCCTAAGTTCCGCGGCTGGATGAACGTGAAAATCAATGAAGTAATAACCTGGCATTAATAGAGATAAAATCAGCAGCTATTTAAAAATAATACATCATATTTTAATTTATGAACACTGAACTAAATATTTAATAAGCATCATTTTGCATACATAAAATGGTCAATAACCAATGAATTTAGGTCTCCTCTTCTCGAGAAAAGCTGAGACGCCCTCCACGAAATCATGGTATTACCCAACTCACCCTGCAGCCTTGCCTCGACTGCTAGGAATTGATCAAGGTCCTTAAACAAGACCTCATTAATTAGTCTCTTACCATACGAATAGGCCTTGAACGGGCCCTGGACAATCTCATTGGCAAGCTTGACGGCCTCCCCTAATGGGTCATCAACAACCCTAACAAGGCCCATGGCCTCGGCCTCCTCAGCCGTGAACTCACCACCAATGAGTAAGTACCTAAGTGCCCTAGCGCCAACTAATCTAGCCATCATAAGCGTCAATCCCGTGTCCGGAACTAAACCTATGTTTTGAAATGCCATGACAAACCTGGCATTCCTTGAGGCAAAGGCAAAGTCACACGCAACGGCAAGACTAATTCCGGCGCCGGCAGCCACGCCATTAATGGCGGCAATGAATAACTTATCGCTAAACCTTATTTCCCTAAGTATTAAGTGGAAGGAGTCCCTAAGCTCCTCCTCAAGATTAATGGTCCCAGGACCACTCGGTTTAATGGATATGTCGGCACCCGCCGAGAAAGCCCTACCAGCACCAGTTATTATGCCAACCCTCTTACCTGCATCATTATTAAACCTACGCAGGGCATCCAATAACTCAGCCCTAAGTTCAGGCCCCAGGGCATTGAGTCTCTCCGGCCTATTAAGTGTAAAGATTGTTATGGGTCCCTTATCATCAACAATTACATACCTATACATAGTAATCACTCACTGCTCTGCGGGTACGAACTCATACGTCAGGTAACCCTCTGGTTCCCTCTTAACGACCTTAAGCTTAACCCTCATGCCAACCCTAACCTTCTTAGGGTCATCAGCCCTCAACCAAGCCAGCACGTTAAAACCCTCCCTCATCCTAGCAATGGCCACTATGTAATCTGGGTAATGTGAGTACGTTAGGGGCTTCGTGTTTATTACCGTATATGTTAGTAGCTCACCCTCACCGCTTATCTCGACCCAATCCATGTCGCTGGTCTTACAATACGGGCAATCAGCCTGCGGCGGGAAGTAATACCTACCGCATCTTCTGCATCTAGTGGCGTAAACCTTACCCTCCTTAATCCATCGAAGAATTTCTTAATCCTCTCAACACTAATTGAGAACCTAAGCCTCAACTCCCTAACGTCATACCACAGGCTATACTGACCCTTCTCATCAGGCGCTATGGGCAGTCCGGTGGCCTTGACAACTTCATTCAACTGCTTAATGGATTGCCTCCAAAACTCCTCATATTTGGCCTCCAGGGACATCACCATCACCTCTTGGGCTTCGCCTTCGGTGAACCATCCTTATCAAGTGAGTATATGGTTACATAGGCGTAATGGCCAGTACCACCGACGTTATGCGCCAAGGCCCAGCCAGTATAGATGTCGGCCTGCCTATCCCTAGGCTCAACACTCTGTCTCAACTGCTTAGTCATCTCAACAGCCATACTAACCCCCGTAGCCCCTATGGGATGGCCCTTCGCCTTAAGGCCACCATCCAGGTTAACTGGTATTAAACCACCCTTGTATGTCTGTTCATTCCTAACCAGTTGAATACCCATGCCCCTCTCCACAAAGCCCAAGTCCTCATACGCCATCACCTCAGCTATTGTGAAGCAGTCATGAACGTCAGCAACATCGAAATACTTCCACGTATCCCTATGCTCAATCCCAATCCTCTTAAATGCCTGTTCGGCGGCTTGGTATGCCGCATCCAATCCTATGAAGTCAGACCTCTTACTTAGGTTTGCAGTACCTGTCGCCACACCCACGGACCTAATCCACACCGGCGTGTCCGTTATCTTCCTAGCCAAATCCTCACTGGCGAGTATCACGGCGGCAGCCCCATCGGTTATTGGGCTTGAGTCGTAGAGCTTTATCGGCCAGGCCACGTACCTGGACTTGAGGCATTGATCAATAGTTATCCTCACGCCGTAGAACTGGGCCTTTGGTTCATTGAGCCGTAATAATGGTTCTTAACGGCTACCCTGCAGAAGTCCTCCTCAGTGGCTCCAAACCTATTCATGTACGCGGTCATGTAGAGTGCGTAATAACCTGGGAACGTCAATCCAAAGTTCTCAAACTCCCAGAAGTAATTACCAGCCCTACCAATGAATTCGACGACCGTTGGCGTTGGCGACTCGTACATCTTCTCAACGCCTATTGCCATGGCTATGTCCGCCATTCCTGAGGCCACGGCTAAATAGGCATTGTAAAGTGCGGCACTACCCGATGCGCAGGCTGCCTCAACCCTCATGGCACCCCTGGGATTTAAACCGCAGTACTCGCCAACGACCACGGCCGGTAACGGCTCGGCACTCCAACCACCTGCGTTACCAACGACGAAGTACTGAATATCCTTCTGATCAAGCCTTGAATCCTCAAGGGCCTCCTTAACAGCCTCCCAGGCAAGCTCGCCTAGGTTTGTGTCAGTCCTACGCCCAAACTTCGCATGACCAACCCCAACAATTGCAACTCCTCTCATAATCCCATAGTATTCGAAAAAGGCCTTAAATAGTAATGCCCCTCTGTTCACTATTGCTTGATCATTACCACTATATTCATTATATATGCCTTGACGCAAATAATTTGAGTAAATTGGGATCGCACTTAATAACTTAGTAAAGGGTTGGATATACGATGAGCACGCAAATTAGGAGGGTCGCGGTCATAGGGCAGGTACAATGGGTCATGGTATAGCCGAAGTATCCGCACTGGCGGGTTATGAAGTTGTGATGGTTGACGTATCACAAGACCTGCTAAATAAAGCCCTGGAGAGGATTAAGTGGAGTCTCGATAAATTTGCTGAGAGGGGTACGATTAGTAAGGAGAAGGTTAATGAGGTAATGAGTAGGATAAAGACGTCATTATCAGTAGCCGAGGCCGTTAAGAATGCCGACATAATGATTGAGGCCGTACCCGAGAAACTAGACCTTAAGAAGCAGGTGTTTGCTGAGGCCGACGCAAATGCGCCTTCGCACGCGATTTTAGCCACGAACACGAGTAGCCTACCAATAACAGAGATTGCAAGTGCCACGAAGAGGCCCGAGAGGTCGTTGGAATTCACTTCTTTAATCCGCCGGCTCTCATGCCGCTTGTCGAGGTCATTAAGGGTGCCCAAACAAGTGATGAGACCGCCAGGAGGGCTTACGACTTCGTTAAGAGCTCGGTAAGGAGCCAATAATGGTTAATAAGGACGTACCGGGCTTCGTGGTTAATAGAATATTAATAGCGCTAAACTCGGCCGCATGCCTATTAGCGGCTAATAATGTGTATTCCATAGTTGAGATTGACTCAGCCGTTAAGTACAGGGCTGGTTTACCCATGGGCATTTTCGAGCTTCAGGACTTCACGGGCATAGACGTGGGTTACCTAGTTGGTCTGGCAGTTGCTGAGAGGGACCCGATGCTTAGGGTCCCATGCCCATTAATTGAGGACCTATACAAGAAGGGTTGGCTTGGTCAGAAGAGCGGTCGTGGTTTCTATGAGTATAAGGGTGGACCCTACGAGAGGGCCAACATACCCAGAGAGGCTGGTGAGAAGGTCGACTTAGTACAAATATTTGCTCCAGCAATAAACATGGCCGCTTGGCTACTCAGGCAGGGCATAGCCTCTAGGGACGACATTGAGAAGGGCGTTAAGTTGGGCCTTGGTTGGCCAAGGGGCGTCTTTGAGTATGCAGATGAGTTCGGCATTGATAAGGTTGTTGAGTCGCTGAACCAACTATACTCTAGGTATGGCTATGAGTTGTTCAAGCCAGACCCACTACTTACGCAGATGGTTCAGGAGGGTAGGCTCGGGCAGAAGAGTGGTCGTGGCTTCTACGAGTATGGCGCCGTTGGTGTGACCGAGTTTAAGGAGATAATACTGAGGAGGGAACCACCACTTGCCTGGATAATACTCAACAGGCCGCAGAGGCTTAATGCCCTGACCCTGACGATGCTTGATGAAATAAGTAGGGCTCTTGACATGCTTTGGGATGATAAGGAGGTCAGGGTCGTAATAATTAGGGGCGCTGGTGACAGGGCGTTCTCGGCGGGCGCTGATGTCACGTCGTTCCAAGGCCCACTACACACCTACTACTTCTTCCTCTATAATAGGAAGTTCCAGGACGCCGTTAATAAGATTGAGAGGTTCCCCAAGCCCGTCATAGCGGCTATTGATGGTTACGCACTTGGTGGTGGCCTGGAGATCGCAATGGCTTGCGACTTCAGGATAGCCACTGATAGGTCAGAGCTCGGGCAGCCTGAGATAACCCTTGGCATAATACCGGGTGCTGGAGGTACACAGAAGTTGATTAGGTACGTTGGACTTGGCAGGGCCAAGGAATTGATAATGCTCGGCGATAGAATTAAGGCTGATGAGGCTATAGGATCGGCCTTGTCAATAGGGTTGTGCCTAAGGAGAGGTTTGAGGATGAGGTTAGGTCATTCGCAATGAGACTAGCCAGGGACCACCAATCGCATTAACCTATGCGAAGTATGCGATAAACTTTGGAACTCAGGTACCGGTTGACATAGGCATGCTACTTGAGGCGGCATTCTTCAGCATGGCGGTTAACACTAAGGATGCCCAGGAGGGAGTAATGGCATTTGCATGAGGAGGAGGCCCGAGTTTAAGGGTGAGTAATAGTACAACGATGATATATAGTATAAATAGCGATATTACTTAAAATTTTAGGGAATTAATACTATTCTCGATTGATATGTCTGAGGATCCCTTCGAACTTCTAAGGTCAATGACCGAGAAGGCTTTACCAAAGCTGACCAGTAAGGTGAGTGGTCCGGTTAAGGTGTTTCAATTCACTGGGGAGGGGTATGATCCATTCTATGTTGAGGTTGGTGGCGGCACCGTGAAACTTACTAAGGGCACTCATAGGTCACCAACCGCCACAATACAGGTAAATAAGGACAATTTATTGAAGTTAATTAAGGGGCAACTCGATGCAATGCAGGCGTACTTCTCGGGCATAATTAAGGTGACTGGCAATATAATGGATGCGGCAACCCTCATAGACATAATGAACACCGCGCGAAGTGCGTAATCACGGATATATAGGCTTATACATATCAATTAAAATTCGTCATTTCTCTCCGTACTATAAATAATGGGTATGCTTATTACCACGTGAACCTATTGCTTAACATATGAGGATTCTGGTCACGGTACCGCTCGTAGATCCAGACGTTGGCCCCCAGGCAATGAAAATGCTAAGTGAGGTTGGTGAGGTTGACGTTAGGCCAATGACGACGGAACAGCTAAGGGATGCGATTCGTGATTACGACGCGGTAATAGTCAGTGTTTGGCATAGGGTGACTAAGGACATTATAGATGCTGGTAGGAACCTTAAGGTGATTGGTACGGCATCCGTCGGCACCGATCACATCGATGTTGAGTATGCCGAGAGCAAGGGCATTAAGGTAGTCAGCGCCGCCGGTGCCTCGACATATAGCGTGGCTAATTAAAGCGTATATTCACTGCGCATTTGGTTCACCTACAAGTTAAGCAATAAAGAAAGTAACAGGAATAACCGAGGTAAAAGAGATCCTCTAGGCCAAGCGCAGAGATAAATTAGAAGTTATGATTTCTGAACAAGGTTCACGGTTTAACGCATTTTTAAACCCTGTAGAATTATCTTATTTGATGAGTTACTGGTATGAGAAAATGTCTGAGAGCGAGATAATGGAATTTGTTAAAAAAAGAATTGTTAAGAAGGATTAATTTTGTGCTTGATAATCCACAATATGAAAATTTATCGAATGTAAATCCATACGAATATGTTAATAAAGTGGCGCCGAATAAAGCGTTAGTAGTCAACGATGTTCTTGAATATTACAACTTCCTTAAGTCGCTCGATAGTACAATCAAGGGATATACTGTTCATACGATGTTACCAGGTATTAAGCAAAGTTTGTTAAGCAATAACTACATGATAAAAAAAAGGTTAATAATACAAGTAGAGCCCTTCACGTATTATTTCCGAATAGCGAGAAGGCAGGAAATGCGTATATAACCATAGAACTAAACCGTACCATTAAACCATCTATTTCTTTCGCAATTAATATGCCCGCGATCTCATTTTATGTTAATATACATGATAAAATTACGTATGATCCCAACTTTAGGAAAATATTAGCCGGTTTATTGGCAACTGATGGCAGTAGACATTACGATAAATTCCTCATTTCCAATACAGAGACAGAAATTCATGCATTAGTAGCAGGATTAATTAGCGCTATAGCTCAAAGACCGGTTACTCTCCGCGTTATAGCTAATCGCATAAATATTAACAATGAGAAGGAAGATGAGATGTTGAGCGTGAAATACGATACTTACTTTGATGTTACGCTGGTGAATTTCGATTTCTTAAATAAGTTGAATGCATTTATCAAGATTATCAGTAATGATGAACCGATTAATTTTAAGGCATATTACAATGTTGGGATTTTTATGGGTGACGGGATATTCAACAATAAGAAGCATTTAGTCGGTTTTTCATTACATGCATTTATTAATAACGAGCCGTTATCCAATAAATTTAGGTCTATGCTCGAACAAATGAATTATAAAACTGTAAATGTATCCAATGTTAATTCCGTAATCCTCACACATGAGTATTCTAAGAAATTCGCTAAGGATTTCCTTACCTACATACTGTCTCTTGACAATTCTAAAATTATCTTTTTAATTTTGAATCATTATAGGGTGCAAAATCTGGTTAATTCCATAATCAATGATTATAATATATACATATTTTATAAAAATTACACGTTTAAGATAGAGCATGGGAGAAATGGCTATTATATACAAGCCACTACACGTTCAAAGGGCGCAGTTCTTAAGGACTTCATATACAATGTTGTGAACATTGGCAAGAAGTTTGGGATTAATGCACAATTGAACATATATGAGTTTAAGCCAAGAAAGACAGTTATGCGTACAGTTGTTCATATTAAGAGAGAGTTTATACCCGTTTTTATCGCATTATCATCTTTCATAGCTAAGGTGTATCCTGAGGGTATACGAGATAACATGGACAATATGGACATTAGACATGGGAGTTAGCCTACGCTATAATAATGCTTTAATTTTGTTCTCCAAAGACAGGCGACTGCGCGCAAATATTTAATTGCTATCCATGAATAATGAAATATTATATGGCTATATTCATAGCACTAATCGAAAAAAGTTTTACCTGGTGGTAATCAAGTCGCCATGTTCGAATTACCGGTCTATAAGCCAAGGACCTACTTCAACCCTGCGGGTTTTACGTCATTGGGTTTCGCAATACCGGCGGCGATTGGCGCCGCGTAGTAGATATCAACACCCTTCTCAGGGGTATAACGGCTATCTCAGGCACTGTCAGGTACTCAGCATGCCCACCATTAAGTCCCACGAGACCGGGCATTCGACCAGCAGCCGCTGGGCAGTTACCTTAAGGAATGGCGGATCCATAAGCCATCACCACGGCATTGGCGTTGTGCGTTCAAGATGGTTAAGGCACGAGCTCGGTAATGCGCTTGATGTTTTGAGATCAATAAAGGCTGCGCTGGATGGTAAGGGGATATTGAACGTAAAGAAAGGCATGTTTTTCCCTGGTTAAGTCATATTAGTCTCAATAGTAAGATTTAAATCGATCTAGTAAATTAAATAGTAGCCTAAATAGTAGCCTAATATGGAAAAAGTTAAGGTTACCAGGAATTACCAGGTCACAATACCCGCGGATATTAGGGAGAGGCTTGGGATTAGGATTGGCGACGTGTTGATAGTTTACGTTGAGGACGATAAGATAGTATTTAGGAAGTTATCAGACGATAGAAAGAGACTTACGTTTGGTAGGAAGTTGACGCTTGAGGATATTGAGACTGGCATTGAAAGGGCTCATTAGACTATGGAGGCGATAATTGATACTAATGTTATAATTTTCGATTTATTCACTGATTCTGAATTCCATAATGAGGCCAGTATGCCTCTGAATTCATTAGAAAAATGGCTTATACCACCTATCGTTATTCATGAGCTCATCCGGTTTTTTTAGAGGGCATGGGCTTGAGGATCGCATTGATTATATGGTGCAATATCTAATCAACGATAAGGCTGAGATACTCTGTGAATGCAGTGATAAGATACTTAATGCAATTAATTTAACGCTTACAGCAGGCATCAAGAATTACAATGACATGGTAATACTAGCACACGCTTACTGAAAAATAAGCCATTAGCTATCTTCGATACTAGACTGGCTAGGTTAGCTAAGAAAATGGGTTGTGGCATTACCTAAGTGATCTTAATTTTAATTAATGCCTAAACGTCGATTTCGAGGAATCCATCCTGGGTGACTCTAACCTTGTAGGTTGGTAGTGGCGCCTTGACGTCGGCGTACTCACACTTAACCTCAGGCCTTACCTGTGGCTTCTCGATCATTTCGCCCGTCCTAACGTCGTACTTGGCCTGGTGTGCTGGGCATGTGGCTACGTAACCATCGACATCCGTTAGTAAGGCGCAGCCCATGTGAGCGCATATGGCGAGCATCCCGTAGTAATTATCGCCGTATTTAACCACGAGTATTGGCTTATTATCAACCAGGTAATTACAGAGTTCCTCTTCTCAAAAACCTTGACCAGTATGGAAACCCTCCTCCACATAACAAGACCCAGGGCATAGTCACCTGCTAATTAAGTTTATTGTACAGGCACGAGCTAAAATAACTAATGGGAAGCCCTACATGAGTATTACTGATATGCCTAATTTCCTGGCAACGCTAGCCTGCTCCTTATCACTCGTTAGAAGGGTTCCTCTCTTCAACGCCTGGGCTATGTATAGGGAGTCATACACAGTAATGTCGTTACGTAACGCGATCATAAAGGCATCAGGCATGTACTGTTCCTCAGGTTCCAGTACTATAACGCCGGTATCGACTAATTCAATCACCGCATTAAGCAACTGAATAAATTGGTTTATTAACACGTATAAATTCATAAATATCACTCCACCCCACTTCCCTCAATACGTACTTAGCTAAGGTTGATGTATCAATGACTATCACGATCCTCCCTCACGAGGGACACGATAGAACCGGTAGGCAGCTCAGGAAGTTTCTCGATAATACTATTTAGCCTATTCAATGCTTCCTCCTGCCTAATTTCGGTGATTCGCCTAATTATGAAGTTCCTAATTTCCTCACTCCAATTAATTATTCCGGAATACTTGTCCATAATTTCTTTCAATTCCTTTGGCACCCTTATCGTAATTATAACACTACCGCACATCAGTAATATAATAAAATCAGTAATATAATAATGTAATACAAATTTAAACTCTTCACTTTATTACTTCATCAACATCCTAGCTGGGCGTAACTCCCTCCTGAATGGTCCAGGACAAGCCCGAATATCTCAAGCGTGACAGTACCGAGTAAGTTCTCATCCTCCGTCTCGCCAAGCACAACCGGCGTGTGCCTCTCACCATAACCCCTCAATTCAATTACCGCCTCCGAAACCCATCGTCTAATTATGGTGCCATCAGCAAGGATAAACTCCATCTCCTGTATAGGCCTAAGCCCAAGGTACTCCCAAACATCTCTTCTTAAGACCGTGTACATGGCTCCTGAATCAACAAGTAGCTTAATCGGTACGGACTTGTCCCCATGCTTAACCACGGCATCAACATAGACCAGGCCCATAATGCATCAATAATGCTCAACCTAATGCCTAGTTATATATTTTGATAATTCTGTACCAATTATCCCTCTCGGCAGGTACTAATCCAAGGCCTTTAATCAGGTTAATAATAGAGGCATTGGTTAGCACCGGCATTTTTAAACCCGTGGCCGGTATAACCCTCTCCTCATACAGTGTGCCGCCGAAGTCATTAGCGCCGAATTTAAGGGCTAGCTGGGCTGCGTCGAGACCGTTTGTTAGCCAGCTTGACTGTATGTTGGGTAATTCGTTCTTAAACACGAGCCTCGCCACGGCGACCACCCTCAATAATGTGGCTGAGGTCAGTGGGTATGGGACTTCCCTAGTCAACTCACTATTGCCTGGCTCAAAGTTCCAAGCGGTGAACGATAGGAATCCGCGGGTCCTCCTCTGAAGCTCAATTACCCTATAGAGGTGCTCGGCCCAGTCGCTTACGGTCTCTACGTGGCCGTACATCATCGTTGCATTACTCATTATGCCCATCCTATGGGCGGTCTCCATTATGTTCAGCCAGGTCTCGGCATCAATCTTGTGGGGCGCGATGACCCTCCTCACCCTATCAACCAGTATTTCACCACCACCGCCGGCTAACGTGTCCATACCAGCCTCCCTAAGCCTATCCAGAACCTCTGAATAGCTCATCCTATGCTTCCTCGCTAAGTAATCGATCTCTATTGGCTTAGTCCATGGATCGCCACGTGGGGTAATTTGGCCTTCAACGCCCTAAATAAATCCTCGTAATACTCAATACCTAACTCGGGATTTATACCGCCCTGAATCAACACCTGCCTAATACCGAATTCCCTATCAACAGCCATAACCCTATGCACGGCCTCCTCAACACTCAACGTATAGGCCTCAGGATGCCCAGGCGGTCTATAGAAGGCGCAGAACCTGCAGGCTATCACGCAAACATTCGTGTAATTAAGTATCATGTTTGGTATGAAGGTAACCACATTACCGAAGTACCTCCTTGTCAAGTACTCGGCCGCGGAACCAAGCTCCCAAAGATCGGCCTTAAATAATTCCTCAATATCACGTGGGCTCAATCGCTCCTCATAAACAGCCTTCTCAACAATGGGACTCCAGTTATTATCCACGTCACTACACATTGGACTGCATTATTTAAGTTATTACGTTGTATCTTAATGAAGTAAATAGAATCATAATGACCAATACTTAAAAAGGGGGGTGACCACCAACGCTGTGTCATGTGCACAATAGATGACTTACGTAATGCCGTGATTAACGGTATTACCAAGTCCGACGCCGAGGAATTCATGGTTGGGTGTGATTTCAAGGACCTGGCCCGCGTGGCTAATGAACTCACTCGGAAGATAACTGGGGATACCGTGACCGTGGTTAATAACGTCGTTATCAATTACTCAAACATATGCGTTGCCCAGTGCCCAATATGCGCCTTCTATAGGCCTAAGGGCCACCCAGAGGCCTACGTTAGGACTCCCGAGGAGATAACCAAGGGCGTGCTTGAGGCCAAGGCACGCTTTGGCGTAACGGAGCTCCACATAAACGGTGGATTCAATCCTGACCTGGACATTGAGTACTTCGAGGACGTGTTCAGGTCGGTCAAGAAGGCCGCGCCTGACATAATCATTAAGGGGCCTACGGCCGCGGAGATAGACTTCTACGCGAGGGTTTGGAGGATGAGCACGAGGGAGGTCCTCGAGAGGTTCAGGGAGGCTGGGCTTGATGCACTTAGTGGAGGTGGTGCCGAGATACTTAATGAGGAGGTTAGGAGGGTGATAACTCCGTATAAGTTCAATGCGGAGACCTGGCTTCGGATTCAGGAGGAGGCGCATAGGGTTGGGCTTATGAGTAATGCGACCATGCTCTACGGCCATATTGAGAAGCCGAGGCACATTGTTGAACATGTCTTCGCCATTAAGGAGGTTCAGGAGAGGACCCACGGAATACTCCTCTTCATACCTATAAAGTTCGTTCCCTGGAACACGAAGTTATATAGGGATGGCTTGGTCAAGGGGCCAGCGCCGGCTGAGTATGATGTAAGGGTTGTAGCCATCTCAAGGCTAATACTCGGTGATTCAATTAGGAGGATAGGTGCGTACTGGGTTTCAACAGGTAAGAGGCTGGCTTCGACATTGTTAATGGCCGGTGCCAACGACCTAGTGGGCACGATGATTAACGAGCAAGTGCTTAAACAGGCGGGTTCTAGGGAGTCTGTGACGCTTGGGGAGTTGGCGCACATAGCCCGTGAGGCCGGCCTAAGGCTATTCCTTAGGGATACATTCCATAGGTTAATCGCCGAGGTAAACAACGCGTTGGGATGACCGCAATGAGCATTATTAGGCTAAAGTATGCCCACTCGGATCCATTATTCTATTATTCAGGGCTTAACCAATATGGGCTGGCAATAATGAGTCGATAAAGCTCCTATTGGAGGGTAAGGCTAGGATTGGCTTTGTACCACTAACATACGCAGCATACAATTGCAACCTACTCTATGTAATCCCCAGTTTCGCCATTTATAGTGATGGCCCGGTTATATCGGCTAGGTTGTTTAAGGGCTCGGGCATGGGCTACGCAGCCGTTAGTGACACGAGCGTCAACGCACTGGCGGTTAAGAGGTTATTGGGTATTGACCTAAGGGTTATTGATAATCCATATGCGGCACTGAGGGATTTCGGCGCCGTGCTGGTCATTGGGGATGATGCGCTGAGGATGGTTGATGCTGGCTACCCATACATTATTGATGTTGGTGAGTTATGGAGGGAGAGGGTTGGACTACCACTTATTTATGCTGTCATGGCAGTTACTAGGAATTACGAAGAACACGAACTTAGTACGGTAATTAACGCTATCGAGAGATCCCTTGAATTATTTGAGGAGGATCCGGAGCCCGTTATTCAGTACACTGCGGGCAGGATTGGCGTGTCTAAGGAATTAATTAGGCAGTATTTCAAGGCTATTAGGTACAGGGTTGATGATAGGGTGATCTCGGGTATTAATGAGGAATTGAGAATATTCGGTATAAACAATTGCCTAGAGTTCCTGGGCAATAAAGCTTAATATCATGGGGTGAATCATTGAGGTGATGGAATTACTGATTGGGCATAGTCCGGACCCGGACGACGCATTCATGTTCTACGCACTAAAGAGGGGGTTGGTTAAGTCGCCATTCACCATCAGGGAGTTCCTAGTCGATATTGAGACATTGAATAAATTGGCAATGCACGGTAGGATCGACGTCACGGCAGTAAGTACGCACGCAATGGCATACATAGGAAGTAAGTACTACATACTGAGGGTCGGCGCATCCATGGGGCTTAGGTACGGCCCCGTTGTTGTAGGTAATACTACAAGGCCCGAGTTAGTTGCGGTACCCGGCACGTACACCACGGCAACACTTCTAGTTAAACTTGCAATGCCCAATGTAAAGACCGTGGAGATACCCTTCGATAAGATCATGGATGCGGTGAGGGCTGGAGTCGTTGATGCCGGCGCCTTATACATGAGGGACAAATAACCTATGAAAGGTATGGGCTTAAGAAGATCATAGACCTCGGTGAGTGGTGGTATGAAGAGACGAAACTCCCAACGCCCCTGGGCCTAGATGTTGTTAAGGCATCCCTGGGACTCGATATGGCTAAGGCTGTTAAGGAGGCATTGCTGGAGTCCATTAGGTACGCAATGAGTCATAGGGAGGAGGCGTTGGCGCATGCATGGAGTTCTCAAGGGGCTTAAACATGAGCGACACTGATAGGTTCGTTAGGATGTACGTGAATGACTATACGGTGGATATGGGTATCGATGGCGAAAAGGCTATTAGGGTATTACTTGAGATGGGTCATGAAAGGGGCTTATTACCTGAGGTTCAATTATTGTTTGTTTGAGTTAATCCAATGATTACACCCAGTTTAGCTAATTTACTTATTTCATCACGTGATAAGCCAATTTCCATCAATATTTCCATGGTGTTCTCACCCAGCCTTGGTGCCCTGCCCTTCACGCCTGGCCTAACGCCATTTATTAATAATGGGTTAAGGAAGTCCCTCCCATTAAAACCCCTCGCAGTTAATTGTGGGTCTTTTTCAAGGTCCTTTATGGAGTTTATGGGGGCTGCCGGTACGTCATAGCTCCAGAGGAGTTTGAGGGCTTCCGCAACCGTGTACTTACTTAATTCTTTACTCAATTCGCTTATGGCCTCCTTATCGAACTGCCTATTGACTAGGTCCTCGCGGTTTAAGGCCCTGCATAGCCTCTGCCAGAACTTGGTCTCTATGGCGCCAATCGTTATGTAGCCATCCCTACACCTATAGATGTTGTAGAATGGGTACTTACCCGTTAGGTTCGGGTCGACACCCTCGTATGTCATTGCCATGTTTAGCGTATTAAAGAGTAGTGCAGCCTCCATCATGGAGACCTCAACCCTACCACCAACACCACGTAGTAGAAGGCTTAAGACGCCGATTACGCATAGTAGCTGAACCAACATCAGCAACCTGAATTGTTAGCGGCTTGGG
Source organism: Vulcanisaeta sp. JCM 16161 (assembly GCF_001316285.1). The sequence goes on along the minus strand of NZ_BBDO01000012.1, from coordinate 8,036 downwards.
CGCACCATCACTGAAGAGGTTCGGGTCCAGTAGGCCGGCGACACCGACCGTGTTGATATCGTGGTTTGGAAGCCCGGAGTATGGGCCATACTCGCCATAACCATTTATTGAGCAGTAGATAAGCCTATCATTCACTCTCCTAAGGGTCTCATAGTCAATACCCAGCTTTTTAGCCACGCCAGGTCTAAAGCCCTCAATAACCACGTGACTATTCCCAACCAACCTATAGAATAGTTCCCTGCCCTCACTCGTTTTCAGGTTGATGGCAATACTCCTCTTGCCAGCATTCAACCACTCAAAGAGCTTCGGCGATAACTCCCTTAGGTAATCACCAACCTCCGTATCCTCAACCTTAATAACGTCAAAGCCGAGGTCAGCCAGGATCCTCGTCGCGACACCGCCAGGATAAAGCCTGGTTAGATCCAGAACCCTAAACATTGAGTGAATTCTAAGCCAGGGTTAATAAGGATATTAGCCCTGGGAATTATGATTACCACCCCTCTGCCCGCTATTCCTAACCATGAACCACGTCCCTATCCCCACTGCGCATAGCTTCTTATTTGCGTCATATACATGGGCCTCTGCGACGGCTAGGTGTCTGCCGGCCTTATCACCCTACCCTCCACTGTGAATGTCCATTCATCAACGGCTCTAGGAAGTGAACCTTTAACTCTGCCGTGTATTGGTCAATGCCGTCATTAACGGTCATAACGGCAGTACCGAGAACCGTGTCAATAACCGTCATAACAACACCGCCATGAACCATACCACCCCTCCTAAGAATCTCACGCTTATAGGGAAAAACAGCCCTAACAAAACCATCACCAACCTCAACAAACTCAAGACCAATGAAGTTAAACAGGGGCTCACTGCGCAGGTAATTATTCATTAACTCAGCAACATTAAAACCGGCAGACCTAGCCTTAAGAAAGAGTTCCCTAATGCTGCCTATCGAACCCACGCTTTTTACTAATTCGTCCCACGTCGACACATGGTAATGAGAGGAAGGGCCTATTTAAGCAAAGTTGCGCTGATAAGTAAATAGTGATAAGTAGTCTAAATAAAGTTGGGAATGACCTGACCGGCAATGAGTGAGTCCAGGGGCTCCCTAAACCTGGCAATTCCATACTCACCCTTGTAAACGATGACCTCGGCTGGCCTAGGCCTACCATTGTAATTACTGCTCATTGAATATACGTAGGCACCCGCGTTAAGGATAATGAGTAAGTCACCCTCCCTAACCCTTGGCAACTCCCTATTGATGGCTAATTTATCCGTATTCTCGCAAATAGGCCCAACGACATCCACAACCTCCTGCTCCTCACCGCCACCGCACGTGATTATGTGGTGATACGCGCCGTATAGCATGGGCCTAATGAGCACGTTCATGCCAACATCAACGCCAACAAAGGTCCTGCTACCCTTCCTCTTAACCTCGGTGACTCTCGTGACTAGATAACCCGCATCACCAACAATGAACCTACCAGGCTCAATCCATAACTCACCAGGGAAGAAGTTTCTAAGTACACTTAGCTTACTTAGGTCAAGGGGTTTCTCGCCTGGCCTGTATGGAATCCCAAACCCACCACCCATGTCAAAGTACTTAATCCTAACGCCAACCCTATCCTCAATGAACTCTGCATGCTCCCTAAGCAACTCAGCAATCCTAATGAAGTACTCAGCATCAAGCACATTACTACCCATCATAGCGTGTATACCGAACTCCTCAACACCAATAGACTTAGCGAGGCTATACGCATCAATAGCATCGTTCAGGAACATGCCGAACTTACTCTCCTCACCAGCCAATGTAACGCCAGGCACGAAGCCCCTGCCATAGCCCAAATCAACCCTGAAGAAAACAGTCCTAGCCTGTAGCCAAGGGATAACGCCCTCTCAAATTCTCTCCGCGAATCGAAGTTAAAAAGGACCCCGCATCAATGCCGTACTTAATATCGTCAAGTGACCGAAAGGCCCCAGTATACAATATATTACCCGGTTCAAAACCAGCCTTCAACGCCAGAAATATCTCGCCGGGTGATGCGGCATCCACGCCCGAACCAAGCTTCCTCAGAAAGGTTAGTATTGCCAGGTTAGGATTAGCCTTTATTGAGTAAAGGACCCTAGCACCGGTGGCTTCCTTAATGGCCTTATAATTCTCCTCAACCCTACCAAGGTCATAAACAATAAGCGGCGTACCAAACTTATTCACTAACTCCGTAAGGCTAATACTATTACCAACAACGCAATTATCCACGGTGTTAATGCGATAACTAATTTTTAAGTATTCAATTAGATTTTACGGTAAGCATGTTCATGATTATCAGAAATGAAAGTGCTAAAAGCGTTAATAATGAATGTAAGTATTAATTGTTGCTGTAAAAAGAAATAGAAAGAATATAATAATGACTTAAGCTTATAATACTTTTATTCAATTTCTAAAATAAGAAAACTTAAATTCAGGAATAAATGCTATAATAAGTGCCTAAACAAAGACTAAATAGAGGGATATCCCGTACCGCACTGGTGGGTGTAATCGTGGTTGTTGTGGTGGTTGTTGCGTTGGGTGCTTACTTCGCGGTGACTTATCACCCGAGTAAGAAGGTTGTTTCTCCGCCTCCGACAGTTACTAAGCCGACGGTGACCGTGGTCTCGAATCAAACGATTACATTGGCACCGCCAAATCCTAATGAGTTGGTGGACATATCCTGGACAGCATCACCAGACTGCCTAGACCCGGCAACGGGCTTCTACGTGCAAGACGAGGAAATATTTAACGTTGTTTATCAGGAATTGGTTACTTGGAACCCTTCGAATATATTCCAGGTTGAGCCTATGTTAGCTACTAATTGGACTATCAGTTCTAACTATGAGAACTATACATTCACGCTTAGGCAGGGTGTTTACTTTACTGATGGTGAGGCGTTTAATGCTACGGTTGTTTGGTTCAGCTTCTACAGGACGATTCTGATGGGGCAGGGACCAGGAATAAGCAACTATGCGAGGATTTTGTTCAGTTATACGAAGTATTTCGAAACTGGTTATGCTATTCCTTGGGGTGCTTGTCATGCATTGGCGTATGCCACGGGCAACAACGCTACATCAGCAACGCCACACTATGCGCCTACGCCCTAGCCAACGTACTAAGCAACTTCAACGTAAACAACGCAACAATACAGAAGCTAATGACATACCCCAACCAAGCAATCGTAGTCCTAGGACCATACAAAGTAGAATTCAACTTACTGAGACCATATAGATTCTTCCTACTAGACATAGCCGCTTGGTGGGGCGCTATGGTACCCCCAGCATACGTAGACGCCCACGGCGCGTCCAGCCTAATTCAATAAATAGTTATTTATGTCAGTATGGTGCTCCAGGAACAGGACCATACGAGATTCAGAGCGTAACGGGTACTCCTGGTGAGTTCACCGAGATAGTACTTAAGGCTAATCCGAATTATTGGGGCAATAATTACCCGCCTGGTTCATTGCCTGTACTTGATCAACCGGCCCATATACAAATTATTGATATTAAGTTCTCAATGTCGCACTCGGATAGGGTTGAGTTGTTTGCGAGTAATGATGCCCAGATATCGTACGTAAGCCCACCATTCCTAGACCAAATATACACAGCATGGCCATACAGTAAGTATCTACCACCACAATCAATAATACGACTACTCGGTTATCAACCAGCCGGAGTTCTTTATATATCAATGAATACTGAGGAGTGGCCGACAAACTGCACTGACTTCAGGTTGGCCGTAGTGCATGCCATTAATTACACGGCATTGTTATACACGTACTACTCACCACTACTAAACACAACACTGGCCGAACTGTATTTAGGACCATCAAACCCAGCATACGCACCATTCTACAACCCAGATAACCTACCCATGTACTCATACAACCCGAACCTAGCCATTGAGTACCTCAACAAGTCAGGCTGGGAATGCAACTTCTACACAGTACTACCAAACGGCACTGTCATCGGCAACCCAAGCGGCCAAAAACTACCAACAATACCAATAACAGTAATACCACCAGTAACGCCATTGGTTGAGGAACAACTTGAAATAATCGCCCAAGACCTAAGCCAAATAGGAATACCAACATCGGTTGAGTACGCAACAACGGCAGAAAGTGATACCTGGGTTACTCCTAGCGCAACACCATTAATGGTCGATTTAGGTTGGATACCTGATTGGCCAGATCCACTATATCAATTAGTATATTCAATATTAAATGTTATTAATGGTGGTATTTCGGGCAACATGGCTTGGTTTAATAATAGCGTTGTTAATGAGTTGACAGCTGAAATGCCATTTGTGACGAACGAGACGGAGCAACTGCAAATGCTTGCAGAAGTTTACAATATTACATACTGGCAGGCGCCATACGTATGGTTACCGTGGCTGAATATTACGACATAGTACAACCATACGTTAAAGGTTTATATGGACATGGGATGGTTACTTCTACAATACGATGTATTATCAACCTGTCACGCTATACGTAATAACCTATAGCAACGGCACACAGGTAATTGAGTATAGTAACGGAACAATAATTAGCATGACCAGCACTTCGTGATAATTAATTGTTAAAAATTACCTTATAAAAATAACTTTATTTTATTATTATTTTATTATTTTTACACCAAGAACTTCTTGGAAGAATTTCATTGCCTCTGCCTTACTTACTCTTTGTTCCCTGCCAACATCGTGCCTAGCCCTCCTCCTGTACATTACCCTTAGCCCTGGTCTCGCGAGTACTGTGACTACGTTTAATCCCCACACACCGACCGCTGGGTCGTACTTAGTACCCGGTATCATTATGTGCTCCCTTATCCCGAAGGCCACGTTACCCCAATCATCGAATGAACTCTCCCTCAGTGTGAAGTCCACAGCAGCCAATGTCCTGAGTAAAAACCAAACGGCCTTATTCCTCCTCAGTGTTACCGCAACGCCTATTGGTTCGCCCCTCCTAATGTTCCAGTCCTTAATGGACTTCTTGGCAAGTCTATAGCTTGGTTTCTGCATTGTTAATTCCTCAAGGACTTTAGCGGCCTTCTCAAGTCTCTCGCCGCTTTGCCCAACACCTATGTTGGCTACTACCTTCTCAATCCTAATAACCCTCATTGGGTGGTCGGCGGGTAGTACGAACTTCCTCCAATCCAATTGGTCGGGCGTCAATGACTTCAGGTCAATCTGTGTTAGGTCTATTGCGGGCATCGATTATGCGTGGAGAATAAGAATTAATAAAAATTTGCCCCATGGACTTTGCGTTGATATATAGACATATTTATTAATAAATATGGTTAGTACTTTACTGACAAAAGCCCTATTAAGGTTTTGGCTTCACGAATCATGATGTCGAATAAAACGCCCTTTGAACCACTTGATTGGTCGAAACCAACACCAGGGCACCTAAAGCTCCTATTCATATCCGGCGCAGGCTTCTTTGCCGATGCCTATGACCTATTCGCAATATCAATAGCCCTAGTATTCTTAAGGCAGGTCTGGTCGTTAACGGCTTCAGAAATAAGCCTAATATCATCAGCAGCACTATTCGGCGCGGTAATAGGCCCCTTCATATTCGGTAGGATAGGCGACATATTCGGTAGGAAGTACATATACGGAGTGGAGGCCGCACTACTAGCAGCTGGTGCCATAGTCTCCGCCTTCTCAGTAAACCCAACAATGCTGTGGATAACTAGGTTCATACTTGGACTCGGAGTTGGCGGTGACTACCCAATAAGCGCCACGCTAATGAGTGAATACGCGCCGGCCAGGAGCAGGGGCTTATTCGTAGCTGGCGTCTTCTCAATGCAGGGCTGGGGCATAGTAACGGCTGCCCTATTGGGCCTGGGGCTATTAAATGCCAGGGTAAACCCAGACCTAGCCTGGAGGGTAATACTTGGTTTTGGCGCGGTGATGCCGGCACTCGTCATTTACTTTAGGCGTAGGGTCCATGAGACACCTAGATTTGAGTACTTCGTTAAGGGCAATGTTGAAGCGCAAGGAGAGCCATTAGGGACGTGCTTAGGCAGGACGTGGAGATAAACGGCATAAATAATTATAGCAATGGTTTTCGCGACAACTTCCTGAGATACCTACCAGTGGTACTGGGTACGGCAATACCCTGGTTCGCACTTGACGTGTTCTTCTACGGCATGAACATATTTGGCCCATTCGTAACCTCGGCAATGGGACTAGCGAAGAATCCACTGGCTGGTATTTATGTTCAGTTATACGTTGTGCTAGCCTTCCTAGTCCCTGGCTACTACGTGGCTGCCTTCCTAGTGGATAAAATGGGTAGGAAGTCCATGCAGATAATGGGATTCTCAATCGTAGCCGCCACATACCTAGCGGCCGCCCTCATGCTTAGGAGTGGTGCAATATATCCAGTAGCCATAATAGTGCTGTACGGCTTAGCCCAGTTCTTCACCAACGTTGGTCCTAACGTAACGACGTTCATACTGCCAACCGAGGTGTTCCCAACGAGGTTCAGGACGACCGGTCACGGAATAGCCGCCGGCAGCGGTAAGTTGGGCGCAACACTCGCTGCACTATTCATTCCACTGCTCTTCCCAATAACAAGCAATTCATTGAACGCAACGGCTAAGTACATGGTGATGTCGAACCTATTACTCGTATTGGTTGCCGTGGCGATAATCGGTGTAATATTCACAGCACTATTCATAAAGGAACCCAAGGGTAAGCCCCTGGAACTATCCTCGGGAGAACTAGGTATAAGTCAGTAACGTATTAAAAACAACCTTAAAATAAACAGGGCGTTAGAAACCAACGTGGGTGTTTCTAAGGAATTCATTAGGGGCCTTATTAGGGATGTTGAGGATGCAATAAATGAAATTGAAAGAATAACGAATAAGTCATACAATGAATTAAGCGATGAAGATAAAATGGCCATTAGGTATGAGTTAATAGTCATTGCGGAGGCGGTAATGGCGTTAGCAATGCATATAGTACGTAGAGACTTGAGTGAAAGACCTAGGACGCCGATAAATGCACTAATGATATTGAGGGATAAGGGCTTATTAATGATGAATGAGTACGAGGATTTAACGAGACTTATAAGACTTAGGAACCTGCTTGTTCATAGGTATTGGGTAATCGATGATTACTTAATATATCAAAGCATTAAGTCGAACTTTAAAAACCTGGTGAGTTTCATAAGTAGGTTGAGGGATCGTTATGGAATTTAGTGGCGAGTATGTCTATCACTCAATGGATCGTGAGGAGAGGGAATTAATTATTTCAAGAATTAGGGATATACTTAGGGAGTACGGTATCTCCCTTGGGATATTATTCGGTAGTTTCGTAGACTTAATGAGTTTAGGGACATAGACATTGCGGTTTACGGGAAGAATCTTGACCTGAATGAGTTATTAAGCCTTGGAACAAGGCTTGAGGAGGTACTCGGCATGCCTGTGGATGTCGTGCCACTAATCAATGTCGACCCTGAATTTAGGCTTTCGATAATGGAGCACGGCCTCATAATTCTTGAGGATGTTGATGGCCTATACGAGGCATTAATGAGTGAGGCACTTGATGAGTTATACCTGGTAATGCGTGATGATTCAATACAGTAGGTATGGCGCTTCCCTGAGTGTGCCCGTTGTTGGGTCTATCATTAAACCCAGTATTTCCAGGGTCGTTATGCCAATCAGGACCTTATCAATGATATCGCTAATCACTACCCTAACCGTGGCCTCCCTACCCATTAACCTAACCTTAACCTCACTAAACTCCACACCAACAGGTCCGCCCGCCGTCATGACGGTGCCCCTATCAATCACCTTCAACCCAAGTTCCTCAGCCAACGCCCTAGGTATGACGGTCAGGGTAGCGCCGCTATCCACCAAGGCCTTCACCCTAACCTCCCTATCTCCACTTATTAACTCGGCCTCAACCCACACATGACCCATAAAACCAAGGATAGACTTACGGAATACTTAATAAGGCTTTGGAGGTGAGTTAATTCGTTAGCTCTGAGAGTGGTGTTAAT
>NZ_BBDO01000011.1 GCF_001316285.1 Vulcanisaeta sp. JCM 16161 | reverse complement strand
GACCACGTACCTATCGCCCCGCCTACTCAGCTCAACCTCATACCTCGCATCCCTCAACCTCTTCAAGACAGCCCTGGCATCCTCAAGTCTCTTACGCCAAGCCCTCAGTTCTACGTGGCCATCATTATACACAACGACGCTTATCCTTATCCCCGCAATCTCAACCATTGACCTGCCCAGGGGCTTGACCTCCATGCCGGTCAACTCAATTAATCGCCTTAACTTCTCGGCATCGGGCAATTGAGCCAAGTCCTCGATCAAAGCCTTAACTATCCCATCGCTGAACATTTCCCTAGCCAGCTTGACAGCTTTGGAAGTCCAAACTGCGTAGGCTACGGCACACCCATAATCGCTGTCCACCCCAAACCCAAGATCCTTCAACCTATCGATTATACAATCCCACAACCCGAGCTTTGAATGGCCCATTGTGAGCCTAACCGACTTCTCCTTAACGTCCACATCGCCATCGCCGAGCACTGCGTAAAGCGTGAATATTGGGAACTCCTCATCGCCGAGCCTGCTAGCATCCTCTGCAACATCGGCTTTGTCCTTGAACACATCTCTGTGGTCAATAGCCCTTAAATGCCACATGACGCCTATATCGCCATCATTGAGGCCCAAGCCATCTATGCGCATGTAGCTCTTCCTAGGCCAAGCAATCAGCCAGGCAATGACCTGCCAGAGCTGTGTAGTGCCCATCACTGGGTAACCACTATTAAATGTGCCGTCTGTCAATAGTAGCCCACACTGCATAGCCTGAGCCTATTGCCGCCGAGGAGCTTGGGTGTAACAACGCGAGCGCCCTCGAGACCAATAAGCGATATATTTACCGTTATGCTCCCCATCTTAGCGACCCTGGCAATTACAACCACCAGGTTCTCCGTGTATAAATGCGCCACGAAAGACTTGTCCTTATTGAACGGCTCACCGCTAATGATTAACCTTGCTCCTCCACTCCCTAGTTCGTTGATTAACTCCTCAAGCTCTGGCTTATACGTGCTTAGCCACCTCTCCCTTGCCCGCTTTAGTAGCCTCAGCATTTCCTTGCCAATGTCGAGCATTGCCCTCCTTAGGTTGGCTATACTCTCGTCATTGTTGCCCTCCTTGACCTTAGCCTCGATCATGCGTAGCCATTCATTGAGCGAGTTGATGGCATTGTCAAATGGAGCGTTTAAATCACTCAACAACGCGCTTCTGTGCTTTTCTACCCTCCTAATGAACTCATTGATTAGTTTCATAACCTCCTCAACAATCCTTGGATCGTTAACGGATTCACCGCACATTAGTCGTTTGGAGCCCTTGACCCTCACGCCCCAGCATATTTTTAGAGCCATGAAGACATCCATTGATTGGTTCCCAACGAGATTAATAAATCACTGCCGAGCCAGTGCTGAATAGGCCTAAGCAGGCAATTGAAGGGGTCGCACGCATTACGAATAAGCCAATAAACAACAAAACACCACAACACGGGCCTAGGGTGCACGCCAAGAAAGCACCACCCAACACACCCACACAACGACACAGCCACCAACCAACACTTAAAATCCGCCCATATTAAAAACACACCTTGAATATAATTCCCCAAACCTAGCTTACCTCAATAAGAATCAATGAGGAGGCCGAGGTATGTGAAAAACTGATTGCCACCGCAGGCTGAAGCGTTGAGAGGAGTCTGCGAGGTGCTGAGGAGAATGCCCGAGGAAGCAATCAGCGAGGGTAAGGTCGAGAGTGCTTAGAGGATAGCCAAGGCAATGACAAAACTAAACTGCCCCACCCAAAACCCACGGGCCTAAACAAAAACAAAACCCAACCATACCCCCACAAATAAAGCAAAAACTAACTCCATGACAATAAAGAACGTGGCGGGCCCGGTGGGATTTGAACCCACGACCTACGGCTCCGGAGAATGCATTAAACGGGAACCACACAATCGAGGTATCGGGAATGAGTACTACAATCAATGAGTAATTGAATTACAAGGCATTAATGTATTGCCGGCCAACCACGCTCGTTATAAGCCCACGGGAATGGCTAATTAAAACCCAGCCACTGGTGGGTTAATGACCACGGGCATTAGGGAGTTACTAGGCCGTCACCAACTCGTCGTGATGAGGCTCATCCGAAACGGCCACCAGTACCTCGGAGTCCCAATTGATGAGACTAGTACGAAAGTCCTGAATAGCCTCATTGGAGCCATGGTAAATGCAACGATAGCGGGCTCTGATGATGAGCCCTACGGACGCCAATCAGCTTCATTGCCAGGGTCTCCCAACTCCGCGGGAGGCCCGTGATATACATGCCGAGGAGGATTAGTGCACTACTCGAGGAGTACTGGCTGGGGAACAAGCCACTCAACGCCCTCATAACGCCCATCGACTGACGGCTCCCCGCCCTGAAGGGCGGGGGTTCTTCCCCTGGGGTGTCCCTCATCCTCGGGCGCCCCTCACTGGGGAGACATCAGTGCTCAGTCCCCGCCGTCAGCTCCGGGGAGGCTGGGGCTCATCCTCTGCTAGAGTCGCCCCAACCCAACTCTATAACCCTAATTGAGCAAAAGCTTTATAAAGCTTTTGCTCTTATTCTCCATATGATGGGTGTGGAGTTCATCTTTAGGAGTAAAATCTCGAGCCACGGGGGAGGTAGATACATAATTTACATACCTAAGGAAGTCAGGGAAAAAGCCAAGCAACTTTATGAACAAGATAAGGAGGTGATTGTCATTGTTGCGACAGAAGGTTGAGGAAGGGTTCAGGGTCTTAACGTTAGAAGCTGAAGTAGATGCCGACGTTATAGAATTCATTAAGAAATATCAAGCCCTAGCATCGCATCTATATTGGTCGAAAAGGCTTGGGATAGAACCTTCAGAGACAGTACTCAGTAAGATAGATAACGAAATTAAGAGTTATTGGAAGTGGCACGTTATCGATGAGGACGACCCAATGTACCTATTTAAGGGAATCGAAAAAAAACGCCTAGGCCCTATTCCACCATCATAAGACTCCCTCTAGTGGATGCGTTGCATGAGAGGAAGGGAGCTTTTATACATGATGGAAAGCTAGTGTTGAGACTTAACAAGAAGGTTGAGGTACCAATACCGAAAAGAGCCCTGGACTGGCTGAATAAACGCTTCGCCGAAAATCCGGATAAGAAGACAGTAAGAGTATTTGAAAGAGGTGGAAAGCTTGTGGCACAGATAATTCTACACAAAAAGAACGTTGTGGCTCTACCTAATAACCCCCTCTTGGTTGTGGTAGACTTAAACAGTTCTCATGGAATAGTTGTTCATTATTGGGACGGAGGATTGATTAAGACTGAGAAATATAAACCGCCTAATAGAAGCGCGGCATGGCATAACGTCAAGCATTTAATGAAGCTCAGAGATGTCCTATATAATCAAGGGTGCATAACGCAACAACAGATAAACAAGTACTCCGCCATTATTAGAGAAACACTAAGTGGGAGCATGAAAAGTTGGATTCAGCAGACGGTGGATAAAATAGTTAGGAGAGTAAGAAGAATAGCGAAAAGGCATGGAAAAGAGCCCCTGGTAATGATAGACGTGCCGGATGATGAAAGTTTAAGAGGTACCTCATTACAGAGGACATTACTATCTTTTGCGAAGTATTTTGAGAATATATTATCGTGGTACGGTATATATTTTGAGGAAGCCAGGCTTTACAGCACGGTGTGCCCACGCTGTGGAGAGAAGCTAGACTTAAAAATGAAAACAAGGAATCTTAGATTAATGACTTGCAAAAAGTGCGGGTTTGAAGAAGAGAGAGACAAAGTCCCCTTATATTGGGCATTAAATAAACTCCTCGCCTTAAAAGGCGAGGCTTTCTAACTTATGGGCTGAGGGGTGAGGCTCGCCGTTGGCGGGCCTCATTAGGTATTTGCCTGGTCCCGTGTTTGGCTATGTCGAACCGCCCAGAGCGCACCCTACTCATATTGCCTAATTAAGCCTAGTGGAATACTATTCTTGATGGGGAGGCTCGAGAGGGTCTTGGTCAATTGCGGAAGCGCAGTCGTGGAGCTCTATAAACTGCCAGGTAGGGACGTCTACATTGAGGTGGGTAGTGACGTGTATTACGAGGGCCCCCTCGAGGAGGTTAGGAGGATTGTCTGCGGCGAGCTAATTAGCAACCCACTGGGCCTCGGCCATGATGAGGAGGGCGAGGGTCCTCAGGGTCTCGAGGAGGTTCCTAATAACGCTAGGCAACGGCGTTAGGGAGGGCTCCCTGGTCAGGGTCACAATCCTACTGCTGGGGAGTAATGAGGTCGTTAAGTTCGTGGCCAGGGTGTTTAGGGATGGGAATTCCAGGGTTGTTCGCCTGCCCGCCTCCGTGAGGCGGGCCTACGGCGTTCAACCACTCGATGAGGTTGTGGTGCTCGGTGTTGAGGAGCTGAGTAGTGAGTCAACCTCAAGCAGTAGCCTAGCCACCGCCCAGCCCCTCTCCGTTAGTCGCAGTTGAACCTCCCTACCGCGCTGCTCCTCGGTGGCGAGGCCATACTTAGTGAGGACCTCCCTGGCCTTATCCCACGAGCCCTGCCAACCCTCGTCAGGCCAACCACGTCCATCCAACCACCGACACCGCCAATCAGCGCCAGGCCCATGAGTATCTTCAGCCCCGCTAGGCCAACCTCATTCCAAGTCTCGTTGCTTATCCTCCTCGCGGCCATACTGATTTAGTTACTATAGCTGGTTCAAAAACTGTTCTAGTCATTTTAAGGGAAAGAGTTAAATACTACTGACAGTTTCTGATACTATTAATGACACAATTACTGACAATTAACGAGAGGAGTAAGAGGTGCCTCGGGGACATAGACCTCGGCGAGTTCATATATAATGTTTACGGCTACCAATCTACCACATAAAGACCCCACAGCTGCGGAGGCAACTCACGCGGGTGTCCAAGTGGTGTGAGGAGTTGAAGGTTACCGACGTAATGAGGGCGGTGGAGACCAGGGGCCTCATAATCATGGCCGAGGGGAGTGATGGCTCGAACTCCTCCTGGGTCATAGCCGTGGACCCAAGGATTAAGGAGCAGGTCCTATTCCTAGCCGCCTGGTGTGGTTCCCTCAGGTTCGTGAGGCACGTCCTGAGGGACCCCTCGGAATTCGTGAGGAGGGTCATGTACTCAGACCTGCCCCAGCCCGTGAGGGAGGGCCTCCTGAGGGCCTACGGCACCGTGATGGAGGTCTACGGTAGGTGCCTCAGGGAGGGCGTGGATGCGGAGTCATGCATAAACAATGCAGCACTAACAATAATCTATCGCGACTGGGCATTCGCTCTCTCGAACTCCAAGGTCAGGCTCGTGAGGGAGCCTGCGAGGTGTTGAGGAATGCTGGCGGGGAGTGAGGCGCTACTCCACGCCCTACTGGCGGGCGTTAAGGATGAGGACGAGGCGAGGGAGGCCCTTGAGGACGCCGGCCTACTCGTTAATGGCACCGTGGCCTCCCGCGGTAATGTAATAATTACTAGAATTAATAATAAGGAATTACTCGCAAGGCTCGGCCCCGTGATTAGGGTCGAGGCTGGCGACGGCACTTACGTCCTGGCCTATAAAGACGTTGATTGCGGCTTGAAGGCCGTGGACACAGTCACTGGTGAAGTCCACGGGACCAGGCTCGCCCTCGCGAGCCAATTATGCCTCGCCAACTGCGGTGATAGGGAGGCTAGGCTCGGGGACTACGTCGTGAGGGCCAGGGCGGAGGCTGGGGATTTAGCTCATGTGTGCCTCTTCAACCCCACGACTGGGGAGTGGAGGGAGGGTACCGTCCACATTAACGAGGTTAATGACATCAAGGCAGTGCTCAACATTCCCGAGGGCCTCGCGGTGGAGTTAATGAGCCTCCTGAGGAGGCTCCTGAGCCCGTACAGGCAGGTCGCGTGCCTTCGATGGCTAGAGGGTGGTGATGAGGAGTACTGCACGGAATCCCTCACCGTGAGGGAGTTGGGGGACGTGGTCGAGCTGTGGCTGGAGAGGGAGAGGAAGAACGGCGTGGAGAGGGCCTTCCTGGCTAGGTTGCCCGCTGATATTAGGATTGTGCATGACGAGTTCCTCGGGCAGGAGTTCTACACCGCGTACGTTAATGGTAGGTTACTCGTGGTCGCCGGAGGCATTGACGAGTTCATCAACGCCCTCAGGAACAGGGGCTTCATAATCGAGAGGCTGGATAGGGAGGTCCAACTAGGCATTGAGGCCCTCGCCGAGAGGGTCAGGGGCTACCTACGCCCGGCATTACCGAGGAGGGTATTGTGGACCCCCACGGGGAGCTTGACCTGGCGGATTACGGGATTGACGGCCTCGTGAATGCCCACGAATGGATTATTAAATACTACGGTGGCAATGCGGTGAGGGCGTTGGCGAACGTTGGCCTCGCCATGGCGAAGGTCGTGAGCCCCATCGCCAGGAGGCGCGTTAGGACGTTCATTGACTACGTCGTGTGGAACTACGGGCGTGGTGGTGAGGGTAAGACCACGCTGGTGGAGTACGTACTAACCCCATTGCTGGGGATTAGCGGTGTTAATGAGTACGTCGTCGTAAAGGGCCCCGTGAAGAGGGACACCCAGTTCAGGAATTTGATCAGCCTGCATAGGTTGCCCCTCATCCTCGATGAGCAGGACCTGAGGAGCCTGAGGGAGAACGCGGGATGATAATAGCCACCGCGGTGGGCCTAGGCACGATTGGGGTCCACGCTAGTCGTTACGGCCTCGGGATTGGGGCTAAGTTCGTGAACTTTAGGGGCGTCCTCGTGAACACCAACGTGACCTTCAGCAGGTTCCTCAGGGAGCCCTGCCAGACACTAGTGACGCCGCCCTCGTGAGGAGGGTCCTAGTCATTAACTGGGTTCACGAGGCCGTAAGCCCAGGGGCCTTCAATGACCTACCACCGTGAAGCCAATCCTTGGGGCATTGAATAACGTATTTAGGAGGTACAGGGATGAGTTGATTGGTTCGAGGGACTTGATTGAGCTCTCCAGGAAGCTCATTATCGCCCTCGGCCGTGAGTACGCACGAACTGATAAGGAGAAAGCCGTGATTGAGGACTACGTTAAGGCACTGGAGGAGGTGGCTAGGGAGTACGAGTTGGAGAGGCCGAGGCTATTCATGACCGATGCCGAGGAGTTCAGGAACGCGGCCTATGAATTCGCGAGGAAACTGGGCATCCAGGTCAGGTCCTGGATGGACGTCGTGGATGCCCTCATAAACAACCCATCATCGGGCATCGAGCTTCATAGGGCGAAGTACTCTGACGAGGTCACGGCAATACAGGAGAGGGTTCTTAAACTCCTCGGCGTTGGGCCTAACGAGGACTTCACCACAAGCCCGAAGGTGCCCAATTCAGTGGCTAGGGCACTCCAGGAGGGTAGGGTTAAGGTGTATATTGCGCCCTACGCCCTGGGCGTGGTTCCCGGCGGTTGGAGGCAGTGGATGGGTAGGGCTGGAATGCCCTACAGGGGGGTTAGGTACTACGTCCTTGACCTAGACGAGTTCATAGGGATATTCCACCAACCACCCGAGGAGGAGGAGGGGCAGGGCGGTAAGACCCAGTGAGCGCATTCTACTGCGCCCACCGAAGCACCGGGCCTGCAGTTCACGGCTAACCCGCGGTGAGCCTCACAGATGAATTTCGAGGACGCGACGACGCTCTACCATAGTAGAACCCAGTAGCCAGTAGAACGCCGTGACCCAACCCAGCCACATTCTACTAACTACTGGTTCTACTGCCCCTCCCCCTATGAATCAGCCCTAGGGTGCGTGGGCAAGCCACGTGGGGTTCACATGCAGGCTCTGGAACCGGGTGAGTGGGTGCGCAGTAGAATTAGAGGCCATGGCAGTGACCAGGCCTTTGAAGGATAGGCATGAATAATGAGGCTGCGATGCACTTCCCAGGCGTTGCGAGGCCCCACCATACCGGGGTTTAATCGGCGTCACCCTCGTGAGGTTGGGAGAAGTAATCGTAATGCGTAAAATGCTCGAGCAGGGCCGGCTAACCAAAGCCCAGTCAATTACTGGGTGGGTCGTTAATGCCGTGCGCGGCATTAAGGGTCTCAACTTCAGGAGGCCTTTTTGGTCATTAAGTACGTAATGAGGTACCCGAGGATTAGGCGGGTGTGAGTGGCGTGCCAATAATAATTAATGGAGATGGAGGTTGGTAGGAATAGGCTCATAACCTGGCAATTACTCGGCCTTATACCACACTACCTCAAGTCCAAGGACCAAGCCCGTTAGAGCCGGGACTTACATGAAAGTTTCCCCGCACTATGCATTAACTATAGTAAAACTCAGACTTATTAGTCTCCAGTGGTTCCTTACCCTATGCCCACTGAATCCACCGAGTTGAGGAGGAAGAGTGAGAGTGCGTTGGTTAGGGTCGGCCCCAATGAGTATGCTGGGGATGCGTATACTGGTGTTGTTGTGGTTCTTAAGGGGTTAAGTGATGCGTTAAATAGTCGTAATGTGAAGGCCGTTAAGCAGTACCTAGAGGTGATTAATTCGTGGCAGAACGGTAATGAGCAGGAGAGACTAGCCTATGAGTACTTCCTACATAAGTACGGGAAGCTTTATAGAAAGGCGGAGAAGTTCGTTGAGGATATCGCGGGGCTTGGAGCCAGCGTGTGAGCCATGTCAAGGTCGGGTCAATGCGTGGTGCCAATAGTCGAGCGCGCACAAAGGTTTGTGAGAATACTAAACATACATGAGGTGGTTGAGGAGGTAACCCTAACGTTCAGGTTGCCTCAGTATTGCGTGAATGGTATTGACGTGGCGTGCTTCGAAAGGTACATTGAAATTGATAATGATAGGGTCGGCACGTACCTCGCACAGCCAAATGGTGACTACGCCTCATTGAGGGGGTTTATGGGCCGAGGAATGAGGCGCTGATTATCCTGGGACCTGAGGACTTGCGTGAGTACGGCATGACCGGCGAATCCGACAAATACATATGCGTTAAGTTGGGTGAGAGGTTACAGCCCAATGGTGTTTACACAATCACGTTTAAACTACGCAAGCCCAACCCACTCATACGCATGGAGGGTGAGGGCGTGAAGCTGATCAAGGTATTTAGGCCCTACTTCGACGCAGTGATTAGGCTAATATTGTAGCCATTAACAGTAGTACCATTGGGATTACGGGGCAGAGGCATTACGTGCAGTACTTACTTGATAATGAGAGTATGGAATTTACAGGACTTAGCGGGAGAAGGGAGGCGGAGGGGTCATCACACTTCATCATTAATCACGAGAAGGATAGGGTATCCGTTTATGAAATCCGGGGCTCATACATTACGACGCTGTATTACGCGGTTACCCTAAGCCCATTCTATAAAATACTTACGCAGCTTATGTCCATATCGGCGATCGGCATCATGGCCCTCTCAATCGCGTTATTAACAGGCCTAATACCGGACGTGATCGCGGTGCTCGCGACAACCCTCTCCGTGATGCTACTCAGTGGGTATATCGTAATACCCAAGGAATCACTAATACACTATAGGTGGCTCCAGGGGACGATCATGGCATCAATACTAATGTTGGTGATCTCCGGGGTAACCCTCGTAATACTTGAGAGCGTGAAGCTAAACGTATTATGGATAAAGGCTGCGGCGGCAATACTAATACCAATACTCGCAATTACTTTATCACACTACCTAGTACGTAATGCGTAGGGTTAAAGACCAAAGGAGGATTGAGGCCGCGGTTATTAACGCCGGCGTTACCCTGGGGCTAGGCATCAACCGGTCAATTGGCACTAATTAGTGGGTGGTCCACACCGTAGGTGTGGGTGTTGGTGTTAAGTACCTAGTGCCTGGGGATGGTTTCCTGGTCATTACGAATAACGTCGCCGAAATCCACGGGGCAGGTGACGTCATTAATGCCGTGATTGAACGTCTCAACTGCCCCTATGGCTTACTCAGTGACTCGGAGACAGTAGTCAATGAGCTTGTGGACGCCATAAACGCCGGTGGGATGGTCATAGTCCATCGCCTCAAGAAGCCGGCCATAGACCCACTCAAGCTGGGCTTGAGCCATAGGGATTATGAGGCTCACTACACGAGGCCAGTCCTCGTGTGGTCGCCAGGGAGGGCGGGGAGCCCATTAGGTTGGCAAGTTATTGAGGGGCCTCCTGGGCTATAGGAAGCACGCCTGCCAGGCATCGGCACTAATTATCAACCAAGTCCTGGAGAGACTCGGGAATCACAATATTATAGTCCAGTGAGGCGTATGAAGCCTGGCGAACTCCTCGACATAATGATTAAGAATGAGTCCCACGCCCTAGTCATTGGTAGGCCCGGGGCCGGTAAAACGAGCCTCGTAAGGATAGCCCTAGCCCAGAATAGGGTGCCGGCTTTAGTCTTTGATTACGTTGGTAATTACAGGGGCTTTGTGGATTACTACGGGGTCTACCCCATAAACCCCTTCGAGTTCATCACTCCCCAGGACTTCATTGACGCTTTAGCCAAAGTCATACTAGTGCCTACGGCTACTCCAACGCCATGAGCCCGGCAATGGAGGAGGTACTACTAACGGCGTTTGATGAGTCCGCAGTGCCTGGGGATGAGGAGGAGGGTGAGGCCACCTATAGCATACCCCACGCCCTACAGTGGCTGTTTAACGAGGGCCCGGGCTACTTCAGGAACGCCGATGAATTGGCGGCGCTTAGGGGTGCTAGGCGCAGGCTCAATGAGCTGGCGAATAATGTACTCTTCGCCCGAAGGACGCACCCAATCCTTAGGGCTTGGCTTGATGGCCAATTAAACGCCAGGTTGGGGTTAGGCTTAGGGGCTTCAGCCTCAAGCAAGTCCTACTCTACGTGACCACGTTATTGACTATAATGGCTAGGCGCGAGGTTGAGGCGAGTGGCTGGCGCTTTGTGGTTGTTGATGAGGCCCAGTACTTCGCTGGCGTCGAGGGCATCAGCCCGCTTGAGGAGGCCGTGAGGCTAGCCCGTAATTACGGCTACCTATTCATCGCCATCACGCAAAACGAGAAGGCCATTCCTGAGAGGCTCCTTGATGTCTTCAAGGCTGTCGTGAATTTTAGGAAGTCCTCAACGCCCAGGAGGGCGTTGGTTGAGGTCTTCGTTACCGAGCCCGGGTTGGCTAGGCTTGCTAGGGTTACTAGGGCTGATGAGGAGCCAGTCCTGAGGGACTGGGTGGAGGTCGATGTTAATGCCCTCAACAGCCTCAGGAGGAGTGGCGTTGATTGGTTTGAGTGCCTCAGGAGGGCTGGGCTTAATGACTCGATTAGGAAGCGTTATATTTACTACAAGGCCAGGGTTGGGGGTAGGTGGGTTGATAGGATTAGGGACTTGGGTGATTACCCAGAGCTCTGGGACTGCCTCGCGGGTAAGGCTGTCCTTGCCAAGGCCTAATTAGGCATGTCCACGGCTTGGGAACGTGGACATTAACCTAGCCAAGAAGGTGGTGATTGGCGTACTCCTAATAGGGGCAATAGCTACAGGCCACTGGCCCCAATCCTGGCAATAGCCCTAGCCCTAATCCCAGACTGGGTTGTTTGGCTCTTGAGCCTAATTTACGGGGACTCCCTAGCCCCGAGGGTTTCAGCCACTGGTGGCTTTAGGAGGGCGGTAAGGCGATTTGACGGCATGTGGCTCGAGTTCTACAGGTTCGAGCCCCTCGAGGACATTTCGACAGCCGGCGCCAAGGCAATCGACGTACTAACCGAGCTCTTGAATAGGCTCAACCTAGCCAATATTGAGCTGGGCTTCTTCAAGCTAAGCCTCGCCGGGCAAACCCTCAAGGTCTTGAGGGTTGGTTATAGGGATAGGGGTGAATTCGAGCTATCAAGCCCCTACTAACCCAGTACTTCAGGCTTGAGGAGTTGCCACAAAACATCATCAACCAACTAATTGGCATTATAGAGCCCGTGCCAATGTACTGGCTCGGGCTTGGTGCCCTACTATTCCTACTCACTGGAGCCCCACTAGCCTATAATTGGTACTACGGCTTGGCAGTCCTCATGGGCTTCGTAATAGGCTACCTAAGGGGAAGCCGTTTATTAGTGATTAATAGGTCGCCAGTCAAGTTCCGAGCCAGCATAGCCTCTAGTGACTTGTTATACTCCACCTTCACTAATAATGACGCCTATACCTACGCCATGAGCGTAGCCCAACTCCCCGCCTGGGGCATTGTCGTTAGGGAGGACCCAATCCTGAGGGGCGCCATAGAGAGGGCTTACGCTCGAGTCGTGAGAAGGCAGTGACTAGGGTTAAGGGCCGTTATGAGGTGAGGAGTGAGAGGCTTTGGAATGCTGTCCAACGCTTGAATAGTGGCGAGCGCACATACCGCATCGGGGTTTGGCTTGATGCTGATGGTAATCCAATCCCAAACACGAGGATTAGTAATGCCAGGAACTGGCTCTGGGCGCCCTGGCTACCGGCCCTCACTAGGGATGTTACCGTAATGCCCATCTTCCACGGTGCCCAGGTCACGAGCGGGCTCGGTAGGGCGGTTGTTGAGGTCGGCTTGATAGGTATAATAACCCAGTCTACCTCGATTTTGATGCCCTATCCTCGAGCCACGGGATTATTGTCGGCCCCACTGGCATGGGTAAGACGAAGACCACGATGAGCCTAGTGGCTAGGCTCCTCGGGGCTGGCGTTAAGTTCCTAGTCCTCGACCCCGAGGACGAGTACTGTAGTGCCTTAGCCTCGTTGGGCTTCCACTGCCTCTACGCTGGGGACGCCTACATTGACTTCCTCATGCCGGCTCACGAGGAGGCCGTGGTGAAGGCTAGTGACGTGGCTGAGCCTTTAGGCACGGCTTTGGGGTTGAGGATGAGGCGATTTATAGGCTCTATAATATGCCGTACCGGGGGCTTACTGAGGCGATTGATTGGTTACTAGCCAATAGCCAGTACTCCAGGTACTGGCGCATTGTGAGGGGCTTACTACCGAGGCAAATAATTGGCTTGGATGACCTACTCAATTATAATGTGGTTATTAAATTCACTGATAGGGCTAGCGGGCGTACTCTAAGGCAGGATGATAGGTATGTTGCCTTCATAATGGAGCTACTCATTACAGAGCCTTCAGGCATTCCTAGCCAGGAAATCACCAAGCGAGTTGGTGACTAATGTTATTATTGCCGATGAGGCTTACCTCGTCCTCGGCTCCAGGGCCATTTGGCAATTAATTAGGGCTGGTAGGAAGAGGGGCCTCGCCCTCTGGTTCGCCACCCAAAGCGTTAGGGATGCGCCACCCAGCATGCTCCAGAACATTGGCTTTGCCCTAGTATTGGCCGGGCCTGATGCCTATATTGAGGAGGTGAAGCCGTATTTTGGGCTTAGCCAGAGTGATGTGGAGTGGTTGAGGAAGTCATTAACGCCTAGGGTGCTTGGTGGTTACTCGATGGGCGTATTATACGTCCCGCCAACGCCTAGGCACGTGTTCGTCAGGCTTGAGGATGGGGTTTTGCGGACGGGCTAATTAAGTGCTTGGCTTTTAGGTCACGTATGATCGCACTGGGGGTGTTGCTACAGGGTGGGTTAATAAGTGGTCAGCCACCGGCGTGGCTACAGCAGTTGATTGGGCCGAATACGTGGCTTGGCGACGTCATCAACGGCCTAGTCTACGCCTACGCCCTGGCCTTCTGGGCATTCCTATTCCTACTCCTGGTCCCGTTGATTAGGTACTTCCTGGGGGCCACGCCGGGCATGAGGTCCAGGGCCCTTGAGGAATTCATTGATAGGGTTACGGAAAACATAAAGGCCGTACTCGGGATCTTCATAGCCCTCGTGATCATAGTCTTCGTGATTTGGGGCATGGCAAACTACGCAGGGGTTAGCACTGGCTACCCAAGCCAGGCCGCGCTACTACTCGCAATAATTAGGGACCTACTGCTCCAGCCCATCTTCAACATGGCCCACGCAATATTCGGGTGATGGGCATGCCGAGGAGGGGCATTAGGGTCGTGGGCCTCCCCTACGAGGCTGTGGTGTACATTAACAACCAAGTCCTGATACCGGCGAGCCTAAGCCGTGCCCTGGGCATTAACCACTATAGGCACGCCATCATAACCATTGAGTACAGGGGATTCCCAATAACCTTCAGGGCTAGGCTCCTAAGGCCTAGGCACACGGACAGTAGGCAATTCACAATACCTAGGCATGTTAGGGAGGGGTTCGGCATTAAGCCCCTCGATACAGTCAGGGTAGTACGCATCGAGCCCGTAAACGGCGAGGAGACCCCCAAATAACCCACTCATTGTCATGGCATCCTCAACGACAGGGCCATTGGGCTTGGGGGACCCGACTAAGCGTTGGTGTGGTTTCGAAGCGTGACGCGTGGCAGGGGCATCACGGGTCAGCCCCTGCCCGCGACCTCGCAATAACCGGGGCCTGCGGGTTAATAAGCTCGCCCTTAATCCACGCCCGTGCGGGCTAATTAAGGCCTACCAACCACGACATGCGGACCCACATGGCGGGCAACCCACGCGTGGCAGGGGTCTTCAGTAGGGGCTACGTAAAGATTGTGGTGCCCAGTAGGGGGTTGGTGATTGAGGTGTTTAGGGGTAGGAAGTACGCCCAGGAAATTCGCCTTCGCGGCGCCGGAGCTAGGCTATACACGGAGGCCCAGGTCATAGCCTACACGCCCGAGGTCCCCACCGGCCTTTTAATTGATGGCAGGAGGGCAAGCCGTATAAGGGCTTGGGTTGAGGCGGTGCTCGAGCCATACGCGGATAGGGGTGGTTGGACGGTATTTGATGAGGAGTTGCTTGAGCCAATAATAGGCGAGATTGATGAAGTGCTCAAGGAGTTCCTAAACCTCAGCCAGTGACCAGCCCCGGGAGGCTGGGGCCAGCGGGGCCCATTGGGCCCCTACAAATCCTCAACCCTGACTATCAACCCACCGCGCCCATCCCTGGTAATCACCATCCTCGCGCCGTTAAGGACCCTAATCGGCTTCTCGGGCAACTCATCAACCCACTCAATGACGTAGCCCTCAAAGCCCCTGAGGTACTCCCTTGGTACGGCTCTAGTCAGTACTAGGCAACCATCCTCGTAACCAGCGAGTACCGCCCTTCCATGCCTCTCCTCAATATTGTAGAGCTCGCCTGGCTCCACAACCCACTCCCCAGTGGGTAGTTGTACCTCGACGGTGTCGTCACCCGGATTCCTCACCACGTCATCGAGGCACACCCTGGTCTTGACCAGGCCGTACCTACCAGCCCGGCATCGCCGGGGCCCTCCCTACTAATGACTTTACTGGACACGGGGCATGCAATGCGCAGGAGTATTAAAAGGCAATGCTCAACCCCCACACACCACTAATTAGGTGGTTTGGCCCCCTCACCTCATGCCCACCGGGGGCGTGAGACTAGCCTATAGGTGGTTGTTCAGGAGACTTCCTGGCCAGTACGAGGCTGGCTTGGCTGTGCTAACCGGCCTAATACATGGCGAGCCAGTCCTTTTGATAGGGCCGCCCGGCACGGGTAAGACCTTGCTAGTGACTAGCCTGGCGAGGATGGTCAGTGCCAAGCGTACATCGCCCAGCTTCATAGGTACATGACTGACGTGGAGATATTCGGCCCCTACAACATTAGGGCCTTGCAGGATGGGCGCTTGGTCAGGAATTGGTCGCCAATAATCACTGCCGATATTATCTACCTCGACGAGGTCTTCAACGCCCCACCATTCCTACTCAACGCCCTCAACTCAATGCTTAATGAGCGCGTCATATTCGACCCATTCACTGGCGAGGTAATGCCCGTCAGGCATTTGCCATTTACGGCGCTAGCAACTACATACCACAGTCGCAGGAGTTGATTGCCTTTGCCGATAGGTTCCCAATAAAGGTCAGTGTTGATTACGTCTCGCCAGAGTTCTACGAGGACGCCTACAACGTTAGTAATGATTCCCAGGAGCCACCCAGTGGCTTGATTGCGAGGGAGGAGATTGATGAATTGAGGCAATTGGCTAGGGAGTACATGGCTAGTGAGGAGTTTAGGAGTGAGTACTTGACTATTGCCAAGGGGCTTTCGGGGCTTAGGGAGTTTGGGGCTAGGGTTTCGGATAGGACACTCTTCGCTAAATTACCCAGGGTAATAGCCTCACTAATGGCGCTCCTAGAGTGCCCGCCAAGCCAAAGGGGTTGTACCACATACACTGCATTCCTCACAATGCCCTGGGTCATTGGTAATGTACAAATGCCAGAGGAGTATAGGGCTAGCCCTGAGGACTCGGCCAGGGAGAGCCTCAGGATGGCTAGGAATGACTTCCTGGCGTTGGTCTCAGCAATTAGGACGTTTATGCGTTATGAGGCTAAGGTGCTCGCAATGGAGGCAATTGACCTAGCTGGCTTCGAGAATACTATTAATGATATTGAGGAGGTTCTAAGGTACCAACGCTGGTACTCATTCCTAGTGGACACGCTGGAGTGGCGTATGAGTTGGCTCTCGAAAAGGGCTGAGGAGAACTCCGCCAAGCTCGCTAGTTCAGGAGTTGGTGGCGTAATGCCCCGCCTGAGGCGGGGCTATTCCTCACTAACGTCCTCATCCCCAATCCCCACCTCCTCAGACTCCCTCTGCCTCGGGGCCGTCGCCGCCTTTGCCGAGGAGTCCCTACCCCTCTTGGAACCGATCACCGCGCCCATGCTCGAGATTATAGCCTGCGCATTCACCTGTAGGTATGTACCGAGCGTCAGCGCCTCCTCGGGTGGTAATGCCATCGTCACCGACTTATCGCTATCGCTCATCGTCAGGTAGACCCTGCCCTCCCTCCTATTCACCCTCAACTCCTTCCCCAGGTGGTTAATCACCAAGCCCCTACCACCACGGTCGCCGCGGTCCATACGGCCTTTACGGCCTTCAGGCCCTAATTAGGATGCGCCAAAGCCGCCCATGGGCCGAGGATGAGGCTTCCAAACCTACCGCCTTTGAAGGCGGTCTTCTCCATAGCCAGGGATGAATTACTGCCCAAGCACCTTGGCGACGTCGTGTCTAGGCTCGAACTGCGTGACGGCTACGCCCTAATTAGGAGTGATGGTGGTGATTGCCTCCTCGGCCCGTCAATGGTTAATGACGCGTGCCAGTGGCCTCAGCCTGAGGTGTAGGTTGCGCGGGGCCATTGTTGGCAGGTGAGGGTCGTGAATGGCTCGGTCACGGGTAGGGGCCTTGATGATATTAGGGACATCGCCATGGGCTTAGCCATCCATGAAGCCTACATAAACGCCGTCACAGCCAACAACCCGGGTTGGGCAATACAGGTGGGTGTGAGTTATCAAACAATCATCACGCATAACGGGGCTGAACTAATCATTGGCTTCAGCCCGGACATACTGCTTGGGCGTGATGGTGAGTGGCACCTTGTTGAGGTAAAGTCAAGCCACCCACACCCAACCCATGAGTTGCAACTAGCCTCTACTACTGGTTATTGAGGGATTACTATAATATTGCCAAGGCTGGCTCGTGACCTACGACGCATTATACCCTATAATGGCAAAGACCTACAGCCCCTGGCCAGGCAGGGACTTGACTACCTATATGCCGTCAAGCAAGTCCTTGATTCATGGAATGGTGAAAAGCCCAGCCTTGTCATCAAGGCCAAGTGCCCATGCCGTTTTGCCCCAGCGTGCCCAATCTGGCGGGGCTTAATGGCTTATGCCTAGCCCCGCCTTGGGCGGGGCTTGATTCTATCCCTTAGGCTTGCGAATCTACTAAGCCAAGCCCTATAGGCCAGTTCACGTTCACTCGGGCTCGTGGGTACTATATACGCCTCGCCAGGGGCGTGGTGAACCTCGCCAATGTCGATTACGACCAACTTACCATCAATTACAGCGTAAACAATGGCGTACTCCCTACCATTGGCCTCAATAACCTTAATCGGCATGCCCCATTGCTGGCATTGGGGCTAATTAGCTAATTAGGGCCTTAACGGGCATGCTAATCATGCCCAGTGGTGGTAGTGAGGAGAAGGGCTCGATTGAGAGGTTCGGCTACATCAAGTGGGTGGTGCCACCACCATACGACGTCCTGCAATCAATGATTGAGTACTTCAGGGATCGCTACAGGGATGGCAATAGCATGTGGCCCAGACTATTCATGACGGCTGACGCGTACGGCATCCACGACCTGAGCATCGAGGTCATGAGGTTTAGGACACAGCCAGAGCTCGTGTGGCACTTGGTAATGGAGGAGTATAGGAGGAGTAGGGAGTTAAGGGTCATTAGGGCGTACACCACAGGTAGCCAGAGCCTAAGCTTCTACGCTGGCACCTGGTTCCTAAGGCTAGTCCTTAGGAACTTCAGGGAATTGGCGAAGAGTGAGGAGTGGGCGGACTTGGCTAAAATGGGGCTTGAGAACATGAAGCAGTTCGGCGGTAAGCCCGTACTGGCGCCAAGTCATTATTAATGGCCCCAGCCAATGCCCTTGATAATACTCAAAAAGCCACAATACAATTACTAGTACAGGCCATTGCCAAGCAGGTCCTCAATGCCGTGGAGACTAGGGCAGAGTTTGATAACGCCCTCAATCAATTGAGCTAGGTACCCAAACGCCCAGCTTCAACCAAGCCACTCCAGGGGGCTTGAGGAGTCAAGCATCCTATTCACTAGCCCCGAGGAGCTTAGGCGCATGGCTAGGATACTGTCTAATGTGGCTAGGCTAGTTGATGAGTTTGTCGAGAGGCTCAGTGAGGGCCATATTAAGGGCATTGGCTACCCAAGCGCCTATGGCTTAGCCAGAGGATTAGTGACTTCACTGTGAAGGACTTGATGCTTCCAGAGCCAGTTAGGACTTTACGCCTAGCCACTATTCATTACGGCCTCGAGCGTGTTAGTGGCCGTAAATTCAACGTGATTATTGACCGCTCGGGCTCAATGGGTGAGCCTATGCCGGGCACGGGCATGGAGAAGGTCAGCGTGGCCACTGCCCTAGCCATCAGCTAATCCTTAGGTATGGTGATGTCCACGCCTACGCCTTCGATGTTGATGTCCATGACCTGGGTAGTGGTTCAATTACCATTGAGGCGTTATTGAGGCTTACTGCCGATGGTGGCACGTCAATCGTTAAGGCCCTTGAATTGGCTAGTAAGCTCGATGGTGAGTCGATAATAATTACTGACGCCATTGACCCTGATGTTAGTATGGATTTGGTTAGTAGGGCCTTCGAGAGGACTAGGCTGATAATCCTAGAGCCGGCTGATTATTATGACTGGGTCAAGCCCTATATCGAGGCTGGTAAAGCCATTATTGCCAAGTCCCCGGGTGATGTCCTCGGGTTCCTGAGCCCCGGCATTGCCGGGGCCTAGTCACCATCGCTCAGTAACTCGGTCATGAACCTGATGAACTCGCTCAATTCCAGCCTCCTCGCCATGACCGCGAGCTCCGAGTCCCTGGGCACCAGTACATGACTCTCCCACCACGCCTCCCAACCCTGGTTATTAGGCCCATGTCAGCGAGCCTCACAAGCAGTGAGTTAACGCGCCTTGTGCTACCCGCCCCACACACGCCCATGAACCTCACCACCCTGCCAGGCCAGAGCCAGGTGCTTGCCCTCGAGCCGTGGAGCAAACCATAGAGGGCCTGCGCAAGGCACTCAACAGACACGTGGTTAAGCCCAGCACAAACCTAATTAGTGATTCCGTTAATTATTAATATGAGTTATTAATGCCGAAACTCAGGGCGGTCAATGGGCGTCCTGAGGGTGATCGGCCTGGTGTTCCTCGGACTATTCCTACTCACCCTAGCCCTAGTCATTGGGGCAGGCATAATACTCCTACTAACCCACACGCACCAAACCCAAGCCACTAATCAAACAAGCCCACAACCACCAAAGCCACAACCAACCCAGGGCTTGATGAGGGTAACAAACCAGGCAGCCGGCATTGCCTACATTGGGCCAAACACGACTGCCTCGCGGGCTACTACTGCGTGAACACGGCAATACCAAACACCTACTCAATACAACTCAACGCCAAGTTGAGCAACGGCTACTGGATACAGGACGTATACTCGACAAAGGCGTATGAGGTGAATGGGGTTGGGGAGCCAGGCTTCATTGAAGCCACTTGGTCACCACCTGTATGCACTACTATGAGTAATGGTGTAATATCATGCCAATCAAACCCAGTATCCCTCTATAGTGTTGTTGTTTATGGAGCCACCTGCGGGTGGCTCATCATAAGGATAGCCAATGGCATCGCCTACTTCGGCTACAGCCTTGACGGCCTCAACGTCCATTGGTACTACCAGTACCCAGTGGGTAATGCTACAATAATTGGTAGTGACACAACCCTAGTGGTTGGTGGTTATGGCAATTGGGAGGGCGTGAACTTCACCAATGCAAACATCATACTAGCCCTCTACTACTGGAATGGCTCGGCCTGGCTACCAGCCCGAGCTTTGGTGTTGGCGGTGGTACTGGTGAGTGGGTCAGCAATGCCTGGGTTTATTGGGACGATGGTAGGGCAGTCGTCTCCTGGCCAGAGCCAGTTAATGAAACGCCCCTTGCCCCATCGCCAGGCTTTACTCCCTAGGCAATGCCTCATTATGATGAGCGGGGTGGGGCTAGGCCCGATGGGCTAACCTCTCGGTGCTGAACAGTGATGACAGGGTATGCAGGCCAAGGGGGCCAGCCCACCCCGCCATACTCCCTCTACAGGACTACTTTAAATGCCTTTTGCCGGCCAACCAAGCACTTGACGTGAGGATAAAGGAGGGAAAAGGAGTTTTTGATTTTGAGGGCCCCTGGCTAGCCCAGGGGCTTTACGGCCAACCGAGGCTTATTGGCTGTGGCGTTGGGTAGATGTTGAAGGGCCCACTAAATAGTGGCTACCCCAGCCATTATAAGTGGTACTATAGGTCGGGCTAATATTGTAGCTCTGCCCCGGGCTCACTTGCAGTGACTCCCAACTGCCACTCGTGCCCAGCCACTGGGCGTACTGGCCAACGAGCTTGCCCGCTGACGCCAGGTCATAACCAATGCTGGCCAATCCATTACCAAACCACTGGAGGAAGCCACCAAGGGCTTGGCCAATTGGGTTGTTAGTACTCTCCAGCCAAGTACCGGCACTGGACAAGCCACTGCCGATGTAGCCCAGGGCATCGCCAATGGCGTCCTCAACCGAGGCCCCAGTGAAGAGTAGTGCCTTCTGGGCAGTAGTCCAGAGGTTGAGGCTAGTACTATACACTGGGTAGTAAACAGTAGCATTTGACCCTGGTTGCGGTGTATTGCCTCCACCACCATTGTAGCTTATGAATTGAGTGTTAATGGTGGGTGGTGTGCCTGTTGGTGTTGTGGTGGTTGTTTGGGTGATGTACTGGGTGTAGGTATTAACCTGCTGGCTGTAGGTCGTGAAGGTGCTTGTACTTGCCGTTGTATAGCTTGAGCTTGAGGTGCCTGTGCTCCAGCCCGTGATAACGGGTTTGTAGGCTACAATGACTTGTAAACCAAAGCCCGTGTAGTTGAATACTGCCGTTATTGCCGGTATGTATGTGTAGTGGCCCCATTGGTTAGGGCTGTTACTACTCTTTATTGTGAAGCCACTGGTTGGTATTAGGAGGCTTGGGTTCACGCCACAAAGCCCATTCTGGCACATGCCCTGTGGCGTTTGCCAGGTCATTAGGTACTGGGTGATGTAGCTTATGACTGGGTAGTAGTACCTAGTGATTATAGTGTACGTGTGGTACACTATTTCCTGCGTCCTCGTTATAGTCCTCGTGATTACATACGTATTCACCGGCGCATTAACACTGGTCGTGTAGGCGCCAGTGCTTGGCCTATAAGCAGTGCCATGCCCAGCAAAGCCACTTGGGTTCTGCTGGTAAACTATTGTCAAGCCACTTGTTGGCGTGGTGTAGGAGTCGTGCCGAAAACCACGTGTGGTACACCGCCCCAGCGCCAGTAGAGCATTGCCAAGCCAGGCTTGGCTATTACGGCTAGTACCAGCGTTAGTACTATCCCAACTAGCCCCATTGTCCTTATTGGCTTCATATGTGGTCAATTCCCCAGTCACGGTACCGCCTAATTAGCCCTTATTGTGGAATAGAATAGAAAAACACGGAGGTTTTAACCTTTGAACCTGGGCATTATGGTATTACATTGGGCACATTACGAACGGGCTTGGTTGGCATAGCCAAATTGGCGGGCCACCGCTGATTGGTACACCAACAATCATTGGCACCAACTCGTGTGGTGCTGGCTTCGGCATTATTGGCCTCCCACCTATTGGCAGTAGTACTACCAGTGTTATTGCCAGTACTAAGCCATTACCAGCAGTCCTATTGCGCGCTCCCCAAGCTTCATGCTCGGTCGTCGATTAGGGTTGAACGGACTTAATTAGCCAGTGGGTTGGAATAACCTCGGCACTGACTCGGTGAGGCTTAGGAGCCATGATAATGGCCTAATTACGGTGTTGAGGCCTGCGCCGGCCATGGCGATTACCAGGAGCACCACACCCAGCGCCAGCGCTCCCCTCCACTCCCTGAGTACCACCAGGAGTGCGAGGGCGGCCATGACCGAGTCTATGAGGGCGTAGGTCACGTGCCTCGCCAGGCCAAGCCAACTGTGGCTTGTGAACACGGCCAGGGCCAGGAGCACGCCTAACGTAGTGACCCAAGCGACAAGCCAAATTGGGTGCCTAGTACCCCTTCGTTGATGGGCCCGTACACTCATCGCCAGGCCTCGCCAACGGCACTAAATTAGTGATGCGCAGGTAATGGACTGGCCCATGGCGCGGTAGGTAGACAAGCCCAGGCCCTGGTTAGGTTATGGCCTCCAGTAGCCTGAAGGCGCCGGCGTCAATGAGCCTGGCGAGGTAGAGGCTATGGCGAAGGTGATTGCGTAGGAGAGGGCTAGCCACAGGTCCCAGGTGAAGGCGTGGAAGGCGCTGACTGGGCTCATGCCCATCGCATTCCCAAGCCCCTGGAGCCTACGGCGCCTAGGTCACGGAGTAGGCACTGCCCAACCTCACCCCAAACCGTTGGGTTTACGAGGTCGGGAACACTACGGAGGTACTGGAGTGGGTCGCAGAGGCCCGCCCCCTGGCAGTAGGGTATTACCTGGACGTAGGGTAACTCCGCGTTGAGTATGCCGTACATTACGGGGAGCATTACCGTGAGGACCAGGTAGTAGGCTGTGAATGTGGCCCCCAAGCCCCTGGTTGAGCGTGGGATCAATAGGCTTGTGGTTATTATCCAGATGCCGTACCTGTTCATGTACGTCCAGAACACGGTCAATACGTAGAGTATTGACAGGTCGATCACGAAGCCCTCATAGGCATCCCACTGGAGGCTCGTCATCGTACTGAGGTAGCTAGCCAGCGCCGAGAAGATGCCGAGCCTAAGCCCAGCAACCTCGACACTGCCAATGGCCCTCATCGCCGTGACGACGGCGTACCAGAGGCCCAGGACATGCCCGTGCACTCCATGTAGCCCTCGATGGTGCCTAGGCTCGGTTGTAGGGCCTGAAGCCCAAGCCCCTGGGCGATGACCCGGCTCATGACGGGCGCCCCCTGGTAGGCGCCCAGGACGCCGATCACCGCGACCCAAGCCAATACGTAGGACCAAACCCACTCCCAAACCTCCTGCCTGAACCTAGGCCCCGAGTATTGGTACCTAATGCCGAGGTAGAGCACCTCCGCGCCTGCGATTGAGGCGATGATGTAGAGCCAATCCGCGGACACGGTCATCGACGGGCTTGGCAACACGCCCTAATTAGGGATGCGTGGGCTCGGGCCAGCCGGCATGGGCCAACCCCCAACCCCTGAGTGGGGGCTGTTGGCGATGGCCGTTGGTCTTACCGCACTTGCCATGCTGACCACCCGCAGGTTCAGCCTGGGCGGTTTGCAGGCCTGATCGCAATAGGCATTGTGATAGGCATCACCGCACCACTCATGCCGGGGAACCCACCACCGCCACCCACGGGTGGGTACGAGTCAATATCCCTGGCGGTAACGAGCACGAGCCTCACACTCGAAATAATTAATGGGGTTGCCACTGGCATGGGCTGGGCAGGCACCAACGCCATTGGGGCACTCGCGGATTTACTGCTCAAAATTAACAATGCCCTCTGGCTCGTACTAGCCATTTACCAGGTGGCCTACGTGATGTATCAGTACTACCCAGTCCTCATCATGGCCAGCCTCCTCATTAGCCTCAGGGATGGGGACGCGGCCTACCTAATAGCCTACATTGGGATAGCCTCGGGGCTGTTGGTGGGCGTTGCACAGCCAATAATCGCCTCGCTCCACGTAGTCACCACCGCCTACCCCCTCAACATGCCCAGCATATACTCAATAGCCCTATTCACCGCCGACAGGCCGGGCGTCCTAGTGACCACTCAGTGGGGCTTTGGATTCACACCCACGATAGTAGTCCTTGAACAGCCAGTGCGTAATGCGACCACCTACTGGCTCTGGCTCAGGCTCAATAATACAGTTAGTAATTACACCACACCACTCATGCCGGTAATACTCCCCACCGGAGCCCTTGACCTCGTCCACGTTGAGGTCTACACAATCACCACAAGCCCCGCCCTAAGCCCAATAACGTGCCCCAACGGCGTTTGTGGTGCCTACTACGGCGTCCAAGCCGTGAACCTCGGTAATGGGACTGCCGTCGCCCTCATTACCGAGCCAACCACAATATGGCTCTGGGGCAGTGGCTTCAGTACTAACACGAGCCTCCTTAGGGTTGGGAATGAGTCAGTAACCGCCTGCAACGCCACGGTAAAGCCGAGTAATTGGCTTGAGCCCGTTAACATCACGGGCTTTACCAATACGATACAGCCCCTAGCACAGTTCATGAGTGGCCTGGGCATTAATTACAGCCTACCAAGCCCCACCCCAGTGGGTTATAGGGAGTTGGTGATCAACGTCACGCCAGGGAGTATTACCATTAATGGTACTAGGCGTAATATAGCATGTCTAGTGAGGCTCTACGGCGTGTTGAATAATGCCTGGAGCCCAGCCACGCCGATTGGCTACTCAGCTACTGGCTCAGCGTCGTAAATCTCGTGAGGGCGATTAACGGCTTCAGGGACCTCGGGGACTACGTACAGAGGTTCCTCGCGACCATATTCATAATCGCCGGCGCCGGGATTGGCGGCCTGTTTACGGTGGATAGCTCATCACGTACATTAGGAGGCTCCTCGGGCAATGAGCCTAATCGCAGTTATTACTCCTGGGGGCGGGCCCGGCATTGATTAGTCAGTAGGTAGGCCCCGCCAACGGCGGGGTTTACGGCAAAACCCTGATGTTGAACGCCCTCAACTCCCTCAGTAGCCTGATCGCCTCGCTGGCGTTCCCGAACTCCGTGATTACCTCAATGACGCCATTGCTGAGGGTTATCACGAGTCCCCTCTCCGGCATGTGTATTATGCCTCATCCCCATTTACGTACGCCTCATCATCTACCGAGGAGCCCCAGCAACTTCTCAATACTAAGCACCTCACCCCTAATCCTCAGGAGGGGCATGGGCTAATCAGCACGAAGCAACTAATTAGGCCTAATGAGACGTTTAAACCGATGAACTGCGAGTTAACCCTGGAGAGGGCCAGGCTACTACTTAGGGATTACCTGGAGAGGATCATTAACGATGACTACCAGGGAGCTGAGGAGACGCTTGAGGAGTTGGCTCGGTTGTTATTGACGAGCCAAAGCCAGGCTCAGCCTCATGTCATGAATTAATGGCGGGGCGATGCCCCGCCCTCACGCCAGGGCATTACCTATCTCCTGCAGGACCAGCTTGAGGCTATCATCATCGCAGAGCGCCAGGCCTAGGGCGTCGTCGAGGCTTATGGTAATACTGACAACCCTATACCCGGCCTCCCCAAGCGCCCTGGCGAAGTTTGCGCTGGTCACGAATCGGTCCTCAGGAGTATGACCACGGTACCGGCCTGGGCGAAGGAGTAGACACGCCTGAACTCACTGGCCGTGTTGAAGTTCATACTCCCCTCAACCCTGATTAGTAGGGTAACTGGCCTGCCGTTGATGAATCCGTAGGCTCCGACAAGCCCGACGCGCCTAACCAAGTCGTAATTACCACCGAAGAGGTGCTTGGCCACGCACTCAATGGCCCGCTCCTCAGCCTGGGCATAAGCCGAGGCGCCCAGGGGCCTTAATTAGGGCCTTGGGGCGTGGTTGAGGGGCCCCGGCACCGCCGGGGCCTTAATCCCCCTGAACCGGCGCATTACTAGCCTCACTATACGCCTTGATAAACCTCGCTGGGTCGCTCGTCAGCTGCCCAAGCAACCTCGCAACCCTCTCCCTGGCCTCGCCAGAGCTACTCACTAACGCCCTACCGAGGCTATCGCCAGGGCGTAGGCATTCTCGCCAAGGCCCCTAACCTCACGCCAGTAAATGGCGAAGTTCCTTACTTTACGGGCAATGTTATTCACCACGGTGAATGGGACTGGGTACTTGGTGAGCTCCTCAATGTCGAATGCCCTCAATGTTGCTATTGAGGCGTCGACGTCAATCCTCAAACGCTCCTCAATTGACGTCTCCCTCTCAATGTGAAGCCTCCTACTGACCCTACTCGGCAGGATTATGGCGCTTATCTCCTTAACAAGGCCTATGAATGGCCTAACCCTAATGGCAGTATACCCATCATCACCGGCCCTGACCCAGAGGCCCTTTACGACCCCATCAACGCCATAGCCGAGGACCGCCTCCGCATACCTAGCCCCAAACTCGATGTGCTCCGGTCTCCCGTACAATGTCCCGAGCCTTATTGGCTCTGCACTTGGTAGTAATCGGCGTACAGCCTCGATGACCCGGCCCGGTGGGTAGTCCACGTAGGCGTCGGTAGCACCCTATAGAGCCATAACTCGCCATTCCAGGGCCTTAGCCAGGCGTATAGGTCTGGCCTGGCCTTCACGTGCTCACTAACAATATTGCCCCCAACCCACCTCCTCAATTGCTTCCAGGCATTGGGGTTTACCCTGCAACGCCGTAGTTGGTGACAATCCTCGGTGGGTAACCACTCAACACCCTCCTAATGCCCAACTCCCTAACCCTAACCATTAACTCGCCGGGCACGCAAACCACCGGCCGGGACCCCTAATTAGGCCCTGGAGGGGCCTGGGCCGTATGGAGTGGCGGGGGGGTCCTCGTAAGCATAAGGGGTGGTGGGGAGGGTGAGTTGGTTAGGCTCCTACGTGGGGCCGGCCTGCCACTGGTTCCGAGCCCCACGAGGCATAGGGGCATCGTGGTTCTTACGGTTAGGCCGGGGAACCCGGTCAACACCGTGATTGAGGGGTTCCTAATGGCGCTGAGGGTTGGGTCCCTACCATGGGGCCGATAACCCTGGCTAGGCCCTTCAACGCCGTGGCCACCCTCGGGGAGTACGCCATTGTTAGGGATGGGGCCAGGCACAGGGCCTACTGCCCCTGTGAGGTCCTCAATGACGTTGTGCCGAGCTACTACAGCCCATGCCCAGGGCGGTGAGGGTTAGGGCTAGGGCCGCGGCCTCGGCTTCGGGAACTGGCTCAGGGAGTACACGAAGAGCCTAATAACCAAACTCGGCATTAGGCATAGCGAGAGGTCAAGCCTAGTCCTCAACGTGGAGGCGGTCTGGATCGGCGGCGACGTCAAGCTATACATTGGTTACTTCCCCAGGTGGCTCATGATTAGGTACGGGACTGCGAGGTACCTTAGGGAGAGGCCCGTTGGGAGGGGTCGAGCCACAGGCGGTCTTGTGCCCAGGGCCTATTGACCTAATTAAGTGCCCATGCCCCTAGCCCGACCCCCATGGCGCAGCAGTCTCAGCCTAAGCCATCCGCGAGCTGGGGAGTTAAGGCGTGTTAGCCTGGGCGTTGATTGGCTTGACATGGCGATGCAGGGCGGTGTGCCGAGGGGTAATTGGCTCCTGGTGACTGGGGAGCGGGAACCGGCAAGAGCATACTGGCTATGCAGGCCGCCGGCGCCAATGTTGGTGCTATGCCCGTGGTCTTCGTCTCCACGGAGACCAGGTTCAGGGATGTGATGCTCCAAGCAGGTCAATTCAATATTGACTTGAGCGATGCCGTTAGCCTTGCCGACGTCCTTGCTGGTAGGGTCAAGGACGTGAAGACGAACCTCATAGTCATAGACCTCTTTGGGTTGGCTAGGGAGTATAGGGAACTACTCAGGCTGGGGATGAGGAGAGACCCAGGAGGGCTAAGTCACCCCTGAGCGCCGAGGTTGTTGTTTCAGCGATTGAGAGGGCCTACGAGGCACTCGGCATTGCGGAGGAGGGTAGGGTCACGAAGGACGTGCTAGTGATTATTGACTCCCTAGCCCCGATGTGGGCTCACGCACCGGCAATGGCTAGGTTAGTAACATACAGCCTCAGGCAGAGGCTTTACCGCCCCAACGTCACGGTGATAATGACCAACCAATACGCCCCAACCACGGGAGAGACCTTCGGCTTTGGTGCTGAGCACATTGCTGATGCCATAATACACATGTGGGTTGAGGAGCCGGAGAGGACTAAGGAGTTGCAGAGGTGGTTGATTATTAAGAAGGCTAGGCTAACGAATCACTACAGGAAGGCCATGAGGTACGAGGTGGTGCCTGGCAAGGGACTGGCGCTCCTGGAGCCGGGCATTGAGGAGATTAGGAGGTGGCTCGAGGGCCCCAGCCCCGCCCTGGGCGGGGCGTAATTGGTGACCGCCTTGGGTCGTCCGTGAATTACGTACGTGGTCAGCCCTAATTAAGGCTTAGGCCCCGAGCCGAGTAATGGGTACGAACCAGAGGCCCGGCTTTGGCGAGTTGCTCAGGGCGAAGCCCCAGCCCCAAGCGCCAACGCCAATACCAAGCCAGGAGGAGGCAATAAGCGATAATACTGTAGCCAGGTACAGGCTCTATGCCCAACTCCTCGCGATTGGCGAGGCTAAGGATAGGGAGTACGTAAAATCAGCAGTAGCCATTGACGAGTTAGTCCACGTGGTCAGGGCAGTCCTTGGGAACGACCCGAGGGCGATTGCACTGGAGTACATTACGAAGTACGCCAGTAACCAGCAGGCTGTTTTGGCACTACTGAGGGACCTTAGGGACTCATGCCCAGAGTGGCTCAGGCCACTCATTGACATTGCCACTGGTGGTAGGTAATGAGGCTAAGCCCAATCTACCAAGACCCAATGGCAACCATCGTCGATGACCTACGCTTCACCCTAAAAGCCCCAATCCTGGGCTGGTACGAGGCTACAAGGGGCACGAAGTACGAGAGGTACGCGGATGTAATACTCAACGCGCCACCCGGGAAGGCATTCTCTAGGGCGATTAGGAGGCTAGCCTGGTGTGGACCGCCAAGACAATGGAGGGTGGGGCTAGCCCGGATGCCTACTTCCAAATGCTCTTCAATATTGTTAGCCACAATATTAGGCTATTCACTGACCTACTCCCAGCCCTTGCGGAGGCTATTTCAATGATTAGCATAGTCTTCATAGTCTTCTCCGGCCTCGGCCTAGCCCAAATAGGCCCATTGACAATACTAGGGCTTGGCTTGATAGCTTCGCCCTCTGGTTCCTAATGCCGAAAGACCACTGGCTAAGCCTCACACTACTCGATATTATCGGCATAATCCTCGGCATCGGGCTTGGCCTGGTAATGGCTTATACCGGCCACCCAAACCTCGCCTACCCAATTGGCTTATTAGCTACGGCTTGGCCGTACTACCCAGGACCATTAGTGACTATCGCCTAGCCTCAAGCGTTGCTTGAGGGTTATCACAAGCTTTAATGAGCTCCTCACAAAGCCCGTCCCCACGCCACTTAGGAATCTATCCCCAATCGAGGCGCTACTAAGGCCGTTATGGATTGATGCAAAGAGCCTTGGTGCCCCGAAGTACGTCTCCTGGCTAATACTCTAGTTGGCCTCTACATAACGGCTGTCAGTAGTACTAGGCGGTTGGTAATGGTTTACGCCCTCCTAATGCTCGGTATTAGCCTCGGCTTCAGTGGCTTCCTGACCTGGTACATAATGGTACCATAATAACGAGTGGTGCTAGTAAAGCCCTCATTATGGCTAGCCAGTACTCCGGCTTGGCCCTCGCTGGCATACCACTACAGGCCTACTACGCCATCATTGGTAGTGGGTTTGCAGGTGGCTACGCCTCTTCGACCACAGGACAGCCTCACTATTAGCCGGCATTACCGGCATTATCGCCTGGTCCTTATTACACGCATTCTTCACGCTTTAGGGTGATTACCATGTACACGGCATTCGACTTCAAAATCAATAGGCCCAGTGTAATGGGGCTTAATAGCTAGGCACTATCGCCACGCCAAGTGGCGTGGCGACTGAAGTACTCTATATCGAGCAACCAGAGGGTGTTAGGTTCTACCTGAGGGACGTCCTAAACTACCCAGAATACCTCGAGTGCCTTGACTTGGCTAAAATCATGGAGTGGTTCAGTAGGGGCTTGACCTGGCGAAAACTGGAGGCTAATCCAAGGCTAATACTGAGGGCACTCCCAAGGCTGGGGAGGGGCATGGATGTTGAGGCATTAACCACCGAGGCCCTGGCCATTGCCAGGAGGTTCATCCTGGAGTACGGTGTAATAACGCCACTACTAGCCTGGGATGAACTACAGGACCTAGTCATTGACGAGGCCGATAATGAGGCTTGCCAAGGGTCTTCATTAGGGCCAGGGGCTTTGGGGACGCTACCACCCAGTAATTATCACGCCAAACAAGTGCCAATTAGCCGAGGCGAGGACTAGGCCTGCCAAAATCATAAGCCTCCTCACTGGGGAGGTTAGTGAGTCCAGTGGGGAGGCCCTCACATTCAATGCCTACATAATGAATAGGGCTAGCGAGAGGACTGGGACTCCAGTCACGGCATTTAATCCAAGGGGAATGGCAACTGACGCTGGGCTTAGGCTTAGGGTAACAATGCATGCAAAGCCAGTCTCGGGCTACACATTGGCCTTCAGGAAGCACCCGGAGAAGCCTGGCACTTGGGCAGGCTAATCTCGAGTGGCAGTATTGATGCCGAGCTCGCCGGTAAAATACTCCTGGCTTCACTAGGCGTGAAGCCCTACTCGATTGATGGGGAGCCGAGGGGCGTGCTAGTCTACGGGCCAATGGGTAGTGGGAAGACCACACTAACGGCTGCCATAATGAATACCTACCCACCCTGGGTGAGGGTAGTGGCGGTACAGGACGTTGATGAGTTCAGGGTACTGCCAAACAGGACGTTCAACGTCCTCAATACTAGGCTAGCACGGGCCTTGGGGCTAGGGCCATTACCAAGCCGAGTTGATTGCCGACGCCATGAGGACTGGGGCCCAGTTCATTTTTGTGAATGAGGTCCTGAACCCAGGGGATGCTAAAGCCTGGGTTAGGGCCGTGACGAGTGGTCATGGTGGGGCTACGAACCTACACGCTGGTAGCCTCGAGGAGCTTATTGATAGGCTCGAGAGGCTTGGCGTCAAGAGGGCTGATTACTTGGTTAGGGAGTTCATTATTGCAGTGAGGATGGAGAATAAGAGGGTCGTGGAGGTTCACGTGCCGAGGAGGGCTGACTTTACAAGGCCACTCCCTGAATTATTCCTGAACTACCTAGGGGAGTTGGCAATCAACCCCGATGACTATAGCCTAATCACCCGAATGTGGGCTGACACGAGGTGTGTGGTGGAGACCGGCTCAATCGAGTGCCTGGCGCAGTGCCAGGTCATTAATGCTGGAGGACCACGCTATGGCGGGCCTAATTAAGTCGTTACCGGCAATAACACGATCAGTATGGAGCTCTATGGAGCCAGGGCATGGCTCCTGGTTGGAATAGCCGTCCTAGGCTGGGTGCTAGCCATTATAGGCTTGGCCTCAAGCCTCGCGAATTATAATATCGCCATGTACTACAGGACTACCACAATATTCTGTATTAGCCAGTACAATGCCCTGGCAAGGAATTATACGACCCTAGCCAATAGGACTCTGGGCATTATTGAGTGGCTTGGGAATGCAACACTAATCAACGCCTACGCCCTCAACCAGACTGGCCAAGTCATTACTAGCCTTAACCAGACTTTGGTAGTGAATAATGAATTAATGAATCAAGTGGCTTGGGAATTAAGGGCGGTGAACCAGACCCTAAACGAGGATAATGCCCTACTCAGGGCGTTAATAATGGCAGTGAATAGTACGAACTCAACTAGGTGATTAAATGCCTAGCGAGTTCATCCCCTGGGTAGTCCTTAGTATGGCCCTAATAATAATCCTTGGGATACTATTCATTGGGATTGCCAGGGGGATTAGTGGTAGTATTGGTGGCGTCCTGGCAATGACTAGGGTGGAAACAACAATGGTTGCCGTACTACACACGAGTGGTGATGAGTACTATGTCGAGGTCGTCTGGACTTGGGCTCCAACACCCATCAAGCCATTGTACTCGCCAATGGCCAGGCCGTACCACCACCAGCCCCGTACCAATGCGGTGTCGGCACAGTTCCAGCGCCCTATAGGTACTGCATCTATATTGTTAATACTCCAAGTCCGCCCGTTGGTGTACTGACCTAAGCCCCGCTATTAGCGGGGCACTAATTAAAGCCCTCAAGCCCTAGTCAGGCGATGGCGAGCCTAGCCCTAATTGTTGGCTTGGTATTCCTAGCCATTACAATAGCCCTCCTAGCCTACATGATGATGATTTACATTGGGACTGCCCAGGCGAGGGCCTGGGCATCGGCTATTAGGTCTTGGTCGCCACCAATAGTCAATAATACTCTGGAGTGCCCGCAGGGGTATATTATAACACCGGCGAATGAGTCCGGCGTCTACCAGTGCGGGCCCTGCCTAGCCTACCTGGCTCCAAGCGGGAGCCTCTCAGTGTCCTGCCCAAGGTGAGGGCATGCCCAGGCGTGGTTATAAAAAGCTCGGCTACAGGCTTGTTCGAGTCTATGTCAAGCCAAGCCTCTACACGGCATTGGTACTAAAGTCCCTCAATGAGGGTAGGACGATTAGCGACATTATTAATGAGGCGTTGGAAGCTTACCTAGCCTCCAGAGGCCCGGCGCCACAAGCCACTAGCGCCCCAGTGCCAATTGGCTCTGGCACTCCAGAGCCCCAGAGGCCAAGCCAAAATGAAGCAATGCCCTTTGAGGACAACCCCTGGGTAAGAGTCATCAGGAGTAAGTACCAGCCCTAATTAGGGCATTGCCGGCTATTGCCGGCAATGGCGGGGCTTGATGAGAGGGCCCTTCGGGTAATCACCCAATACGCCACAGGCATTGAGCAAGTCGCCGGCATGCTAGCCAATGGTAGGTTAAGAAGGACTAGCCTCAGGCTACGCCTAAAGCCGGTAAGGGTTAATACGAGGCGATTGGCAAAGTACTGTGGTAGGGAGA
Source organism: Vulcanisaeta sp. JCM 16161 (assembly GCF_001316285.1). Next base: position 9,519 of record NZ_BBDO01000011.1, on the reverse strand, counting down.
ATAAGCGCGTTTGCGAGGAATTAATTAGGCTATTAAGCCCCTACTTCAGTGAGGATAGTATTGAGGACGCCATCAAGTGGGGCTTAAGCCTCGGCATAATGCCCGAGGTTGTTCTAGCCTACATGTACGCCTTCGTACGCCTAACCACCGAGGACCCGAGGCAATGGAGTGGTGAATTGAGGGGGAGCCTCTCGAAGGTGGTGATTGATTATGCTCGCCTAGCCCTTAACCTAGAGCCCCTGAGGGGCTCCTTCACGGTCACTGACGCTAGGAATGTCGTGCCGGCACTAAGATTGAGGGGGCCTAATTAAGGGGTTTGGGTCTCCGTAATCGACCAATATGGTCGATAGGGCGAGGGCTGGTGAACTGGGGAACATGCTGTGGTTAATAGTCGGTGTCGTAGTGGTGGTTATAGGGTTGGTAATCGCGTTCCTGGTCTATGGGCCAATGTCGAGGACCGTGGCGAACATGGGTACGGTGACGATAAGCGGTAACCTAATCGGCACCCAGGGCGCCAATATACAACTAACGGCCAGTGGCGGTACGGTGACGATAACGAGCGTAACAATCTACGACCCAAGCGGTAACAAGCTACTAGCACTACCAGGCACACTACCCACTGGTTGCTCCCTAACGATTTACAACTCCAGTGGCTCATTCACGAGCTGGGGTAGGCAGGTAATAAACCCAGGGAGCGCCGTCACAATACAACTAACTGGCACCTGCGGCTTGGGCAGTGCCTATGAGGTCATTGCCACAAGCCCCAGTGGCAAGTCATTCACGGGCTATATTAATGGGTAAGGCCCTTTAGGGCGGGGCATGCCCCTTAAAAACAATCAATTCCTCTTTTCTTTTCCTCCCCACCACCCTAATTAAAAAGCCCTTCAAGCCGACCAACCGTGGAGCTGGCGATCAATATTCCAATCATTGTGAACCTGGCCGGTGGTAAGGGTGGGGTTGGGACTAGCACGGTTACGGCTAATATGGCCTACGCCTCGGCCAGGCGGGCAGTGCCTACGGGACTATTGGCCTCATCGACCTCGCCTATGGAGCCAATAGTACACTATCAAAACTCCTCGGCGTACCACCACTGCGTACTAACGGCTTCTGGAATTACATTACTGCTAAGTACTACCCGTACCAGGACTCGAGCCCTGACATCACGCCAAGCCTAGTCCAGCAAATAGCCCTAATACCCTCTGGGACCATTGAGGCGCACCGCATTGACTGGGCACTCTCCTACCTACTCTCGAAAATGGGTAACGACCCTGACAGGTTGGGTGGGCACTGTATAATGATGTTGCCGAGCTCATTATTAACAGGCTAGGCCGTTACATGCCAAGCCTAGTCATGATTGACGTGCCAAGCACGATATTCAAGCCCCTGGCATGGGCAGTACTAATGATGGCTAGGGTCGTGAATGTAGTCGTTAAGGCTGGCTCGACGCACCAGGACGAGGCAATGGAGGTGCTCGAGCTAGTGAGTGCGGTGATTAACCAACGAGCCCAAATGGGCGTGCCCACGCCTGACGTCTTCCTAATAGTTAGCCAGGCACTGCCCGGTGATAACACGGCTAATGAGTTGAAGTCCCGGGGAGCCCCAATGAGGGGGACCTACGTATTGCCTTACTCCCCAGCAGTCCACTACATTACTGACTACATGAAGGACCTAGCCATTAAGTATGACGTGCCCCAGGACAAGTTCTTTAGGCAGTGGCGTGAGACTATTGTGGCGATTGCGAGGAATGAGTACGAAGTCGCGAGGGCCCAGAGGCAGGCTCCAAGGCTACCCCTCAGGAAGCCATTCTAATTAAAAACTGCCCCAATGGGGTAATGATGGATAGGCTATCGATTATTAAAACCGTGAGGGATTACCTCATGAGGAATGACATTGAGGGACTTAGGAAATGGCTCGATGAGGTTGAGGCTCAAGTGGCTAACGCCATTAACCAAGCCCGACTTAGGAGGCTAGGGCGCTGGCTAGGGTGGTAAAGCCCATTGAGGATAGGGGTAGCGTCAAGTGCTTTGATGAGCGTGATTTATACTGGGCATTCTCGAGGCAGACCTTGAGGAGGCTTGGCCTCGAGGACTGAAGAGGCTAGCATAATAGGCATGGTGCGTGCTTGAGGTACCACTGGCGCAACTCCTCATGCCTCGGTGACCAGTAGTGCTCAATGAGGACTCGGTACTCGGTTGGTGGTGCCCTTCCCTGCAGGGTGTTCACAATCGACTCGGGCACTCCCTGGCTTATCATCCAGGTTGCGAAGAACTTACGCAGCTCGTAAAGCTCAAAATCCCTGTTAAGGACTTGTTTGGCGGCCTCCTTAATCTCCCTCCTAAGCTTGATTGGTCGAAGGGTAGGAACTTGCTCTTTGCCCTGGCTATGGCTCATCATTCATCCATGGCGTTGCGCGCCATGCATTCTCAATACTGCCTAGGAATCGCTCACGCCTGCAGGTACTGCCCCTTAATGAACTCGAGGGTTTCTGGTCTCAGGAATGCCACGAAAGCCCTCTTAGTTTCAGTCACCTTGCCAATGCGTAGCTACCATGCTCAAGATCCACGTCATCCATTGTAACTAAGAAGGGCTCTCCTGGCCTTAGTCCAGTCTCCGCAAGGATGATGAAGTATGTCTTAGCCTCAATTGACTCAATCCCCTGGAGTATCTGCCTTAATTCCTCAATTGTTGGTAGCCTGGCCCTATTACTGGGCCTGGACTTAATGACCTTGAAGCTGTTATAGAGGATGCCGAATAGTCCTGGGTCCTTTGGCTGTAGGACGTTCTTCAGTAGGGACTTTAGGCTTGCCGAGATGTGCCTGGCCACGTTATGCCCATCCTCCTCGAGAACCTCGGCAAGGTAATCACGAATACCCTCGGGGCTAAGGACCCAATCCAACTCGGACAGGGCCCGCTGGATGTAGTAAAGCCTGTCACGAAGCGTCTTCTCCTTGACTCCCTTGAGCCTCATTGCCTTGACATAAGCCTCAACATCATCCTGAGTCACGTGCCAAGTCTTGCCCAGGCTCTGAACATAATCGCCAAGATACCTCGACAACAAGGCCAGGAACTGCTCCCTGAAGCTTGGGTCCTCCCTAGCCGTTATTATGACCCTAAGGGCATCACTGAGTGTGGCCCTCTTCTCAGGTACCCAGCCCCTGAGCAATGCCTGCAGCTCCTCAATCGTTAGTAACTTGAGCATTGAGCACAATAAGCCATCACCGACCCTAGCGGCGCCGCGCCTAACCTTGCTAATATAGTCATGCGTGACGCCGAGGTCACGGGCTTAACGCCCTTAGTGTTAATTAAGTAATTAAGGATTAATAGCCTCTGCTCGTTGTTAATTTCCCCAATGGCAATGTGTTGGCAATCAACCATGGGCCTGCCACTCATTGGCTGGCAAGCATGTATTTAAGTCTTCCGAGAATGGCTGACATGGGTATCGGGAATGATTATGGTGATGATTAATTAGAGATTGAATGGGAAAGTGGCGGGCCCGGTGGGATTTGAACCCACGACCTACGGCTCCGGAGGCCGCCGCTCTACCGGGCTGAGCTACGGGCCGAAGATTACTATTTTTGGGAATATATTAAGTTTTTATTGGGCTTCGTTACCCTACCTCGGCATCATTAGGGCTACTCCATATATTAGGCAGTATATTGTGTATAGTAGTCCTGTCTTCGCGTCTATGTCATGGGCATTGCCCCTGAACGCCTTGGCGAGCCCTGGTATTAGGGCTATGGTTAATAACGTGGCCAACGTTGTGAATGGTATTACACCCATGATCACCAGTACCACGTTGATCACGTACGCGGTTATTAATGAGCCTAGGTAAATTCCGTAACCATGCCTAGCCGTTAGCATGGCCAGTGTCTTAATACCGGCCTTGGCATCGTACTCCCTATCCCTATAATTATTTGCGTATATTATCGAGAACATTATGAAGAGTGGCGGCAGTGATATTAAGAGCGTGCTGGGTGGTAGTGAGCCGCCGGATGCGGCCACGAAGAAGCCACTGACTAGTAATGGGCCCCAGGTGAGTGCCACGGATAATTCACCAAGCCCCCTATACTTAAGCGTGAATGGCGGACCGATGTATGCATATAGTAGGAACACACCGAGAAGGCCAAGCACCAATATTAAGTAGCCCTCCATTATCGTTAGGTACACGCCGATTGAGGACCCAGCGATTATTAATGAAAACCCAAGGTTCCTAACGAATGATGGACTTACGGTACCCATGACCAACGGCTGACGCCTATAAACGGCCGTTGGTGAATTGGGGCTGTCAACGCCGTGCATGAAGTCGTAGTAATCATTAAGCACGTTAACACTGGCATGAAGCAGTAATACACCCGTCACAGCCAATATTGAGTACATGATCCTCAGGCCGTGGTAAAGCCCAAGGTAGTAGCATAGCCAATGCCAACTAGGGATATCGCTACAGTCATTAATAGGCTCCAGGCCTAATGAGTCCGAGGATATCGCCCTTATTCATTAATATTCAATTTAATTATTAATTATTTAAAAGCATTATTTTCTATATTAAGTAAAATAACTATAACTGCTTGTTACGGAACTAGCGGGAGGAGGACCATCATTAGCTCGAGCCAAAGTATGTGCGTAATTATTGATGTCGCGAGGCCGGCCTTATCGGCGAGTACACCATTAACCAACCCAACTGCGAATGCCCCGGCGATTAAGGCTGGGTTTAGCGTGGATATGTGGACCAGCGTGTAATAAATCATTGATGCTACCCAGGGCTCCCTATTAAAGACCCTGCCCAAGCCCCTCGCCAACTCCTGAAGACCACCCCTCCAGTAGACCTCCTCCATGAATCCAATGAGCACCAGGGCAATGGATAAGGCATAGGCATTGGTCATTTCCCTAACCATTTTATAAACGAGAACGACATAGCCGGCGAGGCCCATGTACCTAAGCATTGCGTAACCGCCGATGAATATTACGTACAGAATTCCGGACATGAGGAGGCCGAGGATTATGGCCATTGCAACGTTAATCCTAAACCACCGAAGCCTATCCCTGAACCAGAAAAGGGACAGTGAGCCAAGAAGTAACGTTGATAGTGCCATGCCATAGACGAAGTACCTACTAAACACATCGAAGGAAAGTGGCCATAGGACCAGGGGTAGCACTGCGTAAACCACGGTCTTAGCCCTAGTCCCATTCATGAATCATCACCACCTTACCAACCACACCCCTGCTCTCCATTAACTCATGGAGTGATGGCGCCTCCTTAACCGTGGCCACCCTACTTATGAATGGCTTCACACCCCTACTAACCATGAATTCAATGGCCTCCCTAAGGTAGGACTTAGCCGCATTGTGAATGCCTATCAACCGCGTGTGCCTTAGGTAGAATTTCCTAATGTCGATCTGTAGAGTGGATGACCTCCCAAGAACCCCAAACGTGACTACCGTACCCCCCGGCCTAATGGCGTCCAAGGCCATGCAGGGTATCGCCAATACTGTCTATGGCAACGTCGACGCCACCCTCAGTATTCTCATTAACAGCATTCATTAACTCCTCCCTATCATAGCCGACGACCACGTCGCGCCCAGGGACTTAAGTAGGCTGGGCCTTGTAGTGACCGCGATTACCCTGGCACCCAATGCCTTGGCCAGTATCGTTAATGCCGTACCAACACCACCCGAGCCTCCCAACACCAGCACCCAGTCGCCAGAGCCGACATTGGCAACCCTCAGGGCCTTCCAGGAAACACCATAGGCCAGCGGTAGTACGGCCAATTCATTAATGGTCATCTCCTTGGGCGCCCTTACCAGGGCCCTAACAGGGACCCTAACCAACTCCCCATAACCACCCCAAACGTGGAATCCAGGCATGGTCCATGATTGGCAGTGGTCCTCCATACCAACCCTACAGAACCTACACGAACCACAACCCCACACATTACTAACCAGGACCAAGTCCCCAACCCTAAACTCACCAAGGTCCGTGTCAGGCCCTACGGATTCTATGTAGCCAACTATGTCGGCGCCGGGTACGTGAGGTAGCTTAACGGGTATACCCGGGTATCCCCTACGTACAATGGTGTCGATCCTATTTAATGAGGTCGCCAAAACCCTAATAATGACCTCCCTAGGCCCTGGCCTGGGGTCTGGAAGCTCCATGACCTTAAGTACGCCGGGGTCTCCATGTTTCTCGAAACCAACAGCCCACATACCTGGTAAGCCCGTGGTTAGGCCAGGGATTTAAGCATTGGGCGTGCTCCAAAATGGTCTAGCTGTGTTTCTTTTTCTATTCCATGATTTCTATCTCTTCTCAACAATTCTACAAAGAACTAACAACGTAATTACTCATAACTTCTCAACAAGTCTTTTATATTTCGCGCGTAGAAAGAGAATGCGATAATGAATGTTGATAGGCAGGTAGAGCTATTCCTCATGGCCACGCTCGCCAACGCGCTCGACCTCGCAACGAGTTACTTGGTATTCTCCCTGTTCGGGCTTCAAGAACTCAATTACTACGCAACCGCCATGCACCTCAGCAATTACCTGGCGGCAGCCCTAGCCTTCATCGCCTATGAGCCGCGGTGGCCAGCATATACCTGGCAATGCTTAGGTTCCCAATGCTCAGGTGGTTTATGGCGGTTTTCATAATCATGAAGTTCATGGCTGTGGTCGGTAATATAGCCGCGTCGATGGGGTTCTACGGCATTAACAACACAATCCTGCAATGAGCCGGTTACTAATTAATTCCCTTAAATATTAGTTAAGAAATTGAATTAAATGGGGAGAAGTAATTGAAACCAAATAATGAATTAATCAACACAAAGAAGGGGCAGACCCGTGAAGCCAATACATTGGTTTATTGGGCATTTCGTGATTCTATGGCTGTAGAAAGAGTTTTTCTGGAATAGAAAGTATTAACCCACACGCCTGTGAGCACTTATTAAGTAGTTGAAAGAAGCTATGCCGTATGACAACAAAAATGAATAGAAAGGGTATCTCCAACGTAGTAGCAACAATAATACTCATAGCCGTGGCAATAGCACTAGCCGTGGCAGTCGCAGTGTGGGTCTTCGGACTAGCAGGCTCAGCAAGCAAAACAGCAACACTACAGGTACAGGCTGTTGGCCTTACTGGCGTTAGCTCTGGTACCTCTGCTAACTTAACGCTTTTGATTAGTAATCCATCGAGCAGCGGCATAGGCATTAACGGTTTCACACTTGGAAGCCTATCATGCGTATTCTCAAGCCCGCTTCAGATACCTGCTGGTACACAGGGAGTGCAAGTAAAGATAATATTAAGTATAGCTAATGGCAACTTCACTGGCGTATCAGCAGTATATCTAAATGGTGCTTCACAGTCGTTAACATCAACATGTAGCGGCTATCAAGCCGCCCAGGTTGGTGTTCAATACAGCGGTTACATAACTACGGTCAGTGGCCAGACATACCCATTCACAGTAACGGCAAGCTCATAATGAGCTTAATGCCTTAAAAGGTCTCGTTAAAATTTCGATTCCTTTATTTTTCTTTATCATTTGTTCTCTCGCTTTGATGTTTTGTGGTTATTTGTTGAACCAGGGTTCGTTTCCGAACCAAGGTGTCTTTACTTCGTCTAGTCTCCATCTTTGTTTTGTCACTGCTTCGGTTGGGTCTATGGTGATTCCGCTTTTGTAAGCTAGTAACCCAGTTAATGCTATCATTCCTCCGTTGTCCCCCGCGTACTCTGGCGGTACTATGCCTAGTTTTGCGTTAAATTCATTGGCTATCCACTCCATTATGGACCTAAGCCTCTTACTCCTTGCCACGCCACCCGCCAGTAGTAGCTCCTTCTTACCTGTCAGTGCTAGTCCTCTCTCGACAACCTCGCCTAGCATTGAGTACGCGGTCTCGATTAGGCTTAGGCACACGTCGGGCAGCGCGATGCCCCTCCTAACGAGTCTTAGGGCCTCCTCCACTAGCCCGGAGAAGGATACGTCCTGCCCCTTAACAGTGTATGGGAGTGGTATGTACCTACTACCCCTCTCCGCGCACTCCTCCAGATGTGGCACGCCGGGGTTTGGCAGACCAACACTCCTCGCGAAGTAATCTAGGGCATTGCCCACGGCCATGTCTATCGTCTCACCAAAAACCCCGTAAGTCCTCCCAGAGTGTGCGATGACCATTGTGTGCCCGCCAGACACGAGTAGGACCAGCGGGTCCCTAAACCTGACCGACCATCTGGCTACCTCGACATGCGCAACGCCGTGGTGCACCGGAACCAGTGGTTTGCCGTACTTAATGGCTATTGCCCTCGCCAGGGTAGCACCGACCTAAGGCTGGGCCTAACCCTGGGCCCATGGAGAAGGCCACGGCATCAATGTCCCTAATACCAATGCCAAGTCTCCTCAGGGCCTCGCTGAGTAGTCTTGGCCCCACCACCACGTGGTGGTCAGCGGCAACCCTCGGGTGTATGCCCACGCCCTGCGGCGGCGTGTATGTATCGTTAATGTTGATTAACACCCCGTCCTCACTGGCAATCCCAACGCCGAAGGTGTGTGCCGTGGATTCGATGCCAAGCACCAGCGTCATTAATAGACACCCTCCATTATTGAGTCAATAACGTCATCCAACTCACCATCACTTAACCCACCATACTTATTAATCACGTATTCAATTGCGGACTTCACAGAGTTCTCGAGCCAGCCGCACCCTGGGTCGTAGTTATTATCCGGGGGAATTACGAAGTCACCCACGGTCTTAATAACACCCGTCTTTGTTAGTCTCTCAATAACGCTTATGAACTCTGGGCTCGTTAGGACCAGGTCAATCCTATCCCAATTAAATACCTCGAATCCCCCCAACCTATCTATGAGGAATACTATCTTGGCCAGCCTATCCATGCTCACCCTGCCAAGCCTCCTCAGTGCATTAACAATTATGCATTCAATCAGGCCCATGCCTGTAACTCTACTGCCCGCGCATTGAGTAATTAAACTTACTACACACGGCAATTGAGTGGGCAATGTTTAAATCCGAGGTTTGATTATGGGTGATGTATGGTTAGCCCTGACGTACTCAGGGAATTACTGAAACCGAGTAATTCAGTCCTTGTGGTTTGGGATGTGCATAGGGCATTGTTTAACGGCATATTCAATAAGGATGAGTTTCAGAGGCTCTGAATACCGCCATTAGCGCTGCCAGGAGGTTGGTGTACCCATAATATTCACGAAGATAACGCCCTACCCAAGCGGTTTCGAGCCTATGACAACAAGGATAATGCCGTGGAGAGGAGGGTTCAAGCCCGAGGAGATGGAGTTTAGCGTCTGGTCAGAACCCACTGCCAATATCGGCAGGCGCTGATGATACAGTACAAATAACGTTCTCAAGCTCAAGCATCACGCGACTGCCACAGTAATTAGCGGTACGGATAAAGGAAAAAGCGCAAACTTCACATGCACAGGGCAACTACCGAGCGCAGTCGGCGTTCAGTACAGCGGCTACATAACAACCGTCAGCGGCCTAATGATTGTTGCGTTTTATTGTTTTTGTT
>NZ_BBDO01000010.1 GCF_001316285.1 Vulcanisaeta sp. JCM 16161 | reverse complement strand
TGATCCCTGCATTGGCACGGTTGAGGCCGTGCAGTGGGCCGTGATGACCTGGTTCGCGGCCTACAATAACACCAGCGTCAATGAGTTCGAGGCGGAACCGCTGAACCCAACGGTAATGATGAATTACATACAGACACTACTCAATAATGAGGCGTTTAATACGGTAACATTCCCAAGCGGCACAACATTAATTTATGTTGGCGATATTGATACCCAGGTGAGCGCGACGCCGTTATTTGCCCTCGCAGGCGATATGGGCTCAATACTCGAGGCCATGGGAGTGTCACTACCTCCTGAGCTACAGCAATTCCTAAACTACCTAATAGTGGGCATATCCTTTAGTACGCAGACCATTAGCAATATTCAAAATACAATATTTATACAAATGAGTTATCCATCTGGTATCAACGTATGCACAAGCCCCATTGCCTATGAATTTAATTACCAAGTCTACGTAAGTAACCTGAGCAGTTACTACCCAGCACCTACGGCCTACGTAGACTTCAACGCCGGACCATGCTCATAACCCTAAAAGCGGCCAGCCCGTTGAGGACTTTTAAAATCACCCCTTCTTTTCCCTTTCTTGTTCTCACCCCTCCTGCCATTTACGCATTGGTTTTACCCTCTTGGCTTGTTCCTTTACCGCGTTTTAGCAGTGAATCACTTGAATAGGCGTAACTCAACCCCGCTCGGCTCACCTTTTATGATTGGGTGGAGTTAAAAAGGTCTGGTTGATTAGGTAGAATTGATGGTTGTGGGTTTGAAAATGAAGTGGTTTGTCGTGGCTGTGCTCGCGATTGTCGTGGTTTTTGTGTTTGCACTGACCATGCATTTTGTTGGTGAGTCCATGATTAAGTCCGTGAACCAGGTTGGTAAGGTGAGCCTTAACGCCGTCAATGGGGTAGTTCCAGTCAGCATTAACGTGCCAATCTACGTTATTGGTCCTCAAACGCTTATCCAGAGTCTCATTAATGTTGGCGTTAATGAATCATTGATTAAACCAACAACCATTAACCAACTACCAAACCTACCAAACAATAGCATTATGGTTATTGACTGGTCAGCGATAAGGCCGCTGCTTTACTTGATTAACAGAACTGGGGTTAATGCCGCTAGTCCTGCCATTAATACCTTAGTGAACCTACTTAAGCGTGGTGATTTGGTCTTGATAAGCGTCAATAAGAGTTCTTTATCCATTGCTGAGTTGGTCTTAGCTTATTCTCTTGCCAGGGCCGACGGTGTCGAGGTTAGTGGATTCACAAGCGTTGGTTCATTTCCATACCCAATTAGTCAGTATTTAATTGCATACCCAGTAATGCCCATAACGACAAACTACACGTTAATTGCAGGCTTCGTTTATAGGCGTGATGGAGTGACGGCACTGATAGTGGGTCCATTGAATATGCATGACATGCCTGGCTTGGTGATTACATGGTTAATGGTCACCGGCAGATACGGCATAGCCACAACTCCATTAAGCACTTTGGACCCAGGTTACGAGAATACAGACCCCTGCTATGCGACTTGGCTAAGCCTATTAAATGCACCAAGTGGTTCGGAGGGCGTATACGAGAATGATGAGTACATATTCATATGGGGTGCCCAGGCATTGGCCAGTGAGGCTACGCAGACCGTTATTATAAATCATAACCTCGGTATCGCCGCGGTGAAGGACAATTACGGTGACACCTTTTACTATGACTCCTGCATTTTGATCCTTAACACCACGCAGTTCTACACGGATACGCCACCGAACATACCCATTGAGTTAATAGGCGATGTTGCCTACGTGATGACACCATCCGGTGGTAACTCCTGGATTGCTAATAGAATCGTCGTACTAGGGCCTGGGCTACTGAGTAACTTAATTGGTGGCTTTGACCTATATGCCAGTTATGAGGATTACGTAAACGGCTTAACTAACTCGTTTATAATAACCACGAGCAGTGGGTACTCACCAACACCACAGTCGTCATCTGGTTCACTATTCTTTGGGTTTAGTATAGGTTATGAATCCGCTAGCATCTTTGTTGAGTATACATTACCATCAATAGGTGGGGCATCCGAGGGTATTAGCGTAAGTACTTACCCGTCGGCCTCGGCCTATGGGCTTGACGCAAACAACTACACATGGAACTTTTACTATAGCTTCGGTCCTCTTGACCTGTCAAGTGATGCCGACTTCATTAATGGTTTAATCGTCGGTGGCCCTGGAATGGTTGGTGAGTTGGCAATGCCTAATTTCTCGCTCGGTAATACGTATTGGGTCTACGCACCATTTAACGCCGAGGTTGAGACAACATGCTGGGACGCATGGGCTAACATGGGCTGGGAAATAGGCGTCATACCGGCATCATCAAGTGTGATTGTCAGCCCAAGTAATGTGGGCTTTTGGTTCTCGACACCGCAGACAAACGCGCCAAGTGGGTCGTGGGTCAATGGAGTATCTTACAACTACTCGCCATATTATAACTGCCCCAACATGATAACGTTGAGTGCACCGAGCTAGGAATATCATATAACGGGTTATAAAAATTAATATAAATTTTATAGCGAAAATTAAGAGTGGTAATGAGTAAAGATATAATGCGTGTGTATGGATATAAGGTATTTCCTAAGGAGATCACTATAGAGAACTTCAAGAGCATAAGGAATTTAACGTTGAGACCCAGGCCAGGTATAAACCTATTAGTTGGTCCTAATGGTGCAGGTAAGACGAATATTTTAGAGGCTGTGCATTTTTTCATGAGGGCGTTATCGAGGGATGAATTGATTAAAATACCCTATGCGCCATATATGCCCTATTATTGGGATCCGCAGGACCTATTTTACGCTAAAGACTTTAGTAATCCATTGGGCTTTAAACTAACCTTAAGAATAACCTGGGAGGGAGAACATGATACATACTCAACGCGTATGGTTCTCTCCACGAGATTTACGTTAACTGGCCCAAGAAGTATAGAGCCGCAATGGTTTGAAATAGATGTGAATGAATCAAAAATCGAGATCATGGGGGATAGACTACGTGTTTATTTAAAAGCTAAGTACACTAAGTATTTGAAGGATCTGAAGATAGGGCTTGACGATTTTAAAGAGCAGAATGGATACTTAATTGGTGACTTTAAATTGCTAGGCAATGGAATATTGGGAATTCTTTATTCTACCCTCCTATATGTAATGAGTACCCCAAAATACGAAAATCAGGATCTCCTCATGGTTCTAGGCATAGCATTACCCACCGACAGACTAGCTACTATTCCATTCATATTTAAATGGAATAGGACCAACGCTAATGAGTATAAAGGCATGCCTGTCCCGGTCCCTACTCTTACAACGACCACATTGCCATTTCCTTACTTCTTCATGGTGTTTGATGCGGTGTTTTCCAATGTAATACTTCTAAAGCATCCAGACGTGAGTGCTATTTCAGAACCAGCACCAATGCGTGGGCTAGAAAGAATGGATATTAGGCTAGGAACTTAGTATCTATCCTGTATTCACTTCGTGCTAATAAACGCCTTGATAAACTTGAGCGGGTGCTTAGGGAATTATTCCCAGAGGTGAGCATAGGCTTTAGGGACTTTGCAGGGAGGGTGGCCCTGATAATGCAGGAAGGAGGCTTGGAACTTCCTCCTCCTAACATGCCCGATGGCCTTATTAAGGTGCTGGCTATAGCCACGGCAGTTGAACTTAAGCCCTCCATTTTACTTATTGATGAAATTGAGAATAGTCTGCACGCCAGGGCCTTGGAGGTGATATTTGATTTACTCAATAACCTAGAAATACCCGTACTGGTTGCCACCCACTCACCAATTCTTGTGAATTTAGTCGGTCCGGAGAGAACGATAATTATTAGTAAGGACTTGAACGTAGCGACTACGGTGGAGCAGGTCAGCAATGTTGAGAGTCTCAGGAGTAAGCTTAAGGAGCTTGGCGTTTCGTTTAGCGATTACGTGTTTTATGGGAGGTGATTAATTGATTAAGAGGATGATCGTTGTTGAGGATACGTACGGCGTTGGATTCCATAGGGAATTAATACGTAAATTAGGAATTAGCACGAATCCTGAGGTGAGGAGGTTACCGGCTGGTAAGTGCAGTAATGCACTTCGAAGAAAGGTATTGGCCAGCGCCGTGACTGATTCCATATATAATTAAGGTGGTTTTCGTGATCGATGAGGAGAGTAGGGGTAAGGATAGGGCAGTTAATGATGTTTTGACTTACATGATGGGGTTTGAGGATAGGGTTAGGGTTGTCCTTGTTCAACCTAAGCACGAGCCTGGCTTTGCATTGGGCTCGGCTTCGACAAGATTAAGTGTAGGAAGCAACCTGAGGATGTGTTGAGATATAATAAGGGTAATTACGAGAAGAGATACTTAGCCGAGTGGGCTAATAATGTTGATATAGGTAAGCTCAGGAATGAGCCTGATTTTCAGGATTACTTAGATGCCCTTAATTGGCTTCTTAAGGATCCGTAGTGAATAGCGGTAAAACTTTAGTACTTTATTTGAATAATCGTGAATAATGGCGATTAGGGAGGGTGACGTTATAGTTGTTACTTCACCCTACATTCCTGGGTATAGGATAGTGAGGGTTTTGGGCGTCGTTTTAGGCATTACGGTTAGGTCTAGAGGCCTTGGCGGTAGGTTTCTTGCGGGTTTAAGGGCCTTAGCTGGTGGTGAGATTAAGGAATTCACAGAGTTAGCCGAGCAAGCCAGGAGGCAGGCTATTGAGAGGATGATTCAACATGCTAAGGAGCTTGGCGCTAACGCCGTCATTAGTTTCAGGCTCGATAGTAATGAGATCAGTGAGTACATGGACGAGATAATAGCCTACGGTACCGCGGTTATTGTAGAGCCTGAACAGGGCTCCGGACATATTGCGTTAGAATGATTTCCTAAGGATTAACTATATTTGTTTAATTTATCATATTAAAGTCCCTGTATATGTAATAACCTTTAAAAATGAGTTTGGGATCGATCAAGTAATGAATAAAGTTTTGACTCTAGCTGTGCTACTTATGATAATCATTGCTGCTGCGGTTACCGTATTATTAATCATCCATAGTACAAATACCATGAGCTATGTGGATAGGCTTAGGGAGTTAATAAGCAATGGCACGTTTACGGCGGTATACAACGTAAACATCACCTCAATCACCATGAGTGAATCTGGTAATAGGATAGGTAATTATAGGGTAATTGACCAGATAAGCCTTGGGTATATAAATGGCAGTAAGGTCTTTATCGTAGCAGTTAGGTATATTAACGAAACATCAGCGCCGGAGGAACCACGCATAACGCTATCAGAGGTTGCCTTTTGGATCAATGGAACAAGCCTTTGTGTGGCAAATCGCGTGATCATTAATGAACGCAGCTTAGGAGTAGTGAGTGCTATGCGCAGGGTACTTACTCATTATTTGTGAGCCTTTTACCGTTTAATTACCTGTTGAGTAATGTTAGTGTTGGCGTAGTTTCTGAGGGATTTAGCGCCAATTACTCAATCATTTCGCACATAAATTACGTGAATTCTACGAAATGGCATGGAAAGACCGTGTATTGCTATGAAATAGTCAGTAAGGGGGTTAGTGAGACAGAGCAGGTAATGACCAGGACAAGCACGAATAACTACATAACTGGAATAATATGTCTATTACACGTTTACGTAACTATTCATTATTTTTAATTACTTCTAATCCCTTTAATGCTATTAAGTAAGCTGAGGCCGTATGCCTATCATATCCTTTTTCCCTCATCACCTTTTCATGCTCCTCTGAGTTGGTAGTACCTTTAGGATTGACTAAAACGACGTTAAACCCTAACCTCAATGCCTTAATAACACCGTGAGTTAGCAACTGCTTCTTAGCGAAACGTGAAACCTTCCTATTACCGCTTTTGCTCCTAGTGAACTTCCTCCTCTTAACTAGGAATAAGTCCTCAAATACGACGTAATCAACGCCAATCCTTGAGAGGAAATTAAGGGCCTCAGATAAAGCGTTCAGTCTCAAAGCCTTAGCCCTCTCCTTAGGAAAACCTGGCCTAGTAACGTCTGAATACCAGAAGGTCTTGGTGGTAATAACCCCACCATCCCTGTTGATCACAACCACGTTTAGCCTGTCACTATTTAAATCAAAACCAGCAACTAAACCATAACCAGGTGGTTTCGGTGAAGAGAGGTACCTCAGGTATAGCCAGAGTGGTATTTGGAGGTGTATCATCGGCCTTTCCTTAAAGGAAATCACCGCGCCATAACCCTCCTCCCTTCTACTCGCTAAATCCTCCGATTCACGAAGCAATGGTAAGTACTTCCTGCCGAAATAAGCCCTTCCAACGATCCACGTCCCCCAGGGATCCTTGACCTTAACTTCCACGTGGTCCTCCGAAACGTGAAACTTAATCCCCCTATTACCCTTATCGCTTTTATTCCCCCTACAGGCAATCCACCTCCTCCTAACCTCAACCTTATTACCATTATTCTTAACTAACGCTAATGCCTGCTTATAGGCTGTTTCAGCGTAAAAAGCGTAAGGGATGATTTTATACAACTCCTTAACAGCATCATCTAATGGAACTCCTCTTAAAGCCAGGTTAATCCCAGCCTTCACAGCCTTTGAGTAATAATAAGCAATCCTCGAGATTCTCCCAATGTCTTCAAACTCAACCCTACCGTTTATAGTCACGAATTGGAAGTTTTCGAGTGCCTCCTTAGACCCTATCAATCTACTCCCCATCATCTGGTAGGATAACAATTACGATCACCTCCTTTCCAGCAATTTTCCCGGCCTTCTCCCTAACACTCTTCGGGATGTATATTGCATACCTCTTCTCACCGTACTTATCACTCCCAGCAGAGGATATGACGCCTCTGAAAACTATCTGCTCCATTTGATTTTAAGTAGCGGAAAAGCTATAAGCTTTTCTGCTAACACTTTATTGAAGGGTATCACTGTGAAGCCTATGAGCAGTCGCGAGGTGGAGGAAGGCACCCAACGAGGCTCCCCGTGTCCTCGAGGGGAGTGGTTCACCGCTCCCGTAGACGGCACGGGGAGGAGGAAGGAGTGATGAGGCCGAGTGATTAATAGTCACGAAAAGTGACTATTAATCACGATGAAGGCCGAACTCTATTACCCAATGGATTGCCAGCAATTAGCGTACTAAATGAGACAACGGTAACTATGTTCAATGAAGCCAGGTCTACAATAATTGAGACACTAAGGTCGGAGCTGGTTAATTACACACTCAATTATTTTAACATAACAGCATTTAATGAGTTAATTAAAGCAACAATGAGTCATTGAGGATTCATTAATGCGAGATACTACTTTCCTCCTAGATTCATAACCAAGCATTTAAATAATTAGCTAAACCACCATACCAGTATGCCCAAATGCCCCGATGTCAATACTCAAGCTGGGCGTTATGAAATCGCGCTTTTCGCCGTGCTCATTTTCGCATTGTTTATCTTAATGCTTTATTTAACTATGAATACCGTGAGATCTTTGGTATACTTCTATCCTTCATTATTATTACCTCTAATAATAATGTCTCTCATAACGGTTGGTATAGGTCTCTTGTTCTATCTCCTATATGATTATTGCTTCATCAATAAGGTTGACAGGATCATCAATAATTATCGTTATTTCACATACTTTATGCTTGTAATGTTATTTTTTGAATATTGGCGTGATATTTGCGGTAATTATAACTGCCTATATTCAATCTCGTCATACGGCATGTATTACATTATCACCATAATCCTACTTGTGGTACTAGCCTGATCTACATGGACATACCCTTTAGAAGCTCTGTGTTTAGTCAGTACAGGGCTTTCATGCTTGGCATCCTAGTTATTTCAATGGGTGTTACGTTCTTCATAATGAAGTTTAATGTGATGGGTAGTCTCCTCACCGCGTCCGGTTTTATCATTCTTGCATTATCGCTATTAGAATGGAGAAGGTATCCCTGAATTTAGGAATACTAATGTGGGAAGTTATATTCTGCGTTGAGATCGAGCAATACCTATGGACTTGGTTATTGAACTTAACATATTAGATATTAGAACATTTATTAGCTTAGATACCATTAATTTAAGCGGTTAGTATGGCTTTACATAGTACTAATGCTACCATGGTCATACTCAATATAGCAATGATGGCGTTAATACTGGTAATTCTAATGAGCATTGGGATCATTGTAAATAAGCCTATTATGGAGATCTCTGGTTCCAATTACGAAATCAATTATTATAAACTACCCATTAGTAGACCAACCCTATTAATACATGGAACCATCAATGGCATACCCGCATCAATCACCGTAACACTATACGCATACACCCCAGCTGAGATCTACCTACTTGGTTATTACCGGGGATTTGGCTCTGTTAGTATTAACTTGGATCGGCATCTTTTCGTTAAGGCGGGAGATAACGGGCTTATTAGTATTGGAGATATATGGCTTAGGGATTACGGAGATTCGATTAGACCCTCATTAATTGCTTCATAACTTATGGCGTCGGCGATATCGTTAGGACAGCCGTAATCGCAATACCGTACAATCCAGCATGGATAGTAACGGAGAGGCCTGTGGAAATTAATTTGTATGTTAACTTTAACTATGTAAAGTCATTAACGGTAAATACCGTAAATACGAATAAGGATATTTACGTTTGGGTACTTAAGCAATATCGCATATTTAGTGGTGGCGTACCGTTAATATTTGTTGGTTGGGATATAAGTGTCATAAAGAATTTATTCCTCGCCTCAATTAGCGTTGGGTCATACATAAGCAATAGCGGGATATATAATATCCTCAATGAAAACGGAAGCCTAATATCCATAGGACCTACTTATTTTATACAAGGCACTTATTACGTACTCTCACCTTCCAGTGGCATCATTATTAGCAGCACCATGTTTTCTAAAACCGAAAATGAACCTCCCATAGTGCAGTACTTCGTTCCGCATCAGGGCTTTGTATATTATGGCATACCTTCATACATGGCAAACGTATCCTTTCAGCTATACGGAGTGAATTCATTCGGCATCTCTCAGGTAAATGCTTGGATAAACGGCACCATGGCCTTAGCACCAGCCTCCTTGATATAAGTTACTCAACGATAAGGCTCAACACCTACCTAGACATCGGCAATGGATCATTAACGCGAATGTTCAGCGAAATACTACATAATAAGGGGCATTTAATAATAATCAATAGTCTGGGTAAAGGCCTTACTAATAATTGCTCGCAGGCAATTCCGCCCGCCATAGATCTAACATCTATTAGCTATTATTTTCCCTGGTGGGTAATGTATACGTCAATGCCTAACCATGTAATTAATCTAGATTTTACAATCCTCTCCTTAGTAATTGGTGTGTATGTCTTAAACGCTTTTGACAATAATCAATATATAACGAATGTCATGAACAATGATGCCGTGACCATGATATCATATGGCTATAACAACCTAGGTGCCCTGATAATTGTTCCTAGGAATACTAATTTTTACATAACAATAATTGGCAATCCACTGCCAATAACTGGTCCACAACCAATACTTATATACCCAATCGGTATAATCATTAATGAATCAAATTATTACCTAGGTGGTGAATGCCAGATGGTTCATCACATTCTATTACCAATATTAAACATACCTCAATAACATTTTTAATACCCTTACAGAGATGGTCATTCATAGATCGTCCCTACTTAACCTTTGTTATTGGTAGTTTTCCGTTTCTTAAATCATTTATTAGCTGGACGACTTCGTCTATTGCCGCTTCAAGTATTGCCCTGCCCTTTTCCTGGCTTGCCCTTGATGGGTATCCCTGCACTGCCTTCGTGTACTCCTGCGCATAAACCTCCTTCCCGTAAATCCTAAACCTGGCCTCGACCCACTCATCAGCCGAGCCATCCCTGGGCACCCACTTGACTAGGTCTGGGTATTTATTTGAATGCTCAAAAACTAACTTTTTATTATGTAGTGTGGATGCTGGAATTTAAGCCTGGACTAATTCTAATAGTATTGAAAGATTAGGTGTGGTGGTTTTTGGCCCGTGGGCTTTGGGTGGGGCAGTTCAGCCTCTCCATCGCCCTTGTTATTGCCTTTGCCCTCCTTTCCTTGCCCTCGCTGGCTGCCTCCTCGTGCGTCCTCCTCAACACCTCGCATACCTTGCTGACGAGCTCAGGGTACTTCCTTATCACATCTATGCCCATGTAGACCACGTACCTCTTACCCCGCCTACTCAGCTCAGCATCATAGCCTGCATTTTTCAAAGTCTCTAAAACAGCCTCATAATCCTTACGCACGGCCTTAAGCTCAACATGACCAATATCATTCACGCTGACAGTCATCTTAATACCGGCAACCTCGATTGAAGACCAACCCCTTGGCTTAACCTTCATGCTTGCCAACGTTATTAAGCGCCTAAGCTTTTCCGCGTCTGGTAGTAAGCTTAAGTCCTCGAATAAGGCTTTAATTAATGTGTCGCTAAGTATTCTACTAACCAACTCAACAGCCTTTGATGGACAAACTTTATAACCAATTAAATGCCCTTCATTCTTCTCCCTGAATTTAAGGTCTTTCAATATCTCAATTAGGTTGTCCCATGTTTTGCGTTTTATCTCACTCATTGAAAGTTTAACAGTCTTCATCTTAATATCTACACTGCCATCGCCTAAGATTGCGAATAGTAAAAATATTAAGAAATCCTCGTTATTTAGTTTGCTGGCTTCTTTGACAACCTCGGTCTTGCTTTTGAGCGTGCCCCTATGATTAATAGCCATTAAATTCCACATGATGTTTATGCCATTGTCATTAATGCTCACACCACGTATGCGCATGTGGTTCTTCCTTGGCCAAGCCGATAGCCAAGTGATGACTTGCCAAAGCTGGTTAGTCCCCATCTCTGGGTACCTATCCTTACTAATCGAGCCGTCGGTCAGCAAAAGCCCGTACTGCATTGCTCTTAGCGTGTTGCCGCTGAAGAGTATAGGCACAGATATATAAGTGCCTCTGAGACCATTTAAGCGCAGCGTTATCGTTATACTCTCTGTCTTGGCTACTCTCTCTAGATAAATCGTTAGGCTCTCCGTGTAAAAATGCGCCACAAAGCTCTTGTTTTTGTTAAATGGCTCGCCGCTTATGATTATCCTCACCTCTTCACTCTTTAGTTTACTGATTAACTCTTCGAGCTCCCTTCGATAGGTACTCAGCCACTTCTCGCGTGCTTGGTTTAGGAGCTCGAGCGTTTTCTCGCCGGCATCGAGCATTGCCCTCCTTAGGTTGGTTATATTTTCATTACTGCTTTCCTCGATCTTAACCCTGATTTCCCGTAACCAATTGCTCAGCGCCCTTATTGGCTCATCAAACGGTGTTGTTGAATTACTGAACAGTATTGCTCTGTGCTTCTCAACCCTGCTTAGGAACTCATTGATTAGCCTCATGGTTTCCTCAACGACCCTTGGATCATCAACCTCCTCACCACACTCGAGCCTCCTCGAGCCCCTCACCTTCTTACCCCAGCAAATCCTTAAGCCGTTGAGAACCATGAATCATCCATAGGGCTAATCCTCAACGGAGCTAATAAATCACTACCAAATTAGTGCTGAACTGGCTTAAGTACTTGATTGAAAGGGAGATGAATAAGCCTGCGTCAATGTGGTTCACGTGCATTGCAATGGGTTAATAAGTGTGAGACTGCCTAAGCAAGACCATGATGTATTCAATCGAGCTATTGATGGTCTGTGGTTAAGCCAGTAAGGCTGTGGCGGTGGATTCATTAACCATATGCATAGCAGATGATGGGGCATTAAGCTATACGCTAAGGAAGTATCGCCTGACGTATACCCGTTCAACGACGTAGCCACACCAAAAGTAATCAACTCTCTCAAAATCAAAACATAACGACATACTTCCAACAATACGCCAAAACCACCCACAATCCCTACTCCCAAACCCCAGGCACTAAAGAATAATATTCAATGCATTGCCAATACATATAGAAAAAGAGAGAATTTTAGTTTGTTTTTATTCTAGTTTGCGCGATTATCCTCTATGCCGGCCCATACTTCACTGGTCTCGTCCTCGGCGGCATGGCCTTCCGGCGTTTCAAGAACCCTTTTTCTGGCTTCCTTTGCCAGGTCTATCCACCAATTAATGATTATTATGACTAGGTTCGTTTCCTTGGCAACGTCCTTAGCCGCCATGTTTAAAGCGTCTGTGTTACCTCCATGTCCATTAATTACGACTAGGTACCTAACGCCGTTTCTGGCGACCTCCCTGAATATATCCCTGTACAGCATATATAGCGTCTCATTGCTTATAGATATTGTTCCTGGGAACTTATCGAGTACGTACGTATTACCATACCAAACAGTGGGTAGTAGGAGTGCATTGGTCCTCTTGGCGGCCTCCTCGGCTATGTAGGTGGCCATTAACGCGTCAGTACCCAGTGGTAAGTGAGGGCCATGGGCCTCGACAATGCCGGTCGGTAGCAGGGCCACTGTTTTATCTACCCTCTCGAATTCAGGCCAGGTGAGTTCCCACCAACGCATTAATTAGTGATTTAATAATGCCTTAAATGTAATACCCTGGAGTTAGGGGTCCCAGTACTGCCTAACCCTATCCTTAAGCGCCAGGGCTAGTTCGAGGACCCTCCTATAGTCCCTCGACTTAAGTATCTTATCGACTAAGTTGAGGTCTAGGTTAGCGTAGCCGTGAACCACCACATTCCTAAAGCCCACCAACGACTTGACCAGGGCCTCCTCACCCGTTACCAAGCCCATCTCCCTTAGCTTCCTGGCGATTCCTGAGTAACCCTCTACCGTGATGCCCATGTTCGATAACAACCGCTGGCACAGGTCAATGAAGGCCTGGGCCTTAACCTGGAGTGCGTGTATCGACGCCAGTTGGTCTCGCCAATCGTTTAAGTCGTAGCCGCGATTAACCAATTCATCGAGCTTCCTAGTCATATCCTCAATAATACTCAGCAGTTTATTTAGGATCGCCATCTCATCACCAACGCCCTACCCGCATTAACCACTAGGTCCAACTTCCCAGCATCAATGAGGAAGTCCTCACAAATAGAGGCCCTCCTATGCATCCTCAACCAAGCATCATCGCCAGCCATGTACAGTATCACGCCATCACTAAAAACCTCATGAATCAGGTAACAATCGGTACCGTCGCCAATGGGCACTAGATCCACCTTATCCGTGTCCAGGTAATCAAACAGGTCAAAGAGCAAACGCGAGTACCTATCTAGGTCAAGGCCTCCCATGAACTCCACCGCAATATCAACATCCTCACCAAAACCCCTCCTAACTATGGAACCAAAGAGAACAGCATAGTAAATGCCGTAGTTACTCCATGGAAACCTCCTCAACCTATCAATCACTGATTTATTAAGCATTAAGCCCAATCCAGGGATTGCATACATACTTAAAGTGTTTACGTTTACCCAATGTATCAAGCAGGTACGTACAAAAACCTTATTTCCCAGTGCATAATTACCTATTAATTTATGAAGGACCACGTAATGACCACAGCTATACACATGGCCAAACGCTCAATTCCACTATTAATTGCAGCACTGGCATTAATGGTAGTACCCAAGGCAGTACTCGCACTCGATGGCTGTTACATATTTACTAGCATTAATTTAACCTCAACGGGCTTCCCGTACAGTATCGCATTCTATGTGAAAGTAAGCCCAAGCCGCTTCGTGCATTGGCCTCCAATTACTGCTGGCTTATTTAATAAAACCATACCCATCACACTCAGTGAGAAGATACCCCAGGTCGATATATTATTTCTTAATAAAACCATTAACTACGTATCACCAAAACCACCCTTCTTCTACACGGCAGAATTAACAGCTACCTGGAGTTATACGGTATATCCAGCAAACATCACCAACTATGTTTCATATGCCCAGCTAGGTCCTTGGCTAAATATGACGATGATTAATAACAGCTGCAGGTATCTACGCGCATACGTGGTTCTACGCCCAGTACCTGCCATAATTAATGCAAGACCTGACTGGACATACTTCTGCGCATTCATTGTAATGCTAGTATTACTAGTCGGAATCCTACTAATTATTATTTGCCTATTCCTCATTAAGCCCATAAAAAAGCCCATCAGCAACTCATCAGCGTCGCTCGGTGTTTATAGCTTTGGTCGTGGCATGCTAATATTCCTAATTACGATTACCATAAGCATAGTCATGACAATGACATTCCTAATGTCATCAATACTCACGGGAAGCCCACCGCCAGTCCTCGCCCTATCGAGTGGATTCACGGTGTTTAACCACGTAGTGGCAAACCTACTGTACGTCACATCTCAGGGTCGATTAACGGTGGGGAACTTGGCGAGTATTACGATGTACATGATCGTGATGTCCATAATGATCGACGTAGTGTATGCATTGTTCATAGTAGCCATGGTTTTCCTTAAGGATGGTTTTTCTAGGTTGGGTTTTATTAATGATAATGTTCGAATCGGTTACTACGGTTCATTAATAAACATATTCGGCATAATACTCCTAATGATTGCTTACCCAGTAATAATCATTTTGGCAGAGCCACTCGCCATATACGCAATTGAACATGTGACTCCCTCAATAACGCCCGGCATAGTCTCAATCGTTGAGGGATTAATAACTGCTGCGGTTCTGGGCTTAATAGGCTTAATAGTGTTGCTTGTGGGTTTCATCATGACGCTCATAGCCACATATAGGTTACTACTCACCTACAGCCCAACCACGAGGTACCTCAGCGCAGCAATAGCCTTACTGATAATAGGCATTATTTTAAACCTAGTGAGTGTAATGGGCATAAGCCTGGGCCTAATCACATACGCACCAGCCATCGCTTACCTATACTACCTAACAACACTCACACTGAATAGAGTCTCCAACCTCAACGATATAGACGCGCTAATACTCAGTGCGGAGCACGAACTAGACGTGGCGAGGACCAGCGCCTATCCAATTGATGATTTAAAGAGGGCATTCAACTATGCAGTCAAGGCATTGGCAATTAGGGATGGACTACCCGAGGTTCAGGATGCGGTGAGGATAGGCCATTGGACGGACCAACTGACGACGAGTGCCGTAATGCGATTATCAGACAAGCTACCGACAGTGAAGGAGTTATGGCTAATCCTGAGCCAGGGCTCAGTAATAAATATCGATGATGTAATAGGTAAGGTTAAGGAATTACTCAGAACGCTTTAATCAAAACAATGAACCTACTCAGCGGCGCTCAGCCCTGACACACAGTAGAGCCAGGCCATGGGTATAGGTAGGGCAGGTAATCCAGGTAGTAACCACTACCATTAATCACAATACCTGCAGGCCAATAATACTCATTACCACTGGACACAGTAATGGCTGGCGAACCCACGAACGTAGTATAGAACTGCCACGACATATTGGGATTGGTATATATGTTTACGAGGTAATTCTGGTATATTGTAGCTTCAGATGATGTGAAGTAGTTAAGTATATATGATACGGCGAAGCAATGAGCGGTCCAATAATAGGTGGTACTTCGCCTAAGACCACCTCAGCAATAATCTCAGCAATAACACCACCAACATCAGCACCCCAGGCAGGAATGCCCGGGTTGTACGTCACTAGCACCTTCTGTAAACCATATTCTACGACACTATTCGACAAACTACTGGGATTGGGCGCATTGTTACAGGCCTGGACATACGTTGGCGAGGACTCAGTAGATGGGTTATACGAAATATACTGACCGTCAAGCACCGAGAATGCCTTACCAGCTAATCCCTGGTTTATTAATACGGCTAGGGTATTCGTCACTGAACCATTACCAATATCAAGATACGGATAGATTGTAAGGATACCGGATGATAGGCTACTCAAGCCTAGCACCATCGTACCATTTGCAATGTAAGTAGGCGTACAGGAACCACCTTGAAATAAACAGTAGTAATACGTAACCGCGGCAACATACCCAATAGGTCCAACAAACATGGTACCAGAACCTGGTACGTAATAAACCTGCTGTCCATACATGCACGCCGAGCTAAGAGAGCTCCCATGCGTAATGGCTAATTGTTGTTCATAAGCATTGCACACCGGTTCATATAGGTACATATTTACGGATTGTGAGAATGTAATTGTTGGTCCATTAGACGTGGTTGAGAGTATGTAATAGCCTGTTGTGTTGTAAATGGCATATGAAGCATAGAATCCGCTACCTGCTTGTGCCTCCCCGTTATGTAATGCAATATTTATATTCGTAATACCGTTACTCCATATCCCCGAGCCCCAACTTACGAAGAATAGCGGTATTGGCCCATTAAATTCGTAGCAACTCTCTAGCTGCCAACCAGTTGAGCTTAGGCCAGGTACATATGGTAAGCTAGAAGGTGATAATGGAACACTATTACCCATACATGAACCCACGTAGGTATATCCATACGGATCTGTTATGTTTATTTTGGCATTAGTCATCTGCATGGTTGTTGACTTCGTTAGGTTTCTCGGTATTGGTAGTGGCTTCGTCATTGTTAGGTTTATGGTTGCCATTATTGTTACGTGTTCATTACTTATTATCCACCTTGGGTCGTAGGGTATTGCTAGGATTATGAACCTAATCGTGCGTGTTTCATTGGAGACGTAGGTGACGAATGCCAGTAGTGATGGCCATAGTTCAGTCACCTGCCATTCCCCGGCTACTTCCCTGATTAGGGGGCTTGTTAGGTTTATACTTATTGTACCTTCCCCGTAGTAGTAGCCCACGGTGTATATCTTCGTTGTTGTGAATGCGAATAGACTCACTGTCACTGGTACGGGTGTGTTATTTAGGTATGCGCGTATTACCAATGTTGGCGATGCGGCATTACTCACGTTGTAGTAGTCTATGCGTGATGCCTCGCCAGTGATGGTCATGAATGGCTTTGGCTGGGTCTGTGTCTGGGCTAGGACTACCAGGGTTATTGAGAGGACTGCCATTGAGAGTATTGCCAGGGTGATCATGCGTGCCCTGCCTATTTGCCTGGGCATAGTGGTCCTTCTCATTATGGGGCTTTTTTTACACCGGGTGTTCATATGAATTGCGCCCTGCCCTCACCCAAGCACGCCTCCATGGGTATTACCAGGTTATTGAGCTTCTCCTCACCAACCGTGGTGTATGGCCCATGGCCTGGGTAGATTATGAAGTCGTCGGGTAATTCCCTGTACAGCCTGCACACGGAATCCCTAAGCCTATCCACATCGCCTCCTGGTAAGTCGGTCCTACCGACACTGCCAGCGAATAAGGTGTCTCCAGTGATTACGAAGTTATCGCCAACTATTGATATTGAGCCAGGCGTATGCCTGGAGTATGCATAACCTTTAGGTCAAGCGGTAGTTTTGATCCTCATCAATGAACACGGGCTCCGGGAGTTCCGGCCTCGCGAATCCCCACCTCACAGCCAATTCGTTGAATGCATCTCTCAATTCCCAATCAAGTTTATGAACCATGAATGGGACGCCTAGGCTATCGGTCAGTTCTTTAGCTGCACCCACGTGGTCGAAGTGAAGGTGCGTGGCTACTACGGCCAACACCCTCCTATTACCTAGGGTATTTAGTATTGCCTCAGCCTCATCACCAGGGTCAATTATCACGCAGGAATTGCCATCGCATACAAGGTAGCAGTTGGTTTCAAGGGGCCCAACAACTACTACCTCCACAGTGAGCATTAGAACCCCTGCCTTGGCTTGGCCTACCCATTATTGACCACACCTCAATTGCGCAGGCGAGTATTGATAATGACTGTATTGTTGCCCCCACGTAATTAATGACCGACCTATTGACGAGTATCAATACTATGGCCGCGATGATCAGTATCGTGCTCGCCAACCACATGTACCTCGATGCCCTATGCGTTGCTATGCTGGTTAGTACGCCGTAATTACCAATCATTAGCGCCAAGGCAATTATTAGGGATATCACTGAGGCTATGAACTGCCTAGTCAATAGTAGGGCTAGGCCTATTATCATAGCTGCCGTAAACGCTATGGGCACGTAACCCCTCTCAAGGCCGCTACGCACGAGTGTAATGCGAGGTACGTGTATAGGCCTAGTATTAACGCCAGGGTGATAAGGGCGAGCATGGCTATGTTACTGGGTATGTAAAGCATGAAGTATGGCAGTGGTATGTCGGTGTATATCGTTAGGTAGCTGGTTATGAAGAGCCATAATAGGGATGCGAAATTAACCACCACAAAACCCACATAGAACCAAACAAGCCTACCAAGCATCTTTGTACCTACGCCCATATTATGAGTACGCCATAAGACGCCCTTAAATCCCTTACTATTCACTAAATGGTTGGTGCCAGAAATCCTTATAACACTCCATATTAATCGCGTGACTAGGTTATGAATAATAAACTCCGTGGCTACCTAGCCATGCTTGGCGTTCTCATTGCCTGGGGCTCGTCCTACTCCATCTCTAAGGTGGCCATGTATTACATGTCCCCCTTCGTGCTCACGATGTATAGGTTCGGCTTTGGTGGGCTATTACTATTCCTAATCGGCAGGGGCTTGGTAATAAATCGTAGGTACGTAATCAATGCATTACTTAATGGGGCCTTATTCGTGGTCTTCTTGAACCTAGCCATTAAGTATAGTTCAAACCCAGCCTGGTCTCCGTGCTTGTTTATACACAGCCAATCTTCGTACTAATACTATCAATAGCCCTATATGGTGAAAAGCCGACTGCGCTGCAGGTAGTTGGTATTATAATGGCATTTAGCGGTTTATTGATTGCTGTCGGTGTTTATAGCTTTGACATTGGTGACGCCATTGCAATACTTAGTGGTTTCATTTGGGCGCTGGGCACTCATTATTACAGGAGGAAACTGATCCATGAGGACCTCATTAGGTTGAATGCCTCGATGGCCGTCATATCGGCATTAATAGCAGCACCAACACTTATCATTAACCCGCATATGAAATTGACACTGAATGCCATTGCGTGGGGCATAATCGTTGCATTGGTGGCTCAGGTAATGGGCTTCCTACTTTGGTTCCTCGGTGTTAAGGATCTCGGCCCCGTGACGGCAAGCTCGATCTCAATACTCGTACCCGCATCCGCATACTTATTCGCCCTATTAATACTTGGCAAGGTGCCCACGGAGATGGAAGTAATAGGCTCGGCAATAACGTTGGCCGGCGTCTTAATATCGCAGTTAAGGGTTTAACGAACCTCATTGACCCTGTAGGTTCAGGGTTTCATAAAGAACCTGCTGACCATTCGTGAATACCACCTCTGCCGTGTTTAAGCCGTAGATCCTCGAATCACCGTTATAATTCGCAGTGCAATTTCCAACCCTCAACGCCGCACCTACGTAATGCGTCCCATTACTAATTATAGTCAATAACGCTGAGCTTCCAGGTGGTATTACACACCTATTACTTGATGTGAACTCAGCATTATTAATCACGATGTATGCTAACTCCACATACTCCGTGCCTGAATTAATTATTATGAATGTAGCGTTATTTTGCGACATGCTTGGGCCCTCAATCATAACCCTAACGCCAAATGACCTTGATGCATTGCCGGCTATTCCAAATACCCAAATTACTATTGCTATGGTTAATGTTATTGCTACTACCACGAGTATTATTGTCGTTATTGTATCGCTCAACCCCTCACTCATTGTGGATATTAAGTTTCAATTCCCCTTAATAAACATTATTCTTAATAAAAGATAGCCACAATCAACGAGGAAGACGTTGGTAAGGATGAAATCATTAAGTAAGGATAAGCTATAAGAACTAGGTCTTGACTGTGGTATTCATAACAATTGACGTAATCCTAGTACTAACATTGATTGCTCTGTTGAATATGCAAAGTACGCAACTTCTAGCAGGTTCATGGATTAGTGATGATGAGTTAGTTAATATAACCATGTAGACCCACAATACATGTTCCATTACCACGGGTCCAGACTATACACTATCAATATGATGAAGACCGTTAATCTCAATAGGAGTAGGTATACTGTGTATGCCGTTATAATCGAGGTCACGATAGTGACTTTCTATTCTCTTTAGAGATTATCACAATAACTGACATACCATGCTTCTCCGTCTGTCAATCAATTCAATAGGCCAATCTCTATACTTAAACATCACTAGATTCCCCTACGTGTCTTAAGCAATTCCCCAATGGCTTCAACTAACCTAGGGCTGACTCGGCCCATTAGGCGAAGGTTCTTTATAGATGAGATTTTGAGGAATATAACCTACATAGTGTGCGGAGGATATATTCAAACTTAGAATGTATATCAAAAACTCAAAGACATACCATGCCATTCATTACCTACCACTCAGGTCAGGACACGACACGGACAAGGAAATTAGCAAGAAGACGTGGAGAAAAACCATGCAAAATAAAACCAATGCAGAAAGATAAAAGAAAGTAATCTTAATTTTAAATTTATTTTAAATATCTTACAAACTCGTCCTTAGGATATTACTCCCAGGCAGCCCTCATAAACCTGGAACCCAGAGTCTATCCAACTCGATGTTCCATAGTAATAATACTCGGTTGGACATGCAGTCTGTCCGTAATTATTATCGAAAGATAGAACATAGACAAGGAAGCCCTGCGAGTTCCAGTTGAAGCTTCCTAAATCGCCAATGGGATTCACGTAACAGTTATACAGCCCTATTGGTGGAAAGCTTGGCACCGGCACCTCACCCAAATTTGGTGATTCAACTATGTATTGGGCATATGGGAAGTACGTTGAGTAACCGTTGAAGTTGTTAGACACGGTCACCGTGACGCATTGGCCCTGACCATTACCCTGCTGGTTAACTACCTCATAACACACGGTCCATAACTCAGTATTACCATTATTTGTGAAAGATGGACTACTTATATACGAATATATGTAGTAACCCTCATATTGTGAATAGGAACCCTCAGCAAGTACTTGTGGCTCGTAATTAAAGGCCGTCCCAGTATACCAAATAATTATGGTAGGCCCAGACCCCTCCCACATATATCCGGCTTGCATATAGGGTACCAAATAATTATAGTTTGGTCCGTAGCTACCCAGACTGCGACTGCGGTGTTTGAACTACCACTTATGCCTGAGGGTACGTATAAATAAGCGGATACGTCAGATAGCGAGTAATTGTTATAATAAACCACATAACCAGCCCAACTTACTGTGGTCTCCGTTTCGTTTACAACCCTGATTTTGTTTATTTCCTGCACCATACTCTTTGGTACTAGAATTATCTCAATCCTCTCTATCCCCATTGGTTCCAGTGGGTAGTACTTGACATGTATTATGCCAATTCTCATATTGTTTGGTGCTATTACGTTTATTGTATACTCAATACCAACGGTATTTATAATTAAGTAATTTCCAGACCTAGTAATGCTTGTTATGAAGCCCTCACCAGCCGGGACAAGCCTACCGTTGCCTACGTACTCCCTAACCACGGGTATTCCCATTAGCAGTTTCACAGTCCCATTAAATGCCTCATCTAAGCTGAGCCCGTTGTAGTTAAGAAACTCATTGATAAAGCCCATGGCGTTACCGAGGTTGCTCAGTGAGGCGAATATCGATGTCGGAATCACGAACTGGGAGGCACCGCCAATAATGTAGCATGTGAAATTAACAACACCCATCGGCGGAGTTATGCCAGTTAGGTTAGTACAATGCTGTTCACTAAGTGGCTGCAGTGGCACGTTAAACACCGGAGGTATCCAACCACGAATGCCGGCACAGGAGCACGGAGGACCAGCTTCAAGCATTTCATTGAGTAGGGTCTTATTACCCTCATAAACAATTAGCTTAACCCAAGATCCAGCAGGGCATGGGCAGATACGAGGCTTAGAAACCTGGTAAGCAAAATAAACGGAAGCTATAATAGTCACAATAATTATCACTCACACCATCATAACTAACCACTTTGTTCTTAGGCCCATAACCATCGGTTCTACCCAACCCACCGGACTTTTTTTTTTACTTCGGGTGTTCTTAAAAGGTGAGCCGAGCGGATTGGTTTGTTGATTTCATTATTAATTACCCTAACGGCACCACCAATGGCTATTCAATTGACGCCAACATTAGTAATTATGCCAATTACTTTGTGTGGGCTCAGTACATTAATGAGAGACCCTCATACCCCAGCGAAATTTCTAACCTGGCGACCATAAGCCAGGCTATGTCCTTGTGTACGACATCGCCTTTTACGACAATAATCTTGGTGAGTGGGTTTCACCAACGAGCTTGTCCTCACCCAGTTACACCGCCTATGCGATAACCATGAACTCATGTCCAGGGATGGTACCAAGTAGTTATGGGCAGTACGAGATACCCAACGGCTTCCCAAACTCCGGAACCCAGGTAATGGGCTTCAAGGATCAGTACACGACTAACTTCTGCGTCGGTTAATAATTTGTTTTATGCATTATGTACGTGCGGGTGCAATGCTGCTCTCCATTAACTTAGTCATTACCTTCGACGTTAATTCGTAGGTCGCGGCTATGTTTGAGTTCAGAACCCTCAACTGATTGCTTATTAGGTCGAGTCTGTCAATTACCTCCTTACGTAGGTCATCGATTTTTCTACCTAATTCATCAAATCTAGTGTCAATTTTCTTGCCTAACTCATCCATCTTATTACCTAATCCATCGATTTTCTTACTAAATTCATCGAGCCTATTCATCATTGCGTACATGAGTATTAACTCCGCATCCTCCCTTGAGACCTCCTTCTTACTAATCCAATTAGGTAGTTGGGCGATAACGTAGTCCACACCCTTACTGAGTACTAGGCTCATTAACTCACTTAAGTCCATACTTATTAAATTGGTCTCAAGTCTTAATTTAAGCCTTATTTCTAGGGCGTTTGAATAACGAATACATCTGCAGTATTTATTGACAGTAAGCCTTATAATCGTATTCAATTAATAGTTTACAATGAGTGTAGTACTGTCTGTTAGGATACCCAGGTGGTTGAAGGAGGAGTTGGATAGGCTTGGTATTGACTACTCGAGGGAGATTAGGGAATTCCTTGAGAGGAGGGTTCGTGAGGAATTGGCGAAGAGACTTGAGGCTAGGTATGAGGAGCTTTTGAGGGATTCACCGCTGATAAGGGGTAACCTTGCCGTAGAATTCATTAGGGAGGATAGGAATGCCAGGTAGGCAGATCGTATGTGATGCAAGCGTTATAGTTAAGTGGGTTATTAAGGAGGATTACAGCGACTATGCCGAGAGGATACGTATTGACCATCTTAATGGCCACATCACGGTCGCTATACCATCAATAGCCATCGCCGAAGTAGCCAGCGCCCTGAGGAAGTATTATCTACGTAAATTAATAAGTGAGGATTATATGAGGAGAGCCCTGGACTTATTGAGTAATAGTTTATTGCGTGTTTATAATGTTACGTGGGACTCAGTAATTAGCGCGAGCGAGTTATCTATTAAGTACGGCATTTCGATATATGACGCCATATACGTGGACCTAGCCATGAGACTTAACACGGTCATGTACACGGCTGATGATGCATTAGTGAAGTCATTAGGTGATAATCAATATGTGAAGCACGTAATTGATTATGCCCCGTGACGTGGACATTTCAGTAAAGTATTGTTGGGTCCTTCTTAAGCGATGCTTCCCAAAACATTATCTCAAAGTTCACACTATCCCTAAAGGCCCTTTCCATCTCAGGCGTTACATCATACTTATCCAGCGTTCTCAGTATTGCCTCAACCCTAACCCAATAGTCGCCTGAAGCGTAGAACTCAGCCCATGCATTGAATATGGCGTTCTTAGTCCCAACCACGTACTTACCAATCTCATGATAACCCACATGCATGGCGCCCACGCCGCGAGGAACTGAGGCCAGCCCAGTGAGGCGTAGTAGTGTAGATGCCTAGTGTATGCGTAATTAACCAGGTTGAACCCTGTATTGTCAACTTCCTCCTCCGTTATTGATAAGTCACGGAATAACCTCTCATGAACCTCCGCACCCCTCTCCACATTGCTGAATACCGCCGTTAACACGTCAATGGCCTCATTAAGCGGAGCCCTACTTGCCGCCTCAATCACGGCCTTCTGCATTTCCCTCACGTACTTCGTGTCCTGGATTAGGTAATATCTAAAGACGTCCATTGGTAGTGAACCATCCTAAGCTTCTCAACGAACTCATGCCTAGTGTATTTACTCCATAAATCACCCACTAATTCCCTGAGCATCTCATGGGTACTAACCATATGATTAATTCCATAATTATCTGGTTATTAAATATTATTAACAGGTTTATTGAACATTAGGACCACACCTGCTAAGTTCGTTAATCACGTCGATTGGGTTCTTCTCGATGATTCTCTTCCTAGTGTACTTAATCCTCTCGCCACTCCTCCTATCAATACCTTCAAGCTCCACCCTAGCCCTGACTAGGCACGTACCCAGGGACTCCCAGGTGAGTCTCGGACCCCCCAATGCCCTGACAACCTCGTCTATGTGTGGAGTACTTTCCGGCGGAACCACTCCACTCCTTTGGGCTATCTCGATATGGTAATTATTGAAGCCAACCCTAACGCGGTAAAGCATGTACCTGGCAACGTCACGGCAATTATCATTGAGTGGTATAACCCTGGCATCGAAGTAAAGGACCCTACCAAGGGCATTACTAACCATGGCCGAGGCGAGGCCTGCCATTGAACTGATCAGCTTGTACTCACGTCCATTAAACGGTACATAACTAAGGAGAAAGACGCTAATCTCATCACTAATCACTAGCGAGTATTCGCCGGAGAAGGCCCTCATTAATTCAACGGCAGCCTTAATCAATGCCCTATGAACCCTCTCATCCCTGGGCCAATTAAAGTCCCTAAGCGCCTTACCGAAGCCAGCCCCATCAAGCCTAACGACAATTGGCGGCTTAACAATGCTAGTGACTACCCTGGAATCAAAATCCCTCTCTAACTCCACAGGATTTACGCTGGTCAGTAGGCTAACCATGTCTATGTTACTCACTATACTCACGGTTTAACTGTAAAAGCCAAATAAAATTAAACTCTGCGGTTAACACGGTGAATAATAAATGTTCCTTACTATTGAATCAATCAATGACTGTGACATTAGGGGAAATTACCTGGTCTATACACATAATACCCTCCATAACTTGTGCCTGATCCATCAAAGGTACCATCCACGGCGCTGTTAACTACTAATTGAACATGGGCCTAATATATGAAATTAGCAATTATTAATAAACGGCTATAATTCCACCAACGATACAGTATGTCTCTTATTTCTTATTACAGAGCATTAACCATATCATTGCTTACCTCCTTACAGTTCAAATTCCTACCTCAATGCCTCAGTGCATTTTAAGTGAACACCCAAGTTAAAAAAAAGTCCAGGCATGCTACGCATTGTGTATGACAACTGTAAGCTGGACTAAAATCCCGGTCCAGGTTAAGGATACGCTTTACACTTATGGTGCAGTGGTCTTACTCATAGCAACGATATGGCTTGTGGGCATACACATATACCAACTAATAAACCCACCAACAATAACAATGGTACTCGCAATGCAACCAGGAGGAAACAAACCGCAAGTAACAATTTATTATAGCTGCGGTTGGAAGTGGTCCTCATCATCAGCTCCAGCAGGCAGCACCGTAGCTTCAATGGATGGTGCGGCTATACTATGGCGTCATGGTCAAACATATTTCCGTCTTACTACTACTTTGAAGTTTACATATACGATCCATTTGGTTCTCCAGCTAACCCAGCGCCGTACGGCACGGTTAATTATCCTGAAGGGAATAGTTACGAAACTTATTCTGTGACCCTAAATTATATAGTATATAATGGCGCTTACGCATGGTATTGGGGTGTTGGTCCAGTGGAGTATGCACCTAATGGACCTACACTTGGCTATTTTACCGCGTCAATTAATGGATACTGGACACCAAACATGCCATATACTTATGAGGGCTGTGCATATGCTTATGCTACTTCAGGTATAAACGGTGGATCCCCAGGTTGTTCATCAATAGCAATAATAGGTTGATCTCCATGTTGGTCTTGTCATCAAACTTTAAAAATGGTACATTATTGATAATTCTATAGGTGTTGCCCTATGGATGTGAAGAGAAAAAGGTTAATCTTTAAGTATATCTATGCCTTAGTTATAATTTTATTTTTCAGTATACCAAGTGCCATGTATGGAGTATTTTCATCAATGTTTCCAGAGCCTAAATCCTTACTTTATGTGTTTAAAGTAAAAGTTGTGCCGCCTCCTACGTGGGAAGTCGTATCGTTTATCCTGTATATTATCGCATCCTTCGCGCTGGATTTAGTAGTAATACCGTACTTGTTCCGTGACGTGGGTATTAATAGTTACATAAGCGCAGTGGTCTATATGTTACCCATGTTTCTGATAATGCTCGTAATTACTCTACAATCTATTTACGTTAATATATGGGCAGCCTATACTAACCTATACGCCGCAGCCACAGGCCATGGACCTGGCGAGGTGATCGTGCCGCCTGCATCTCCACAGAATGAGTTGGCTTGGCAATGGTTTGGGACTGGCGTGTCTGAGGTTTATTACGCATTGTTATCCTTTTATACTATACCCGTGGTCTTCGCCGTTTGGTTTGCCCTGGCCTACGTAACCCTCCTTTGGTCGAGAAGGTACATGGCTAAGAAGACCGTTAAGGCGTTGATGCCTAAAAAGGATTATTAATGGGCATGGCTTTATCAAATGGGTGATGTGAAGCGGGGACGGATCTGATGGGTGAGGACCTAAGACCTGCGCGCTGACGTTCCCTTCAATTAAGTCCCTGTAATTGGTATGTGTAAGGCTTTTTAGCTTGGGTAAGGAGTGCATATTGGCGTGGTAGTGTGATAATTAATGATAAGTTGGCGATGGCTAGGAGTTATGTAAATATTTTAAGATCGATTAGGGATAGAGCGAGGACTGTCGACGATTTGAGCAGGGATTTGGTGCTTAGGGGTGCCGTTGAGCGTTACTTGCACTTAGCCGTTGAATCCCTCATTGATGTTGGTATGAGGCTGTGTTCAATTCTTAATCTCAGTAAACCTGAGAGGTATAGGGATATTGCGAGGGTATTGGTGAACGCTAACGTCCTTAGTAATGAAACCGGTAGATTATTCGAGTTGTGGATTAGCTTTAGGAATGTGCTTGTCCACGCTATGCCGTGATAGATCCCGAGAGATTAATTGAGGCTTTGAGCGAGATTGATGAGTTAGATAGGGTAATTAATGAGATTAGTAGCTTCATTAGGGATAAGTCAATAGATCCCTTGGATAATCAACTCATCACCAATAATGAGGAATTGACAGATTTAATTAATAAAGCGAGGCGGGTATTAGAGGGGTTTGACTTCGTGCTGTTCGCATATGTATTTGGATCGAGGGCGATTGGTAAGGCACGTCCAGGGAGTGACCTTGATATTGCTGTATTCACGGGTAGGGAACTAAGCTGGAGGGAGCTCATGAGCATCATTATCGCTTTAGAGGATGCACTTGGGCTTAAGGTCGACCTTATCCACCTTAATAAGGCATCACCGTCGCTTACATATGAGGCCGTGAGCAGAGGTGTCCTAATCCTAGATAAGGATCCTGATAGGAGGATTGACTTTGAGGTTAGGACCATTAGGGAGTTCCTGGACCTCAAGCCGAGGCTTATCCAGTACTACAGCACATTACTTGGCCGCGGCTAACAAATAATAGTGCATTACTACTACAGGGAGAATTTTAAGTGAACGCTCAAGTAAAAAAATACCGTTTAAGGTATTAAGAGTGACGGTGATTATGCATAGCTCGCTCAAGGTGTGATTTTCAATATCACTTTTAATAATAGCGGGTTGGCATTGAGGTCGTGGCAACATACGTGAATAGCACAACGGTTTACTACGACATGATGTTCACGGCGTACGAGCCAAGTACATTACTAAGCACAATAAGTAACCCAATGCTAAGTATGGCTAGGTTGAACTATATGGTATTGAACCTGAACCTCACCAACACTTATCAATTAACAAAGGCATTAATTAAACCGCAGGTACCAACACCACCAGCACCCAGGTGGTGCTGGTGGGTCAATAAATCATCCTGGCAAACACCCATCATTAAGATACCAATAGCATGGGTCTACGATAATGTACCAAGCTACCTAATTTATTATCTAGCCATGGTAATGGTGACCCACTTGTTGCTGCCCTCCCGGTTAAGCATAGTAGTTCTTCGGGAAGTTATTTCTATTATCCGTTCATTCTCGGCTTCAACGTTACTAGGCTAGGTAGTTATTCAAGTGGTACGTCCATTTATGTCGATGGACCTGACGTTATCTTTAATCCACGTACACCAATTAATTCCTACAATTGGACGGCCTACGTTTCAATAGGCAATTCACCATTGTCAGTACCTGGTGGCGCCGTGACGGCTATCGTTTACAATTCCCAGGCTCGGTTGTTTGGAGCGGCACATTCACAATACCAACAAGTATCGATGGCGCACCACCTCATTAACCTGCCATTATCAGCATACCCTGGACAGTGTTTAACTACGGCGTACCCTACAATACGTACTATATTAAGCTTAATTATAACGCTACACCACGCCACAGGGCTCGATAAGGTATGGCTCATTAACTACGACAATAACGGTATACGCCGAACTCTAAAGCCGCGGTCCATGAGCATGAATTAATTAGACCATTTAAATACGCATCTTAAATCATTAATCCATTTTAGATACGTACTACCTACTTAATTGATATTAAGGCATTTAATACAGCCTTGCCAACCTGAGCACCGCATCCCTTAACTCGCCTGCCGTTAGGAACCTGCCCTCCCTACCCTCGGTTAGGTTATTACTCACTATGAGCACCGCTGCCGTCTTCACGTTCCTAATGAGGCCTAGGAGGAATAGTATTGCCGTCTCCATCTCAACGCCCAGGAACCCCCTCGAACCAAGTATGTTCACCAGGTCCTCCTCCGCGTAAAATGCATCACTACTATACACGGGGCCAACCCAAGCCCTCACACCAGTCGATTCAAGGCTCCTCACCAGCTCACTCATTAGTTGGTAATTGGGTATTGCTGGGTATGCTATGAAACTGCCCAGGTACTGCGTGTATATTCCTCCGTAGTTGTATGCCGAGCCTGTGGGCACGATAACATCGCCAATGCCTATCTCCCTCCTCAGGCTCCCGTGGTTCCAAGCCTAACGATGAGCCTGGCGCCCATGCTTATCAACTCCTCAATCACGATGGCGGCCGATGGGGCTCCAATTCCGTGGGTTGCCACGGTAATGTCGATACCATTGTACCTACCCGTGTATGTCATTAACCCCCTATTCTCATTAACGAGCCTCGCGCCGACGAGCAACCCACTTAATTGCCTCGCCCTCTCTGGGTCACCGACTATCACCACCCTCTCAGCAATATCCCCAGGACTAACCCTCAGGTGTATTGGCATGAGAATCACCTCATCACGTCAAGTACTGGCGTCTTACCAAAGTCCCCAAGATCAACCTCAGTCTCACCACCTGGGTATGGAATTAACCTAAGCCCAATCGACCTACGCTTAATACTGGCTATAGCATGTAAATCATTGATTAACCCATTAATGAGCGATAGTTGATTGCTTGGTATTGGTACCATGTCAACACCCGCCACGCAGGCCATGGTGTACTTAACGAGTTTGGAAAACGTGATTAAGCCCTCCCTAGCCCTAGCCTTAAGCTGCTCATCCTCAGCAAGCGGCAGCATTACCTCGTTAAATCCCGTAACCCTAAATTGACTGGATACCTCCCAAATGGCCTTGTTCAATCTATAAATAGCACTTAGTGTGCCGGGTCCGCCGAACCTAATCCTATAAATCCTCTCAATGGCGTTGACGACCGATTCTTCACCCCAGGGTGATAATGAGACGTCGATACCCAGGTAATCAACGCCTAATTCACCCGCAATCTCCTTACCAACGTCCTCGGCTGTCCTAAATACCCTGGTTAGGTCATTACTTAGATTACGCTCATTACTTAACTCACTTGGGTAGAGTATTGATAGGCTATGCCATGGCTATTGCAAGGTTTATTGAGTCTGGGTAGTATGGCGTGAGTATTGCGTCGCCAATCAGCGCGGCAATCCTCCTGGATAGAGCCATCGCCCTAACTCCACGAGCCTCCTAAGTACGTTTATGAAAAGCTCTGTGCTGTATCCGCTCAATTCCTTAAAATCACCAACCCAAATACTTAGGTAACTCCCCGACTTAAGAAATGCATCAACCACCCTATTTAACTCGAACCTTGAATCCATGGCTATATTGAGTGATGCATGTATGTACCCGAGGTCAAGGCTGATTCTGTTAATAGTTGTCGATAATTCCTCGAAGTCCCAGGACGGGTCTGTGAAGGGCAGTGTAACCCTCCAGGTCCTTACCTCAATACCTCTCCTACTACTAACATTGCTTATCGCATTACGTAGCTTAATCAATTCCTGCCTAAGCTCATCGGCATTAACCCTGCCACCCTCCACGGGGTAAAACAACGTAACTGCGCGGATAATCATTAACTCAGTAGTGGCTTATTCTCATTTAAGTATTGTCATTAATTAGTAATAATATGTTAGGTAGTGATTGTGCTCGTTAATAAACGAACCCCTCGCATACGCATTGCATATACCCTTCAATGGGCACTTATCGCATTGTGGCTTGTCCCTAATACATACAGTCCTCCCAAACCTCCATAGGAAGTCGTCCAACGCTATTGGGTCCAACTTCCCGATCCTAATCACTGCATCCCAGGCATCACGGACTGTTAGCCTAAGCTCAACGTCAAGCTCCCTACTAAAGTGCATGTCACGTCTCATTAACTCGAGAACCCAGTCCTCAAGCTTGACAATGCCAAGCCTATAGGCAATTCTCGTGAGGTGATTATCGATTGGTAGCTTAATTTCCTGCGGCTTAACCTTTAGTAACCCACGCAACACCAAGAACTTAATCAATAGGTATGCCTTCTTCCTTACGGGATCCTCGTAGGCCGCCATGCCAGATAACCTATCAATCAACTCCTCAACACCTGAAACGTGGAAGAACCTAATAGTTGTCCCATAATTCCTAAGCACATAGAACCCACATCCCTAAGCAGGTAGGCCCTAACCCCATAATCCCAAACAGGTCCATAATCACCAACGAGCCAATCCCTAACCACCGCGGGATCAAGCCTCCTTAGGTTAGCTGGGCTAAAGAAGGAACTATCCCTATTAAACATCTCCATACCAAGTCTCCAGAGCAGGTCGGAGCCCGTAAAAACATCGTCGCCAACCCGCCTTGTGAATTGCCTATCCCCAATATTCGTCCTATGATCGATAGCTACCATTGCCAGGAAGTAATTATACGTGGCCTCGATATCGGCATCCTTGGGCGGGTAAAACCTTGGGTCAAAGGCGTCAGACCTGCGTAGGTCTAGCGATGCCAAGGTCCTGGCTACCTCAATAATCTTGTCCAGACTTAGTGTTGCGGGTATTCTAGCCATAATTTACTAAGCATACCTTGTGCTTATAATCCCTACGTGATTGCGAAACACTCAGTAATATTTCCTAAACCCTAGCTGTGGTGCCACCTCCCTGAAGCACCTCCTGCATAGGTAGAGCCCGTACTTCCTAATGACAGCCTCGTGAGTACCACACCTTTGACACCTAATGACAGCCCTCCCGTACTTACGCTCCTTTGGTGGCTTAATCTTCGCCATTCACGTACCCGAAAGAAGACCCAGTTAAAAGTATTTTTGCCCGTGAAAAATTAATAATGGGTCATTAATTACCCAATTTAGATGGTAATAACCATAGTTAGTACGGTGGAATTACCCGAGAGCTAGGGAGATGTTGAGGAATTACAACGTTGAACTCTATGAACTACCGAAGCTAGGTAAGGATGACCAGTTAAATGCGTTGTCCAAAGCCGAAATACTGATGTGTTGGTGCGGTAAGGAATTCGACCTAGTTAGTAATATCAAATCCATGCCGAGCTAAGGGTGATACAGACGTTCTCCGCGGGCGTTGACCACCTACCATTCACCGCAATACCAGACAACGTAGAGATCTACAGCAATGCGGGGGCTTACTCAATACCCGTTGCTGAGCATGCGTGGGCCATGATACTGACCCTAGCCAAGGGATTGCATAAGCGTGCTAAACGCCAGGGAGTACCTAAGTAATGAGTTAACGAGTCCGCGCAAAATCAGCGAATCAACACTACTCGTCCTCGGTACTGGCGGTATTGGTAGGGAGATTGCGAGGATTGGTAAGGAGGGTTTCAGGACTTACAATATCGGTATTAATAGAAGCGGTAAGCCAGCCGAGTACTTCGATGAGGTCCACCCAACAAGTAGGTTACTCGATGCATTGCCAAGGGCCGACATAGTGGCAATAGCGTTACCGCTGAATAAGCATACGAGGGGCTTAATCGGCGAGAGGGAGCTTAGGGCATTAAAGCATGGCGCCATTGTCGTAAATGTCGGCCGTGGTGACGTGGTCAGGGAGGAGGATCTGTATAGGGTTCTTAAGGAAAGGCGGGACATTAGGTTTGGCACTGACGTGTGGTGGGTGCATGATGGGCGTGAGGAAATACCACCGAGAACACCATTGACTGCCTTGCCTAATTTCCTGGGTACACCGCACATTGCTGGTGGGGCTCAAAGGGAGATAGCTGAGAATGCATGATTAGGGCTGTGGAGAACGTCATTAGGTACGTCAGGGAGAGACCCCTATGAATAAGGTCAATA
This sequence comes from Vulcanisaeta sp. JCM 16161, assembly GCF_001316285.1. Next base: position 67,760 of record NZ_BBDO01000010.1, on the reverse strand, counting down.
GGGATGACTACGTTTAGGCCATGCCTAAATCAATAAATTGCTTAGCCCTCACTTAGAAATTTCTAAATGGCTATCAACGTGCATCGCCGTAATACCTACTCCTCCCAGTACTCACCATAGCCAATCACTACGCCTAGGTAGTCATAGATTAAGCCCCTCCTAACCGCCTCCTCGTAAATCCTCCAGATGCGTTTTGTGGAAACAAGACCCACATAGAAGCCCTCCTTCTCGAGTTCCTCACGGACCTTGTCAGGGAAGTCTATAGGCTTTATAAAGGGTTCCCTGGAGAACACCCTAAGCATTGCATTTAGTATATCATTATTGTGTGGGTACGGCTTCTTCCTGACCATGACCCATCATTGGTCAAATTCCTCAAAGATTTAATAATTTCTTATAAAATTCGCGGTCATGGACCATGTAGTAGATGAATAATAGCAGGTATATGAGCGGTGCCACGTTTACGTAATTAATTGATGATTTCATGAACGACCCATTACTTTCACCGATTAGTCTTATCGTGGTCCTATTGATCATGAATAATGCCTTGGTATATACCATGTTATAATTTGTTATAAAGTAATTACCGTGGGTATTTACTATCGCCGTAATCACTATATTTACCTAGGAATACATAGTTATAACTATTGAGGGTGCAGGTGAGTAGGAAACCGTTTGGTACTGGCATGTAGTTGCTTACCGATAATGCAGGTATATAAGTCCACGACACTTCATTAGCCTGATAATGGTTTTTACAGCCGAACCTGATAAGTCACTTGCGTGGTGCCAAGTGGGTTAAGTGGGGTTGGTGGCATTTGATATGGTATGGAGTACATGGTCTTGCTTGTGCTTCCTGGCGCTACCGTTATTAAGTCTGAGCAGGAATTTGTCATTACATCAACCCTGATGTAGTAGGGTTGAGGAACAACCGAGATGAAACCGAGTATAGTTATGGAGTTAGGTACGTATGTTTTATTCGTGACGCCTATATCTACTAATGAATAGTTTAGGAGTGCCATGTACTCCATTGGATGCTCGCTACCGAGGACGAGGCCAGTCACCGGATCTAGCCCACTGTATTGTGGGTTTAGCACTACGAGTGACGGCACAATCAAAAGGGTTATTAACGAAATAATTATTGACCAAGCAACTATCCTAATTGCGTGCATCTTCGTGAAGTCACTGGGCTTATTATCCCTTAGGTTCATGTTAGGCATTAGCCATGCAATAAGGAGTAGTATGTATGATACAATCATTATTATGGCGCCAATTATGACTATATAAAGCACCGCACCAAACATTAGCGCAATACCTGCATACCTATGTAACTTACTCAGCCCGTTAATCGCGTGGTATAGGTAGTACGAGAACGCAATTAATAACGGCCACGCGGCGGTAATTAATGCGTACACCAGTGCCACCTGGTTTGATGGATATCTAAGCCATAGCGGCATACTTGAAGATAGATTCATGATTACGGAGTATGGGTTAACAGTGACCTTAATGGCACCATAAACCTCAAGCAGTATGGTGGTTGCCACGTAATTAAATGCGATTATCGTTATCATGATCATTAACGCTATTTTAACATCATTAAACCGCCCCACTAAACCAAGCTTTCTAAAGACGTAAAGTAACGCTATCAAGCCGAGCATCGTAAGTGCCTCATGGCCAGGAAACTTAATTGAACCTATTATTAATAGAGTGGCTGATAATATACCGACTAGTCTTATAGTTAATAAGTTGAGATAATTCCTTAGCCATTATTAGCGTGTAGTGCTGAGTTCTTAAATCCCTTATTTCATAATGGTCATAGTTTATCCTGCTCGTAATCCCTAAGGAGGAATGCCCTCGCTAATTCCTTACCGAGGTACATGGCGTGTGAGTAATTCGTGAAGTGATTACTATTCTTAAGCACATTATACGCCTCCTCAAGCGACTTAAACGAGAACCTCCTGTGTAATGCGTTTGTGATTGGTAACCTATGCTCAACAACCACGGAATCACCCTCCCTCATCACTAGGAAGTTGCCCCTTGGATCCTCCACAAATTCCATAAATACACCTGAGTTCCTTTTCACGAACTCCTCAGCCCTACTGATGTCCCTGGCGTATATCCTGGCTGAGAAGGGTATTAACGCGATGGAACCCACACTGTACCAGGCATTGAACTCCCCATTCAACGCCTCAACAACCCTCTTCGCCAGTGACCACCACCTATACAACTGCCTGCACCAATCATTAAGCACATCAACGCTCCTCAGGTAAACCAATTGATTATAGTAATCCCCGCTTATGACCCCCTGGACCAGGTAATCACCACCATAGTAAACAGCACCCACCGAGTATGGGTTTATCCTCAACTCATTGATTATGGCATTAACTAACTCGCAGGTGGTTCAAAGCCCCTAAGCCCGGCCTCACTAAGTCTCCTGAACGGGTGTGGCTTGCCCGTCGAATCAATGACCACGAATGGCGATAATAACTCCCTATAATCACCCTTATCAAAACCGTAATTAAGCACCAGGTCGACAAGCTTAACCCAAGACCTGTAGGTATCCCTCTCGTAAATGAAGCCACCAACAAGCGGCAACACCCAACCACCGCCACGCTCACTCTCATTAAACTCAACATTGATTAATGCCTAACAGGCCTACGCCCTGGCCTATAACTCTCGTGAACGACCTTAATTAATGCATTTACATCACGCTCCCTAAACGCCCCCCTTAGGTCTACCACCCTCACTGTGGACCTAACACTATCCGCAACGTCCTTACTCACCATTAGTACGTCCAGCGCCCCATCCCTGAAAAACCTAATTAGTAAGTCACCGACACCATTATAATCAAGGCCGAAGACTATCAGCGTGTCAATCCAATTAAACCTTGATAATGTGGCTACCATGTAATTAATGCCGACTGGTGTGTATAGATTACCAATGATCCCAACAAGATTAATTGAATCACCCAATAACCCCTTTACCTGGTTGATACTGCTCCAAAGAGTTACTATGGCTATGTTGGAATCCTCATTAATTACCTCATAACTAAACCTCACAGGTGCCACAGTAATGGGCTAAGTTATAATCCTTGCCATGACGTTATAGTATGAAACTCGGTATTAGTAATGCAATGGATATTACAAAGGCTATGACCCAAACCCTAACATCCCTCCTGAACACCCTGAATCCATCAAGCATTATACCCGGCAAAGCCAGTGGTAGCATGTTGAAGAAGCCCAGCCACGCATTGGTTGCGTATATAATGTTGGCATAGTAGGAAAATGGACCGGGCAATAACAGCCAAAGCGGTAGGAAAACCGCGGCAAACGCCATGTTTGTGGCTGGGCCGGCAAGCGCTATCTTTAACTCATCCCTCCTTGATGGATAACCCCAAACCTTTGGACCAATAACAGTGGCGCCGGGCGTGGCTATTATGAAGAACCTGGTCAATGCCGTAACGAGGGCCAGTAACAAGCCAATCCACCAAGCCCTGAAGTAGGCTATGTAACCCAACCTCCTAGCCACCTCCCTATGCATTAATTCATGGCCGAGGAAACCAGTCAGTACTGCAATGAACGTGGCTACTAAGCCGGCGAGACTAAGTAATGTATTAAAGAGTAGGGCGAAGGCTATGGTCATCGCAATTAACGCAATCACGATATCCCTAACCTCATGCCTATAAGGCTAAACGGCACTCCATAACCACCACCCCAATAATGATTAAGGCTCATCGAAACGTGGTGACTAAGTAATTATTAAAGCCTTTCACTCAGACTCATCAATACCTCTTTAAACAACCTATTAAACACGAAGGGACCCTCGTATGCGAATGCCGTAACCACACCAACCATGTCCGCACCACTCCTCATTAAATCGATCACTTGCCACCCGTGAAAGACGCCGCCAAGCCCAATGACTGGGTTCCTAAAGCCCCACCTTCTAACCTTACTAATTAACGACCTAACAATCTGGTAAATTGGGTAACCACTTAATCCACCATAACCAACGGAAATCCCAGGCTCCCTAATTGGCAGGGTATTGGCTATCGTCAACCCAAACCCACGCTTACCAGCCATGTTCACCACCCACCTGTAGAACTCAATATCAACCCCAAGGGGCAGTTTTACGAACAACGTACCTGGAAATGCCTCAACACCCCTAAGCAATTCACCTAGATACTCCCTATCTGATATCCATGAGCCACGGTAAGTAGGGCTACTAATATTCAACTCCACGGCGTCCACGCCGTAACCCCTTAATTTATTAAGCATGTACATAAACTCGCCGATTGAGAACCCCGCCAGGCTAATAATTACGTAAGTACGAAGCCTGCGCAGTCTATTGAGAATGCTCGGTAATCGACTCATGAAGTCTATGAAGCCCCTCGATGGTAAACCCATGGCATTAACCATGGCCTTAAGACCGGGGTACTTAACAATGCGTGGCCTGGGGTTGCCAGGGCGTGGCCTAAGCGTGATTGAGCCAATGGTTATGAAGCCAACGCCTACCCGCGCAATCTGTGGTGCCAGAAATCCGTCCTTGTCAATACCTGCACCAAGCCCCAGGGGATTCTTAATTAACTTACCATCTACCTCAATCGGCATTTCGATTTCATAATGACGGTAATTAACAATACCACTCCTAATAAGTGCATGTGATGTCTCGTAAGTGAACTCAGGGGGCAGGTAATTAAGTAGCTTAAATACCTGAGCCAGCACGTGTGCTCACCAGGTAATTGATTATTGAATTACGTAACTCATCACTGATTAACCCATTCTTAACGAGGGCATTAATCACCTCTGTAATCCGAAGTAGGGCAGCGGCGTTAACGCCCTCTCTCCTGATTGCATCAAGCCCGCCCTGCTCCCTATCAATGAAGGCTGCCGCCACAACCACATCGCCACCGTGGCTCCTAACAGCCTAATAGCCCTGATTATTGATCCTCCCGTGGTCACCACATCATCGATCACGGCAACCCTCATACCCTGCCTTAAATCACCCTCGATAAGCCTCGCCGTACCGTGTTCCTTAGCCTCCTTCCTAACGTATATCATGCCCTTACCGAGTTCGTAAGCAACCATTGAGGCCCAGGGTATACCAGCCGTTTCTATACCCGCCACAACATCGATGTTAAAGCTTGATAGTAAACCTGCCATTGACTTAACCAACTGCCTATAAATGTCTGGGTGCGTTATTACAAGCCTTAAGTCGATATAGAATGGGCTTTCAATACCACTGGTTAATTTGAATCGTCCAAACTTAATTGCGCCTATCCTGTAGAGACTTATTGCCAAGTCATCGCTCAACATCGCCATCACGCCAGTCCAAAGTATTTCTCGATGTCGCTAAGTTCATGTATCGTGCCGCAGTAATCGCATACAAGCTTTAATGGTTCCCTAGACAGTACCGGAACCTACTCCTCACGGGCTCCCTCTGCTGATTCGTTATACACCTCGGGTTCTTGCACTTAAGTAATCCCTCAATAACGTCCGGTATCGCCACCTTAAACTTACTAACGACCTCATAATCCCTGATTATATTCACCGTAGCGGTAGGCGCGACAAGAGCCACCAGGTTGAGCTCATCCTTAGTTAATTCCCTACCCTCGATCTTAACAATGTCCTTAGTACCCAGCTTCCTACTCTCCACATTCATAACAAGTGCCACCCTAAATCCCTCACGACCTGTTATACCCAGTAGCCGAAGCACGAGCAGGCCCTACCGGCTGGTATGTGGTCGATCACCACGCCATCCCTAATCTTACTAATTATCAACTCCCTCTTACTACTCATGACTTGTCACCCGCAAGCACTAGCTTTAATAAGGCCATGCGCAGGGGAACGCCTAGGCTAGCTTGTTTGAAGTACCTGGCCTGAGGCATGTTATCAACGGCGAAGTCAACCTCATCAACCCTGGGCAGCGGATGGAGGATTATTAGGCTTGGCTTACCCCTCTCAATCAACTTAGGCGTAACCTTATAAGCGCCCTTAACCCTCTCATACTCCATTGGGTCAGGGAACCTCTCCCTCTGGATCCTAACGACATATAGCACGTCCAAATCACCGATCACGTTGTACGGGTCATCGGTCCAGTCATACTTCATGTTCCTCGAATTCATGAACTCAATGAGCTCCTGCCTAGGCCTCAGTAGCTCCGGTGATATTAAGTGAAGCCTAACCCTGTAGTAGGACAGGGCCTGAATAAGCGAGTTAACGACTCTAGCATACCTAAGGTCACCGAGAATCCCAATTGACAAGCCATCAATCACCTTAAACTCCCGCCAAATCGTGTACAGATCAAGCATTGCCTGCGTTGGGTGGTTCTGCGAACCATCACCAGCATTAATAACCGGCGACTCAGCAACCTCAGCCGCAAACTTAGCAGCACCCTCGAGACTATGCCTAATCACTATGGCGTTTGCATATGCGTCAAGCATCCTAATGGTATCGGCGAGGTTCTCACCTTTAGCCATCGACGTTGCCTCAGTACCGCTGAAGCCAATTACCCTACCACCAAGCCTGAGCATGGCGGTCTCAAAGCTAAGCCTAGTCCTGGTGCTCGGCTCAAAGAATGCTAGAGCAAGAACCTTATCATTAAGGATATCAAGCCTGGACTTGGCGTACTTCTCCATATTAACAGCCTCAGAAAACAAAGTCTCAAAATCCTCCCTATCAAAATCCAACACGCTTATTACATCCCGATTAAACCAGCCCAAGGAACCCACCAAGACATCAACAGCTAATTTAATAAAGGTTTCTTCGAAGAAATAGGCGGAAATACTTATTACGGGCCTAATACCTTAATGACGAACTTACCACTGTGCACAACCCTAATAACACTACTTGGCATTACTTCGTACTTGCAGCCATCGCATTGAATTTCCCTGGGGATTATTGGTGAGTCGATTAGTACTTCATATTGCCCATCCCCAATGGGCCTACTTGGACCTTCATAATTAATCATAAGCTCCTTACCACTCATTACTGCCTTTACGTTATTTACAAGCCATGTACCGTCAGTATATTACTCGCTGTAATCCCACGCCTCAGTAGATCCACCGGCGTGCCCCTAATCAGTATTGGTGCTTCGAACAAGTCATTTATTATTAAGTCCCTAATGAGCATTATGAAGTCCGCCGCAGCCCAACCATGCGGTGCATCACCCTGCCCACCCCCCTCGGTTATTATTGATATTCCCTCGGCCCAGCCGTAGGTTGGCGATGCGTGATTAACAATCCACGTTAAGTACCTACCCACCCGCTCCCTATCACCAAGTATAGCCCAGGAATGCGCCAGATTCATCGTTAAGTAACTACCGTAGGTACCCCACTGGTGGGTGTTCATTATTCCACCGTTCAATCCATACAACTCCTCAGTGGCCTCGAGCGTTCTCCTGACCAATGGATTATCGAGTGGTAACGCCATTGTAGGCCACACAACCGCTATGACCCTAGTCATTGCCGAATCAGCGACCCTCTCCGGCGCAGGCACCATGTACTCAACGCCGAGTCTCGCCCTAACAACATTTACCGAGTTAACCAGGGCATCCACGAACTCCCCATATAGCTTCTCAACCCATTCATAATCCTCATGACCCATATCCCTAAGCACCCTGCCCAGTTCCCTCAACCCGGCTATGGCCACATATCGTCCCAGTAGTGGTGGTCCATGGGCCCCGTATCCTCGGCAGACCAGGACGGTGGTAATAAACCCCTTATTGACTCATCGCCAGTCACCTCCCTATTCGTCTCTAACCACTCAACCCCACGCCTAATCATTGGTACCACCTCCTCAACGCATCGTAATCCCTCGTTAACTGCACATACTTACTCACAGCCCATAAGACCTGCCCATTGGCATCATACTCCCTCACCTCGAAATCCACGGCCTTGAAATAACCACTTGCGTCAACCCTCCTGAGCAGTTCCTCAACAACTGCCCTGCCCATGTCCGTTAAGTTCGACATTGTGAGAGCCGTGGCCATGTACGAGCCATCCCTTATCCAGAAGAGGTGATATATCAATGGGCCCGGCGTTATTTTACCCCCATCCCAAAGCATTACCAGGTTTGCGATTGATTGACGGAGGATGTCACCAATGGCGCTATTGCCTATTGACGCTGAGAACGATCTTTCATTTATTGAGTCCCAATTACGTAATTCCGCAACCACGTCATAATCACCGACCGCCTTGACCAAGGCCTATTATGCGGGGTATTCCTGAGCGGGTCCATTGGCGCCTTAATCCTGAGCCTCCACTCACTATTTGCATCAATAACGGCATTAAAGCCAAGGGCTGCGTGAGCCCATCCTAACTCGTCATTAACGTAAAGCTCGCCGTTAAGCCTGCCAAGGGCTGCGTCCTCACTTGCATCCCTATTCACGTCGTATGAACCAAACTGTGCCGGTTCCCTATCAGCAGTCAGCACCAACTCCCCCTCCACCGTTATGAACCAGCCATCACCCTCAATGCCCGCACTCCTAACCTCAACCATATGATCTACGTTGTACGGCCTAGTAACGAGGTAAACAATGTAATTACCTGGCAATCCAGTAAGCCTAAGGTCCGTAATTAACACGTCAACCCCCGATTTATTGGCAACGGTTGACCTGGCAATGATCCTCGCAATACCCAGGTCCCACTCATTAATTATCACTGGGTAACCAGGTTTCTCGAGGTATTGCCTAAATGAACCATGAAGCCCCGGAGTATATAATCTCGAACCATCGTAAATCCACACCTCAAACGCGGCGTTCCTCCGCGTTACGAAGAGCATCGCGGGATCTATTACGGCCTCATTAATGCCCTGTACAGTGCCGATCATCCCCCAATCCTTGAAATGAATATTTCTAAACGGCATCAACTGGGCAGGTTCAAAACCCCTACCCATGGGTTCCAACTGTTGCCTTAGCCACCTTGGCCAGGCCCAATGGGGCTTCCTGTAATATAGGCCCATTATGAACATTGAACTTCCGAATCCATTTATGGCCGACTCAACGAACTTATCCACATCCCTACCCCACATCCTTGCTGCATATTCTAATCGCTTACTGACGTTGCTCATCCTAACTCAGTACGTACTCATTTTAAGGCGTTTTAATAGATTCCCTATGCGGTATGTCGTGGTGAGTTAACCCATTACTGAAGTTAATACTTGTTATACCCGGTCTTATTGGAAAAGTTTATTTTTGTTCAAATAGCTAGTAGTGTTGTAGGGGCATGGTGAGGGTTTACCTGCATGAGGTTACGAAGATCTTTGGAAAGAGCGTAGTTGCATTAGACAAGGTGGAGCTTGAGGTTAAATCTGGCGAGTTCATGGTTGTGATGGGGCCATCTGGCCATGGAAAAACAACACTTCTCAGGGTTGTGGCTGGTCTTGAGGAGCCAACGGATGGTGAGGTCTGGATTGGCGATACACTCGTTGCATCACCAAAGAAGGGGATCTTCATACCGCCAAAGGATAGGAACGTGGGCATGGTATTCCAAAACTGGGCCCTCTACCCGCACATGAAGGTCTTTGATAACATAGCCTTCCCACTCAGGATTAAGAAGCTTCCGAAGAACGAGATTGAGAAGAGGGTCAGGGAGATAGCCGAGGTACTCGGCATTGCCGAAACGCTGGATAGGTACCCAAGGCAACTATCCGGTGGCCAACAACAGAGGGTTGCAATTGCGAGGGCATTGGTTAAGGAGCCACAGGTGCTCCTCATGGATGAGCCATTCAGTAACCTTGATGCTAGGATTAGGGTTACGGCCAGGGCATTCGTGAAGGATATCCAGAGGAAGCTTGGGATAACCACAATACTCGTGACCCACGACCCAGCCGACGCACTGACGCTGGCCGATAGAATAGCAGTGCTTAGAAGGGGGGTTATTCAGCAGATAGGCTTGCCCAACGAGATTTATGATAGGCCGGCCAACGTATTTGTGGCGAACTTCATAGGCGATATAAACCTATTTGATGGCTCAATAGTTGGTAAGGGCAATGAGACGTACTTCGATGGAGGTGACGTGAAGGTTCAGTTACCGCCGAACATAGGCGTACAGAGTAATGAGAGTGTAATCCTCGGTATAAGGCCTGAGGACGTGATATTATCTAAGGAGGTCATTAATAATGATGACTTGACATACGTAGGCAAGGGGGTTGTGGAGATCTCGGAGTTCGCTGGTGGTAAGTTCAACGTAATGGTTAAGCTGCAAAGCACGGAAATAAAGGTTGTCTCATCAACGAGTTTTGGACTTGGTGAACCAGTGCATGTTTACTTCAATTCGCGTAAGATAAAGATATTCGATAAACAAACAGAGAAATTACTATACGGTTGATAACCTTTTGTTAAAATTTTAATACTTCAGTGAGTCAACGCATTGACCTGAATGGCGTATAAGGTTAAGGACATATCACTCGCTGAGAGGGGACGCCTACTCATTGAATGGGCCGAGAGGCACATGCCGGTTTTGATGAAGATTAGGGAGAGGTTCATTAAGGAGAAGCCTCTCGAGGGTATTAAGGTCTCGGCTAGTCTGCACGTGACTAAGGAAACCGCAGTATTGGTCAGGACATTAGTCGCTGGTGGGGCTACGGTAACCCTGGTACCCTCAAACCCACTCTCAACACAGGATGAGGTGGCTGCCGCACTGGCTGAGGAGGGCGTGCATGTATATGCATGGAAGGGCATGAATGAGAGGGAGTACTATAACGCGATTGGCTTTGCGATTTCTCAGGAACCCGTGGTTACGATGGATGACGGCGCGGACCTAACGGTGACCTTTCATAAGTTAGCCCTTGGCGTTAAGAGTAACGAGGTGAGTTACGCATTGGAGACAGCCGGTGACAGGGACTTCGCTAAATTAATAAGTGGCGTTTACGGTGGTACTGAGGAAACGAGACGGGTGTCATTAGGCTGAGGGCGATGGCCAGGGAGGGAACTCTTAGGTACCCAATAATTGCCGTTAACGACTCATACACTAAGTACCTATTCGATAATAGGTATGGGACTGGTCAATCCACCTGGGATGGGATATTAAGGGCCACGAACATTTTAGTCGCTGGTAAGGTCGTCGTTGTCGCGGGCTATGGTTGGGTTGGCCGTGGAATAGCCATGAGGGCTAAAGGACTTGGTGCGCGTAGGGTCATAGTCACTGAGGTGAACCCTGTAAGGGCACTTGAGGCGGTCTTTGACGGATTTGAGGTCATGCCCATGAGCGAGGCCGCGGAGGTTGGCGACATATTCATAACGGCCACCGGCGACATAAATGCAATAACCCTGGACCACATACTCAGGATGAAGGACGGTGCCGTGTTAGCTAATGCCGGTCACTTCAACGTAGAGATTGACGTGGCCAGTCTCGAGAGGGTTGCGGCTGAGAAGAGGAGGATTAGGGACTATGTTGTTGAGTATAAGCTACCAAACGGTAAGCGAGTCTACCTACTTGCTGAGGGTAGGCTCGTTAATTTAGTAGCCGCTGAGGGCCACCCAAGCGAGGTTATGGACATGTCCTTCAGCAACCAGGCACTTGCCGTTGAGTACATAGTCAAGAATAGGGGCAAGCTACAGCTTGGTGTTCATAAGCTACCTGACGAGCTTGACATGGAGGTTGCAAGGCTTAAACTCGAGACCATGGGCATAAGGATCGACCAACTAACCGAGGAGCAGAAACGCTACATAAGTAGTTGGGGCCTTGGTACATAAATAGGGAAACTTTTATAAGATGCGTAATCATCAAAAATCGTTAATTAAACATGGTAATTACGCCATTAATGCTGATCTGGATAATAACGCTATATAGTAACGGTACATCAACCGTTAGCCTAAATACCACGTTGACCGGCGAGTTCGTGACCCTTCAATTACCCGTCCAACCGCAGTCATACATCATGGTCCTCGTCAATGGATCTGCAACTGCATACATGATCAACGGCACATCAATAATAATACCTGTCCTAGGCACTGCTAATGTATCCATAATGTATGTACCAAGGGTATTCGTTGAGAATAACTTTGTCGGCATTAACGTGGGTAACTCCACCGTTGAGATCATAATACCCAATGACATACTCATAGCCAACATAACGCTGTCATTAATTAGCATGAGCATGGTAAATAATGAGTTAATAATAACGGCGAGGGGGCCCGGTGAATTCCTATACACAATAATGCCTACATCCACGGCTAAGCACGCGCCAATAACAGTGCCACGCATTATTAATTACGAGTATCTTGCAATGATAATCGTCATCATAATAGTGATTATGGCATTCGCATTATATACCTTGATAGCGAGGCGGGGAAAATCGCCGAAGGAGGAATCCACGCCTCAAACATCGCTAAACCTCAATGACTATGAATTATCGATACTGAGGTACTTGAGGTCCAGGGGCGGCTCTGCCTTCGAAATCGACATTTCCAGGGACTTGGGTATACCGAGGACTACCGTGTGGAGGAGCATCAGGAGACTTGAGGGCCTTGGCCTTGTTAGGATTACTAAGGTTGAGGGTAAGAACATGGTCACATTAATCAGGGATTTACAGCCTTAACGGCCCTAACCACTTCGAGAAATGACGAGAGCATGTTCTTAAGCAACTCATTGTTAACTTCCTGGATCAATTCGCCGAAGTCCCTGACCCATGACTCATCACCCTAATGAGCAGGGCTGACGCGGTAATTAACGACTGCGTTAGGCCCGATAAATCCCCATCATTCACAGCCACTCTTAATAACTCAATTGGGTTTGTGACCAAGGCTTCATTATTCATCAGCTTAAGAAGACCAAGCTTAGGCAGTACAGTGCGTGAAGGAGTGATGCACGCTTGAGGGTATCGCCTGTTAATTCTGTTGATTCTGAGACTGTGTACGTGAATTCCTCATGCAGGAGTTCGGCTGTTGATGATACGTAATCCCTATTACCCGCTTTAAACGCCATTAATAATGCATTGACTATCTCATTAACCTTAACTCCTTTATTAACTCATTCATTGAGTCCATGCAAATTAATGAAGTTTTGAGGTAAAATAAAAATTAGGCTGGCAATGGTTAATGCATAGCCATGGAGAGACTTGAGGACTTAATTAAGGGGTATGTCGTTAGGTATATGGACCCCAACAGGTTTGGCGGTAAGGTATTTGTCATACATGGTAAAGATGCCCTTGAATTCACGGATTTAAATAAGGCGAGAAGCACCGCTCTTTCGATGCCTGGTATCTCCATAATTATTGCCGTACCGAAGAGGGATGAGGTTGATGAGGCATTCATGAGGTTCATGAGGTTGGTTAGGGAATCTTAATTCCTAGTTACGTCTATAAATAATGTAAATGCTTAAATTAAGGCTAGTTTGCATAGTTTAACGTGAGACTCCTCGAGTATAAGGGTAAGGAATTACTAAATAAGTATGGCGTTAAGATACCCAGGGGTGCCATAGTAAAGAGCCTTGACGACATAGACATACTCAACACTCTCAAGTTCCCATTATTCGCTAAGGCCCAGGTACCCTTCGCAGGTAGGGCTAAGATGGGCTTGGTGAGAAGGGTCGATACAATTAAGGATGCCGAGAACGCCGCAAGGGATTACCTGGGCAAGGTTATTCAGGACTACCCAATTAGAAAGGTGCTTTTTGAGGAGGGGGTTAACGTGGCCAAGGAGCTTTACGTATCAATAACCCTGGACAGGGAAAATAGGGGCTACCTAATGCTTGCGTCTACGGAGGGTGGCATCGATATTGAGGAGGTTGCCAGAAGAAGCCCTGAGAAGATAGTTAGGCTTTACATTGATGATTATGAGGGACTTAGGGACTACATGATTAGGGGAGTGGCTCAAAAGCTTGGTTTGGAGGGCTCTGCCGCCCAGGACTTCGTGACGGTGGCCAGGGCCATGTATAGGGTTTTCACAGAGTATGACTCTGAGCTTGTGGAGATAAATCCATTGGCATTAACAACTGATGGTCAGTTGGTGGCGTTGGATGTTAAGGTGATGATTGATGATAACTCGCTCTATAGGCATCCCGACATTAGCGTTGAGGATAGTGACTACACAACTGAGGAGCTCGAGGCTAGGAAGTATGGGTTACATTACGTGGAGTTGACCGGCTACGTGGGGATTATGGCCAATGGCGCTGGCTTAACGATGGCAACGATGGACCTGGTTAAGGAGTTCGGCCATGAACCAGCCGACTTCCTCGATGTTGGTGGTGGAGCTAGTAAGGACTCGGTTAGGGAGGGATTGAAGATGCTGCTAACGGACGATAGGATAAAGGCCGTTTTAATAAACATATTTGGCGGAATAACAAGGTGTGATGAGGTTGCCAGGGGGGTTGTTGAGGCTCTGAATGAGGTTAAGACGAACAAGCCAATATTCATTAGGTTAAAGGGCACTAATGAGGAGGAGGGCAGGAGGATACTGGCTGAGATAGGGCTTAAAACCTATGAAACTGCGGAGGAGGCGATGGATGCATTATCAAAGGCGCTGGCGAGGTGATGGACATGGCCATACTCGTAAATGAGAATACGAAGGTCCTGGTCCAGGGAATAACGGGTAGGGAGGGCTCAAGGCACACGCAGTACATGCTTCAGTATGGCACTAAGGTACTCGCAGGTGTAACACCGGGTAAGGGTGGCCAGACGGTTCACGGAGTGCCTGTTTTCGACACCGTGGAGGAGGCACTGAGGAAGTTCCCTGACATAAACACCTCAATAATCTTCGTACCAGCCCAATTCGCGGCTGACTCCGTATATGAGGCAATTGACGCAGGTATTAAGTTAATCGTGATAATCACCGAGCACATACCAATACATGATGCCCTAAGATTCGTGAACTACGCAAAGAGGAGGGGCGTGACCATAATAGGGCCTAACTGCCCAGGGGTTGTAAGCCCACTGAGGTCTAAGGTCGGGATACTGCCAAACCACATATACACGAAGTCTGGGCCCGTTGGTATCGTATCGAGGAGTGGAACGCTGACCTACGAAATATCCTACCACCTAACCCAGGCGGGTATTGGACAGTCAACGGTGGTGGGTATTGGCGGAGACCCAATAATTGGGACGGACATGCTTGAGGTCGTGAAGATGTTCGAGGAGGACCCAGAGACGAAGTACATAGTAGTCATTGGCGAGATAGGCGGCACAATGGAGGAGAGGCTCGCCCAGTACATAGGGTCTGGGAAGGTCACAAAACCCGTGGTGGCATACATATCGGGTAGGACAGCACCACCAGGTAAGAGGATGGGCCATGCAGGGGCCATAGTTAGCATGGGCATGGGCTCCTACGAAAGCAAGGTTAAGGCATTCCAGGAGGTTAATGTACCCGTCGCCAAGACACCCACCGAAGTCGTTAAACTAATCAAACAATACATACGTTAAAGCACAACCTAAAAATTGCTAAAATAAAATTAACTAAGTTGAATCGTTATTATTAACGTGAAGATCAATGTAATCATTCAGAAGAATCTTAACAAGACCCTCATTAATTATAGTACTAATCAACTCGAGATATGCGTCGGCGGGCGTTACAGACTTAATGGTGATACCCAACGACCTGCTAATACTTTTAATATTATTGGTGCATTCCTGGAGTAATGGGCACCTTGGGCAGGCCCTTGGTGACTCCTTACCATTAATAATTACAAGCCCAGCCCTCTGATCGACAATCGCCCCCTTATCGTTGAGAACCTCGAGAACCGCGTAGTCACCGAGCTCCCTAACCCTGTAGACTAGGAATATCGTGGCCGCCAGGTAATAACCACCATCCTTCCTAACCAACCAACCATGCCTAATGAGGGCGTTTAGGTACCTGAAAACCTTAGCCCTGGGCATGTTCAACCTCCTAATAAGCTCCGTAGGCTGGCCACGCCGAAGGCGATTAGCTTGAGGAGCTTAGCCCTATCAAGCTGAACGCCGAAGTCAAAGTTATACTCACTGAGTATGCGAATACCGCCACTAATGACGCTGGGGAACTTGGGTACCCTAATACCAACCCTAACCTTAATACTCATCAATAGCCATAGTAAAAACAGGTATTAACCAATTACTCTCCAGACCAGGGCAAAGCACTGATTATGTCGATGATGACTCGGCCGCGGCGGTAGCACCACCGGATTGCTCAATGACCTTATCAAGCTCCTCAATCCTCTTCCTGATTTCATCCTTAGGCAGTGCAATCTTCAATAACTTACCATCCTAATCTCATACTTAATAACCCTCTCAGACTCGTCATAAACATACTCAGGGGGTCTAGACATATCCTCAGGCTTAAACTTAACCTCATCAAAATCAACATAGGCAATATCGTGAATAGGCGTTGGTATTAAAGCACCGACTGGGCACGCATCAACACAGAAGTGGCACAGTATACACTCCGTATACCTAATACCCGGGTAGAACTTACCATTCGGGGCCCTATACATTTGGATGGCATTGACCGGGCAAGCCATGCACATTGGAAACAGCTTATGCACTTCCTAATGTCCAGCATTATCCAACCCCTAAACCTCTCGGTACCCACCTAATCTCGCGCGGGTATTGTATCGTGAGTCTATTCGGTTCCACAGCCTCCTTAAAGCCCGTGATTAATGCCTTCGCATGGTAAATTATGTCTTCGGCAAGCGTTCCCTTCGGTGGCTTAATCTTAATGACCATTGATGATGAGTAATGATAGCACTAATTAAAGCTTTAACCCATAATCAAAAGTATTAATCGTTCATCTCATTTATAACTACTCAATTAATATATGAAGGCTTCTGCTTTAAATTGAAAGAAAAAAAAGTTTAAAAACTGAATATGCATGAGAAATAAATTGAATATGAGAAATATAATGTTAAACATAAGGAATAAGAGACTTGCCATACTAACGTTAATAGCGCTGGCTGCTGTTGCAACAATAGCGTTGGCTGACGTAATATTCGTATATACAGGTACTGTTAACGTAAAACCAATGAGCACTTCACCGTTGGTCTTCGCAACAGGTCCAAACGCTGGACCAACAAATACTGCCGCTGAACCGTTCATAAACTTTACAGGAACAAATAGTGGCTTCACGGTCAGCTTGGTAATAACCAATAGCTCCGCTGTCTATTATTACGAGGCTGGTCAATTAACGGTTAATACCGCCGGTTACCTATATGTAACCGGCGTATCAAGTTCGGGCACAGCAGCCGTTAGCTCAATGACGATCTACATAGCGCCACAAGCAAGCCCTAACAACCCGACGTGCACGATAGTATTAACATACTCAACTACATCAAGTAGTTGGACATGGACTGTTAATGGGGCCTCAACAGGCACATGCAGCCTAGGCTCAGGCACATATTACATACATCTGTATGTATCACCGAACCTACCAGTGACCAGTTCATCCACCGAGTCAATAACTGTGAACTTCGGCTATAACACGGTGAGTGGCACAGCCATACCTATACCGTGAGGTGATTAATTTGTGGCTTTAAACACCCCCTTTAAAATCACAATTCTTATCTCCATCTTAACCCTTATCCTCTCCCTAATCCTGATATGGGGCACGGCTAAATCAGCCATGAGCCTAATTCACTATTACGTATTAAGCGACACTCCATACATAAAGGTAGTGTCCCTGAACGTGACCTCCAATGGCGTGATCATAAGGCTAGCCGTAGTAAATAATGGTAACTTAACCTTCAGACCCTCCGGTGGTTGGGTTGAGGTCGTTGAAACAGGGCAATATGGTAATATAACCCTTATGAACGGCTCCCTAGTTGTTGAGCTACCCTTGACACCGCAGTGGGTCGGCCTTAGTAATGCTGGTATTAAGGGTTTAGTTAGGGGTTATCTTAACGGTAATCCCGCCTACATAGCCTTCTTTGACGTTGCGCCCGTCCATGTGGTAAATAGGGTTTACATAATTGGGTTCAATTACAGTAATTGCGTAATTACGATAGAGCTGGGTATTAATACGGTAGTTCCCGTAATAATAAATTCCGTAACAAATATGAGTCTATTCACGCACACAAACCCAGGCTATTACCTGTTTAATGACATTGGGTCTACGATTATTAATACCTACGTGACTGCCGGGGATCATATCATTAATTTAACAATACCCATCAAACCAAGTAGTAATACTTATGTGTACGCATGTAGCCTCAACGAAATGCTCAGCAGCGGTTATGTACTTTATATGCCCATGAAGATCACGTATATATACCCAGGCAAAAACGTTACAATTAATCAATTAATGGTAAAGGTGATTCAGCCGGGTGGTTAGCATGAGGCTTGAAGTCTTACTACAATTACTGCTTGCCGTAGTCTTTGTGGTTACGTGGTTCTTTATGCCAGCCTATGGAATTTATGGTAGGGATTATTCAATAGCCTTAATGCCCTGGGGCTATTTGGTGGACTTCTTCGGCTTAAATTACGTTGCTCCACCACCGACCGTATTCGCTGTGTGGCTCTTCGCATTAGATGCTGGTTTAATACCGGTTATTTGGCGTAGGACAAGGTACCCGCTCTATCTCTCGGCCTTCTTCGCAGTACTCTCACTAATGATGCTACTGGACACAATATTATTTCAACAGAGGTACCTACAGGTTAAAGGCTATGCGGTGTTCCCAACCCCAAATGGTTACTTATACGTATATTTACTGCATACATCAGTGCTTGGCCTGCCCACGTACATACTCCTGGCCCTGGCTATATTATCAGTATTTAATATGGCCACTGGGGCTAAGTGGCTTGATGTTGATGTGATGTTAATCATTAGGCGTAGATATGTATTGCATCGTGATGCACTAAGTACGGTTGAGCTCATGCTCAGAAGGATTAACATTAAGTATGTTAGGTACGATAACGAGATTAGGGTAGGCAATGTCGCATTAATTAAAGATGGAGACAACTTAATAATTCGCAAAGACTCGAGTACAGAAGCCGTTGGTATTGAAAATGCGATTCTAGAGCTCATTAAGGCCGGGTTTAGCCAAGTGATTACTGAGGGGACGATTGATTATGAGGGTGAGTAATACAATATTGATGGTTCTTATACTACTGTTGTTACTAGTATTATTATGTATACCCATTATAGCTGACGTGATATTTAAGTACAATGGAATAATTAACATTAAGCCAACTCGTTCACCAATAACCGTAATAAGCGGTTCATGCCCATGCGGCTGTGCCTCGTGGAGCCCAACACCTAGTGGTTTCTCATCCACATTAACCGCGTATACCATGAGCACAACGAGTGGTTATGTACTGACCACGCCGCTTGTGGTGCTGAATGCGAGTACGGCAGGCACAATAACCATGACCCTCAGCACGAATACAATTGTGAGCTACGACTACATAAATGGCACGCAGATATACAGGCCAGGGAAGCATAAGCCTAAGGGCAGGTACAAACCTACTAATACAAAAGCTCGTGCTAAGTAGTCCCGTAACGAGCACCATTATGCTCAACGGCCAGTACAGCTACTCACTAACCACCGGAGTAACGTATTACTACGGATTCGCGGAAACCATAAACCCACCCACGTCAGACGTAATGAACCTGCTAAATGGCTTACAGGCGTGGTATGTACCCATGTTTACCAGGGTGACCTTGGTAATCCATTTACTGGGTACTATCCTACAAACTCCTGGCCCGCATATTACGGCCCCTCGAGCTCACCGAATAACTACTGGTATTATATATCGACAAGCATTAATCAGCCTGTCCTTAAGATGGTTAGCTCAGCCTATAGCTGGTCCTCAGGCGCCATGTTCTGGCAGGAAAGCTATAGCGGCGGTACAGTCACCATAACAATGATAGGCGTGTACTCCAATAATGGGACGCCCCAGACTTCGCCGGCATATCCCTACGTTGGTGATGGCTACGTAATTTACCTATTCCTAAAACCCACCCAATGGCAAATCAGTAGCAGTTACAATTACTCAATACCCTACGTCTCATCTAATATCTATACATTCGCAATATCACCCGTGCAGGGTGACGTGATGTTCCCGCAAAGTCCATCACCCTACCTAGTCATTGAGTGGAACCCACTCTGGCAATACGCATACACGACCAGTGGTGCGCCAGGCCAGTGGGATGTTTGGATAGCCTCAAATCGTAAAGGATCTTCTGCGAATGTTGGACCAAGTCCATCCCCGAATCTGGGTAGCCCTTACTCCGGTTGGGATGGTATTGGAACCGGCTATTTCCAGCCCAGGCCCGGCGACTACATATGTATTACGGTGAGTTATAACCCTAGCACCAATACATTAACTGGTACGGCATATGACCTAAACACGGGACAGTCGGCAAGTTTCACGCTGAGTTTAAATGGCTACTTTACACCACCGGGTAGTGGCACCTACGTATTTGGTGTGGCAGGGACAAATGGTGCTGGACAGGCTAATTGGGGTATTATCTACGTTAATTACCAGAGTTGATAGCCGTCGTTACCTCAACACCTTCGGTGTTATTTGCTTTGATTCTTTTATCTTCTCTCATGATCCTTTCGTAGATCGAATTTTTATCTATTTTTATGAATTATGAATAGAGTCATTACCGTGATTCTATACACGGACTTAAAAATAGCCCCTAAGTATAACTCAACCTTGCACTCACGAGTGCAAGTCGTTTCTTCTCAAACTTGAACCTGCGCCATAGTAAGGCTGTTTCTCGTCTTTATGACTCACATTCCTTAAGATTGCGCCTTAACGGGTATTAAAAACGTTAAGTTAATTAAGGATGAGTTTAAACTCCTCTCATTAACGTAGTCCTTACATCCTGAACTCACCAAATCCCCATTCACTCTTCGTAATTATCTTTTTTTCTTGGCTCTTCCATATTTACTATAAAAATACTTTCATTCTTAATTCCACAATGCCTTATTTTTATTTACGAGACTTACCACATCATTAACCTGGCCAGGGCTTGATAATCACTAGTCTAGAAACAAGAACCCTATAAGATACCGGATTCTCCATCAGTTAAATATACTGCAATGGTTTCGCTATGGCTATGTATGTGTTGTTGTGTTTGCTTATTGTAATTGTGTGGAGTCTCGATAGTGCCGTGTTTACTAATCCGTGTATGTAACCCTCCGTGAAGGCTGTGTTTAGTTCTTCGTCGAATGGGTTTGCGAATTCTATCTTTACCTCGTTTCTCGTCATTTCTATGCTTTTTATTATTAGTCTGTTGTATGCCGTTGCCGTGTATAGGTATGTCCTTATCGTCGTTATTGGGTCTCCCATGGGTATTTCTGTAACTATTGCTCTTGCGTATTCGTAGCCAAGCCTGTATAATGTTCGTTCCACTTCCTGCGCACCTACCTGCTGCAGTACTGCCTTAAATGCTGTGAGGAGCTGCCTTTGGGAGAAGGCTAGTGGTGTTATTGGTTGATTTATGACACCTAGCGGTTCAATATCTTTGATAATACCTAGATCATAGATTGCCTCACTCACGTGATCCTCTATATTAAGCATTAGTGCGTATGAGTTTCCAATTACGTTCCCTATATTAACGCCCTGTTTTAGTAATGACGCCGTTATCTCATTTAGTATGCCGGGTCTGTCCTTGATTACCCTTATTAGTAGCCAGTGCATTGTTTCTATTTGTTATCACACTGAATATAAACCTTAGTGTAATATTATTAAAAACATTTACACGTGTACCAATTAATATTTGTTTTATTGCTCATGTCTTAATTAGATACTATTAAAAGATTAAAAGTAAAAAGAAAAGAGGGAACCATGAATACACAATGTTCGGGCCTTACTTACCGATACATATGTAGTCCCAGTAGGCTACGCCCTGGAACTTGTAGTAGCCTTGGTATGGGTTTGGTAGGTAGATTCCGAAGCCTATGTATTGGTATGTTGGGTTGCCCCGTATGTAGTTGCTTACAGTGAGCATATAGTTTATCCATGTGCCCGTAAATATCGTGCCTCCCCTAATGTTGATTACACCATTAATATTAGGTAGCAGACTTTGTATGGCATTATCCAGGTTGCTTATGGCATTGCTCCCCGATGGGCTGGAGCTTGTGGTGTTTGATGGCCAGTAAATGACTAATGCCTTTCCATTACTCATTACAATAAAGAGGAAGAAGACGGTGCCGTTAACAACGAATTGCGCGGGGTATAAATAAGCAGATACGTGCGGGTAATTGCTGGGTTTTATTTTTAGGGAGGAGACGTCGTAGTAATACATGACCACGTAATAACTTTGCAATCCAAATTCCTCAATTGCATACGTATATATTGGGTTAGGAACCCCAGCTAAGTTGCCCTGAAACACCGCGACTCCCCAGTAGGGATTTGAGCTACCCTGGGGATAGGTACTATATTGCAATCCTGCTAATGATGCGTTTCCTACATATCCAAATGCCATGTTTTGGCTTTGGCATGGTGCTGGGAGCGGTATTGAGGCGCTCGGTGGTTGTTGCACACTTATTTGTGCAGGGAGTACTACCTCCGTGTAATTATTCACAAGTACTGTTATTGGTACTGTCATCGTCCCAATACTCGTTATACCAATTGGGATTGCTACAGCCGTTGAGCCTTCTGGTGGTAATATTGTACTGTTTGTTACGGTGTCTCCATTAACATTGGCTATTACCGTGGCATTTACCCAACCTGTGGAGTTATTCGTGAGTAAAACGATTACTTGCACCGTACTCACCGAGCCTAAGTAGACCACTGACGGTGCTATCACACTGACCTCTATTGGTCCTCTGTAGAGGTCTATGCTTGGTGTTAATCCATTACTCATTGGTATCGTTATTATTAAATTCCCTATTCCTTCATTGATTAACGTGTTTGGCACTGTCACGTAAATAGTGTTGCTGATCACCACGTAGTTACAGTACTGCATGTATTGGGTATTTCCCGTATCGTATTTACAAATCGCCTTGACACCACTAAGCGGTGTGGCTCCACTTAGTTTTATAGCTACTACGTAGTTATTACTGGCTGGGTTGAAGCTGTTGAGAGACATAGTCACCTTAATGCTCATGAGAGTTTCCAACGTCTGTTGTCTTTCCATTACGTATTTACTGAAGCCGTTAAGCACTGAGTAAATTATGGTGAGCGCCATTATGACTATTATGATCATTATCACCATTACATAAAGCTCCCCCAAGCCCTTACTGCCCAAGTCCCTTCTCAGCCGTAAAGCCATCACACGAGACCACCCTCACCAGGTAATTCGTGCTATATGGTATATTTAGGTTTGGAAAATTGAGTATAACTACCTGCCCGGGCCAAGCCTAACCAGTGGGTTTGTTACGCAGTTACTCGCCACGGACACTGGGTATATGGTTGACTCATTCAGTATGTACACGCCCGATATACTGCACGGCTTATTACCATAGTTGTATAGGCTATGCCTACTGAGGTTATTGAGGAGCCCGTGGTGTTGAATGCCGTACTCATTATCGAGAACTCGCAGGAACCACCAAGCGCATTTGCCAGTGAGTAGCCAAGTGACTCCAGGTATCCGTAGAAGTACCCGAAGATTAGTAGGCTTAGGGCCACGGCTATGACTAGCAGTATTGTTGCACCAACAACCTCACTGATGCCGGAGGAAACCATAGAAAACCACTTATGATTTAATTTTTACCCAACAATACATAATGCATTTGTCTGACTACGATGAAGCTACTACGGATGCTGCATATTTAGTGCCGCTTGATGTCACGAATAATAGTTCATAGGATGTGCCAGGAGTCACGCTACATGTTGATGCAAAGTTTGAACTATTCGTGATATCCACGGTAGCTCCTGGTGATATAGAGGTTGCGGTTATTGGTATCTGACATATTAGGTTCCCGTTCGTTGCATTTAGTAGGTAAACGCCTGTTATGGTTACGGTCACCGAGCCCGTGTTCTGGACGTAGGCATTTAATCCCTTACTTATTGATAGGCTTGCCGCGACTACCTGGAATTGCTCTGGCGTCGCCATTGAGCTTACCTTACTCGTTGTTGCTGATAGGTACCCGCTGAACCACATGTAGAGTAGTACCGCGGCTACTACCGTTATTACTATCAGTAATATGGCCGCGACTATTGGTTCTATACCAAGCTTTTTCTACTATTTCTATTCTGCACCATCAATTCCTAATCCACACGCCCTCTTTATAAACCTATCTTTCAATTCACCGAATCTCTTCACACGATGTGTACGTACATTATCACGTACATTAAGTAATTTATTAGGGCTGTGATAATTATTAGAATAGATGCATGTAGTAAGCCCACGGTTGATTTCCCATATACTATTCTCCCGATTATCGCACCTGCAATTATTGATTGAATAATACTACTTATCATTATAATTGACGAGAATAGTTGCACATTAATCATGGACAATGTTGGCACTGCTATCGCGCCAGTTGATGTGCTTATCGTTATTTTACCTATGCTTGGCATCATTAGGTAAATTACTACATCAGCAAGTATTATATATATTGCAATGACTACGTATATTAGAGCTAGGTAAGGCTTAACTTGATTCGCCTTTTCTAGGTAATAACTTACTAAGTCCTCAAAGGACTTATACGCCATGTCCAGTGTCTCCTGGAGCCTTGCCCCTGACTTTATTGCGGTATCGAGTATTGCCGCAAGCATCGCAAGGTAATTATTACCCAACTCGCTGGATGTCTTGGTGAGACCTTCCCTCATTGTTGCCACACCCATGATTTCCTTTCTGATTGACTCAGCTATTATCCTGCCAAGTCTGCCCTTACCGGCTTTCGTTAGCGTTTCAGCAACACCACTCAGAGATTGACCCGAGCTTAAGCCGTCTCTTATTATTCTTATTATCGTGGGCATGTCCATGAGTATTTCATTATTTACACGCCACAGCCTATACTCGATTATTGATAGGGGTAGTAATTCAATGGCTATCGCTATTGCCGTTACTGTGACACCTAATACGCTGTAGGGTATCGGTATGCTCAATGTTAACTTGCCAATACTCACCTGTACGTATGTCTTTGGCAGTAGTATGTACGATAATGTAATCGTAATTATTATGGTTGTTATCACCACTAATATTAATGTCGTTTCTCTATTCATGTTATTGCCTTAATTTAATGCATTCTACTTCTAAGTTATAAATCTAAATTTTAAAATTAGGATTTAAAACCCAGAATTGAAAAAGACAAACCGTGGATAAAGAGGATGTTGAGCTAATTGACGAGTACGAGGTCATTAAGGGGTTAGTGGGCGTGCTCATTGTTAGGGACAGGGACACGGGCTCTATCTATACAACGTTATTGAACCGACACTGAGCGACAACGCCAATAGGGTGCTCATGAGGACCAGGGAATTAATAAAGACAGGCAGCGCATTGCCCGAGAGCGGCGATATCGAGGAACACCTCAGGTCATTGGTCAATGAGGCAATGAGTAAATTGAGAATTAGGCTAAGCGATGATGAGTTGAGGAGTGTCATGTACTACCTGGTGCGGGACACCGTGGGCTATGGCAAGATAGACCCACTGATTAGGGATGAGTATATCGAAGACGTCAACGTTAATGGGCCTAACAAGCCCGTCTACGTGTGGCACAGTAGGTATGAGCACCTCAGGACCAATATCACCCTAGGCAGTGAGGAGTTGGGAAGCCTCATTGTGAAGGTTAGCCAGAGGGTTGGTAAGAACGTTAGCTCGGCATACCCAATACTCGAGGGCCTACTGCCCGAAGGTCTTAGGGTAGAGCTTAGTCTCCGAGATGTCGCGCCCCATGGGCCAATAATAACCATTAGGAAGTTCAGGTCCAATCCAATAACCATTGTTGATTTAATAATGAATAATATCATTAGCGCTGAGGCGATGGCGACTCTATGGTTTATGCTCGAGAACGGCATAAACTTGGTCATCATCGGGCCCACTGGCGCAGGTAAAACAACACTGCTCAACGCCCTGTTATTCCTTATAAGACCTGAGGCTAGGATCGTGACCATCGAGGACACCAGGGAGATCAATATTCCGCATGAGCAGTGGATACCACTAGTCGTTAGGGAGTCCGAGACGCCCAATGTGCAGAGTGTTACAGCTTATGACCTGGTCAAGGTTTCAATGAGGATAAGGCCTGATTACCTAGTCGTTGGTGAGTTGAGGGGTGAGGAGGCCTACGTATTCTTCCAGGGATTAGCGAGTGGTCATACCGGCTTGGCGACCATACACGCCGGTTCACTTAACGCTGCCGTCAGGAGGCTTTTGTCTAAGCCCATGAGCGTGCCCCCTGCCCTAATACCGCTGGCTAATATATTCATAATGATTAATAGGGTTAAGCTGGGTGATAGGGTTGTTAGACGTGTTATTGACATTAGCGAGTTGTTGGATATTACTAGGGGTGGCTTGAGGGTTAATACACTGTTCAGGTGGAGTAAGGATAGGGATGCCCTAGTTAAATTAAGCGATAGCGCCTTAATCGCTGACCTCATTAGGGCAGGTAGGGCGTCTCAGGAGGAGGTTGATAGGGAGCTTAGGAGGAGGGTTGAGGTCTTGGACGCCATGGCGAGGTACGGGTTTAGGTCACCTGATGCCGTGTTTAGGGTTACTAGGAATTACTACGTTGATCCCGAGAGGACCTATAGGGCCGTGATTAGCGGTGAGTTGCCTTGATTAATCCATTGACGGTTTATAGGCGCTGGGTTAGTAATTACGTCAATAGGCTCTACCTACTCAGCGGTTATGGCTTTAATAGGGACTTCGTAGCCGTGATAGCTACGTACACTCCAATAATCATTGTGGCATTAATGGTGGCCTACGCACTTACGCTGGTGAGTACGGTGAGGAATGCATTGCTCATGGTAATTATTGTATTATTGATTGATTACCTGTCCGTGCTCATGTATGCCAATGCGAGGGTCTACGTGAGGTCGAGCCACTTCGAGAGGTACTTGGTGAATACCTGATGGTCATGATACCGCTGGTAGCCAGTGGGGTTACGCTTGAGGAGTTGGTCAGTACCCTAGCCACCATTGAGAGGGACCCGTACATAGCCAGGGAGTTCAGGCTAATACTTAGGGACGTTAGGGAGGGCGGCATGGACATACTCACGGCCATTAGGGCGAGCCTGGACCGTGTCCCCTCCAGGACCTATAACGAGGTTTTCGGCCTAATAGCCGAGTCATACTTACTCAGTGCGAACCTAGCTGACATATTGATGCTTAAGCTCGAGTATCTAATTAGGAATAGGTATAATAAACTAAGGAGTACGACCCAGGTGCTCGGCCTATTCATGGAGATTTACCTAGTCGCTGCGTTACTCCTACCCGTACTGCTTGTGCTAATCGTAATCACATTGTCACCATTGGGACCCATATATTTTGGGCCCATTGTCCTTAGTCCGATGCTCGTGCTTCTAATAACTACTTTAATATATTCACCAATAATGGGATACATCATATACTTACTAATTGATTCAGTAATATCATCAATAGAGTAATCCATTATCAATCATGAGCTTAAGCATGTTTCCTTATCTTAATGATGCAAATATGGGAGTACGGTAAATCAAGTAGCTAATGTAATTACAGTAAAATAATACCTATGGTAGTATTATTCACCAAGTAGTTTAGTTATGTCCATGTTTAGTGGCCACTTGTTTTTAGCCTCGGTGAAGTTCTCAACCTCCTTGGCCTTCTTGGTGTGTTCTAGACTTATTGCAATTATTTCGATTTCGTCTAATGATTTTATTCCGTATTTTTCCCTGGCTTCCCTCGGTATTGTGAATTGCTCGATGCTGTGTGCCTAGGCCTCAGTAGGAGTACATTCCTCAACTCGATGACCCTGCCTCCATGCCTAATCACAACATCCCCAAAGGCTTCCTTACTAACTAAGTCTCAACGGACATTGAGAGCATTAAATTTAATGGAGAGTAACCTAACCTCGTCTCCAGTAACATAAGGCCTCGACTAATATCAGCCCATTAAAACCACCTTATCCCAGCAAGGGACTCCGTAAATTACTAGGATTAATTACTGCAAACCAGCTTCCTAATTAACGTTCATAAAGTATTTATTCCCGGTTCATTGCTTAATGCCTAATCATTAAATGGAGGTTAGGGAGTTGATTAGAGATGTTGCCGTTAATAGGAATATGCTTGCCCATGCATATAGGTCCTTTAGTAGGGATGAATTACTGGGTTTAAGGCTTGGGTTCTTAGGAATATACCCGCCTGGTGAATCAATTATTGTCGTTGATTAATAAGAGTGGTATTGATCCATCAACATCCGGTGAGATGCTTAATAGGGTCTTCGCTAGGCATGGCGTGGTGCTGGCGTTCCTCTTTGGTAGTCGCGCCAGGGGTAGCGCTGGGGAGGATAGTGACTATGATATTGCGGTCCTTGCGAGGGGCCCACTTAATCATGAGGAGGTTGTTGAATTAGTTAAGGATTTAGCCGACGCACTTGGCGTGCCCGTAGATAAGGTGGACCTCGTAGACCTGAGCAGGGCACCCAATGAGTTAGTGTACGTGGTTTTAAGGGATGGCGTACCTATCTACGCTGTCGATTGGGAACTAGCGCGTAGGTTGGTTGCCCGTATGTACGTGAGGATTCTGGGCGAGTCCGACTTAGATTATGTGTATTACAGGGTGTTTAGGGATAGAATTTCTAAAAAGCGTTATTAAGCGATTTGCGGCGTTTTCAATGTGGAGGTTGGTTACTTAGATTATAAGAGGGACCCCAGGGCGTATGTCTATGCCAAGGTCCTTGACGGCTTAACCGAGGCTAGGCTAGCGCTGGAGATGCTGGGTAGAGGCATGATTCAGAACGCTTCAGCTAAGGCGTTCATGAGCGTTAAGTCTATAGTCAGTGCGTTGGTTGTTAAGAATTTCGTCAAGATCATAGAGGGGGTGGATGAGAGGAGGAGGGCTTGGTATGAGGACGTGGGTTACTCGGCACCAACCACTGGGTTAGTAGGTATTTCTAAGGACCTGAAGAGACTGGGCATAGAAGTGGAAGTCATAGTAAAAACCGCATTGATGCTTCATAGATTCTCCTACAACGGCTTCGACCCGAACCTAGTCGATTATAAGGACCCTGATGAGGTTAAGGATGACATCACTGAGGTCGTTAACTGGGTCTTAACGATTAAGGAGTTATTCCTAGACGTCTGGGACGAGAGGCTAGAACGGGAGGTTGGTGAGTTAAGGAGGTTGCTTGGGCAGTACAGGGCTTAATGAGTATCTGAGACTTAATTATTTCTCAGAAATATTTATAGGCTCAGATTATTAATAGTTTAAGGTATGCTGGAGGTTAGGGTTAGGGTTTCTAGGAAGAACACAATTTACATACCTAAGGCAATTTCTGAGGCAGTAGGTATTTCTGAGGGTGATTACGTTGTTTTAAGGGTTGATGGTAATAGAATAATCATTGAGCGTGTTGAGGATCCATTTGAGTATGCGTTGAAGGTTAAAAAAGTTCGCTGAGGTGACCTTTGAGGAGTTTGAAGGGGAGTCTGAAGGGATGCAGAATGAGTATTGGGGCAGGGATTCGGATACTTCTTGATACGACCTACCTCCTACCTATTGTAGGTATTAATGTTAAGGGTGTGGAGGAGGTATTAATCGCGCTGTCAAGGGTGAGGAGGAGGTTTAGGGCTGAATTCTATTACACGCAGTACAACATTATTGAAATCCTGGGTAAACTCTCCAGGCTTAATTACGATGAGGATATCGTGAGGAGGGGTTTAAAGATCATTGGCGGTGAGTTCATACTCACCGAGCCAACACTTGATGGTTATATTAAAGCCCTCAGGCTTAGGCGAAGAGGGTTCAATGACTTAATAGACCTACTTCTATACGCCACAGCCGTCACAAGGGATTTAAAGCTATTAACCAGGGATAAAGACCTCATACAATTCCTAATGCGTGAGGGCGAACCACTCAATAATATTCTTCCCGAGGAGGATTTCTTAAGTAATGCCTAGGTCAATTGCGGTGATTTCCGCAATCACGTAAATTGTCGCACAAACAGCATGTAGTACTCGGTCTTCTCAATCCTGCCAGTCACCGGGTCGACCCTGAGCCCAAGGGTCTCCAAGGTATCAACACCGATCACGGGCATTGCACCACTGAACGCGAGTATCCTCACAGGGCCCCTCCTACCCTCAATCTCAGCCTCAGCAATGAACACCCTAGCCCTCACCACCCTATCATCACCCAACCTAACCTCAACCTCGAAGGGGGTCTCTATGAAGTGTTCCTTAGCCAATTCCAGGGGCATGACCGTGAAGGACGCGCCGGTATCCACTAGCACCCTCTCCATTGCGAACTCATCCCTACCCCTAAAGCGAACACTAACAAATACGTGACCCACCGCTCCACCCACCTGTATTATGGTGAATCTAAAAATAAATCTTTTAGTAATTGGGAATACTTAGTCTCATAGCCGCCTCCCTGTACATTGGTCCAGGAATTCGTAATCCCTAATTATGCTTAATCTCTCCAGGGTCCTTATTACGTTGCTCAGCGATGTCGGTGACACCGTTGCACCCTCAAAATCCTCCACGCACTTAACGACCTTAGACCACGTATTACCACCATTGGCAATACACCTAAGCACCAGCGCCGTCCTCCTGGCGTTAACGACTGAGTAATTCGCCTTAACCCTTATGAGCCTCTCTAGCTCGTTTAAAGCCTCATTAATCGCGGCTTCCCTAATCATGGATAGGTCCCCAGCGCCCCTAATGTAGGCGTTGGCCGCATAGACAAGCCAACCAGGTATGCCGTCAAACACGTTCGTGATTTCCTCAATAATACTCATAGGAACTTCAATGTTTAACTCCTTAAACCCCCTCCTCAGGAAGTCGATGGACTCATCATGAGTGAACCTATCAATCCTCACCTCATGGAAATACCTACCAAATAATGGTGAGTTTGGGTCCTCAATACCAATGAAGTCGTAAAGTAAGCCAACCTCGGAACCCGTGAGTATAAATGTTATGTTCCTATCAAAGTCATAGGCGTGGGCTAAGGCATTAAGAACCTCACCCGACAATGGACCCTTAACCTCTGGGCCTCATCAAGTGCTATCACGATTCTCTTCTCATTAAGTCTATCAAATAGCTCGGCAAGGCTGATCTGTTCCCTACCCCTCCACCTAACCTCGACAGTGTTACCCATGATTGAGATACCCCTAATCCTTCTCAGGATATCAATAAGTTTATCAAGACTCGATGATAGGGCATTGGATATTAATCGATAAAGATCAGATCTACCATAATTATCCCTCAATGATCTACAGTCAATTAATACATAGGGTATGCCAACTTCATTCAATGCCACATTAATCACTGATGTCTTACCAATCCTCCTAATGCCGGTAACAACGATCAAGGGCTTATCAATGTTGCTTAGGATATCATTCAATTCTTCATCCCTATCGTAGAGGTCAACCCTACTTGTCTTCGGTCTCTCATCAAGGAGCATGGCTACAACCCCTTTAATTAACTACAACCCCTCTAGCCATAAAAACCCTTCTAACCAATGTGAACCTCCATAACGGCCCTGGTAACGACTGGGTCAGGTATGACGTACGTATTGTTGACCTTACTTAGGTAGCCATACCTAATGAGATTCTTCATAAGCCTATTAAACACAGCATCAGAGACCTCACCTGTCCTAACCTCAACATATCTCCTAATCTCACTCCACGTATTTAATCCATGGGCCACGGCATTAAGTATTGCCAGATACCTAGCCCTCGACGGCTTAATAACAGCGTCAAGTTCACTAAGTACCAGCTTAACACCATCATTGAACACCTTATCCAAGGCCTCCCTGTGGCCCAACTTATCAATACCCCTTAAGTAACCATATAACGTCAACCAACCAACAATGCCATCTAACCGCTCATAAACCTCCTCCAACTCACCCTCACTGACCTCAACACCCAACTCTGTGAAACCCCTCCTAAGGAAATCGAGACTGGCATCCTTACTAAACCTATCCACGTAAACCTCCTTGATATACCTACCATAAAGTGGCGCCTCGGGATCGTCAATCCTCAGGAAATCCCTCAAAGCACCCACTTCACTCCCGGTCACTATAAACGTGACATTACTTAAATTATCATAAGCCCACGCCAACACACCATCATACCTAACATTCGAAAACCTCATGTACTGAGCCTCGTCAAACACCAGTATAAACCTCGTGGAATTACGGCCACACCACCCATCAATTACATTGAGCAACTCCATCAAGTTCATCCTTGACCTCCTAGACAACCTAACTTCAACGCCACCTGCGCCAACCCTAACCCAGTCTATACTTCTCAATGCATCTCTAAAGCCCTCCCAAAACCTCTCGTTCCTTCCCATGAATTCCCTAAACCCATCAAGAACATGCCTAACCAGGCTACCAACATTAACATTACCCTCAACAAAGTATATCTGCCTCACATCAATAAGTACGTACGGTTGAGAAAGGTCGCTTAGGAAAGCCTTGACCAGGCTCGTCTTACCAATCCTCCTAATACCATAAACAGCAATGAGTCTATCACCCCTAAACACGCTATCCCTTAGTTCATTAAGCTCAACCTCCCTATCATAAAGATCCCTTCTGGTCGCCTTGGCTCTACGCTAAATAGCATGACTAACCCCCTCTATTAGTTACTAACCCCCCGGGTTAGTTATAAGCCTTTAATCAAGCAGTAATGATCAAGAATACTTGAATACAACGCGCAGGTTAAATCGCTTATGTAGGTCGTGATAGCGAGAGCCGAATTACTCCTGACCCTGACCAAGCACCTCACTGACTATCCTCTCTATCGACTTAACCAACCTCCTATCAGCACCGCCACCACCCAGGGAGTTTATGAATGAGTTAAGGACCTCGAGGTCCACGCCGTATCTGCCGTAGTAACTCGGTAGGTAGTGGAGGATTATGTTCTCTTCATACCTAAGCACCTGTAGAACCTTCATTAGCTTAAGGAAGTCTATCGAACCCTCAAATATGGGCAAGCCAAAGAAACCACCCCGCTTATTACTGAAGTAAATAGCCTTAACATAACCACTCAACTCAACAAACCTCCTAACGAAATCCCTTAAACCCCTCTCCCTAGCCACGTGAAGGGCGAGACCGAGCCTATGCGGTGAAACCTCATTAGCAAGCTCAGTGACCTCGCCGGGGCTCCTCAGGAAATCCCCAACACCAAACTCCCAAATAACCCTGACACCATACATTGAGGCCTCATCGAGTAATTCCGCCAGGGTGTTGGCATCGTTAATGCCGGGCCTGGCCACCATGGAATCCACGTTAAGGTAATCAAGTAATGCCATGAACCTCTCCGCATCACCCCTCCTCCTAAGGTAACCAACCCTAACCTGGCCAATCCTAAGCCCAAGATCCTCAAGCTCCACCGCGAGGCTGGCAGGAACTTATCAACGCCTGGGAAACCCCTAATGTCGAGCTCCGCCTGGCACTTAGCCTGGGTAGGTCCCTAATGGGCTTAACACTAATGAGTAGCTCCACAACATCGATAATGCGGGATTAATTAATAAAACTATCGATAATGAACAGGGAACCAAGCTTTTTAAGCCCGATAAATAATTATAGATTCACCATGAGCGAAAACCTCGATGAGATCGAAAGGAGGAGGATAATGATGAAGATGATGATGGAAATAATCAACAAGGCCCAACAGAAAACCAGCACCAAGCGTGAACTAACCCGTGAGGAGGTTATTCAATTAATTAGGCGGATAACGAGGGGGGAGAGGGCTGGCGAGATAATAGACAATGCCCTGCAGTTATATGGTGACACTGCGGTTCAAGTATTTAGGCAACTAGTTGAGCTTTACCTGGGCGGTAGGCTGGGTGAACTCCAGGATTATGAACTCTACCAGATACTCGAGAGGGTTGGGCTTCACGTACCATTGAGGACCAGGATAAGGATTGTGAGGCACGGCAGGGAAGAGAGTATTGGAGCGTCAGGCGAGTAATGGCTATAGTAATAAGTTACGCCTCGGCGGAATCACCACGCCCTGGCTTCACACAATGCTTCAGCACTATGTACATTATTATTACAATCGTCACCGCAACGGCAACAACGTATAAATACCTATCGATCAATCCCATGATTAACGACCACTGAGTCGCAAACGCGTAACCAATATACACGAGGATTGAGTCCCAGATCAAAATGCCCAAGGAATGTAACGGCAACGAAACCCGTAACCCTCATATCGGCCAGCACCGCGCCGTACTTACCGAACCACCAATTCAATGAATTAAGTCTCCTCCTATCAAGCCAAATAACCTAACCATACTTAAGTAGGAACAGTATCCCGAGGTAGTAAGCAATGCAATAATCAATTAATGAACCAACGAGATTACCGAATGTACCAATTAATATACCGAGCACAGGGTCTATGAAGCTCAGCGATGCGTAGTAACCAACAGGGGCATAACGACCTCGCTGGATATTGGTAGCGACATGCCCTCGAGAACCCATAAACGTCAGTTATGGCGAAATTAATATCTGTCCTCTTATTAATGATATTGATTAAATAATGAGGATTGGTGCCATAGTACTTGCCGCAGGTGAAGGTAGGAGATTTGGCGGTAATAAACTACTGGTCAAGATTGGTGGTGAACCAGTCATACTGAGGGTTTTGAAGGCATTAAATGAGTTTGAGAGGGTTGTCATTGTTGGGGCCTATGCCAACGAGTTAATGCCCTACCTATCCAATGAGATCGTTATTTACAACCCACATTACAGAGATGGAATGAGCACATCGATAAGGCTTGGCCTACGCTTCTTCCAGGACTACGACGCAGTCCTCGTGGTGCTTGCGGACATGCCCCTAATAACCAACGAGGTAGTATCAAGGATAGTTGGTGCGTACCGCGATGGGTGTAGTGCCGTTGCGCCAATGCACAATGGCGTCAGGGGGAATCCAGTGCTCATTCATAGGGCCCTATTCCCAGAATTAATGAGGTTAAGCGGTGATGTTGGTGCAAGGGAGATATTGAGGGGTAGGGCTGACGTGTGCGTCGTGGAGTGCGGTCCCGAGGTCCTCATCGACATAGACACAGTGAATGACCTAGCCAGGGTCCTCAACATGGTCAATACCAATAGCCAGTAATAGGCTTCCAATGAACGTGATTATTGGGATTGCATTAAGCACCGGTCTTGGCGATGGGAGGTGCTGAGGCGTCGCTAATCACAAATGCGTTGTCAAACCCCTTAACCCTATTCGTAAACTTATCCGCCTGAACAAACCTATCACTATCAAGAACGTCCTCCGGCACGTACTTAATATCAACACCAACGTGCGGCGGTATGACTATTACAGCATCAAACTTAAGCCCCTCACCCTCCATGGAGTAGCCAACCCTCTTCTCAGGGTCTATATGGTCAAAAGGAGAGAAGTTAGTTGATTTTAGTCCCGTGGGCCCTGGGCAAGGTTATTGACAGCTTAATCTTGCCATTGCCCTTGCTATTGACCTTGCCCTTCTCTCCTTGCCCTCGCTGATTACTTCCTCGAGCATTCTCCTTAATACCTCACAGACCTTAGCAACCAACTCAGGGTGTTTCTTAATTGCATCTATGTTTAAGTAGACCACGTATCTCCCACTCCGCTTACTCAGCTTGGCATCTCTATAACCCGTATTCCTTAATAACTCCAAAATCCTCACAGCCTCCCCATAGTCCATACGATGCACCCTAAGCTCAACAGAATAATTGTGCGCGCAAACGTTCATCCTAATGCCTTCAACGACCTCAATCATTGAACGGCCCAGTGGTTTAATCCTCATACTCGCCAGCACGAGTAACCGCTTAAGCTTCTCCGCATCGAGTAGTCTACTCAAGTCCTCAATCAACGCCTTACTCACTTGGTCACTGACTATTTTGCGGGCTAGTTCAACGGCCTTCGAGTAATTAACCGCGTACTCCATCTTGTACTCTCCATCCCTCTCCCTAAATCCCAAGCTCTTTATTTTCTCGATTATGTCGCTCCACAACCCATGCTTCGACTTATCCATGATAAGTTCAATCCTCTTCTTCTTAATATCTATGCTGCCATCACCCAAAATTGCGAATAGCAGAAACGCTAAGAAATTCTCATCACTTAATTTGACAACATCCTCGGCAACCTCGGTCTTGCTCTTAAACACACCCCTGTAGTCAACAGCCTTAATTGCCACACAACACTCACGCCACCATCATTGACACTTAAACCGTTTATGTACACATGTACCTTGCCTGGAAACGTTAATGGAAAGATTACTGCTTGCCAAAGCCGGTTAGTGTTCATTATCGGGTAGCCATCCTTATCGATTGAGCCGTCGGTCAGCATTAGCCCACATTGCGAAGCTCTCAATACCTCATCGTTGATTAACTTTAGTGTTATGACATGGACGCCCTCAAGCCCGGCCAACGTTATGTTCACCATTACGCTATTCCTGACCCTACTTATTGCAACTGCCAGTTTCTCCGCGTACAAGTGAACCACGAATGGCTTATTACTATCAAACGGATCGCCGCTTATTATTACCCTTGCTCCTCCACTCCCTAGTTCGTTGATTAACTCCTCAAGCTCTGGCTTATACGTGCTTAGCCACCTCTCCCTTGCCCGCTTTAGTAGCCTCAGCATCCTCTTGGCTATCTTGTGCATTGCCCTCCTTAGGTTGCTATACTCTCGTCATTGCTTTCCTCGACCTTAGCCTTAATTTCCTGCAGCCAGTTGCTTAGGGCGTTGATTGCGTAATCAAACGGCGTTGTTATATCACTAAGCAACACACTTCTATGTTTCCCGACCCTATTGAGAAACTCGTTGATTAGTTTCATGGTTTCCTCAATGATTCTTGGGTCGTTAACGGGTTCGCCGCACTCGAGCCTCTTATTACCCCTGACCCTCCTGCCCCAGCAAATCTCTAGAGCCATGGAGACATCATTGATTGACTCCCAACAGGCTAATAAGCCACTACCGGACTGGTACTGAGCCGGTTTAAGCATCGATTGAGAGGTGGTCGACAAGGTTAATGTAGTTCACGCACAAGGCAATCACGTACTCAATCGAGGAGGAGAGTAATGAGGACGGCATTAAGCCCAAGGCGCACATCAAGGAGGCACCACCCAACGAATGCCCATTCAACGACATAACCGAATGAGGAGACAAGAATCCTAAATCAAGGCATTAAAACCACACCCTCAACCATTGTTCCCAAACCCAGGCGCCGGAGAACAATATTTAACATAATGCCGAGTGGCAATACATATGGTATTAGTTAGAGCATAAATGTGCCCTACTAAACACAGACCCTGTGAAGTTCGTAAATGCTGTGTAATTCGGCGGTTTTAAGTACACGGTTGAGGACTTCGGGAACTATGTATCACCAATCGTAGATCAGGCGGTTAGTCAGGTACTTAATCTGGTCTCCCTAAATGAGGTCTACGCAAACCTGCATAAGGTCACTGATGCCGTAACGGCGAGTCTAAGGTCATTCCTTGATGAAGTTGGTGTTCACCTAATCACGTGTAGGATTGTTAGGTTGGAGCCTGAGGATGAAACGATGAGGAGGGTTGTGCAGTTCATGCTCGCGGAGATCATGGCCCAAAGAAGCGATCCCGCGGCCACCAACATGATGCGAGGAGCCCTTGTTTCACGGCCCTCCAGAAGAATAGGGAGATAGAAATATCACCCAAAAATGCAACACCCATACCTACCATAGCGACTAGATAGGGCATTGGGGTAATATGTATTATCAGCACTAATAATGGACTGAGCATTAATAGGACAGCGCCAATAGACCCAGTACTCAACGAGTGGGAGTACCCGTTGAAGCCCAGGTACATCATTACTGAGGATGGTAGGTATGTCAACGTGATTAATAGAATTGAGATGAAACCAAAGAATCTCGGGCATAGGATAAGCATGAAGTACAGGAGCTCAGCTACGAACTCCAGGACCAAGCCGAACCTAATAAGTCCACGGTTAAGCATGACAATAATTAACCACACTGGTTTAAAAGGCATAGGGAATAGAAATAGCCAAAGAAAGTAAGGACATGAAGGTTTATATTCGGCATTCTCAACCATGTTAATGTGGGTCACACGTACATCGACGTAACAATCAAGGGCAGGGCAGGCTCAAGAACACTCAGGATGCTCGTAGACACAGGCTCAACATACATAGTCCTGGACCCAGACACGGCTAAGGAACTCGGCTTGCTTGAAACACCATACACCGTGGAATTAACGATGGCCAATGGCACTAAAGAGAGGGTCAGGGTATACATCGGCGAGGCTGAGGTCAAGGGTAGAAGGGGGCCGGTAATAATTGCCGCCCTAAAAACACCAATACCACTACTTGGGGTGTACACCCTGGAATCACTTGGGTTTAAGGTGAATCCCAGGACTGGAGAGCTCGAGGAAGTAGGGCCGGAGGGAGGCTACCTGCTTTAATTCGTTAAATACTCCCTAAGCCCAACCTTAATATCCATCCTTCATAAACGCCCCACCTAATGTGGTGCTTACATACTAAAACGCCTAAGCATATTAGTAAAGCCTAATCAAGCTGATGATCAACATTGCCGACTTACTTTCCCTGAACACCCGAGCTAAGATTTAAGGTTTCACTAGGTCACAGGTATCATAGATGGTTGTTTATGATTGTGCTTGTTATTGCCGTGGTTATCTCCGTTATTGGTGCTTACACCTATGTGCTCTTCAATACTGTCGTTGAGGACCCAGCCCTTAACGTAACCGCCAAGTACGTGCCCAGCCTATTGTCGGGACCCAGCTTCGTGGTTCACGTATATAATGAGAGCGGTCAGCCAGTGATTACCTGCCTCACTGTCTATGGGTTGATGCCCAACGGCTTAATAAGCCCCATAGACTTCAAGTGCGGTAAGGGTTCGGTGAGACCCAACTGCATAGTCATTAGGGCTTCGCGAAGTCCTGGAGGGAATCCCTAAGGGCTATGGGTAATGACCCAGACATTGCAGAGAGACCTAATAATGCTTGGTGTCGTTGCTACGGCAACGACATTAAGTCATTCATTAAGGGCGTACTAATAAACTCAACATGGCGGTCTAGCCGGTCTATTGGGAGCGTTTACTTCGTACTTGAGTACTAACCGAGTACGCCCTGGGTAGTCGAGGAATTATCGATTAATTATCCCTCGGGTGGCATGTACGACGTGATGTACAGCACCAGCAAGTGCCCATGAGTCACGTAGCCACTCCTACCTAAAGACACCCCTAAACTCAACCTCAACACCCCTCCTCTCCCTAACAGCCCTATCATAAACCAACTTAGCGAGCACTAAATCCTCAACCGCAATACCCAGGGACTTAAAGATGGTTACCGAGTCATCACCCAACCTACCCCTGACCCTACCAACCACAACATCAGCCAACGGAACAACCCTAGACCAAACGACATCACCAGCCATTATCAAGTCCCCAGCCTCCTCCCTGGCCTGACCCACATCATCAACCGCAATAACGTCTGCCCTAAGAACGGCATCAGGCGCCAACTCAGCCTATTAGCCCAATTACTACCAATGGCATTAATGTGCATCCCAGGCGCTATGTGGTTGCTGCGTATGAATGGGTCCCTCGAGTTCGTCGCCGTGACCAAAACATCAACGCCCTTGCAAACCTCGCCATAATCACTAGCAACCACCGCATCAAAGCCCCTGGACTTAATAAAACTGGCGAACTCCTCGGCATGCCCGCGAGTCCTACTAAAGACCTTAACCAACCTAAGGTTCAAGACCCTACTCAACGCCTCAAACTGAGCCCTAGCCTGAACGCCAGCACCAACAATACCCAACACCGACGAGTCCCTCCTGGCCATGTACCTGGTGGCCACGGCCGAGGCAGCCCCAGTCCTAAGCTGACCAAGCCTATCAGCCTCAATTATAGCCAACAACTCACCACTATCAAGACTAAACAAAACAACCACAAACCTAGTACCATACCTAGTACTCAGGTAAGTCTTTAGACCGGCTACTTTATAGTCACCGAGGACAATTCCCTGGAGCACATGGAGCACGGCACCGCTTGCAATTGCCCTACGTCTAGGCAGGTTAACCGCACCACCACTACCCAACAACCTAAAGCCATCCTCAACAGCCCTAATGGCATCATCAAACGAAACCAACTCATCAATCTCAAACTCCCTAATCAACAACACAAGAGGCATTAGCAAAACCCCTTTAAAGAAGTGCCCCGGCAACAAAAACAGTGAAGAGGTCAGAGTTAGCTGAGAAGGTGATGACCCATTCATGAACAGATAACGCCTACGCCACGCGTAGCACCATCATCGTCATACCATAAAGCGCCAGGTTGGTTATGAACCAGGAAACGACGGAAGCCATGGCAGCCTCCCTCCTAACCGCACCAAAGACCCTAAGCAGGGAGTACATAGTAACCACCGAAATGACGTCGCCAATAACGCCAATAACGTCGAGCAGCACCGCCGAGAATACGAGCTCCGGGTATAGGATGAGGATTACAGTAACGAAAACCGCGCCGAGGAAGCCATTCATCGAAGTAATCAATAACTTGAGGAACTCGATATCGCTATAAAACGCTGTTATAAACCACATAACGAATGCGTTGAGGAAGAGCGCCATGGCGAGAATCACGACACCGCCAATCATGAAGAAGGGCTTAAAAGGCTCAACGGCGTTCAGGTTTATCTTGAGGAGGGTGACCATTAAGAACTTAAAGAACTCCCACTGACCATAAACAACAACGAACATTATAAGAAGACCCGACAGGGCTAGGTAAACCTCGTACCTACCCATCACAGCCACCCAGGAGCTGAAACTACTAGGTAAGCCTCGATGACAGCCCCAACAAACGTGAAAGCCAGGGCAAGCAACGCCAAATAGATAATATGCTTATCAATCCCGAACTTATTATACATAATTAACTTGATTATGGACTCCGCAATCGAGAAACCAACAAAACCACTAACAGCATAACCAAGATACTCAAAGACGCCGTAAGAGAGGGTAATGAGCACGTAATGAGGTGGCGAGACGCCGTGATAGAGGTAAACCCCACGGACAGTCACGGGACTAAGAACCCTACCAAGTCCAGTACCAAGATCAAAGAGCCAAAGTGCCGTGGGCAAACCAACGGCGAAACCACCAAGCATAACCTTAACATCACTAAGGGCGTTGGTCAGGAATATCGTTAATAGGTAGTAGAGGTAAGAGTGCACAGGCCGAGGGATACCCTGCAAAGAGCCCCTACTGACGGGAATACCGCTAATAAACCCAGTGGCGAAGCCGACCCCATGAGGCTAGGACGAGTGCGGCTTTAGTAATCATGGAAAGCTAGGCATGCTCCATCACGTACCTAATCCTCCTCTCCAGCCTAGCCCTCAAGCCACGGTTCCTAACCGGCACCTGCTCCATCAAGGACCTCAGAAACTCCACATACCTAGCCCTACCAACAAGCCTAGCGGCATAAACATCAGCATCACGCTCACTTAGGTCGGCTAAGGCATTTGAGAAGTAAGCGTCTAGGAAAAACAGTAGAACAGCTAACAAATACAGAGGCACGAATAGATGAAACATCCCCGTCAGAAACATGGCAACGGAGGACGTAATAAGCAATGCTATAATAAATGAACCAGGTATACGCCCCAATAATCTTATGACAAAATTCCTGGAGGTTAGATGACCAAGTTCATGCGCTATGATGGAACCAACATCGAAACTAAGCGCATCTTCCTTTACAATAATCATTTTAGGGATGTAATTGGACATAGCCAAAAAATCCGTAACTCTAGACGACGTGTAGCCATAAATGAACAAGCCATACCTAGGCTTTATAAGAAGGACCCTAATCGATGAAGCGCCTAAATTACTGCTAAGGAAATCACCCGCCATACCTAAATACTTAACTTTATGAATATACATACCCGAGGTAATATACGGAGAAGTGCCATAAAATACGTCGATCATAAAAACTATTAACCACAGAATCAATAATTCAACAACGACATTCCGCCCAAGTAAGTTAAATAAGGCAGGGATAAAATAAAATAAAAATATAGACGTGAATAAAATTAATATAATTATCGATGGATTAAAGTAGTTTATTAAAACATCTTTAAAACTCAGCATATTATATCGCGACCTAAAAACCACATATAGAGAGCCCAGTAATACCACACTAATTACGATATAAAAAGCAAATATGAATAAGGGAATTCCTAAACTTACGAACCTTAAGGGAATCACAAGGATATGCAAATATGCAGATAAAATACCGGATAAAATATAAGGAAGATATATACGTCATAAAAAAATACAAACCTAAAAATTTGATTTAATTTAAGGTGCATACGAAACCCTATTATTCACATACAACCAAGTGTCCATATACCTAAGACTAAACCACCCGTCGTTACAGTTAAACCACCAAACAACGGCACCCACCCTGGAAGTGTGACGGTTTCCGGCAACCCTAATGCGGCTAACCCAGATGTTATAGCACCAGAAATCACACCATCAGTGAAATGATCAATAAAATCAACAGCTGGGTTAAAAGCCATGCAGATAACATTTGCATAGAAATTCTGTTGCCACCATCCTGCCGCCGAACCTATAAGATATATCATTGGCATTATTATTGGTGTTGATAGCATTAGTGCCGCCATTGATGCCGCCAGTACCAACCTCTTTACCTTCTCGGTAGTCACGAGCTCGCTCATCACCGATTCCTTCTTTAACTAATATATATATATTGCACTCCGTAAATACCTAAAATATATTCACCTAAAGACAATAACCAACACAGCCAGAACCTCGCACCAACAAAAACATGAACAATCCCAACCAAAACACCCCTAGCCTACCTCCCACTCACGCCTTCCATGAACGAATTCACGGCAGTATAAAACTCCTCATAAACAAGCTACCCACGTCACGGCCAATAAAATCACCACACTTAATAACAACCCCACAGACACCCACACTGACTACTGCGACCCCCTCACCCTCGACATGCCCAATACCGAAATCGGCAACCTAACCCCTTAACACCCGCCTATCAACGCCATATTACTACTTAAAACATACTTCATTGATTACTAGTCCATCCCAACAATATGATACAGAACATAAAATACCTAGGCAGAAACATAGTAATAACACTGAACCAGGAAGCCACAGCCCTGGCAAGCACGGTAGATGGAGGACTAAGAAGCGGCATCAAATACATAATACATCACCAGGTCCCAAAGAATTTCAACGAGGAACCAACCAGAGAGATTGAAAAGACCCACAGGGAATTAGCAATAAGAGGCGAAGAGGCAATAACCTTCCTAACAGCCACCGAGTTACCGAGAAACCACGTAATGCGCAGGGAAACCACAAACGATATAGAGGTCTATGTATCAATAACAATTGGATTAACGAACCCATATAAAATAGAGGGGTCGGAGATAAGGACCTGGTTAACGGGAGTATCGACAATAAACATGGCAATAATTGTAAACAAACCATTGACAATACAGGCAATGATAGATGCAATAACACTCGCAGCCCAGACAAAGGCACTAACACTAGCCGAGCTAACCGGTAACGGGATGCACGGAACAACCACAGACGCAATAGCAATACTAACGCCAACAAACGGCGATAAAGAACCCTACGCAGGGCCAGCAACAGCAATAGGCAAAGCGTGGTCCACGCAATACACAACGCACTAATTAAGGCGTATGAAGCATATACAGGCAGGGCGCATGAGGATTAAGCAAAAGAACTTAACCCGGCGGTGGGCCGGTCCCGAGGCTCTCGGGCCACCCCTGATCACGCCCTCCCTGACGCACTTCATTAGTATTAGGAAGCCGCGTAGTGCTATATTTATGGCGCCAATGACATCCCTATCACCCTCAAAGCCGCAGTAATTACACGTCACCTTACCCCTAGCCCTACCCAGGTAATTACCGCACCTTGGACACACACTACTGGTGTACTCAGGCTCAACAAGTATTACAGGTATTGAATCCCTAACAGGCATCATCACCTCGCCTTATAACTCATCCAGAACCAGGAAACCTTAACGGCAGGGCACCTACTCACAACCCCACCAAACTCATTAACCATAAACTCCCAAACCACCCTAGCCCTGGCGAGGTCACGCTTATGCCCACTAAACCGCCTAAGGTCCTCAAACGCCAGACCAACCAACCCATCACGAACCCTCTGAACACTATGGGAAGCCCTAATCACGGCACCTAATACCTTACCAACTATGTTACTCGTTAACTCATTGCCACGGTACTTATCAATCCCTGGATACTCAACCTCAGCCACATAAGCCCTCGTCATAACATCATATACGCCCAACGGTATTAACGAAACACCATTCTGCCTAGCATATATCACGGCCAACTCATTAAGCAGCCCAGCCCTCACACCAACAAACGCCACAACAGAACGCCTAACACCAACATCGACACCCACCACAGTCACGTCCACGGCAGGCACACGCCCGTCCTTACCTTCCCCATCCTTACCCATACCCGTCACCCGAACATCCACGGGGCGGGACTGCGGGAGGGACCCACAGCCACCGCCCCTCGTTATTAGACTATGGCGGGGCGGCCCGCCCCGCGGATATTCGGGTGACGGGTGTTTTTTTAATCAGTCTTTTCTTTCAATCACTGGTCATCTCGTGGGAATTCATCA
This sequence comes from Vulcanisaeta sp. JCM 16161, assembly GCF_001316285.1. The sequence continues at coordinate 23,139 of NZ_BBDO01000010.1, read as the reverse complement.
CGGCGTTTCTCAGGATATCCGAGGACCAAGCCATCGGCTCGGTCTCTCGGTATCCATCATCCTCCCCTTCCTCCTCCCCCTGATTGGGGGATTGAAAAGAGGAAGGGATTTTTAACGGGTTCGCCTGCCGTGGGCATGACTATGGTGGGCTAGGTTTTTGTTTCGTTGAGTAGTTTTTCACGTAGTTTCTTTGTTTCGTGTATCCTTATTTTCAATTCCTCGTTAATACCCATGTAAAGGGCCTCACCTGGCTTTATCCTGCTTAGTATGTCCCTTAATCTTGATTGTGACTTAGCTGGTCCACTATGGCTTGTTATTATTGTTGGTGTGTTTAGGTCCTCAATGCTCAGTTTACCGATGCTATGTAGTACCATCCATGTGTTTGTAATTCCCCTCGTCATCCTAACAATCCTTAGTAATGCATCCTCTTATGGTAGTATTGTTATGTCGTCCAGTATTAGTAGGTTGTTCATGCTTTGCTGACATATGCTATTGAGTATTAGGGCCGTTGTTACGTATGCTCCCTTAACGTCTCTACTAATAAGTATTGTAATTACCCTGCCGACTTCATTATTAATGTCTTGGTCAGTCACGGCATCACGCAGTAGTATCATTCGTCCTAGAAGCCATAGTGCGTGGGTATTACGTGGATTTCTACTGAGGTACCTTAGATACCTAACGTAATTATTGTATGCCTTATACCTATAAGCCATGGATACTAATAGTGATATTCCTGGCCTGGTGCTTAAGTCCTCGTATGAGTCGAGTATTAGGAATAGGTTGTCGCGTATGCATTTCCAGGGTATTGAGGGTTTCGTGATAGACCCAAGTGCGTCGCTTGGTTTATGCGTTACGTACGTCATGGACGAACCCATCAACTTAAGCCTCATTAAGCCCAGCGTGGTGACTATGGTCGTCTTACCCGAACCCGGCGGGCCAATAACTACTAATGGTTTATCACCCAAGTCAACCAGTATCCTGGCCAGCTTCTTATCAATTCTCAACTCCCGGCCTCGGACCGACCCACCACCTAAATCGCCTACGAGGTTTCCCCAGGCTTGACCCTGGAGATTTCCCTCGCGGTTCATGTGCCGGTATTAATCATGGTTAGCCTACATGCCTAATCACCGTGGTTATTAATTTCGAACTTATCTTTAAGTGATGTTTACCGTCACTTTCTCGATGCACCATACCTGGTGTAATAATAAGTGCTCTTTCGCCGTGAGTCGTTATTGCGCCTTCTCTGGTATATAAACTGCGCAGGGAGGTCTTGCATGGTTGCGCACGATTTGTTATGTTTAAATTATTCCTTTTGCATGTCTTTACTATGGAGTTGGGGCTCGTTAGTTCGGGGAGTGGTCAGTATGTGGAGTTTGTCCTGCCCTATCTTAGTTCTTACAAGCCGTTTATTGCGGTTTATGATGCCAGGGGTGTCAGGGTTGTTGAGGGTGGTAATGTTGTTAGGGCTCAGGTTGTTGGCAGTGATTATGCCGTTGTAAAGGGTTACTTCGTTAATTCTAGGCCGTACATCGTGGATGTCAGTGTTAATGGTGATGGCGCTAGGTTCTTGCCAGCCTATTTAATCAATTAATTAGTAGGGCGTCTCCTGGTAATGGTGATAGTGTTGTGCTGTACATCCTGGAGTTCAGGGTCCCTGATGACGTGGGTATATCCGTGAAGTTTCATAAGGAGGTTAGGAGGTGCTTTGCGAAGTATGGCCATGCATGGATTGGCCGTGAGGTTTGCATCAATGTTGACAGGTGGAGGGAGGTATTTTCGAGGTATGGTAATGCTTCATCCGTGTTTACCCAATCCACGTGAGTGTTAATGATGCCCTGCGTATTGTTGATTCAATAATTGATTCGATGAGGGCTAGGATAAATTACTTAAGTGATGACCTGAGGTACGAGCTGAGGGCTTACCGAAGGGCTAGGCTTAGGAAATTGATCGCAGAATTCAATGAGCTGTTGAGGGGTTGGGAATCATTTAGGGCCTCCCTGGTGAGCAACCATGCAATTGGTCAGGGGATCCAATAACTGTAACCTGGTGGTTAGGGAGCACCGCGTGGATGAGATTAAGGGTAAAGATGCTTCGTTATTTGTTGATTTATCCATGGCCGACTACGTGGAATTAGTTATTAGGGACTCGGTAAAAGGTGTCCTTGTTCACTACCCATACAGGGTGATTTACACGCGTGATGGGGACTTATTACTCATTAGGACTGAGAGTTATGGTGATAATAAATTGAGGAGGCATAAGTCCAGTGTTTGTCCCTTCAGGGACTGCCGTTACTTATTGGGTCCGCTGGCCAATACGCGTCTTGTGGTTAGGGTTGTGGGGTTTCGCAATGCCGACCCTGTGATTAGGCTTTCATGATTCAGTATTGGGATGGGCACTGTAATTCATGCCTTGAGATTTCCCTATAATTATTTTCCCTAGCCAGTATTAAGGATACATTGTCTATCAGCAATGATTTGCCTGAAGTTTACTTTCAATTCCTATTTCATAGGCCGTCTCAAGTATTTCCTGGGGGTCTATTTTCTTTGTCTTTATGTAAGCTATTGTTATGTGCGGCTTAAACTCACCTGAGTACTTATCGCTCATTGGGACGCTTGAATCCCTCAGTATGCTAATTATGACCGACCTAAGCCTACTCAATTGCTCATTATTAATTACCTCCACGGCCAGTACCTGGGCTTGAGAGCGCTTGGCAGCAGCATTAATTGCCCGAGTTTAACCCGGAAGCATGGTATCGAGTTTAAGCTTACCCCAACCCTATCGTCAACCTCTTGGCTTGGTCTCTTATCGCCAATGTATGCAATGGTTATGTGCATGTTTTCGCTATCCATGGGTATTACGGGTAATGCCCTAATCAACGGCGCCACGTCTAAATCCCTAGTGAATACTCCGTAGAAAAAGCCCACGGGATTAACCCGGGGCATTAATCTAAATACTTTTTCGGTATTGCCCATGATTTATGATGACGTAGGTGAAGGTTACGGTTAGGCTAATTGGCCGTGTTCTCGGTGGTATGGCTTTACTTAAATTCCGTGATTCTTACGAAAGCTTTATAAACCGGCTCATTTGACATTTGTATCGTGTCTAACACTGTCAAGATAACCGTTAAGAGAACGCCAATGGATTATGTCGAGAAGAGGAGGAGGCCTGATTGGTGCCCTGGGTGTGGTGATTATGGAATTTTACAGGCCCTTTATCAGGCTTTGGCTGATTTGAATCTCGACCCACATAATGTCTTCTTGGTTTCTGGCATCGGTTGTTCTGCCAAGACGATTCACTACGTCAATGCCAATGGTGCTCATACACTTCATGGTAGGCCCATACCGTATGCAACTGGTATTAAGTTGGCTAATCCGAACCTCGAGGTTATTGTTATTGGTGGTGATGGCGACTTGATGGGCATCGGCGCTGAGCACCTTGTTCACGCTGGTAGGCGTAATGTGGACTTCACGGTCCTCATGTTCGATAATGGCGTCTACGGCTTAACAAAGGGTCAGGCGAGCCCAACCCTCAGGAGGGGCGTTAAGACCAAGGCCCTTGCTAGGCCGAACATTTATGATGCGATTAACCCGGTGGTTTTGGCCCTTTCCGTGGGGTTCACGTTCGTGGCCAGGGGCTACGCCTACGATGTTAAGCACCTCGCATACCTAATCAGGGAGGCCATTAGGCATAAGCTCTGCTTTCATCGATATACTGCAGCCATGCCCAACGTATAATGACGTGAACACCAAGGAGTGGTATGAGGCTAGGATTTACAAGCTTGAGAACGAACCTGGTTGGGACCCTGTGGTTAGGAGCCCAAGTGAGGAGGAGGTTACGAAGAAGCTCACGCAGGCCTTCCTTAGGGGTATGGAGTGGGGTGACAAGATACCAATTGGTATATTCTACCAGAATGAGTACGTACCGACATATGAGGAGAGGATTCTCGAGCAAATGCCCAACTACCTAAAGGCGCCACCAGCCTGAGCCCACTCTATGGTCCAGACGGCTCAACAATAGTTAATGTGGAGGAAATTCTCAAGGAGAAGGAGGTTTGGTGACTCAGTACCTCCTCATTAAATCACCTATTAATTTAAACACAGAATCAACATCACCATTACCTCTCACGTTCGTTAGGGCCGTCATTAAAATAACGAGCCTAACCAAGTGCCTTAAATCCTTAATACCGCCCCTATAAACAACCTTAACACCCTCAATCCCCAACTCGCTTGTAAGCCAAACCTCTAGGTTAATGCCGTACTTCCTACCAACATCCTTAACAACCCTATATATGGCATTCTGCACTTGGTCACGTTAATGGCCACCAACGTACTCGGCGGTTTATATAGGTCGTTCGTAACCTCAACCCTCTCGCCCACGCAACCCCTAAAAGTCTCCACACTTACCGGTAGATCAGCCAATGCTAGGACTGAGCCATTGCTTAGTAAGTACATTGGTATTGTCCTTGGGGTCTTGGTAAGGAGCATTGGTGAGTTTGGAGATATTATTACTGTGCCCACTGCCTTAATAACCCTGCCCAGGGCGCTGTAGGCATAGACATCGCTAATGCCCAGCGCATTACCGTACTTATTGTGCAGGTCCAGCACAAGCTCTATGAACCTCGAGGAATCCATCGATCAAGTAAGGTTTAGTGCGCCATTATTTTTAACTTAACCCTGGCATTAATGATGAACGTGAACCATGCAAATCACGGCTTAGGTGGACCTTTAATTCATTATTAGTCTCGTCGATGATTCGCGCATAATGGCAATTAAATTATAGGAGAGTTAACCGGTACAGGGTAATGCCTCAAAGGCGTATGCTGGTCCCTGATTGCCTGCTCTTGATATTACGTATTTATGGCCTGGCGTTAATGTGTAGTTTAGAGTATTTGTACCCATTGTTTGTATTATTACGTAGCCGTTACTTACGTAGCCATTTATTGAGACTGTAACATTGGTGACTAGTAATATCCTTGAGCTGACGTAGTAGCTCACCGTGTAATAACTAGGTGGCGGTAAGGCACCGCACATATCTCTTATATCTACGATATTATTATTGTTAAAACCATTATTGAAGATCATTGAGTAATAACCTGTTCCGTTTAGGATCATTGCATATACCTGGCGTGGTTCATCCTGGTCTGAGACTGTTCCAGACAGTAGTATCGCTATGACCTTGTAGTAGGGTGTGCCATTCACCAATACAGGGCCTAAGTCTCGAGCCATGTATGGCTGGGTGCACGGTTGATAGGCGCCATGGGGTACTGCTACCATTCTTGTACTATAAATAGCCCATACATCAAGCCTAAAGAGGCCGACTGCCGAACCATACTTGCATAAATTGCTGCGGGTACTTGTGAGAAAACTTCACTTATTAGGGTGGTGGGTCCTGAATTGAATATATAGGTGGCCGTATAAGCAAGGGATTTTGCACCTGCATATCCTGCATATGGGGAGTTGAGTAATATAATTGGCGTCCATAACACGCCCTCTGCAATCATGGGACCGGGCTTACATACATAACCAACATCGGCTAATACGTAATTCGTAAAGACCAGGATTAATATTAGGAAGACCATCGTAATAAAGCGTGGTGATTTATAGACTTGCAAAATAAAGCTCAATGCATGACTTAACCTCATGGCTTCTTCCCTCCTTTTGTAAATCATAACTTAAGTATTTAAGTAGTGATCGATTGTGGGAGTGAGTTTTTTTATTTCGTTTAGAAGTTCCCTAATCTGTGGAGGGTTCGATTGAGGATTTGTTGATTGGTGTTGAGGATGGTGATGTGGAGTCCTTCATGAAGCTTATTAGGTTTGTTGAGGATAATTATAGGAAGGTCCTCTATACAATGGGTTATGTCGAGCTTGGTGATTACATTCTCATCAAGTCCTGCACATACATACTACTGAGTAATGATGGCATGGCATACGCCCTGCTTAATGGTGATAAGCCCGAGGTAATTAGTCTCGAGGCTGTTGGCAGTATCAACGAGGTTATTGATGAGGTCTGTGGTTCTGAGGAGGAGTGATGGTAATGAATTTGTATTACGTGATTTAATATTACGAAAAATTTATATTATGTTATTCAGTATTACATATGTGGGTTCTACCGTAATCCTTACCGTTAGGGTTAGGAGGGAATTGAAGGAGAGGGCCGAGCAGCTGGGCATAAATATTAGGGAGGTTGTCGAGAGGGCGCTTGAGGAGGCAATTGAGGAGAGGGAAATGGAGAGACTTAGGGAGATGGCGAATGAACTTAAGGAATTACTTGGTGGCATTAGTGGGGAGGAGGTTGTTAGGTTGATAAGGGAGGATAGGGATGCGAGGTAAGTACTTATTCGACGCATCAGCCTATTTTTACTACTTCAACGAGGTGATATCATCACTAGGAAGGCGGTGATCAAGGACATCTATATACTACATTTAACAATATATGAAATAGGTAATGTACTGTGGAAGGAGGCGCACGTGCTCAAACGTATTAAGGACCCCCACAGAACCGCCGAAATAGTCCAGGAAATACTTAAGCAGATTAACATGCTCGCTGACCCACCACTCGCTGAGGTGTTGAGATTATCGTTAAGTAGAGGATTGACGTTTTACGATGCAAGTTATGTATATGCCGCGGAGAGTATGGAGATGACATTGGTAACTGAAGATAAACAAATACTTAAATCAACGAGTAGCGCCATTAGTTTTAAGGAGTTTGTTGATGCCGTGGCGCGTGATGATTCACGGCATTAGCTAGAAATGGATATAAATGCTGCGGTGGTTATATACCGTGTGAAGATGACCGCCATGACTGATGGCGAATGATGAAGAACTTGGGTTCTTGATACTCACTCATTGAGTGATTTCGTGAATTCCGCGTAAAGGCTTTCTAGGGCCCTTACAGTGTCATCATTTAGATAATTGCCGTCGGCGGCGTCCACGTACTTCGTTAATTCCTCAATGCTTGTTGCTGTAATCGTTACCGTGCTAATTGGGTAGGAAAGCACGTACTTAATGGCTAGGGTCTCCAGGTCCATGCCCAGGGACTGGGCTATGGGCTTAATCCTCGTATTCGTGAAATCAAGTGCCTTAATTAACCAGTCCCTATCCCTCAAGTTTCTGTGGTCATTTGGTCCGAAGTTTATGTCCTGCCTACTCGTTAGTACGTTTGATGCATGCGGAACCCTGGTTATCAAGCCGACTGACCTATCAACACCACGCCTTATCAATGACCTGCCAGGCTCCTGCTCCAGAATGTTGAATACGAACATTATTGACTCATAACCCTCATCAATGGCTGCTAAGCCTTCATTGAGTATGTTTGTCTCTGGGCCGAGGGCGACGCCTACGTGCTCGACGTACCCATCCTCCACAAGCTTTAGTAAGGCTTTGTGTAATTCCTTGTCCCTAATTACATTGATTGGTGGGTTGTGGAGTTGAAGGAGTGTTATTTTCCTACCCAGCCTATTGAAGGATTCCCTGACAGCATTAACAATGTAATTAACGCTGAAGTTCTGGACATGCTTACCATCGACCAATTTACCAATCTCATAACCAACCTTAGTGAATATATTAACGTCATAACCCCTGAGGACCTCACCAAGTATTTTCTCACTAAGCCCATCGCCATACATGTCCGCGGTATCGAACGTATTAATACCGAGGTCCAAAGCCCTCCTTATCAGGGCCATGTCATGGTCGCGGTCATGCGCCCCATACATGCTCGTACCAATAACCCAAGCGCCGAAGCTAATCTCCGAAACCTTAATGCCAGTACTACCCAGGACTCTATAATGCATTATTCATGGCTTCTACGGACCTGGTTATAAATGCGGATTGAGTGACCAGACACTATAACTGGTGCTAGCTATTGCTGGCATTGCATAGAGTTTATTAGTTCATGAAGTTAATTAATGCCTAGCCATGGAGCTTCCAAAGCCCTGGTTTGACATTAATGGTTATAGGAGGACGAGACTCCTTGAGGCTAGGTACGAGGCTGAGATAGCGATTAACATGCTTAGAGAGGGATTGGTTAGAAACGCCGCTGGTAAGGCGTTTCAGGCATGGAAATCATTCCTCGCGGCAATATCCACAGGCGAAATTAATGAATTGAGCAAGGTGTATAGGCGTAGGGTTAAGGTTAGGGGATTGAGGGAAAGGATTAATGAGGCGCTGTATATTGTTGCCTTCATGCCAACGACTAGGATGTTTGAAGTATCAAAGATACTTAGCGCCCTCAATCCCATGATACCATACCTAACCCTGGCGTCCCTTGAATTGCATAGGTACCAGTATAATGGGCCTGACAGGGAGGGCGTATTCAGCGTATTTAGAAACGATAATGATGCCAAGGAATTCATTTGTAAATTTCTAAGTGACATGGCAACCATATATCGGGAACTAGTTAAGGAGGAATTCATAGACCTAACACAGTGTAAGCAAGCCAATAGTGCCTAAATCACTGTATCTGGCTGCGGTCTATATATCCCGTGGAAATTACGGTTCAGGTCATCGAGTATTTAATTAATAAATAAACTATTTAATTAATCAATAATTATACATATAGTACTTATGCCATAGCCCAATGCGCGCGCCCGCACCCACTCACCCAAGGCTTTATTTCAATTACATATAATGGGACTGCGCGCATCCTTAATTAAACTAATTATTAATTATCATATATTAATTTACTTAGTACTTCATGTATTTCAATCTTACACTGCATTCAACGCATTACTTAAATAAATGGTTCGCTACATCACCATTAATTATGGACCTGGGTAGTGCTAGGGTTTTGGCTGGAGTTGGTGCGATACTTGCTGGTGTTGGTTTCCTTGGCTATGGTGTGTTAGGTGTTGTTGGTATGGTCATATTCCTAGTGGGGATTATCGAGATCGCCAATAACCTCCGTGACAATACATTGAGGAATGACGCGATTACTTGGTTCATACTAACCATTGTGGCCTTTGCCGTGTTCATCACCGGTCTTTTCCTACTCTTCTTCATTCATAACCCTGCCTTCTCCATGCTCGTTATGATTATGACCCACGCCATCGGCATGCCTGGCGTGTATTATGGGCGTAATGGCGTGTCTGGGTTTGTATATACTCCGTTTACGGAGTTTCTACAGTTCATGGAGCTCATAATGGTCGTGAGTATTTTCGCGTCCATACCATTGATTGCCTCGTCAGTATTCATGTACCGCATTACCAAGAAGACCCATGCATATACGGGCAGTAATTACGTTAGAATTGGCGGTTTACTCTACGTAATAGGTGCTGCACTAACGCCAATAGTCATTGGGCTGATACTACTGCTCATTGCCTGGATAATGATTGGTGCTGCATTACTAACCACTGAGGTTAAGCACCCATGATTACTGCCCTGCCGCGCCCTCGGGCGTTATTACCTTTATCCCCATCCTCTCAGCCATAACCCTTACGTAGTCAGGGTTCCTATCGCCTATGTACGGCGTTATTACCAATACCCTATCAACCGCCTTGCCCGTGACCCTCATGTAGAGCTCGGCCTTACGCTTAATAATGATTAAGTCACTCCTCCTTATTGCTGATGATATTTCCACAATCATGGTGATATTATCCTTAACGATTACATCAAGCTCTATTTCGCTTGGGTATCCATAGACGTAGCCGTCCGCGTCGTAATAAAGCCACTTCTCGACTGTATAACCTGCATCCCTAAGGATCTCCCTCACGCCATCCCTAAAGGCGTCTTCATTAACTACGCCCCAACGGCACCAAGGGCATCAAGTTTGATGGACAGGAACTTAATCTGACTATCAACATACTTCTTCAGCTCCTCAACATCCTTTTTCGTAGCCATCGTGTCCTTAATCATCTGTATCTCCTTCCTTAATTCCTGAACTTCCTCCTTAGTCGCCATTCTATTCCTTATATCCTCAACCTCACGTCTTAACTCCTCAACCTCTTCCTTTGTAGTCATTCTATTTCTTATATCCTGGACCTCCTCCTTAGTTGCCATTCTACTTCTTATATCATCAACCTCCTCCTTCGTAGCCATTACGTTTTTTTTATTCCCTGCACCTCCTTCCTTATTTCTTCGAATTTGCCATCTGCGTACTTCCTCAGCTCCTCGATGTCGTGCTTCGTGGCTAGGTTCTGCCATGGTGTTAATTTGGCGAGGACTTGGTAAATAATCTCAGGTCTAGAAACGAGAACCTCAACTAAAATATTTGGGTTCTCCAACAAAACCCTCTTAATCTCCTCAGCCAGCGACACTACGGGTTAAACATCATAATCCTTAAATTTAAATCTATGGTTTCACTAGGCCACGGATACTACTAGGAACCGCACTTGATATTGATTAGTTCCGCACCACCTGACCCATTAATCATCACCGCGGTGTCTGTGGCATTTATGAACCTGTCTATCCATGAACCCGTGTTAGCTATGCGTAGTCCATTATTTATATTGGGTACATGCGTATGTCCAATCACGACCCAGTCATCCCTCCCAGCCCTCACTACGAACCTAACTAACCTGTCGTATGAACCATTAAGTAGTTTATTCATAAGCGATGCTATCAACCCATTCCTAACAACGTAATCACCATGCAAGAACCAGAAGGTCTTACCGCCTATGATTATCTTCATTACACCACGAATCACCCTAACGCCAACACCATCAATGATGTACCTAACCTCACCGTGGTTGATCCCCGGATCATGATCGTACATAGCCATCACGTATATAACCTCCCTCAACCCATTAATGCCTGTTAAGTTTAGGCGGTGTATTAATTCATGAATATGGTACTGACTCAATGCTTGTCCGTGCGCCCTGTCAAACAAGTCCCCATTAATGACCAGGTAGATGCAATCCTTACCCAAGCTCCTTAAATAATTACCAATACAGCCCAGATTCCTCCTGTTTGATTCTAGGTGTAGGTCTGATACGGCGATTATTAATGGGTCATTACCCAACTCCATCGTTGTCACATGGACATTGCCATACGTGAATGGCATTTCGTAAATTAATAATGCAGTAATTAGCCCCAGCATTAGTAATGCCGTAATTGTCACTTGGTTCATGGCGCATTAAGTTAACGTGCATTATTTAATATTTAATGGTCAGTACTCCGCCGTTTATCTTCATCCCTCGTAGCCCTTGAACCTCATCACCATTAATTGTTTAAAGGGGAATTGGTTTTAAGGTTTTAGTGATGAGATCCTAGCCGTTGGATGTAATGACATGGATCACCGGGCTGATCAATCCATATTATCTATAGCTAACGCAATGCTTATAAATAAGTGTTGCGGCTTAGTCTATTGGGTGGTTTTATTGCCAGGTATGCAATAATTGGGCTTGGTAAAATAGGGACCGCCATAGCCAAGTCCCTAATAAAGTCTGGTGTTGATCCTTCAAGTATAAGTGGTAGTGTTAGGAGAGTCGAGAGTATTAATAGGGTTGGGCGTGAATTGCCCGGTGTCTTTGTCTCCACGAATAACGCGGAGGTTGTTAAGGATGCTGATGTCGTAATACTTGCCGTTAAGCCTTACCAGGTTCTCGATGCCTTAATGCCGATACGCGGTGTTCTCAATAGCGATCAACTACTCATCTCTGTGGTTGCTGGGGTCACCACGGGCATTATTGAGGGGTTAGTGCCTTCCAAGGTTGTTAGGGCTATGCCTAACATAGGCATTGTTATTGAGAGGGGCGTAACAGCTATCGCGCCTGGATCAAGGGCTTCCGAGGATGATGTTAAGAGGGCATGCGGCATATTCGGTTCCATGGGCAGGTGCGTCGTTGTTAATGAGCGGTATATGGATGCGATAACGGCCATTAGTGGTTCAGGGCCCGCCTTCATAGCCCTAATACTTGAGGCCCTTTGGGAGGCTGGGCTTCTGCTCGGCATACCCACTGATATTTCCTGGGAACTAGCCGTAGGCACACTGGAGACGAGCGCCGAATTGCTTAGGTTTAAGAGACCGTGGGAGGTCGTTGAGGAGGTCACGACGCCTGGCGGTGTAACTATTAGGGGTATTAAGGTCGCTGAAGAGGGTGGTCTCAGGGGCTTGATTATGAGGATGATTGAGGAGACTGCGAGGAGAGGTGATGAAATTAGTCGTGAGATTGAGGAGAGCATTAGGTCAAAAATCAGTGATTAGGTACGCAATGCTTAATACCTCTGTCAAAATTCGTGAACCCCGTGGGGAAGGGCACAAAGAGTGTACGTGGTGGCGTTAGGCATGTTAATGATGGCATTGGCTCCATCATAGAACCCATTTACCAAACCTCACTCTTCGACTATAGGGAGCCTGAGCAAAGGCCGTCACTTCACGCATAGTCCCACTTAAGTATAGTAGGGAGGATAACCCGACGGTACATGCCGTGGAGAGCAAGATGGCCGAGCTCGAGCATGGCGCGGATGCTTTAGGAACCTCCAGCGGTATGGCCGCAATAACCACACTAATGATGTCATTGCTCTCCAGGGACTCCACCGTGCTCATGCCCCTCGACGTCTACGGCTCAACGCTAGTCTCATGGAGAGATTGAGTAGGTTTGGCGTTAGGACCGTGATTACGGACCCGGGTACTGACAACGTAATTAAGTCATTAAGGAGTGGGGTCAATATAGTATTTATTGAGTCCGTCTCGAACCCACTTCTCAGGTTTATGATATCCCCGAGATAGTTAAGGCTTCCCATGAGGTTGGCGCTGTCGTGGTTGTTGACAACACCCTAGCCACACCAATAGGGTTAACCCCAATAGACCATGGTGTTGATTTCGTAATACACAGCGCCACTAAGTACCTTAGTGGGCATAATGATGTTGTGGCTGGCTTCATAGTTGGCGGTGATGATAGGATTAAGGGTGTTTGGGAGTGGAGGAGGTTCCTCGGCACAATCATGGAGCCATTCACGGCATTCCTAGTCGATAGGGGATTGAAAACACTGCACATAAGGATGAGGACCCACGAGGAAAACGCCAGGGCGGTTGCCGAGTTCCTAATGGATCATCCAAAGATCGAGAGGGTCTACTACCCATGCCTCGATAATCATGAGACGTACGAAACAGCTAAGAAACTACTCAGTAATTGCGGTGGTATTGTAAGTTTCGAGGTGAGGGGTGGCCTGAGGGAGGCGATGGCCGTTTATAAACACGTGAAGATGATAATACCGAGCGTCAGCTTTGGCGGTGCAGAGAGCATAATAACGCATCCAGCGAGCACAACACATGCGCATTGGAGCCCCGAGGATAGGGCCAGGGCAGGCATTAAGGATAACCTACTTAGACTGAGCGTGGGCCTTGAGGATCCCGAGGACATAATTAACGACCTCAGCCAAGCACTTAATTATGCCTAATCTTTATTATGATTTTCATGAATAAAACGATAGGTAAAAGGTACGATACGATATTTATAATCTACTTACTATCGTTTCTTGGTAGGTTTTTGTTTACATACGTGTTTTTATGGGCATTATTTACCTCGGGTACCAGTGGGTTTAGGTTATTCTTGGTGACCATTGCCTACTCGCTATCAAGCCTCGCAACCTTCACACTGGTTAGGGTCAGGATTGCCAGGGTTCTTTATTCCTTTATGTCCTTATTTCTTCTCATTAACCTTCCTGACCTAAGCTTATTCATCACCGCATTACTCATGGGTATGTTGAGCATCCACATATCCTCAGTGCTCCCAGGCCTAGTTAGTAGGGAGAGACTTGGTCGTGTGAATTCGGAAAGGGTTATCGTGGGCTCACTGGGTGACTTGGTGGGTGTTGTGATGGCTCTAATCGTTAAGCCCACCTGGCTTTACCTAGCAATACCCCTCTACCTGCTGACGATGCTGCTCCCACGGTTTGAGTATAGGGGGAGTGAGAGGCTCATCTTTTCCGAGGCTAGGTTGGTCTACCTTAACTCATTTCTATTGGGCATAGCTATAGCTTAACCCCAACACTCATGGCCATGTGGTCCAGGGGCAGCGCCTACGAATTAGCCCTAATATATTCAGCACCACCAGTAAGTGGCGTAATCAGCGGCTTCCTTGGCCGTAGGTTATTGAAACTAGGGCGTGAGTTAATAATCGCCATCGTCTCCGTGATTGTTATGGCCACTGCCACTGGATTAATGGGTGTTGTAAGTAATCCCATAATTGCCTGGGCCCTCGCCTTAACCCGCTGGTTCTTCATGACCATGTTCGGTACAGCCATAACAACATTCATACAACTCAGGTGGAGAAGGGATGCATTACCTGGGGTATTCTCCACAAGCGCAGTTGTGGGAGAGTCTGGGAAACTCACAGGGGCCTTCCTAGTATTGCCCTTAACGTCGATGACCGTGCAGTGGGCCTTCACAACCGCAGCCCTAATAACCCTAACGGCAGCGCTCGCATTACTGCCATATAGGCATAAGAATTATTAGAAAATTAACAAAAGAATATTAAGACCCCTCATTAAACGTGAAATACCATAGAGCTTATAATTATGAATTTTATGAATTAACCTTCGGTAATTGCTCATAATTAATAAGCACGCTGAATTGCTTAAAAGCCATTCGGTGTATTATCATTAATGCAGACACAGAGGCTACAAAAAACTTTCAGACAACGTATACGTAGTACCTGGTAGGACGAATGCCGGTGTATTAGTCATAGACAATAATGAGTGCGTGATAGTTGATACGGGAATTGATGAGGACTCAGGGCGTAGAATACTCAATGCCATTAAGCCCTTAAACCTGAGGGTTCGGGCCATAATCAATACGCACCACCACGCAGACCACATCGGTGGTAATGCATTAATCGTTAAAAGGAGCGGTGCCGCCGTCTACGCAACACCAGAGGATAAACCCTTCATAGAGAGGCCCGTGCTTGAGCCACTCTACCTCTTCGGCTCCTTCCCACCCAAGTTACTTAGGACTAAGCTCCTCGAGGCTGAGGGTGTGCCGGTTAGGGATTTGGACGACATACGTAGGGAGGTGGGATTTGAAGCAATACCACTACCAGGGCATACGATGGGCATGGCTGGGATATCCTACGGTAATGTATTGTTCACGGCCGATGCGTTCTTTCCATTAGACGTTATTCGAAAATATGGAGCGCCATACCACTTAAATGCTGGTCTCGCGCTTGAAAGCCTTAAGAAGCTCTCTGAGTGTGTGAGTAGGTATGGATATGTCGTGCCGGCCCACGGCGATATACTGAAGCCTCAGGATGCTATTAACGTAATTAATGAAAATATTAATGCAATAAATAGGTTGAGGGAACTTGTCCTCAATAGCATTAATGATTCCGTGGCGCTTGAGGACCTGATTGTGAAGATATTCTCGTTGCTAGGTATAAGCATTGATTCACCACATAATTACCTACTTAACCGCTCCGCGCTGCTCTCATACGTTGCCTGGCTGACTGACGATGGCTTACTAACTATTGATACTGTGGGTAATAAACTGATCGTCTCAAGGTCGAGGAAGTGATATTTTAACTGAACTGGCATCTCCCTTCTAAATGCCATTGACTTAGGGCGTTGTTTTATATTCACGTGGCTTAACCATGCCTTAATGAGTACGTCCCGTAAGAAGGTAGTCATTGTTGGTGGTGGGATTGCTGGGTTAACAATCGCGAATACGCTGGTTGAGAAAGCTAAGGACTTAGTCGAGGTTACCGTGATAACTAGGGATAGACACTACGTGGGTGGACCCACGAGACCATTACTACTGACCAACGAGGAGGAGTATGGCAGGATCATCAGGGGTTATGAGGAGGTTGGGTTGAAGGGTGTTAATGTCGTTACAGGTGACGTGGTTAGTATTGACCCTGGCAATAGGGTCGTTAATTACGCCGAAACCCTACTCGGCAATAAAGTAAGGAGCCTAGGCTATGATTACCTGGTACTGGCGCCTGGCGTGGTCTTTGATGGCTCGTCAATAAACGGCTATGATAAGTACTGGTACGTGAACGCGAACGTTTACGACCCAGGCAGGGTTCATGTGCTTAAAAATAGGGTGTGGAGCATGAATGAGGGCACTGTGGTTGTATATGCACCAAAGGCTCCTTATAGATGCGCCCCTGCACCAACGGAAACGGCATTGCTTATTCATACGATACTCAAGTACAGAGGTGTTAGGGATAAGGTTAGGATAATACACATTGATGCGAATGATAAGACGCAACCGCCCGTAATAGCTGACGTTGTTAAGGCGATTTATGATAAGGCGGGCATTGAATTAATCACTAATCAGGAAATAATTGAAATGAACAATAGGGAAGTCGTGACAAGGAGCGGCGAGAGGTATAGGTACGACCTACTGGCAATGCTTGAGCCAACAGGGCCCCGTCATTCATTAGGGATGCCGGCCTAGGCACTGATTGGGTTGAGGTTAGGTCGCCGACAGACCTGAGAAGTCCTAAGTTCGATGATGTACTCGCCGCTGGTGATGTGGCGAAGTTGCCATATCCAAAGAACCAGGAGATTGCGTTCGAAAGTGCATTATTTGCGACAAATAAGATCCTAGAGGACCTTGGCAGCAATGAGAGAGTGCCTGTGCAGTATGCATTTGTTGGTTGGGCTTATGTTGGTAATGTTGAGGGTAGGTTGGAGACCGTTAGCGTTCAATTCGGCTTTGACTATACACAGCAACCGCCAAAGCCGAGTAAGGACCCTGAACCAAAGAGGGATTATACCGTACAGAAGGATCGTTGGATGCAGACGTACTTAAGAAGGCTGTTTGGCTACTGAGCAGCACTTGCTTATTAGCATTTCAAATTTATTGTCCTCAAGAATCATTAGATATGCATCCTCACCATCATTGTAGTAACTCCTTAATACATCGCGCACGTCAAAGCCAAGCTTCCTATAGAGCGTTATGGCTGGTGTGTTTGATACTCTGACCTCGAGTATCACGTGGTCAATGCCCCTCTCAGCCATTGAACATATTGACCTGCACATTAATGCGTTGCCAATACCCATCCTCCTGTACTCCCTTAGGACCCCCACTGATATTACGTGACCCCTGCCAAGGCCCTCTATGCACGATATTATGTAGCCCACGGGCCTTCCATTCATGAATGCTATGTAGGAGTAATTTGTGCAGTTCCTGCATAGCCAATTAATGAAGCCTAGGGTGTACTGCTCGCTCGGCTTAAATATTTCCCTTTCGAGACTTACTATTATGTCCATGTCATTATCCGGGTCGCACCTACGTAATTCAAGACCACTCTTCATTTGTTCATAGACCTGGAAAAGTAATTTAATAATATGCTTTACCACCTATTAAATGGTTGCTAGGGTACTCGCCACCGCGGATATTCACTCGCCGAAGTACTTCCCAAGGTTTAGGGAGTCGATTAAGGACTTGGCAGGTTTGATGCTGTTTTCATAGCGGGTGATTTGATGGAGGAGGGGAGGATTGAGGGTTTGAAAATATTGATCAATGAATTAAGGAGGCTCAGTGATACGATAATTGCGGTACCGGGTAATGAGGATTATGATGAGGTCATGCCAAGGGCCAGGGAACTTGACATCATTAAATGGCTTGATGATGAGGTGATCAAGTTAACAATAAATGACGTAACACTCAGAATAATCGGTTCGAAAGGATCCCTAGAGAGGCCAACAACATGGCAGTTGAGGCACATACCCCACATAGCGGATACGTATAGGCGTAGGGTTGATTGGCTTAAGAGGACGATAAATTCATCGAGGGAATTAACAATCCTACTAATACACTACGCACCAACGTTTAAGACGCTTCAGGGTGAGGACCCAAGAATTTGGCCGAGCCTTGGGGTTAGGGATTTGGAGGGTACGATCTTTGGTAATAACGTGATCGCAATACATGGGCATGCCCATAACTCAGTGGTTAGGTGCGTTAAGTCTGGCAAGTCCTACATCATTAATGCTGCATTCACGAATATATGGAAGCCAATAATACTCGAGATTGGTAATGATGGGTTAAGGTCAATAAGTATCGATTGCCAGGAGGTTAAGTACGAGAGGGGTAGTGGGCCCTCAATACTTGATTTCATGAGGTAATTACTTAATAAGTCCTTAACCATGGCTTTGATGAATGAAGAAACCACCTAGTGCCAGTAGCCTGGTGGTCTACCTCGGTATAGCTGTATATATCGTGCTGATTTCGTACTACACATTACTGAAGTACCTAACCTTCCATACCCACGCCGCAGACCTCGGAATCTTCGCCCAGGCGCTGGCATCAACACTGTACTACCATAGATTATTTTATGAGAGTGTTGATGTGGCGATAATACCGAGGCCGGGGCCAATAGGCTATAGCTTCTTAGACGTCCACTTCTCGCCAACGCTATTTCTATTCCTACCCATATACGCGGTGTGTCCAAGCCCCATCACGCTTCTCGTGACGCAAACAATACTTATAGCCCTTGGCGCACTTCCGATTTATTGGTTGGGCAGATACCTAGGTAGGGATTGGTTGGGTGCCTTCTTCGCAATAATTTACCTAATGAACCCGTTGGTTCAGGGCGTGAACTCCTTCGACTTCCACATGGAGCCGTCTTCATGCCGTTGGCCCTGTACTTAACGTACTTCCTAATAAGGAGGGAGTGGAGGATTTACTACCCAGTGCTATTGCTTACGCTTGGTACCATCGAGTTTGCGCCAATACCCATAGCATTGCTCGGCCTCTACTATGTGGTCGTAAACCTCAGGAGAAGGCGTGAACTAGTGCATGGTGTTTTAACCATCGCCATATCAATTGCCGTCCTACTAATCGCCCTATGGACAAAGGCAATACTTAACCCACTCGGCCCAACAACAGCCTCGCCGCTCTCGGGACTGCCCGAGCAATACGCATCATCATTTAGCTTCGGCATCCTTATCTCAGTCATTAAGGACCCATTATTAATACCGAGGCTGTACTCGGTGTATGGTACGGAGAAATTCCTATACTTCCTGGAGCTTTACGCACCCACCGCATTCACGTCCTTCCTAGACCCGTTAGTCCTCCCATCACTCGCGTGGCCGCTGGCATCCTTCCTGACGAGTGACGTCATTTACTACAGCCCATTCTTTCAATACAGCTCCTTCTCAATACCATTCATAATAACGGCGTCGCTGATGGCCCTATCAAAAACACCCATTGAGTGGCAGAGGAGGTTAATGGCATTGGTACTAATTTCAACGTTGGTGGTGCTCCTCGGTGTCAGCCCACTGATACACTTCCAGTACCAATTAACGAGGACCGACTACGAGATTTGGAACGCATTCAGCCTAATACCGGGTAATGCCACAGTGCTTGTCCAGAATAACCTATACCCGCCATTCTCAAACAACATAAACGCCTATACACAGTGGTACCCATGGTTAAGGCCCGAGTACATAATTGCCCAGCCAAATAGCCCCTGGTTCACCTGGTGGGGTACGCCATATAATGAGTATGTGAATACGGCATTAATGGAGGGCTACGGGGTCTATATGGTGATTGGGAATTCATTATTGGTCTTAAGGGCAAACTACACAGGTAAGCCAATAATATGTGAGCCGCTAACCCTAAATGTAACGCCAAGCATGGCATCCATAATCAATGGACAAGTAATAAACGGGGAAATAATCCACACACCAAGTGAGGCGTCGGGGACTTGGTTCACGGTAAGTGAGGCATTACCGCCAGGTAAGTATTACATAGCAATACTATATTCGTGGGTGGGCCCCGAATACTTGAAATCATTAAATGCAACCCTCGCATACCTACGAATTAACGGTTACGCAGTAGACCTAACCGCAGGCAATAACGAGGCGTCAATCACGATTTACAATAAGTACTACGGGAACATCACGATAACGGCATACGCCAACTACATCGTGAACACCACCATATACATAAGGCAATTACTGATAAGTGGACCACTCTGCGGTTAGGATAGTCTGAAGGGCTTTATGTCTATTATCTCAACCTCATCACCAGGCCTAATGCCGTAGGCCTCCCTAACCTCCCTGGGTATCGTGAACTGCCTAGAGTCGGTGTGCTTAGTCCTCAATAACTTAACGCCCTTAATAGTGATTGGTATGCCGTTGTAGGAAATGGTGATGACCGCGTACTTAAGCCCGGAAATACCCAGAACCCTCACGAGACTCGCGGGTATGAGGACCTGGTTATTCAGGTAAACCCTAACCCTATACGGCAACTTAGTAACCCTATAACCCGGCGCACCACGCCTCTGCCTCAACTCCTGCCCATCCATTACAAAACCAAGCCCCAGGGAAGTATAAAAAAAATTAATGTTTAATAGAAAGAGAAAAGGACGAACTAGACCACGGACAATCCTCCCGTAATAAATCATCGCGTAAAGACTATAAGGAAAGGTGTTAAAAAAATGCGAAAGGAATGATTTTAAATAATGCATTATGTTTATTCTAAACAGTAGAGGTCACGAGTTACATCGAGCGCCCAGGAGCCATGATGGGTAATAACCACTCGCATTTACCATCATGCCCATTGGATAGAGGGATTGCGAACCTGTGGTGCTTGTTACCTGTGGGCTTCCTATGAACGTTACGTAGAAGGTGGAGGATGGGTAATAATATATGTATACATTGGCGCTCAATCCAAAGTTGTTTTGGTTAAAGAGTGCCGTGTTCACGAAGGCGCTGACAATGGTTAATGCATCACCGGCAGCCGTAATCACGTAATCAACGATTTCGGGTAGATCGCCGAAGTAACCACCAGCCAGTAGTGAACCGAACATGAATGCCCAACCGATTGGGTTGGGGTTGTATGTGCTCGTGATGCTTGATAGTGTGTACTCAATGTAATTCGTGCCGATGCCTGGCTGCGGTGCGTTTGAGCATGGGGTCCAGCTAATACCTTGATTATACTCATAGGCGTCCAGTAGGTTTATGAGCAATTGACCGTAGTTCTTATACATATAAACCACGCCATCGAACACCCCGGTCATCGAGCCATTACCGACATCCAGGTACGGATAGACATATAGGTACTGCCCATTGAAGTCAGACTCAAGTGGAGCCAGCGACTCGGTGCCGTTGGCCCAGTAGCCCGTTGGCATTGCCAAGCCAGGGGCTACTTCGTATTCCTGGAACGCCACGTAAGCCACGTATGAGGGCAAACCAACATAAAAGAAACCACCGCTGGGTACGGTATATTGTAGTATTTCCATGCCACTTACAGTAGATGTTTCTTCATTAAGTGGTCCATAACTAATGGCCGCTCCAACGATATTATTAGGCATCTCTATCGTATATGTATTACCGAATTCGTATGTTGGTCCTACGAGCACTAGCCCATTTGGTACGTTTATACCACTCTCGTTTAGTACACCGAAGAGTCCAGAGCCGCTCTGTGCTGTCCCCTCAATGTTGTTAACATCGATTGAACTTATTTGCTGTAATGCGTTGGAGCTCCAACCAATGAAGACTAAGGGTACTCCGCCCTCGAACTCGCTGCATTGTTCTAATTCCCACACGTAAGAGACACTATCTGAGCTTGATGGCGTTGGTGGGTACGCAACATTACTACTCGATGAGCAACTACCTATATACGTGAATCCAAATGGATCATTGCTCCCATTAACCCTACCTAGCTTAACCATTTGAGTATTTGCCATCGCATCAATGCTACTTAGCGGCGTTACGTGAGTAGGCTTCATTTCATCAAATTTGGCGTTAACGGAGATCTCGATCGGTCTCTTCTCCACTACCCAGGCTGGGTTGTACGGTATTGCTGTTATGACGGTCCAGGTCTCGTTATTGACCCCGTAGGTTATGAATGCTATCAACGAAGGCCAAACGGCGCCACCGTAATCGCTAATCCACGTGTCGGCAACGTTCATAATCAATGGGCTTGCCAAGCCTATGCTCACCGTGCCAACGCCGTAATAATAACCCACAGCGTATATCTTTGTCGGCGTAATTGCGAAGAGGCTCACGGAGAACGGAACTGGCGCGCCATTCATGGTGCCGTGAATCACCAACGTGGGTGCTGGGAGACCACTCGCATTGTAGTAATCAATCTCATATGCCTGACCTCTGAATGTCATGAAGGGCTTTGGCTGAGCCGGTATTTGCGCGAGCACTGCAAGCGCTATTGATGCTATGCCAATAATGAGGACTATTAACGCGACTAAACGCGACCTACCAATAAACAACCCTAACCTGGTACCCATATTTATCGAGTTCCCATAATTCACGGGATTTTTTTATAACTCCAGCTATTCTTAAAAGTGATTCGAGCAGTATTAAGATAATTTCCACAATAATGAGGGCTAGACACGATTTTAACTGCTGCGCAATATTGCCGCACGGTTTGGGAGGTAGATTCATCATTCATAGAGGGTGAGGGATTTCCCAAAACGATGGATGAGCTAAGCTTGGGCTTAAATCCGTTAATGTATGTAACGATACGATACGGTGCTCGACTACGTCATTGAAAGGTACTAATCCCACTTTCTTAATAAATCACTGATAATGCTGTATGCCATGTTGAAAGTATGGCTTGAGTAATCGATTTTTTTACACTGCCTAAACACGTAATAAAATTATTAAGGACTTACCGTATGACCTTATGGGTAAAGCCATGGCTGTAGGTAAGATTGAGAGGGTAAAAAATGTTCCTTGAGGATGCCGAGAGCTTCCTTACCAGAGGCTCTAGCGAGCTTGAGGAGGGCATTAGACTTAATGACCAACTTAAGATCCGCGATGCCGCAGAGAAGCTTTGGAATGCCGTTGTAAGCGCCACAAATGCCTTAATTCTTTATTACCTAGACGTTGTACCGGCGAGCCATTGGGAGAGGAGGAAGTTCCTTGATAAGTTGGAGGATGAGGTGCCTGAGGTAGAGAGGCTTGGCTTTAGGGATCGGTATGGAGCCAGAGAGCGATACCTACACCAGATGACCTTTTACGATGGAATAATAGACCCTGAGATGCTTAAGAAGGAAGTCGATAAGGTGAGGAAGTACATAGATGATGTAAAGAAACTCATTACGGATAACCCTACGGCAATCGCAAGGTAATTTCGCACTTATTTCATGCCATACCACATTAGGTGATGATGCTAATTCCATAATCATCATCGATTTAATTCGATACTTGTTAACAAATCCATTGATATAATCTCCGCACCTACCATAACCTAAAACATGATGAATGGCCTAACTTTGCTCGGCTCACCTTTT
>NZ_BBDO01000009.1 GCF_001316285.1 Vulcanisaeta sp. JCM 16161 | reverse complement strand
AGTACATAAGGGGTGCTGTTAGGGCTATTAGAGAGATTAATGAGTTAATGACGGCAAACACCGCTGATTAATTAACGCCCACCACCTAAATACTTTAAAATAGGGCATATTTAGTTTATTTATGCTTAGCCCTGACTTCATTATTAAGGTCATCGTCATAAGCGCATCCGGGGCATTGGCGCCAGGCCCATTGACGGCCTCAGCGGCTAGCCTGGGCGCCAGGGCTGGCTGGAGGGCTGGGTTTAACGAGGCCGTTGGCCACATGACCGTCGAGCTCCCGCTTGTCGTGGCCATAGCCTATGGACTCCACTACGTGTTTCAAATACCCATTGTTAACACATCCTTCGGACTCATCGGTGGTGCATTCCTACTATTCTTCGCATACCTAACATTTAAGGATGCACTCAGGGGTGGCTTCGCCATCAATGATGCGCCTAGGTATGGTTCAGCAATAGCCACGGGCGCTGCTTTGTCCCTATTCAACCCATACTTCATAGCCTGGTGGATCGGTGTTGGTACGCCGCTGATAATGACCGCGTTTCAGTCCATGTACCTGGTGGGGCTAGCCATACTTTACGTGTCACACGTGTGGCTCGACTATGCATGGCTAACGCTGGTGGCATCCCTAGGCTCACTTAGTAGGGTCAGGACCAGCATCTACAGGGCGTTACTACTGGCATTGGCACTGGCAATAACGTACTTCGGCGCCTCAATGATATGGAGCACGGTATCGAGCATACCACGATAAGCATTTAAGCTGAGGCATCGTTTTTACCCAGGTAATGAGCGTTAAGGACAATTACTACGCCTATTGAGTAAGGACAGCGAGTTTAGGCTTAACCTAAGTTATTGGAACCTCTCGACACAAAACACCATGCTAAAGGCGCTGACAGACCCCATAGACAGGTTAGTGAGGACCGTGGATAAGCCTGCAAAGAGGCAGGAAAGAGCATGAGAGAAAACCAAGGCACTGAGAGAAGTGCAAAACAAGCTCCTTGAGGAAAATAATAAGCTTTGGCAAGAGATCAAGAGAATCAATGAGGATCTCGAGAAGCTGTGACAGAAGGTGAAGAGGATCGATGAAATATAAAGGTAATAAAAACACCACGGGCACCACGAATTCGAAGAAAAACATAAAAACAAACGAGACATGTAATAGAATAATTCTTTACTTTACAGGCCGTGGCAAAATTTTGCCATGCTCGGTAGGACGGCAAATAATTCGTAATTTGTTCCATGGTATCCTTCCTAGCCTTTTGTTTGGTTTTATTTTTGATATTGTTTTGGTGCTTGTTTATCCTTTGAATACTTTGTTTATTAATTCCTTGAATTCTGTGTCTGGGTCTTTGTTTATTATTTTTGTTTTTAGTTCCCTTAGTTCTTCGAGTAGTATTTTCCTCTCTATTGAGTCTATGAGTAGCCTAGTTGTTATTACGGCGTCTGGGTTTACTGATACGTAGTCAATGCCTGCCCTGACTAGGAATTCCGTGATTTCTGGGTAGACCGATGGTGCTTGGCCGCATATGCCCACGCTCTTATTCATTGCGTGGGCCCTCCTTATTATCTCATACATGGCCCTTAGTACGGCTGGTTCCCTCTCGTCGAAGTACCTTGGGTTTTGCCTAACCAGTATGTCATTGTCTCTGTCCACGCCCATTACGAGCTGCGTTAGGTCGTTACTACCTATTGAGAAGCCATCGACATACTTTGCGAAGTCCTCGACCAGGAGGGCTATGCTGGGTATCTCGGCCATTGCATACACCTTGAAGTCCCTATCCCTTTCGAGCCCCTCCTCATTGAGTATTTCCATGAATTTCTCGAGCTCCCAGGGAGCCCTTACGAATGGCGCCATTACATGCACGTTGTTCAGGTTCATCTCCTCCCTAACCTTCTTGATAGCCCTAACCTCAAGCCTGAAGGCCTTCTCGTAATCCCTACTTATGTACCTCGAAACACCCCTCCAACCAAGCATTGGATTTCTCTCCTCAGGCTCGAACTTCTCGCCACCGGTTAACTGCCTATACTCATTGCTCTTGAAGTCGCTGAACCTGACGATCACGGGCCTTGGGTATATCGCCTTGGCCACGTAGGCCACGCCCTCGGCCAGCCTATTGATGAACTTCTCCTCATTACCAATGCTTATTAGGTAGAGTGGGTGGTCACCAATGTAGCTGGATAAGACGAACTCAATCCTCATGAGCCAATGCCATCGAAGGGTAGGTCCTTATACTCATCAATCTTCTCGGGGACGCCAAGGTTCATGTACACACCCGTCGCGGTCCTTATCGACCTATAGATATGGAGTATTATCTCGTTAGTGCTGGGCGCCACTGCGGCCTGAACCTCCTTACTCACCTTAGCCTTACTCACCAACTCCTCGACCTCGCCCTCGTAAACCACGCCGTGGATTGCATCCACGGTGTAGACCTCGCCATCCTTAAGCACCCTGGTTGCGTTCCCAGTCCCCACTATCGCCGGTATACCCAATTCCCTGGACACTATGGCTGCGTGGCTTGTCATGCCGCCCTCATCAGTCACTATGGCTGAGGCAATCTTCATGTAGGCACCCAGTCGGGGTTCGTCATCCTCGTAACCAGTATGTCGCCCTTACCATCTTGGCCTTTGCCTCCTCAGGCGTTAGGCAAATCCTAACCCTACCCACCGCCACCCCTGGGCTAGCCGCTATACCCTTAACCACCGCCTTGCCCACTGCCGCCTTAGACTCGGTAATTACCTTGGCCTTACCACTGCTATGCACAGTTTCAGGCCTCATTTGAACGACGTATATGCTGCCCGAGTCCGCATCAACAACCCACTCAATGTCCAGTGGTACCCAAGGCGCCTCTCAAGTTCAATGCCAATCCTAGCCAGCGACATGACCTCCTCATCACTCAACGACGGCCTTTCAACGAGGTCCACAGGCACCTCCACAACCTTTGTTAACCCTGACTCATCCTTGATCATCATCACGTTCTTCCTAGCCACAACCCTATCCTTAATGATGAGCCTGTCCTTATCCACGACCCACCTATCGGGAGTGACCATGCCGCCAACCACAGCCTCCCCAAGGCCCCAGGAGGACTCAATGACGACCTCGTTATTATCACCAGTCACTGGGTTTATCGTGAACATGACGCCGGCAGCCCTACTATTAACCAGTTTCTGAACGATGACGGCCATGTAGGCCACGTCATGCGGGATGTCCTTCTCATCCCTATACGCCAATGCCCTGGCATTATACGTACTGGCCCACACGCGCTTGACATACTTAATTAAATCCTCAATACCCTTCACATTTAGGTAAGTGTCTTGCTGGCCCGCGAAGCTCGCCGTCCTCAAGTCCTCGGCGCTGGCGCTGGACCTAACGGCCACCGCAACGGCATCAGCATTAAAGGACCTGCTTAACTCCGTGTATGCCCTCGCTATCTCCTCATAAAGGTCCTTGGGTATGTCAGTATTCAATATCAACTCCTTAATCCTCCTCTCAGCCTCCTCATACTCCTCAGGCTTGCCCTCCTTAATTACCTCCTCAATTATGTTCAACACCATATCCCTAAGCCTATTCTCAGTCATGAAGTAGTTGAATGCCTCGGTCGTTATTACGAAGCCAGGGGGTACAGGTACGCCCATGAGCATTAATCTATTCAGGTTAGCGCCCTTACCACCCAGTATTGATGGTCCTTAACCTCTTCATTAAGCCAAACTATGAATTTATAATCCGCCACGTCAGAGCAATACCCTATTGGCTTAAATAATTTGGTAAAAATAAATAATTACTATAATTTCAGAAATTAACTATTGCTAATAATGCTTTATACAGTTAACGAATCCCAATTAACCGAGGGATAGGAAGTTCTTCAGTATTTCCTTGCCCATCGGTGTGCCGACGCTCTCTGGGTGGAATTGAACACCAAATATTGGGTAATCCCTATGCTGTATTGCCATGACCTCATTATCATCCTCCGAAATAGCCGTAATAATTAACTCATTGGGTATGTCATCAATTACCAGGCTGTGATACCTCATGCCCTCAATCCTCTCGGGAAGTCCCTGGAATATTGGTGATGGCTTGATTAACCTAATCATGCTGGTCTTTCCATGCTTTATCGTCCTAGCCCTCCTGACCCTAGCCCCAAAGGTGACGCCAATTACCTGGTGGCCAAGGCATATGCCGAGTATTGGCACCCTACCCTTAAAATGCCGTATGACATCCCCTGAAATCCCAATATCTCTAGGGTTAAGTGGGTTGCCTGGACCTGGCGATATGATGATGCCACCCGGCCTAAGTCTCTCAATGACCTTAACTGTGACCTCATCATTCCTGAAAACCAGCGGCCTAGCCCCAAGCTCTCCTACGTACTGGGCTATGTTGTAGGTGAAGGAGTCGTAATTATCTATGATGACCACCAGGTCCATCACATCACCCCCATGGCAATCTTCAAACTACCCAACTTATGCTCAGTCTCCTGGAACTCAAGCTCGGGGACTGAGTCATACACTATGCCGGCCCCAGCCTGTATTCTGGCCATACCGCTCATTAGGAATAGGGTCCTTATTATTATCGCGAACTCACCGCCACCACCATGCATAAGCCCTATCGCACCTGCGTAGGGCCCCCTGGCGGTGCCCTCATACTTCGCAATCAACTCCATGGCCCTCGGCTTAGGGGCTCCGCTAACGGTACCTGCTGGGAACGTTGCGAATAGGGCATCGACAATGTCATTACCACGCTCCAGGACACCCTCAACCCTAGAAACCAGGTGCTGCACACTTTGGTACTTCTCAATGGCGTACAGTTCCTTAACCCTAACAGTGCCGAACCTGCACACCCTACCAATGTCATTTCTTGCGAGGTCCACGAGCATCACATGCTCAGCCCTATCCTTAATACTATTGATCAACTCCTCCTCAAGCCTCAAATCATCGATTGGGTCCCTACCCCTCGGCCTAGTCCCGGCTATTGGGTGCGTCTCCACCCTATCACCATCAACCTTAACCAGCAATTCAGGGCTTGTACCAACTATGTACCTGTCCCCGAACTTGGTTATGTACATGTACGGTGATGGGTTCAAATCGGCAAGCCTCATGTATAGGCTCATCACGTCACCCCTCACTGAGTAATCCTCATACCTAGACAGGACTATTTGGAATATCTCCCCATTCCTAATATCCTCAAGGGACGCCTCAACCCACTTAATGAAATCCTCCTTCCTGGTACCACCAACCTTACTAACCACCTCAAAATCGCCCAAATCCACCGAGACGCCACTGGGCAGTTCGCCCTTAACGTAACCCCTACCCAATAGGTTGTCGTAAATGACCACGTTGCTCGGCACCACGAACTCGGCAATGGGCCACTGCGGCTTCCTTAGGTAATTCCTTAAATACGGCTCCATGTGGACCACGGCCTCGTAGGACAGGTAGCCAAGGGCCACCTCACCACTCTCAAACCTGCCAAGTCTCTTGGCTAATCCCTTTAATTCACCGTATAAGTCGTCGTCCCAATCAACCACCAGGTGCTCGGCGGCGCCCCACGCAACTATGGTGTACCTAGACCTCTCTGGAAATCCTGGGCCGCTCTCGAGAAGCATTACAAAGTCCTCACCTGACTTAAGCAGGTAGTTGGTGAGTTCCCTGGGCCTTGGTAAGTACTGAATGGGTACCTTCCTAGTGGGCATTCCTAACCACCTCCGCAATCCTCCTCACCAATTCCTCATCCTTAATTCCAGGGCTCTTCTCAACACCTGAACTCACATCAATTAGGAACGGCTTATAACCCATCACAATGACCGCATTACTCGGGTTTATACCACCGGCAATGCCAACCCTAGGTATGGCACTAACCTCCCTAATTAGGTCAAGGGGTAGCTTGAGGCCGTACTCGTACTTAGTGAAGTTCGTTTTTGGCGCGTCGATGAGCACGTACTCCACGTAATCAATTAACGAGAGCTTCACAGCCCTATTAATTATTGATTTATCACCCATGTACGTCAACACAGGCGCCAGCCTAATCCCAAACTCATTAACTAGGTCAATGACCTCACCGCTGGGTTCAAAGTCACCGTGATACTGAAGAACCTCAAACCCAAGGCCACCGACTAATTTAATGGCATCAATCAATCTAAGACCCTCCACAACACCGACAACCCTAGCCCCACTGACTGACCTAACAATCTCCCTGGCGACGTCATTACCAACAATCCTCGGTGTAGGTATTCCTGAGTGCACGATGACACCGACGTAGTCGGCATACCTACTCACCATCACTGCATCCTTAACGTTAGTAACCCCGCAAATCTTGAGCAATGTCATGACCTACTCACCCTGGCGAGCTCGTTCACGTAATTCCAAAAGCCATCGTCCAGGTTTGACTTTACGTAATCAACGCCATCCCTGGGGTCCCTAACCACGCCAGCTACATATAGCGTAAATGCCGTGTTTGCTATTATGAAGTCCCTCGCTGCCGCGTCCTCGCCCGACACGGCCCGCCTAACCTTCTCAATACTATTAAGTGGGCTTGAAACCCTAACCTCCTCAATCCTGTGGGTGCTCAGTCCAAGGTCCCTGGGTTCGATAAAGTACTTATCCACGTTATTTCCTCTGACCTCCATAATCATTGTCCTTCCAAACACGGAAATTTCGTCAATCCCGGGCTCGCCGTGCACCAGCACCGCATGTTCATAACCGAGCATTGACGCTGCCTCAGCCATCCTATCCATTAGCGAGCTATCCGCCACACCAATCAACTGCCTAGTTAATAGGGCTGGGTTTGCCAGTGGACCTATTAAATTGAATATCGTCCTAATGCCCAACTTCTTCCTCACAGGCATCACGTTCCTCATTGCCGGGTGGTAGGCAGGGGCGAAGGCAAAGGTGAAGCGGTACTTAATCGCCATCTCAGCCGCCTTACTAGGCGGTATGTTTATGTTGAAGCCTAGCGCCTCGAGGAAGTCCGCACTACCTGAGGTTGATGATACGCCCCTGTTTCCATGCTTAATGACGCGGGCCCCCAGGTAAGCCGCCACCAACGCGGCCGCCGTGGATACATTAAGCGTTCCAAACCCGTCACCCCCCGTGCCCGCCGTATCCACGTACCTACCCCTATCATCTATGGGTATCTTAACGCAGAAATCCCTAAGCGCCTTCGCGAAGCCCGCTATCTCGCTCGACGCCTCACCCCTCACCCTTAAACCCATTAGTATTGCCGCCGATAAGGCTCATCAACGTTTGTTAGCATGCCCCTGGCAACCTCATAAGCCTCATCAACACTCAACGTTAGCCCCCTGGCTATCTTCTCGAGTATCTCCTTCATGCCCATCACCCAACATTACTGTAGGCATCAACATCGAGGAGGCCATGGCCCGATAAATTGAAGAATATGACCGAGCCCTTGGGCATCCTCTTAGCCTCATCAATCACGGCCCTTATCGCATGCGCAGACTCTGGGGCTGGTATTATTCCCTCGGTCCTCGCAAAGAGCCTTGCGGCCTCCATAACCTCCTCCTGCCCATATGCCCTAGCCTCGACAATGCCCTCCCTAACCAACAGTGAAAGTGATGGTGCTGCACCGTGGTACCTAAGCCCCGCCGCGTGTGTTGGTGGTGGTACGTAGTCGTGGCCTAGGGTGAGCATCTTAACCATCGGTAGTAACCCGCCTGTGTCGGGGAAGTCATACATGTACCTACCACTGGTTAGCTTGGGCGCTGCCCTCGACTCAACGGCAAGAAACCTAGTCCTCTCAAACCCCTCACCCCTAAGCCTAGCCCCAATCATCGGGAACGAAAAGCCACTAAAGTTACTACCACCGCCGACGCACCCAATGACTAGGTCTGGCTCCTCGGGCATTTGCTGCAGCACCTCCTGACCAATCACGGTTTGATGCAGTATTACGAAACCAAGCACACTACCCGGTATGTACTTCCTACCCTCACCCATTAACGTGAACTCAATAGCCTCAGTAATAGCAAGGCCTAAACTACCTGGGTGGTCAGGCCTGACCCTCAGTGCCTCCCTGCCATACTTCGTTAACTCACTTGGGCTTGGGTAAACATCTGCGCCGTAAGTCCTCATGAAGAGCACCCTCTGCGTCTTATTGAAGTAGGAGTTCCTAGTCATGAAAATCGTCGCCTTAACGCCCAGTAGGGCCGCGGCTAGCGATACTGCCAATCCCCATTGCCCAGCGCCTGTCTCGGTAACGACCTCCCTAGCACCATCCTTAAGTGCGTAGTAAACCTGTGGTATTGCAGTGTTTAATTTATGGGAACCGGTTGGTAACGCACCCTCAAACTTATAGTAAATCCTAACGCCATTACCCAACGCCTTCTCAAGCCCATAGGCCCTCCTAAATGGTGTTGGCCTACCCATCCTCTCGTAGAGTTCCCTAACCTCATCGGGTATTGGCACATACCTAAGTGGCGTAAACTCCTGATCAATCAACTCACTGGGTAGTATCCTCATGAGCAGTGCAATCCTCGAGTCCACCTCGTATGGATCGATGGGTGGCGGTAATGGCTTCGGCAGGTCCACGTTTATGTTATACCAATAGTGCGGAATCATCGTGGTAAACCACCCCTGAGTATGGTCATGAATTCGGTACAGGCCCTCGAATCGTTTAACTTATCCACGAGTGCCGTCCCAACAACCACCGCGTCGGCGCCGGCGTTAATCACCAGTTTAACCATCTCTGGGGTGTTTATGGCGAAGCCTGCGACAAGCGTCACGTCATCAACGAGCTTCCTAACCTCCCTAACATTCCTCTCGATGTAGAGGGGCAGTTTTATTCCTGTGGCTGCGTATAGCCCTAGGTATATGAATAATGGTTCATACCTAACAAGGGCGCTTACTAACCTATGCGGAGTGTTGCTCGAGACGAAGAAGGTGGGTCTTAATGAGTAATCCCTCATTGTACTCACGTAACTCTCAAGAAGGTCTATATGCTCGAATAATAGGTCTGGGAATAACACGGAGGATGCGCCAACCTCACTGGCGGTTTCAGCGACGAGTTCCATATTATTGACATAGTCCTCCACATAACCCATGAGTATTGTTGACACATCACCATACCTGGCCACCTTAACGGCCTCCAAGCCCTTGAGCTCAGAGGCGAAGTGCGTCCTCCTAATGATGGGTCCATCGTACTTCGGGTTTTGCGTTGGTATGCCTATTTCAAGGAAGTCAGAGACCCTTGACAGGCACTTCACGGCATTTAGGAAGGATTCTTTATTTGGGTACGTGGCGGTTATGTATGCGCCCAAGCCCGGTTTCCTTATGACCATTGGGGCATGGAATTCACCAATAGCCTGTTTGTTCAGGTATTTAAAAGCTTTATGTATATCTTGTCCATTAGTAATTATTATCGTTCAAGAAATACATATTCATACATATGGTATATAGATTTGGAAATGCTTATATTTAATCCCGTGGACTCCACCACCGTGGACTTCCTAAAAACCATTGGCGAATTAACCAGAAGGCGTGTGGAAGCCCTTAGGATTAATGTTAAGGCTCCCAGTATGGTTAAGGCTATTGAGGATCGTAACTCCGAGGCTACCTAGCCCTAATAGCCGAGTATAAGAGGGCTAGCCCCAGCGGTGTCATTAGGCTTGACCTTGATCCCTGGACCTACTTCAACTTCGTCAGCCAATACGCCACGGGCCTTAGCGTTCTGGTGGAGCCAATATACTTCCTAGGCTCCCCTGAATTCGTTAAAATAGCCCTAACCTACGGCAAGCCCATATTGTATAAGGACTTCGTAATAAGTAAGGAACAGATTGACGAAGCCAGTAGGTTGGGTGTGAGCTCGGTATTGCTCATTAAGAGATTACTAGGCGATGCGCTTTGGGATTTAGTGGACTACGCTGTGGGCCTCGGTTTAGAACCGCTTATTGAGGTCGATAATGAGGAGGATGCGCTGGACGTTGTTGGCACTAATCCAAATGTGATGCTTGGTGTTAACTCCAGGGACCTCGGTGATCTATCGGTGTCTCTGGATAGGGCGGTCTCAATAATTAGGGCTGTTAGGGGTAGGGTTGACGTGATAATTGCCGAGAGTGGTGTTAGGAACTCAAGTGATGCCTTAAGGCTTGCCAGGGAGGGTGCTAATGCCGTGCTTGTGGGCACCGCGTTAATGAGGGATATGAACTTGCCAGGGAATTATCAGGCTTAACCATTAAGTAATGTATTGATTATTAAGTCGACAATACCCATCGAGTAATCGGTGCCGGTCCTCCTTAACTCGCTTAGGTTTACGTTTATCACCTCACCATTAACATTACCCGCGTACTTAGTCACGATCTCCCTACTCGGAGCATTAACTATGATCTTCCTGGCGCCCAATGCCTCCTGGTTATCCCTAAGTAACCTAACGTCAAGGAGCACGGCGATTTCCGGGTTCATTACGGGACCCCTTACGTGTATTGGCTCCTTGGAAACCCTTACGTGAACCTTGGCCAGGGTCTCCCTACGCTCCGGGTCGTACTCGGGGTATGCGATTACGTAAAATCCCCGCTTAATCAACCTTTGAGCTACTTGATCAACCAATGCGTGTACTCCATCCCCGCTTTTACCGTAAAATATTATTTCACGTACTTCGGCCATACATTTCTCTTGATATTCTAATTTTAATAAAAAGATTTGTATGAATTCTTAAGGAATTATAATTAGGAATTTCGTCAATAGCAGAAGACCTAATTAACTGGCGCCATGAATTACGTGAGCCTAACATTAGCACCCAGTCTCTCTAGATCCCAAATGAATGTTGGCCAGGACTTACTAACACCCTCCCAATTAATTATAATCATAGGCTCCCTAGCAGGTAAGGCGCCGATCACCCCCATCATCACTATCCTATGGTCATTTAAAGCATCGATCTCACAGCCACCCCTAATTTCATGAGTACCCTCTATCTCAATAACGCCATTAGTCTCATCAACACTCACACCGGCACCAAGGCATTTAAGTACTGCGGCGATCCCCCTAAGCCTATTACTCTCCTTATATACCAGGTGCCCAACACCCGATATCCTTGACCTTCCCCGAGCCTTACGAGCAAGAGCGCCAGGGGCATTACGATGTCTGGCGAGTCGCTTAAGTCGCATTTAATGGCCTTAATTCTCTAATGGAGGAACCCTTAACAATCACCGAGTCCTCATATTCCTCAATATCCACGCCAACCTCCCTAGCGTACTTAATGAATGAGTACTCACTCTCAATAGCCTTATCCCTGTATAGGTTCGTTATCCTCAAGTCAGTGCCTGTCAATACCGAGAGGACCACGTAGTACGCAGCCAATGAGTAATCGCCAGGTATCACGAACTCCTCATTAACGGCCCTAAACTCCTGGGACCCACTTACGTATATTGTATCGTTACTCCTCTCCACGTTCACGCCGAAGTCCCTAAGCACGTTTATTGTTGCGTCTATGTATGGGCGTGACTTCACCGGAGGCTTAATACCTATCTCAATGCCTCCCTCCGTGAGTGGTGCAAGGTATAGTAGGGCCGATACGTACTGTGAGCTCACCGAGCCACTTATCATTACGTAACCACCAACCAACCTACTACCAATAACCCTAACCACACTACCCAACCTATCAACCTTGGCGTTCAGGTTCTTGAGCGCGTTCAATAATTCATCCATTGGCCTACCAATTAATGAGCCCCTCGGCATTAGTAATGTTGTTCCATCAATTCCGGAGTAAACCCCCGTCAATACCCTAAGCGTGAACCCACTCTCACCAACGTCAATGACCCTAAACCTCTCTATCATGATTCCACGCCTAACCCTCACATGGTCACCCTTAACCTCAATCTCTGAGATCGGCTTAACACCCCTAATTATTGACCAGGTGTCGTCGCCCCAATTCAACTTCCTAAGCGATACCCAGGTCCTCGAGAGGGCGGAGGCGAGGATGTACCTAAGCGTCAGCGCCTTAGATGGTGGGGCCTCAACAACCACCTCCCGAGCCTTAAAGCCATTAATGATTAACCTACCCATTCATCAACATTACTACCCTGAGGTAAAAAGCTTTGTGTATCTTCATGAATTGAGGAGTTTCAGCGCTGCATCCATTATCGACTCCTCATCAAGCCCATAAAACCTCAGTAACTCTTCCTCGGACCTGCCCCAATGACCATAACCATCAACACCCAATATCCTAACCCTTGCGAAATCGCTCACCAACTCAGCGATTGCCGAGCCCAGGCCACCCCTTGGTGAGTGCTCCTCTACAACGATTATGTTCCCAACCCTACGGGCAACCCTAACTATGGCATCCTTATTGAGTGGTTTAATCGTTGGTACGTTATAGACGCCCACCCTAATACCCATCTTTCTCAATTCCAGGGAGGCCTTCACGGCATTGTAAAGCGGTGGCCCGTATCCCATGATGACCACGTCATCGCCATCGATTAACTCGTAGATCTCGCCAATCCTGAACTCGTATTCCAGGTCCATGGTTATTGGCGGTGAGTAGTCACGACCAATCCTGACATAGACAGGCCCCCTATACTCAATGACCTTAGGTATTATCCTCTCTACGTCCCACGCATCGGCTGGCGCCACGACGACCATGTTGCTTAACGTCCTCATTAGGGCCACATCCTCGAGCGCCTGGTGGCTTGGTCCATCGGCAAAGTCGCTTAGGCCTGCGTGTGTTGCTATGAGCTTGACATTCAGGTTCATCCTACCCAGGGAATTCCTTATTTGTTCCCAGCCCCTCATCATGAACATGGCGTAGGCCATGGCCACGGGCGTGTACCCACCCAGGGCAAGCCCAACGGATACGCCTATTAAATCCTGCTCCGAAATACCAACGTTGAAATACCTATTTGGGAACCTCTCGCCAAAGTACCTAGCTCTTGTCGACTCGCCCACGTCTGCCGTCACAACGACCAACCTATCATTATCCTCACCAAGCCTAGCCAATGTAGTTCCCAGGGCCTCCCTCATTGAGAATTGAGGCCTCGGTGGTGGATTGAGCGTCTGCTTACCCGTGTTCTCGAGATTCCTAACTCCCCTGCCCCTAACGGTGCTTAGGAATATTACCGTTGGCCTACCCCTGGTCTCGCGTGCCTTAATGATTAGCCTAACGATGTCTTCGTAATCATGGCCATTACCATAAAGCACGTTCCAACCAATGGCCTCGAAGACCCTGGCATAATTAATGGGCTTTATCGTACCCACAGGTCCATCCAGTTGATAGCCGTTTAGGCTGACGATAGCCACCAAGTTGTCTAAGCCGTACTTAACGGCCGTCATTGCCGCCTCCCATGGCTGGCCCTCATTCAGCTCCCCATCACCCATTAACACGTACACAACACCATCATCACAACCCCTAACCCTATTCGCCAACGCCAAACCCACGCCCATGCTCAGCCCCTGACCAAGCGAGCCCGTTGTGGCATCTATATACGGTAGGTCCATGTTATCGGCATGCGTCGATATGCTCGAGGATAATTGATTAATCTCCATAAGCCTCTCAACAGGTATTAAGCCTCAACGGCTAATATGGCGTATAGGCTGGCGCCACATGACCAATACTCAGTATGAACCAATCCCTACAATCACCGCCCCTCCTTAAAACCCTAATGAGGACGTTCACTATGTCCAAAGCCGCCAATGAAGAGCCCAGGTGTATGTATGGAAACTCCTTATCTAACCTAATCAGTAAATCCCTAGCCCTATCTCTAACCTCCATAAGCCTATTCACGTCAATCAACACCTTCGATCCATCGATCACCATTGGAATTCCTGATATTCCATACGGACTACGGAACATTTAACAAATATTTAAGGATTATCCTAACCTATATTCTCTATATTCCCAATAATGCATTCCGTGAGTCCTCACGGGACTAAATACCGAGTTTCAACCAACCTAGTGACTAGGTAATAGCCCCAGGTACTTCTTATATAGTCTATAAATGGCCCCTCCTCACCTGGCTTGAATACGGCGTAGATTGATGGGCCATTGCCACTCACGCCAGAGGCCACTGCACCAAGCCTTAATGCAGTGCCTATGGTTTCTAAGGCATTGTAGTAGCCCAGGGATTCCGCAACGAGTATTCCATTTATTGTTGCCGCCCTCCATAAATCACCACCTAGCGCCATGTTAAATAGCGCCTGATAAATTCCCGAGAGGGCCCCTAACCTGCCAAGGTTTTGCAGCTTCTTTCTAGTCCTATAGCCTGTGATGACCACGGTAAGTGGGTCCTGGCTTACCTGCTTAATTACCTTCAGGGACCTATTATCAGTCAGCACAACACCCCCAAGTATCGCGCTGATGCATCGTCAAAGGCACCCGTTATTGATGAGCCATGAGCCCTAGTCACCTCGGCAGCCAACCTGGCAGCTCCACGGGGTCCGCACTCCCCCTAAGTGAACTTAGTAAGCTATATATCACGCCTACGGCAACCGCACTATTACTCTTGAGACCACTACCCGGTGGAACCTCACTATGGACCTCAACGCATATATCATGCCTAATACCGAACTTACCACTTAAATAATCAATAATGAATTTAACAAAATCACTCACCCCGCATGAGCCTCCCCTAACCTTAACCCTAACCTTAAGGTCTATGGCCGCGGCACCGCCGAGCCACGCAGGTACCGCGTTTATTATGGATATACCTCCATAGGTTATGTATTCCATGTCCGTAGATCCCATGATCTATTTATTACCGGCATTTAGTAACAATACTTTTAAATTTCTAAGCATTAATACCTAGTAATGTCTACATGGGACAAATTACTAATGAGTAAGCCCGTGCTCGTGTGCGCCATACCACTGAAGAAACCATCCTTCTACTACTTACCCACATCCTGCGAAGCCGTGGAGCTCAGGCTTGATTACATGGATAACCTAAGCCTAACCCAGGAGGTTAGGAGGGTAATTGAGGATTACGTATCGCACTACCCAACAATAATTACCGTGAGAGAGCATGGGGAGGGTGGTAGCCGCGTTATTAATCCTGAGGTTAAGTACGGTATTCTTGAGTTTGGTAAGGGCGTTGGCGCGGTGCCTGACATAGAGGTTGAGTTATTGGTTAAACGCCCTGACATGTATGGCGATATTGCCGAAGGCTCAATACTCTCAAGGCATGTATTTAGTAGGGATGTGAACGCCTATGAATTGGCGCTTAAGGACCTCGATATCGCAAGGAGGTTTAAGGCATTGATGTATAAGGTCTTCTCAATCAATGATGACGACTTCCTAAACCTACTAAGGTTGCTTAATGTCGGTGATATTAATGTAGCTGTGATTCCGAGGAATCCGACGTATAGGGCCGTCTCAATAATCATGGGCTCAGCCTCATGTACTGCTCGGTACGCGGCAAGACAGGCCCCGGCCAGTTAAGCATTGGTTTATGTAATAAGGTTAAGTTACTCAAGAGTTCCCTATCCATGTTCAATAAGGAGTGATTAAATTAGGCCGCTACGTAACTTCTCAAGTACATCACGCCAATTAGGCGCCTCAAACGGGCCAAGCCAAATCCTGTCAGCCTCAATTGCCTGCCTAACCAGTATCTCGAGACCATCAATGACTGGTATCGACCTCTCCGTAGCAAGCCTCACGAGGCCCGTAACGCCACCGGCTTATAGGCCAGGTCAAGCACAAGCCCAGCACCTACACTCCCTGGATCTATTGGGAACTCACCGTCAACGCCCAATGGCGTGGCATTAATTAGTAATTGGGCCTTAGCAACACCCTGCTGAAGACCTGTTGCAACACAGTCAATGCCCCAGGAATTAACTAACGAGCATAGTTCACGGCCCCTCTCCACAGTCCTATTCATTACATAAACCCTGGAACACCCAAGGTCCCTAAGGGCCAGCGCCACCGCCCTAGCAACACCGCCTGCGCCAATTATTACGGCATCACCGCCTGAGTAACCCCTCTCACTCAACGCCTGCTTAATGGCTAGGTAATCAGTGTTGTAGCCCGTCAACTCACCACCCCTATTAACCACGGTATTAACACTACCGAGCTCCCTGGCGGGCCCCTGGACACCATCTATCAACCCCACAATGGCCACCTTATGCGGTGCCGTTACGTTAAACCCGCTTAGGGAGTCCCTAGCGATCTCGACGAAGCTACTCAACCTACCTGGTGACACCCTGAGCGTACGTAAACGGCATCTAGCCTCAACTGCCTAAATACGTAATTATGGATGTTTGGTGACAGCGTGTAATTGAGCGGGTACCCAATCACAGCATAGACCTGCATTCACTGATCACCAGGTCAGCCAGGTCCTTAACCCTAACCCTAACCAGGTCCCACCTACCACATCAGTGACCACGGGTAGCCTTATGAAATCACCACTCCTCTTCTTATCCCTCAGCATGGCGTTTACGAGCCTATCCACATCAACGCTTACCCTACTGGTTAGGTTGAACATGGATAAGGCCCTAATCAATAGGTCGGGCACGTCCTTAGGCGTATAGCCCAGCCTAACACCGACGCGCGCCTCACAGACCATGCCGAGCGCCACAGCCTTGCCATGGCTAATTGAAAAGCTTGTCACAGCCTCGATGGCGTGACCCACCGTATGCCCATAGTTAAGCACAGCCCTGGAACCACCCCTATCCAACTCATCAACCTCCACAACATTGGCCTTATCCCTCAGTGACCTGTGTATGACCTCCTCGAGGATTGCGTAATCCCTATTCAATAACCTATCAGCACTACCCATTACCAGGTCTAGTAATTCCCTGTCCATGGTTACGCCGTACTTAATAACCTCGGCAAAGCATCAATGTAATTAGGCATTGGTAATGAGTCTAGGAATGATAGGTCGATTATTACGTACCTCGGTTGCCTAATGACCCCAATCACGTTCTTGAGGCCCAAGGCATTGACCCCGGTCTTACCGCCGATAGATGCGTCGACCATGGAGAGCATTGTTGTTGGTACATTAACGTAGTCAACACCCCTCAGGTATATCGACGCGGAAAAGCCAACAACATCAAGAACGCTCCCACCCCCAATGCCTATGAATAAACCGTCCCTATCAATACCCATTTCATGGGCGCTCCTCACAATGCTTAATGCCGTCTCGATACTCTTACCCTCCTCACCATCTACTATCGGAATCACTGGGCAAGCAATCTTAACCCTATTAACGATATTCCTCGAGACATACGCTGCGCACCCCGTGTAGTCCTTAGTGATCCTTTCCAGGGCCTCGCCATGATTAATATTGATTAGTACCTTAACGTCGCCATCCCGCGACCTATACGTGAACTCCCTCATAACGACCTACCAATCGCCCTAGCCACCTCCCTACCCTTAACCATCAACTCCCTGAACATCTCAAAGGTCAGCTGCTGCTCCGCATCCGACAGCGCCTCCCAGGGCCTTGGGTGAACCTCCACAAGGAGCATGTCGCACCCGCGGCTATTGCGGCAAGGGCAAGTGGTATTACCAAGTCCCTCCTACCCGCCGGATGTGATGGGTCGACACAGACTGGTAGGTGTGTCAATTTCTTAACCGCAACAACGGCGCCCAGGTCCAGGGTGAACCTGGTGGCATGCTCGAATGTCCTTATACCCCTTTCACAAAGTACCACGTTGCCGTTACCCTCAAGGAGTATGTACTCGGCCGCCTGCAACCACTCCTCAACCGTGTTACCAAGGCCACGCTTTAGGAGGACGGGCTTACCAACCCTTCCAACCTCCTTAAGTAAGTCGAAGTT
This sequence comes from Vulcanisaeta sp. JCM 16161, assembly GCF_001316285.1. The sequence continues at coordinate 86,355 of NZ_BBDO01000009.1, read as the reverse complement.
CTGGGCGTTTCTCGCGCCTATCTGTAGCATGTCCACGTACTCGGCCACTGTCTTCACCATCCTAGTGTCCATGACCTCAGAAACAATGGGTAGGCCAACCTCGTCACCAACCCTCCTAAGTATTTTTAATCCATCAATACCAAGCCCCTGAAAGCTATACGGGCTCGTCCTAGGCTTAAACGCACCACCCCTAAGTAACTTAGCCCCAGCATCCTTAACGGCAATTGCCGTATCCCTAACCTGCTCATAACTCTCCACGGCACATGGCCCCGCGGCCACAATAATATCATCACCACCAATCCTAACACCGCTAACGTCAACGATTGTTCTATTCCTCCAGACATTACTCGCTAATTGGTACTTGGTCTTAACCTCGATAATAATGGCATTCGGATCCACGGACTTAACAGCATTAGTATCAACCTTGAAGTCGGGCCAAGTAACTACTAGGTCATCCCCATAAATCCTAACGACACTGAACCTAACCCCAGCCTTATCCAGTAGGCTTGCTACGTTATCAACCTTATCTCTGGATACCCTGATTATCATGCTCAACACCCCCATTATATCGCCCTTACCAAGCCCCTCAATAACCTCCTTTAATAAATCACCCAACTCCTCAGCCACACTCCTCGAGTATGGATTAAATCTGAACAACTCACTGCTCACCTCAACCTGCTCCAAAACCCTCTCCATTGCCTTAAGTGTGTACCTAAGGCTGTGAGTTGCGAGTGGTGTGTCTAGGCTAAGGCCGACCCTCCTTAATGCCATGTATAGGTCAGTAGTAACACGTGGTGCGCCACCTGTATATACGCCATAAGCCTATCATGCTCCTCAGGACTGCCCAGAACCACGACATTGAAGCCAGCGCCTGCGAATAGGTTCTTAACCATGCCAAGCCCATCACCACTGGTTTTTGATGGTATTAGGACAACAGTCTCACCAATTGGATTGTCCAACTCGCCAAAGAGTGGGTGGGCACTTACGTAGTGGAAGCCATGTCTCAACGACTCATCCTCAATGAGCCTAAACATGGGTGTCTTGACGGAGAACGTGTCCATAACGATGGAGTCCCTGAGCCTAACCGAGTACTTGACTAATATGTTTAGTGAGTTCTCGGTGGGTTTAGTGGCTAGTATTACGATATCGTTAGGCACGGGCTCCTCATCATGCCTCTGAAGAACCACATCAGCACCGCACTAAGTGCCTTGGCCAATGTCCTACCAACCCTGCCACTACCGATTATTGTCACGCCAATATTAAGCCTATTAACTAACTGAGCCCTTGTTGAAGCCCTAATTATTGATTGGGCAATCCCAATGGCGGTCTCAACATCAACACCAAACCTACCCAGTCCCTCAACCCACCTGGTAATGACCTCGCCCTCCCTATCCCTATCAATAATAGACAACCCAAGGCTCCTCTTAACCCTACCAATCTCGGTAGCGAGCCTAATCCTCTCTCCAATTAGCCTTATTAGCTCCTCATCAATATTATCAATGCTACGCCTCAATTCAGAGAGCATAATAACCACCGATTAAGCGATGATTATTCACGGCTAGGTTAAGATAACCATCAAGTTTGACCTTACGCCTTACGAATCCAGATATTCCATAGAGGTCCCTTGGCTATTAAGAAACTATATTTTTAAACATTATCACTATTTACTGCGTTTACGAAGCACCTAAGCCCCACCACAGCGTCTCCTATTAACTTACTTACCTTATCAAGTAATATCAAGATATTATCCTCCTTAATGAGTAATTCAACAACGCCTTATGTTTCTCAAAATCCATGTCTCAGAAATTTAATGGCATGTTCCCTGCTAAATTGCTTAAGCGCATATTCATGTAGGCCTTTACTAAAGAGTAGGTATTCTAGGTCACTAAGCCTGCTGAATCAGGGGTTGGGAGCTTGACCTACGTAGGGAGAGGGCTCTCATGCTTATTAAGAAATTGAGTGAATGCATAACGAAGTTATTAAGGACGGGTTTACCATAGGCATGGATTTAGACAATGTACTTCCTTAGTCTCTCCTCATTTAATTCAAAGCCAAGCCCTGGCCTATTGGGTATTTCCACATCATCTCCCCTAAATACCTCCACCGATTCATTGGTTATTTCATAAGCCAGTGGGTTTCTCTCGACATAGTAGTATTCGTAGGTTGGGGTGAAGGTTATGTGACTTGGTAGTGATGCCACGAATTGAAGTGTTGCAGCCCTGCATCCAACCCCTGATAACCCAACATGGAATGTCATGGGTATGCCGAAGGCATCCGCCATGGCGGCTATTTTCATGGCCTCCGTTATACCACCGACCCTCGCTATGTCGGGCATTACGATATCAACGGCCTCCCTGACCATGAACTCAAGCCATTGATACTTGGTGAATAGGGTCTCGGCAGCGGCTATTGGTATGTCGAGGGTCTTGGCAATCCTTGAGTAGGCCTCGATATTGTCAGGTGGTACCGGTTCCTCGAACCAGAGCACGTCATATTTCTCAAGCATTCTACCGACCTTAATTGCCGTAGATACGTTATAGGCCGTGTTAGCATCAACCATTATCTCGACCTCATTACCCAATGAGTCCCTTACGGCCTTAATCACCGCCCTATCCATGTCATAACCCCTACCAATCTTAACCTTAACGTACTTAAACCCCTCCTGGACCAGCCTCTCAACCTCCTTAACGGTGTCCTCAGGACTCATGAAGAGCACTGATGATGCATAGGCCTTAACCCTATCCCTAAAGGCACCACCGAGCAACTTATACACGGGCTTCCCAAAGTACTTACCCTTAATGTCCCAAAGGGCCAGGTCTATGCCGGACAAGGCCTCAACGTAGTAACCCGCGTAGTGGCCGCGGATCCTCATTGCCGAGAATAACTGCTCCCAAAGAACCTCGTTATCCAGCGGGTCCTTACCAATGAGCATGGGCTTGAATAGGTTATTTATGACCGCTGCAGTGGCTTCAGGAGCCTCCCTGGCAATTGCCTCACCCCAGCCAACCAGCCCCTCATCAGTCACCACCTTGACGTATACTGCCGTGAAGCCATGACTAATCCTTGAGGCAACATCCTCATAAAAGCCCCTGAAACCTGTGACTGGCTTTCCAACGTATGCCTTAGCCACGTACGTAATCACATCGGTTATCCTCATGGAAATCCCGAATGCATTTTATCAAGAGCCCTTAATAACCTATTATACTTACCCATTTTATTCCACTTTCTCGTAAGTTATGCTTTAATATAGATGTGTTCCATATATAAAATTATAATTATTATGAATTTACCCAGTGAGTGGGTTGAGAAGGGCGATGCGTTCCTAAGGGATGCGGAGAACCACATTAGGGATGGGCTTTATTGGCTCTCGTGCTTCGAGGCCCAGCAAGCGGCTGAGCTTTATTTAAAGGGTTTCTTATTAGCTAAGGCAGGTACGTATCCATTCACGCATGACTTAGCTGAATTGTTGAGACTATTAAGTCGTTGGGCATTGATGTTTCTGCGGAGTTATATGTTTATGCTGACGCGCTGAGTGGTGAGTATACCCTGTCTAGGTATCCTGGTAGGAAACCCAGGGTTTATAATGGGGATACCGCAATTAGGTGTGTGGAGTATGCAAGAAGAATCATCGAATTCATTAGGTCGGCTTCTAAGGACCTGGCTAGGTACGTTAAGGAGGGTGATAAGCTCCTTGGGGAATACGTGAATAAACTTGTTCAAGAGGTTCCCGAGAGCACAATCGTACTATTTGGCTCCAGGCGCGCGGTGATTATCTACCCAGTAGTGACTATGATATTGCGGTTATACTTAAGCATGTGGCTGATGTGCGTAGTGAGTTATTGAGACTTCGTTCATTGAAGCCTGAGGGTTTATTCCTGGACTTACTCGTGCTTAGTGCTGATGATGTTGATGACCCAGTCATTAAGGAGATGCTTAGGGGATGTAAACTCCTTTATGATGGATTAGGTATGGGTAAACGCCTTAATTGTGAGAATTGACGTTTTATGAGGGAGTTATTTCCAGCACGGTTTTTATATCGTCATGAGTCCACGTGTAAGCCTCCTGGTAATTACTTAGATTTGCCCTCTTGGTTATTAACTTGGCCGGCCAATTATTGAACTCATCCTTAGCCCTTCTCAGGTGTTCCAGGGCCATCTCGAAGTGCTTAATCCCCGCGTTCACGGAGCCAATGATCACCTTGTTATTGAGCACGACACTGGTCATGAACTCACCAAGGTTGTTCAGGGAGCCACCGCCTGGGTATACGCCAAGCAGTACATACACGCCATTGGGTGCCACGTGCCTAAGCCCTTCACTAATCACCTGCGGTGATCCAGTGGCCTCGATAACTACGTCGAATTCACCGCTTATTTGCTCGGTCATTGAGTCTATGTACGTACCGCCAAGTTCCTTAACGAGCTTCGCCTTTAGACTGTCCGGCGGCCTTGTGGCTGTCGTCACAGTGCTTAGGCCCATTAGTCTAAGGACCATGGTGGCCAATAACCCGACGGGGCCGGCGCCAAGTATTAGGGCAGTCCTTGGTCTCCAGTCAAACCTTGCCTGTCCAATCCTCATGGCCATGTCAATGCCCTTCTCAACAACGGAGAGAGGCTCGGTGAGCACGGCGATGTCAACTATCTCCTTGGGAACCTTGACTAGGTACTTTGCGTCCGTCACTGAGTACTCGGCGGCATGACCATGCAATCCCCATATACCGTGCTCAAGGTAATGACCAACTGGGCAGAAGTCCACGGGCAAGTCACAATTTAGTGGTCTCCTCACTGTTGGTACGACTACGTCACCAACACCCACATTATCCACACCATCACCAAGCTCAACAACCTCAGCAACCGCCTCATGACCAAGGATTAGGTATTGACTACCCTCGGGCGCCTTGCCATACCTACCCTCGATTATCTCCTTATCGGTGCCGCAAACACCAACTCTAATTGGCCTTAGTAGGACCTGCCCCTTGCCGGGGTTTGGCTTGGGTACGTCCATTAACCTTAATGATTCCGGTATGCCTGGGACAACCGTGACTGCCTTCATATGGCCACTTATGTGGGAATACTGGTATAAATATTTTAAAAATTGGAAAATCAATTTATTTAAATCTAAGTGGTTTCAGGGCCCCTTCATTAGTATTATCTTCTCATCCCTATCCTTTAATATCTTCTTAACGCGTCGTAGACCTCATCAACGAATATGGGCCTTCCAGTGACCTTAACGACCTTGTGCTTGATCTCAATTCCCGTCTTCTCCCTAATTATACCGGCAGCCTGTGCTTCATAATTCGACTCAACATCAATTATTAACTGACCCTTGCCCAGGACATTCCTCACGAAATCGCTTGGGAATGGTATGAACATCTTAAGCTGCAGGAAGTTAACCCTGTAGCCCTCCCTGCTTAGCATATCCATGACATCCAGCAGGACCCCCTTCGTTGAACCCCAACCAACTAGGGTTATGTCCGCACTCTCCGGCCCATAAAGCCTTGCCTTATCCGTAATTGGTATTTCCCTGTCCGCAAGTTCAAGCTTCCTCATCCTCTTCTCATACATCTCCGTCCTCGTTACTGGGTCCTCCGTTATGTGGCCAAACTCGTCATGCTCATCACCTGTTAACCAGAATATTGGCCCTAGGCCAGGTATTGACCTCGGTGATACCCCATCCTTCGTTATCCTAAACCTCCTATAGTCATTCTCATCCTTAGTTACTATTAATCCTCTATCGATCTTAAGGGTCTTCTTATCAATGTCCCAGACTATCGTTGAGTATGAATTGGCTAGGGTCTTATCAACCAGGTGGAAAACGGGCATTTGATACCTCTCGGCCCAGTTAAGAGCCTTGTACGCATCCTCAATGGCCTCCCTATGATCACCCGATGAGATTACTATCCTTGGGAATTCGCCATGCCCCATGTGCATCACGAACCTCAGGTCTGACTGGCTGTTCCTCGTCGCCATGCCGGTGCTCGGCCCAGCCTCTGGTAGTGCGTTATCACGACAGGCACCTCATTCATTCCCGCAAATCCCACGCCCTCAACCATTAGGCTCAGTCCAGGCCCTGAGGTTGCAGTTGCCGCCCTGGCGCCGGCTATCCCAGCGCCAATCGCCATGTTTATTGCCGATATCTCATCCTCGGTCTGAACAACCACTATACCCGCCTTCTCCAGGCCTTGGCTTCCTCAGTCACTGGGTCTAGGCTGACTATGTTGTGGGACTCTATGAAGAATGACTCATCAGCTGCGGGCGTTATTGGGTAGTACGTCTGGAACCTTAGCCCACCAAGTATTTTTCCTATTGCCACTGCCTCATTTCCATTAACGATTATTGCCCTCACATCCCTCTTTATTGGCTGTAGTGATATGCCCGACTTAATGGGCTTTGCGTAGTCATAAACAACCTCAACAATGGCCTTATTATACTCAAGTAGTTTACCCCTCCTGCCCGTGAACACGTCCTCAAGGCCCTTAAACACGTAATCAATGGGTAGGCCCATTATTGCGGTTGAGTAGGCGGTCATGACCACGTTTGAGTACCTGCCAATTAATGATGGAAGGTCAATGTCATGGAGTCTCTTCTTAACCTCCTGAAGTAGGTCCGCGTAGTGCATGGTTAATACATTAACGCCATTATTCCTAAGGTAATCAATGACACCCTTAACCGTGGGTTCAATACCTGCCTTGCTAAAGAACTCCCTAAGTCTTTCCTTGAGTTCATCCTCCATGTACTGTAATTGATCAAGCCTTGTGTTGAATGTTGACGTATCAACAATTACGTAGCCACCACGTTTAACATCCTGGAAGTGCGTGAACATGGACTCAGCATCGAGGGCCACTAAGACATCTATCGTGCTTAGTAGGCCTCCCCTTGGCCCATCGCTAACCCTAACCATGAAGTAGCTATGCCTACCCTTAATGTTTGAGAAGTACTCTCTATCACCAATTACGTAGTAGCCGGCCCTGGCAACAGCCCTCATGAAGACATTAGCGCCAGTATCAATGCCACCACCCTGCGGTCCACCAATAACCCACATTATGTCCATAGGCATTACACTAAACCCTTTAGGACCTATTTATTAAGCCTTCTCCTATTGTAGAATATGTATTGATAACGTGAAAATAAGCTCACATATTTAATTCAATAAGATTCAGAAGTATTCGGATATATTAATGAATTAAGGTTTAATGAGTATCTTCCCAATCCTGGAATTATTTCTCATGAACTCCAGAGCATCACCAAACCTGTCTAGCGAGTATGTGGCAGCTATTATGGGCTTAACCAATCCCCTACTTAGTAATTTAAACGTTTCGACAACGTCAGACCTATTCGACCTAACATTCCCAATCATTATTATATCCTTCATTATTAGGTAGCCAAGCCTTAATTGATAAATCTCGTCAGGATTTACATTCCCTATGATTATCACGCGACCTCCAGAACGCAAACTCCTCAGGGACTCCTCAAGTGTGGGTGTTCCCACAGCCTCAATAACAACGTCAGCACCGACATTATTCGTTAAGTCCTTAACAACCTTACTAAACCTCTGCTCGGTAATAACCTCATCAGCAAATTGACTAATAAACCTGGCCTTATCAGGAGACCTCGTAATAGCTATAACCCTGGCACCCAATGCCCTGGCCAATTGAACCGCGTGAATACCAACACCTCCGCTTGCCCCGGTCACAACAACGGTCTCGCCATATGTTAGTCCCGCCCTTTTAAGGCCCTTATAAACCATGGCCACAACACAGGGGGTGAATGAGGCTAACTCGTCAGGAACTCCATTGGGCACCTTGACCAGGGCATTACCTGATACCCTGCGTACTCCGCGAAGAAGCCATCAATATTCTCACCATAGCTAAGCGCATTGACGCAATATGAGTCAAGCCCACGCATGCAAAACTCACAGGTGCCATCTGGCTCATGAAGCAGCGGCACAACCTTATCACCTGGCTTAAACCTTGGGTCCCTGGATTCGACCACGACGCCGACGGCTTCATGACCTAGGATAACGGGATATCTCATTCTTGGGTAATAACCAGCGAGTTGAAGTAGGTCGCGGTAACACAGTGCCGCGTAGTTTATCTTTATTAGTACGTCACCCTCATTAAGCCTCGGTATTGGTACGTCACGTACTTCGTACTTACCCTTCTCATAAACAACAACTGCCTTCATTGATTATTGAAGGGGGATACAATATTTTAAGGAATTACCTGAACCGATTATATCAATTACTCTTTAATTTCGACCTTAGCCATTTCATAATCACTAGGTCTCATATTGTATAATTCATCAATTAAGTTCACCTTTAATGATGCCGGTCCTGAGGATCTTTTCTCAGCCTTTTCAGCCGCTACCTCAAACGTGACTAGGCCCTCCACCGAGGCCACCAGGAAGTCCCTGTTCACGGCCATGAAGCTTGCAATTACTGAACCAACCATACAGCCACTACCCGTTATGTACTGTAGCGTTGGCGTTCCATTACTAACAACTGCACCCCTCTTACCATCTGACACATAGTCCCTAGGGCCTGTGATCACTGCCGTAACACCGTACTCCCTAGCCAGTTTTTCCGCAATATCAAGGTTAGCCTCGCCCAATGAATCCACGCCCTTAACCATGCCGGCCACGCCTGCCAGGGCCATCATCTCGCCACCATTACCCTTAAGCACACTAACCTCAACCTCATTGAGGATCCTAAGCACGGTCTCTGTCCTAAACCTAGTCGCGCCTGCACCAACCGGGTCTAGGAGCACGGGCACATTATTCTTACTGGCAGCCTTACCAGCCAATAGGAAGGACTCAACCCACCTATCATCAAGCGTACCAATATTTATGTACACGACATCAGCCTTAGCCGCCAACTCCTCAACCTCCTCAATGGCGTGCGCCATTATTGGTGATGCGCCAACGGCCAAGGTCACATTTGCCGCATCATTCATAACCACGTAATTCATCAGATGATGAACCAAGGGTCTCCTTCTCCTAATGACCTGCAGGTCATTCCAGTAGTTGATCATTAATGACTCAATAACATAGTAATTAATAAATATTAATAGTGTTATTCATTATTCAAGAACGAAGATATGAAAGGCTCCTCATAATCAATGCAATTTATGGTGATTCCACTAGATTTATTAATTCAGCACCATAGTGTAAGAATAGGAATGAGGGAAGACCTTAGGAGCGAGTTTTTGCGTTTGTTGAGGGAGGATGAGGTGTTTAGATTGGCGGTGGTTGGTTTACTTGGGATTATGGATGTTCAATCTTCAATCAAGCAATTAATTAGTGCGGTTAGTGAGTTGGTGAAGACCGTTCAGAGGCTTGCGGAGGGTCAGGAGAAACTGTGGGGAGAGGTTAGGGCTTTGAGGGAGGATCAAAACAGGTTGTGGCAGGAGAATAATAGGCTTTGGGAGGAGAATAATAGGAGGTGGGAGGAGGCGTATAAGAGGTTTGAGGCTATTGAGACCGAGTTGAGGAATTTGAGGGAGGACTTCAATAAGTCAATAATGGCCTTTAATAGGAAGTTGGATGCATTAGGTGCCAGGTGGAGTGTTATTTCTGAGGAGGCTTTTAGGGAGGGTATGAAGGGCATTGTCGAGAAGATACTCGGTACGGCCAGGGTTGAGAAATGGACATATAACGACACTAGCGGTGAGGTTTATGGGCATCCGGCTATTGTTGATGTTGACCTGGTAATTAGGGATGGTACGCACATACTCGTTGAGGTTAAGTCAAGCATCTCCAGGGGTGATGTTGCGGAGTTCTGGAGGGTTGGTAGGCTTTATGAGAGGGTTAATGGTGTTAAGCCTAGGCTTGTGATCATCTCTCCATACGTTGATGATAAGGCCGCGGAACTAGCCAGGGAGTTGGGTGTTGATGTTTATACTGACGTTACGTAAGAATGCCTCGAATCCATTGATGAACATGATTACTAGGCTATGCCCTTAATCATTTTCGTTGATTACTATGATGAGTGATTGGAGGATAATAAATGAGTTACTCAATATTTTATGATAATTATTTATTTAATGGCGGTAATCATTGTTAATGTGTTAAAAGTTTCGATGGGTTGAAAAAAAAGTAATGCTTATTAATTGCCTTTTCATGTGGAATTTAATGAATAGGGATAAGGCGGTTGGTATTGGGTTGCTTGTGGCATCAATAGTGATTATACTTGCCTACATATACCTGACTTTCTTCACACCATACACAACTCTGGTGCTTCAAATAACCGATACGCTAATAATAATCGTGGTCTTCGGAATACTCGCCTGGGTAGCTACGCACTAGCCACAACACCGCCGCCAAAGCCCATTGAGGAGATTGAGAGGGAGATTGAGGCGGAGCTTAAGAAGCTTGAGGAGGAGACAAAGCAGGAACAACAGAAAGCCCAGCAACAGCAGTAATCCCTGCCTAGAGATCAAAATCATCACTAAAAAGCGGTGGCCCTCATTCAATTACCGCAATATACCACCTAAAGTACTAACTCAATCAATAAGTGCTCATGAAATCAGTACCTAGGCAGGTCGAAGTACCAAAGGGAATAATTACATGGCGGTCTCATGAAGAATCAACTCCGAACCTGGCAGGTGTATGATAAGGGTTTATTAATTAAGATGTATTAAGTTAATTGGTAATTAATGGTTGATGTATTGACAATACTGAGCATGCTGGGCAGCGTGGCGGCGGTTGTTGGACCACTAACGGCATTACTATGGGATAGGCTGAATAGGCTTGAGGATAGAATTAGTAAGGTTGAAGAAGGACTTGGAAGTAGGATTGAGGAGGTTAGGGAGAGCCTTGGGAGTAGGATTGATAATGTTGAGAGGAGGTTGAGCAATGTTGAGGTTAGACTTAGTAATTTTGAGGGTAGGCTTGAGAATGTAGAGAGGAGGCTTGCAAATATTGAGAGCGAACTCGGTGGTATTAGGGTCAATATTTATGAACTCTCTCGATCGATGCTCAGCTTCAGTAATACATTAATTGATGTTTTAGCCATTAAAAACGTTATTACGCAGTCCGAGGCCACGGCATTGAGGGGCTACCTATCAATGGTGCCCGTTGCCAGGACGAAGTACTACACGAAGGAGGATGAGGAGAAGCTAAGGTACCTAATAACGGTTAAGCTACGAGGAATACACATGGGACGATGTGAAGACGCTTAGGGAGATCGCGGACCACATGATTAAGGAATTCCGAGAGACGGGTAGGGAGGAACTCCTGGACTACGCCTATAAACTGCTATTCTTCACGTGGATAGCCGAAGGACACCTAATAGCCGGAATAATAGGACCAAACAGGAAGAAGGCAGGGCAGGAACAACAGATCCAAGCCAGCAAGGTTCATGTACGTAATTTTAAGTATATAAAAATTTCTGATTCTGAATAAATTTAATTGACATATATTGACAGAATAATGATCATATTCATGCACTTACTAAGGTTTTAAGAGACATGAAGAGCTATGTAACGTACGTATTAGGTGGCCAAATGACGAGCTTTTAAGGTATTATTGATTATTTTTATTCATTGAGGATTTTTATTGAGAATTAAGATTGAAAGCCACTATGTTGATTAGTAAAAACAATCACAAAGTATAAATGTTTGTTTAGTGTTTTAAGAACTAATTAATAACGAAAAATGTTAAGTATATACTTATTTAGGTGCTGTCGATGGGTCATGATAGGATATGCCTATTCGGGCTGATGGGTCTGGGAAGAGCACACTGGCGCAATTACTTGCCCAGTACGTGATGAAGGACGACTACGTTAGGATTTCCTGGATTAGGGGTTCGCACATGGCGGCATCACTACTGGCTAGGTTCCTGGCGCTATTCCCAAGTATGAGGGGTGTTGATAATCCATATTATGGGATTTCAATACCGAGGAACCTGAGGCCCCTTTGGTGGTTCCTCGAATTCGCATCAGTACTACCTAATTGGTTCTTCAGGTTCATAATGCCCAGTTTTTACGAAACCGTGATTGGCGAGAGGGGTCTCCTGGACTTCCTAGTGTGGGTCTGCATAACCACCGAGCCTGGATTCCTCAAGACGCTGTGGGGTAGGGCGACGCTGGCGTTGGCGCTCAGACATTGTAAGAACGTGTTCATAATCGCCGATTTTAAGACATTAATTAAGCGTAAAGGCCGTGAACAAACCGCAAAGGCACTACCGAGGCAGTGGGTAGTATATAATGCATTGGCCAAGTCCCTCAACCTAGCTTGCGTGGACACGAGCAGTGGTACCCCAGTCCAATCCCTAATTAAGCTAATAAAGGAATTGAATATTACCAAGCCAAATCATTAAATGCTCGGTGAATTCCTCTCCCTACCAGACTCAAGGAACCAAACACCAAGCCTATTAGCCTCCTCGACCGCGCCCGGCATTGCCTTAGGCAGTAGATGACCTTAATGACCTTTCCAGGGAATTTGTCGGGCATTGCCCTAACAGCATCATTTATCTTCTCAACAACCCTCCTAACGGTGCTAGGACCAGCCCTAGTCTTGGCCTCGCCGACCACGGTCAACTGCCCATTAGTCCCATAAATATCAAACTCGTACTTAGTATTAAAATGTGTAGGCCTAGTCTCCACAGCAACACCCTTCTGTCTAAGGAAGTACTGAACAACATCATTAGCCTCCTCCTCTATTGATAACGTCACATGCTCTAAAGTCCTCCTAATACCCCTTATTTCCTGCCATATTTTGTTGTTTTCTTGCCATAGTTTTTCTATGTTTTCGTTGATTCTCCTGTTCTCCTGCCATAGCCTCTCTATGTTCTCATTAATCCTCCTAACCTCCTGCCACAGCTTATTATTCTCCTCCCATAGTTTATTCACGTCTGTCCTGATAGCCTCATAACACTAAGTAATTTAGTAATTTAATTAATAAAAATATAAATTTACCGCAACACCACAAGAGCTGTTTTCAATTGAAGATTCGTGTTTCTCATGGTGATTATTAATGAAAACTATTTAATGCACTGTGCCAAACTTAATGTGTGAGTTCAATAGACCTTAGGCAGCTTGAGGAGGTTGTGGAGAGGGCCGTGAGGAGGGCTATTGAGGAGTCCCGTAGTGAGGATATGAGGGTGATTGCCGACGCCATTAAGGCCTTAGCGGATTACGTTAAGTACGGCTTTCAGGAATTCAACAGGAGGTTTGATGAGGTAAATAGGAGACTTGAGGATCATGAGAGGATTCTCGAGGAACTCGTTAAGTCTGTTGGTGAGCTTAAGGTTGCCATGGGTTCGCTGGGTAGGAGGTGGGGTCGTGACCTGGAGAGGGTTGTCCTTGAGCTTTATAGGCATGCCCTGGAGGAGAGGGGTATTGAGCCTGGTAAGGTTGAGAGGTTTGTGTATACTGACGTTGATGGTAGGTACTACAGGCCTGGGGCTAGGCTTGAGATAGATGTCTACATACATGTTGATAAGACTTATCTAATTGAGGTCAAGTCGCATGCGGAGTTGGAGGATGTTGAGTGGCTTTTTGATAAGGCGAGGATTATTGAAAAAAAATCCTCAACAGGAGGGCCGAGAAGGTGTTAATGGTGGCTGTGAACATCGATAAGGAAGCCCTAGAGAGGGCTAGGCAACTGGGCATTGACGCCATATATGGAGCGGTGATAGAGTGATTGAACCATCGTAGCCCAATAACGCCGTATGTCCTTATGGTTTGATACGCAAGTTCGTGGAATGATGGCCTTCATCTACGTTTACCTTAGGCCTGGCTCTAAATCACTGTTGATAGCGCCCAGAAGATTACTAAGCTATTAATGTTGGTATTAATGCCTTGGTGATGCTCGTCCCATATGCCCTGGCGAATATGTAGGCTAGGAGTAATGAACCAACTACCGTGAATACCAAACCCACGGCAAGTAGTATGGGCTCCCCCAGAATGCCTCGTCGTGCCGCCACAGCATTTATTGAATATTCAAATAGTGGTGTAGTTATTACAACCGCTGTCTGAACCACACTCACGTAGAAGTAATTCCCGCTGAGTAGCCAGGTGTCTGTGAAGCCTGCGTTGATTTTGAATGCCCTGAGTAGTGCCATTAGGACCGCGGCCTCTATTAACCAACCAATAACCATGCCCACGAGGGTGGTTATAGGCATTACAATGCCCATGAACGAGATAAAGCCGGAGATATCGCCCTGGCTTATTGCAACGCCCTCACCGCTCAACCGCGACTCGATTTGGTGGATGAGTATTGGCGTTATTGCCGGTAGGAGTATGTGGGCTATGTATATGTAGGTGGTTATGGCCGCCATGATAAAGCCGATAATACCCGTAATCCTCAATAATGACTTAACATTCATTAATGGCGCACCCGCAATTAATTTATTAATGCATTGCGGTTACGTTAAACGGCGGTTAACTCCCTAATTAATTGCTCAAGACCCTCACGAATCTGCGGCACCTCGTATGTCCTCGTTATCACCCCATCACTTATTCTCGAAACCCTGTGGCAATTACCTATTAACTCGAGGTTGTGCGTAACCATCACTATGGTTATGCCGAGTTCCTTGTTTAGCCTCCTGAATATTTCCATGATAACCATAGCTGTCCTACTGTCTAGATTGCCCGTGGGTTCATCCGCCAGTAAAAGCCTTGGCCTGGCCACAATGGCCCTCGCAATCGCAACCCTCTGCTGCTCACCACCGCTAAGCTCGTTGGGTCTTCTCCTGGCTTTATCCCTAAGGCCGACCATTTCAAGGGCCTCCAGGGCCAGTTTCCTCCTCCGGCCTGGATCGACACCCCTGGCTATTAGTGGTAGCTCGACGTTCTCGAGAACAGTCATCCTAGGTATTAAGTAGTATAATTGAAACACGAAGCCCACAAGCTCATTCCTATACCTATCAAGCTCCGCATTGCTGAGCTTATGCAGTTCATAGGGGCCGACCCTCAGGTAACCCCTACTAACCCTGTCCAAACCACCTATTAGGCTTAGAAGAGTCGTCTTACCACTACCGCTAGGCCCAACCACACACCTAAACTCACCCTCATTAACCTCCAGATTCACACCACGGAGCGCTGGGTAATCACCGTAGTACTTCCACACATCCCTGGCCTCAATAAACGACACAGCAGTTACTACGGCACCTCTTTAAAATACATACTCACCAAGCACCCATATATTGAAACTGTAACAACGATACCCGCTGTAAAGAGAGTATGGTTTATAAAGGGCGTTCGTGGTTCAATCCCGATGTCGAAAATGATAACTAATAAATACGCATTAATAATCACGGCACTACTCGCATTACTGGTCTTAATACCCCTGGCACATGCACAGCAGTACTCAAACACGGCACCACCCTTCTCAATAGTCAGCATTTCATCAACACCATCACCAACGATTACCGGCATCTCCAAGGTCTCAATAACACTAATATACATAGGTGGCTACTACCTGTACAACACCGAGTTCTCCCTAACGCCCTGCAGCGGCACCGTGGTTTCACAAAACCCTGTATTCATTGGTTGGTTAAACCCTGGGCAGGAAGTCACGGTCACATACCTAATAAACTCGACATTACCCATTAATTGCCAATCAACATTAACCATAAGCTGGGGTGCCGAGTACGAGACATCACCGAGGGCCCAGGTAACCACGTACATACAGGTGGCGGGCTCAGGCTCAATGAACATAAACTTCCCACTGGTCATCTACGGCTCTCCAATGATCACGGTGCGCACTAATATGCAGTACCTGGTTAGTAACCTGGTTAATCCGGTGGAGCTCGTGATAAGTAATAATGGTAGTGGGCCAATTTACGACCTACAGGCCAACGTGGGAATTGATGGCGCCACATTAACCGTGGGTCCCAGCACCTTGGTAATCGGCACATTAAATCCAGGGAGTAACTACACCGTGACTCTGTACATATTACCAATTAGTGGTGGCCCCGTAACGATGACCATAAGCTACTCAGGGCTTGATCAAAGCGGTAATACCGTCAGTGGAGGTATTTCAATAAGCATGAGCGTTACTACGGTATCCTCAAGCCAGGTCATTGTTTATCCAGTCAATTCATCATTGAGGATCGGCTCGGGTAAGTTAATTGTTGGTATTAAGAACGTTAATCCCGTACCCATCTATAACGTGACATTAGTCATAGCATCAACCCAGGGATTAAGCCTAACGGGCAATACTACGTATGATATTGCGAGATACCCTCCGGATCCACAGACTATGTATATGTGCCCATTGCCGTGCCAATAACCTCATCCTCGGCGTCCATAACATACTCACTGACCTACCAATACACCGGTGGGTATCCTGGCAGTGCCCAGGGCTCCATAACCCTCTCCGTGCTTAACGAACCATCAATACTAATCACAGGCTACCAGGTGGCGCCAACCCCATTAACGATTGGTGAGGCGGGCTCCGTGTCGCTGAACTTCGTCAACACAGGCCCAGTGCCGGCATACAACCTAAACATAACCGCAATACCGGGCCCCGGCATTAAGATGATTAGTCAGTCAAGCACCTACATGGGCACGCTGAACCCCCAGCAATTGAGCGCCGTGGCCTTCAGCTTTAGCGTCGTTAGTGCCATGAACACAACAATAACCTTCCAAATACAGTACATAGACCAATTCGGGCAGCAACACGTGCAGTATTACACGGTGCCAATAACCGTGATTAGGAACGCCACATTAATCACGCAGTACGCTTCCCAATACGGTCAACAAGGCACTAATTACTATAGGTTCCACAGGATTAATTATTTCACCTACGTAATAATTACATTAGCCGTAGTTGCTGTAATCATAATAACCGTAGTAGTCCTACTCCTGCGTAGAAAGCATGGTGATTCCTCATGAGGGTTAGCGATTACTTTAGACTGGCCTGGAGCGCGGCGTGGGAGCGTAGGGGTAGGACTATAGGCGCCATTATTGGGATAATAATAGCCATAGTAGCCTTGGCCTAGCCATAGGCCTTGGGCAGGGCTATAAGGCATTAACAACGAGCTTCTTCGAGAGGGTCTTTGGGACGAACACCGTATTCCTATTTCCAGGGCAGAACTCCCAGTTAACGCTTACCGATGTTTACGAGGTCATGGACATACCACACGTAACAAATGCAATACCGATACTCTCGACCGTGGCCAGGGTTGATATTAATGGCCATGATGTCACGGCAACAATAATAGGGGCCACGGAGCAGGAGGTCATGCAACTATACGGAGTGACCTCACTGAGAAATGCCATATTGCTGGCGCCCCGGTACTATCACCTGGCCTGGCCCTAGTTGGTTACGACATCGCCTTCACAAGCACCGGCCAGCAAATTGCCTATCCCGGGCAGGTAATGGTGATAACAACACCAAGCGGCTCCCAACTAACTTACACGATAGGCGCCATAATGCAACAAAGCGGTATTGGCATCATAGGCTAAACCCAAACAATGCCATATTCATTGATGAAAACACGTTCTTATCGCAATTCGATCCATCGGGCATCGTTAATGGTATAATAGTCTATGTTGACTCACCAAAAAACATTAACTACGTCACCAATGAGTTGAAGGCCCTATTCCCGATGGACCAGGTGCTAAACCTATCGACGCTACTATCAAGCATTAACCAGTTCTTCACCGTGCTCGAGCTCTTCCTGGCCTTCATAGCCGGGATAAGCTTCATAATAATTGGCATTTGGATGTTCGACACAATGATGATAAACGTAATACAAAGGACCAGGGAGTTCGGAATAATGAGGGCTGTGGGCTTCAGCGGAAGGTCAATACCACTACTCCTCATTATTGAGGCTGCAATAATAGCGATAATTGGGTCTGTCATAGGCACTGCACTCCTCATGGTCATAATCAGCGCCTTCCCAAGCCCATCATTACTCATGAGGCCGGCCTTCGGTCCGGGAAGGGCTGCTGGCGCCGCGCCATCATCGATAATGCTGCCCATAGCACTGACACCGCTTGATATAGTATCAATATTCGTACTGCCCATAGCAATAAATGTAATAGCTGCATTGGTGCCCGCGATAAGGGCCATGAGAATACCGCCAGCTCAGACACTGCGCTATGAATGAGACCGGGATGCTTAATCAGTCTAAAGGTAGTGTCATAATTTAAGTATGGCTTTCCTGGGTATTGGGTCTGCGATCACGTTCTCACCATCGACCTTCTCCGCAATGTCGTGATACACCAATTCTCGGAGAAATACATAAAGCGACTTATCACCAATCAATCCACCCTCCACGACCTCAGGAACCACCTTCAACACAACAAGAGACCCAGTCCTCCTAAACACCTCAATTATTTTTAAGGCGATTGCATTTTAGTTATTGATTCTCACCATGTCTGTTAGGGTTGAGTTTGTTCAGGAGGGTAAGTATGCATTGGTTAGTCCTGGTTCTATGAGTGTTAAGGAATTGTTAAGTGCCGTTGGGGCTGATGATGCCACCCATGTTTTTGTCAATGGCACCCTTATTGATGATTTGGGTAGGGGTCTCCGTGCTGGTGATGTTGTTGGGGTTGTTAGGGAGTCAATACCTGGTAGGTGTAGTATCTGTGGTAGGAGGGCCTTTGTGAGAATACCGTATGCAAGGCTAACGCTGTGTAAGGAGCACTTTATCGAGTTTATTAGGAAGAGGGTCGGTAAGGTTATTGAGGAGTACAAATTGATTAAGGGTGGCGATACGGTAATGGCGTCGATATCAGGCGGCAAGGATAGCTCTACAATGCTTCAAGTACTCTCTGAGCTTAGAAAGGACCTCAAGTTTGACCTGGTCGCACTACACATTGATCAGGGAATACCCAATTACTCAGAGAAGGCTAGGTCCGCCGTTGAGGAATTGACTAGGATGACGGGCGCGCCACTAGTATTGATTACATACAGAGAATTATTTAACATGGACTTCCCTGACGTAATTCACAGAGATAGGTCTGGGAGACCTCCCTGCTCCATATGTGGTTTAACCCGGAGATACATCTATAATGCTGCGGCTGTGGAGCTTAACGCATCCTCAGTGGCCACAGGCCACCACGCGGATGACATTGCAGCATATGCGTTAAAGGCGTTATTAATTCATGACTATAGATCATTGGTAAAGCTCATACCGAGAACGGAGACCATGAAGGGCGGCGTGGCCCACATACGGCCATTATACGAGACCTACGAGAGGGAGACCCTGCTATACTCAATAGCTGCGCAGCTACCCTTTGTTGCGCAGCCCTGTCCGTACAAGCCAAGGAACGTGTTGGAGGACCAGTTGAAGACTATGTTTAATGAACTCGAGAGAACGCACCCAGGCATTAAGCTGAGTTTCCTAAGGGGCATTGTTAGGAACATTGATTCATACATGGTAATAAGTAGGGCAGATGGTCAAGTGAGTAATGAAACTCGCCTATGTAGGATATGCGGATTACCGACAAGTAGTGAGGTATGTGCCTTCGATAGATTCACGCAGAGAATACTCGGCAACGCGCTTGGTCCGTATACTAGGGAGGTCGTTAAGGTGAAGATACGGGGATTAAACGCAGGCTTTTAATAATAATACATTTAACGTTATCATATGAGGATACTGGAGATAACACGTGGTGAAGTACCTAAGGACCACTAATCATTGTGCCAATTGGGTCAATCGAGCAGCATGGGCCCCACCTACCCCTGGGTACGGATTCCATAATCGCGAATTACGTGGCTACTGAGGCCGAGCGAAAAATGCAGGATAGGGCTTTGCTCTACCCATTAATTGCCGTTGGTTCATCGATGGAGCACGTAGGCTTCACAGGTACTACGTGGGTTCGCTTTGAAAGCCTGGTTCATTATCTCCTTGACTTTGTCGAGAGTGTATCCGCATGGCCCCATTGGCGTTGTGTTTGTTAATGGTCATGGTGGTAATGTCGACGCCCTGAATATAGTTGTTAAGGAGTGGAACTACTCAAGGGTTAGGCCCAGGGTCTATCATTATTACGTATATAATAAGAGAGTCGTTGATTACATTACGAAATACTTCCCATCTTTGGCCATGCGGATTCCGTCGAGACATCGTTGATTGCTGCGATAAATAGGGACCTCATTAGATGGGATAGGATCATTGATGCTGAGGTTAATGGCAATATAAACCTTGTTAGGACTATTGATGTTAGTGATACGGGTGTTGTTGGTTTGTTACGTAGAGACCTCATAAGGCCTGAGGTTGGTGTTGAAATACTTAGGTTCATGGTTAACGACCTACTTAAACAAATTAGGGATATCTACGGTATCACAATAAACATCGAGGGTAATAATGCATAGAAGTGGTGTAATCATTATACCCAACAATACATTTCTAACATCCACATATTAAATATGGGTTTAATCAATGAGGTAGTTGATGGCAGGATTAATTGAGAAATTCCTGAGGACATTCGCGAGGAGGGGTAAGTCAATAATACTTGCCTATGACCACGGCATTGAGCATGGACCACAGACTTCCTAGATAACCCCGACTCAGCGGATCCCGAGTACATACTTAAATTAGCCCGTGAGGCAGGCTTCGACGGTGTTGTTTTCCAGAGGGGTATTGCTGAGAAGTACTATGACGGTAGTGTGCCGCTTATTGTGAAGTTGAATGGTAAGACAAGCCTATACAACGGTGAGCCAATATCAGTTGCCAACTGCACTGTTGAGGAGGCCGTAAGCTAGGCGCCTCCGCCGTGGGTTACACCATATACCCAGGCAGTGGTTATGAGTGGAAGATGTTTGAGGAGTTGGCTAGGATAAAGAGGGAGGCCGTTAAGTTCGATATGCCGCTGATCGTCTGGTCGTACCCAAGGGGTGGTAAGGTAACGAACGAGACAGCGCCGGAAATAGTGGCCTACGCAGCCAGGGTTGCCCTTGAGCTTGGTGCGGATGCCATGAAGATTAAGTACACTGGCGATCCAAAGACATTCTCCTGGGCCGTTAAGGTCGCGGGTAAGGTACCGGTATTAATGTCGGGCGGCCCTAAGACGAAGACAGAGGAAGAGTTTCTGAGGCAGGTGGAGGGCGTTATAGAGGCTGGAGCCATCGGTATTGCGGTTGGTAGGAATGTATGGCAGAGGAGGGATGCATTAAAATTCGCCAAGGTCCTTTCGGAAATCGTCTATGGAGGTAAGAAGGTTGTTGAGGTGCTGGGTGAGGTTAAATGAAGGTGGGTATCCTCACTGGGGGTGGTGATGCGCCAGGCTTAACATAGCCGTATACACACTGACTAAATTATTGGAAAAGAAACATGAGGTTTACGCGATATACCATGGCTGGAGGGGAATACTGGATAAGGAGGTTAGGAGGGTTACGTCTAAGGACCTAATAGACTTTGCATTTACGGGTGGTACATTCATTAGGACTTCGAGAACGAATCCCTTCAAGGATGAGGCTAGGGCTGAGTCTTTGCCAGGAATCTTAAGGAGCTTGGCTTAGACGTGATTGTGGCGATTGGTGGTGATGATACGTTAAGCGCCGCTGCACAGACGCAGGCGCGGGGTTTGGCTAACGTGGTTGGTGTTCCAAAGACAATCGATAATGATGTTTACGGTACGGATTACACGATAGGCTTCGATACGGCCGTCAACGAGGCTATTAAGGTTACTGAGAACTTTAAGACGACATTAATTTCCCATGAGAGGGTTGGTGTCGTTGAGGTCATGGTAGGGAGGCTGGTTGGATAGCCCTATTCACTGGGTTGGCTACAATGGCCGACTTCGTCCTCATACCCGAGAGGCCTGTTAACTGGGATGTCGTTGCTAACAGGGTTAAGGAGGTGTATAGGGGTAGGGGGTGGGCCTTGGTCGTCGTTTCCGAGGGTATTAAGGAGTACGGTGGCCCTAGGGATGAGTTCGGCCATTCCAGACTTGGTGGTGTTGGTAATGAATTGGCTCAATACATAGAGAAGGTCACGGGTCTTGAGACTAGGGCCGTGATTCCAGGGCACGTCATTAGGGGCGCACCACCAACGGCATTCGATAGGGTATTAGCCGTTAGATTTGCCACGGAGGCCTTTAATGCCATTGAGGGTGGCGACTTCGGTAAGATGATTGCCTATAGAGGTGGCGACATAGTTAGGGTGCCGATAACCGAGGTCTTAGGCAAAAATAGGTTGGTCAGTGGTTATTGGATGAGGCTTTATGAAACGTACTGGGGAACCTAGGCGCACTGCCTCTTCCTCATTATGTAGGTCCTTAAATACTCCGCATGACTCCAAACGAGGGGAGTTACTGAAACTGGTAATCCCCTAAATGGGTCAACCTGCTCAGGCAGTAGGTTCGTGGGGGTCTTCACCCTATTAACCCACGATATCAGGTCCCTAGCCCTATAACAATCACCCTTAGCCATGTAGTACTGGGCAACCCAAAGCGTGGTTATTACCCATGGATTACCGGGAATACCGCTGTAGTCGCCGGGAACCCTTTGGTAGTAATCACCCTCATAACGAGCAATACCACCAATGGGCTTAACCCAAAGCCTATCCATAATAACCTTGACGCTGCTCTCGAGCAGTGGCTCATAAACGTCAAATACATTGAATAGGAATATACCCATTATACTTGCGTCAACGGTCCTGTCAACCTCCGTTATTTTACCATCATCAACCCTAACCGACCTATAGAAAACACCCCTCTCCTTATCAAATAAGTAGTTCCTAATGGCTTCGCGAATCTCCATGGCTGCCTCCTCCCACTTACTGGCGCTCTCATACTCACCAAGCATCTTAGCCAGGTTACTCGCCGCAAGTAGGCCTGCGTAAACGGACGCGGCGGTGTACGTATGCACACCGAGCCTCTCCTCCCATAGGTCGTAGGATTCGAGGGGTAGTTTCAGTTTCTCATCCCTGAAATTAACCATGAAGTTTGCGGCCCTCGTTATTACGTCATAAACCTCCCTAAGCAGGTCATAATCCCTAGTCCTCTGGAAGTAGTGCCAGAAGGCGTAAATCACCGTGCAGTCTCGTCCTCCTGAATATTCAGTGACTTCCTACTCCTGGCAGTCCACGGATGCCATGTAGAGCCCAGGTACCGCTTGGTTATACTTTTGGAATAGGAAGCCCTCACCACCAAATAACTTAAAGATTAGGGTGTAGAAGCGCTTCGTGAAGGTGTAATAGCCAGCCATGTCTAGGGCCATGGCCGCGAATGCGGCATCTCTAGGCCATAGGTAACCATACGTGTCCAGGTTAAACTTTATTATTGAAGTGTCCAGGGAGGCCGGTATCGAACCATTAATACCGACATGACCGAGCAGGACCACGATGCTTTGCGAAGCCAACTCATCATCGCCGTACTCAGAGGCCACGTTATTCCAGTAATTAACTGACCTTCGGAAGTATGTCTCTACATTACTCCTATTCCTAAGCTCAATTATTAATCTCATAACCCTCTCATAATTATCACCAGCCACCATGAAGTAGTAAAACTCGGGGCTCGCTATGGATACTGCCGAGGCCACAGAGCCCTGGGCTATCGGGTTCTTACTTAATGTGCCATCCTCACAGTCGGGTAACACGACGTTGAGGTCTCTCCTACCTGTTGTATATTCATAGATTGGGTTCGTAGATGCTATTCCAAACCATGTATTCCCTTTATAGTGAAATACCGCGTCCAATGATGGATCGTAGAATGCGGTATCGCCAGCCTCGTAATCATTCAATTTAAAATCATGATAAAAGATAACTCTTACGAAACCTGGTCCCTTAATAGATACGTGTTTGACGAGCACGGGTTGCGGTATTAACACCGTATCTTCCATGTGGATGTTAAGCCCATCCCAGTAAGCGTTGAGTTCCGCCCTCGAACCACTTAACTTAATCTCCTTATTACCTATGTTTTCAAGCCACGTGAACCTACCATCATGCCAAATACCAATCTTAAACCTGCCACCGAAGGAGTGGTGGTGATGCTGACCAAGTAATGGGTAGTAAATGTCCCTTATGTAGTAATTCTCATCATACAATAAAGCTAATGAACCATTACTAAGGAATACGGTCCTCATTTACCTAGTACCGAATTAAAGGAGGTAATAAGCATTTATTCAGGGATTCAATAATAAGCCATGTAGGGGGCATGGATAAATCGTGCTTCGTGCATTGGACCTGGAGAGTCGCCGTAATTATATAATTACGGCGACTCTACACACCCAAGGTAAAGACCTAACTAAATTGGGATAGCTTATCCCTATCAATGTACCAATACGTCTTACTGCCGACGTCGCTTATTACAACACCAAGCCTCCCAAGTTCATTCCTAATCTCATCCGCGAGGTCGAACATCTTTCTAGCCCTTAATTGGCCCTGACCTTTATTAGGGTGTCTATTAGTGAGACGAGTGATGGTGGTAGTCTTGTCCTGTTTAGTATTCCGAGTATATTCGCTAGGTCGCTAAAGGCCGTTAGTGCATTGGTTAATGCATTCCTTGAGAAGTGCTGTGTGTTGTAGATGACTGTGGATGTTACGTACCTGGCGAAGTCCATGAGCGCTGCAACTGCGCCGCTCGTGTTTATGTCATTATTCATTGACTCCTCGAAGGAATTAACAAAACCATTAACCTTACCTAATAATTCGGCATCCTTATCGCCCGTGTCAGAGGCCTCGTTTATGGCCTCGATGAGCATGTCATACGCCGCGTATACACTCATTAGCGAGTTCCTGACCTGATCCAGCGCGTCTGGGTCGAAGTCCATGGGCTTCCTGTACTGGGTCATTGCGTAATAAAGCCTCAGCACCTCACCATCGTATTTCCTTAATACGTCCATTATCGGTATTATGTTACCAAGCGACTTACTCATCTTCTGACCCTTAATGGTTACTAGGCCAACGTGTATCCAATACCTCGCGAAGTAATCTATCCCGAAGTAAACCCTGGCTATTGCGATCTCGTTCTCGTGATGAGGGAATATTAAGTCCTGCCCACCACCGTGTATGTCAAAGGGTACGCCGAGGTACTTGCTGGACATTACCACGCACTCCAGGTGCCAGCCTGGCCTGCCCGGGCTCCATGGGCTATTCCACCAGGGCTCGCCCTCACTCCAGGACTTCCAGAGTGCGAAGTCCAGTGGATTCCTCTTACCTGGCTCCGGCTCAACCCTGGCACCCGCGATTAGGTCCTCAATCTTCTGGCCCGAGAACTCACCATACCTGGGCACCTTCGTTATATCAAAATAAACCGAACCATCAGGACTAACATAGGCTAGACCTCTATTAACGAGCTCCTGTATCCACTTAAGCATGTCATTAACGTTCTCAGTGACCTTTGGATATGCATATGCCTTCTTTACGTATAACCTATCCATAGCCTCAAAGAACTCCTTAATGTACCTACTCGGTATGTCATACCACCTATTAATTAAGTCACTCCCGAATTCCTGTCTAGCCCTGTTTATTATCTTATCATCAATATCCGTGAAGTTAGTCACAAACCGAACCTCAGCACCCAAGTACTCCAGGTACCTCCTGAATATGTCATAGAATACGAACGTCCTCGCATGCCCAACATGCATTGAGTCGTACGGTGTTAATCCACATACGTAGATCCTGGCGAGGCCAGGGCGTAGGAGGGTTATCTTCTCAAGGCTTTTTGATGCGGTGTTGTAGGCCATTATTGGTAATTCCCTGGAGTTCGTGTACATGCCCTTACTGGGCAAATGATGATCACCAGGCACAATTGCTGTAAGGATTAATAAATATAACTTGGTAAAGGAAAATTATTTTTACCTAGGTTAAGTAGTAACTAATGCAAATGAGTGCTGAGGAATTAACGGTGCTCCTAATGCTTAAGAGGTATGGAAGAATGGGCAGGTACTCACTAAGTGCCGTTTCCGGCATGGGCGAGGGCGTTGTAAGGCGCGTACTTAATGAGCTCAAGAGCCAGGGGGCTATCAGGGTTATGAGAGGTGGGGCTGAACTAACAAGTAAGGGTGAGGAATTATTCAATAAATTATTGCGTGATTTGGGCATTGATGAGATAAGGGAGGTTACGAAGTTCTCCCAGGTATTTAAGTGCGAGTGTAGGAGGTGTTACGCATCAGTAATCAACCGTAGTATTAATGAGGAATTCATCATAAGGCTTAGGGATATTGCAATAAAGAATGGTTCTGATGCAGTACTATTCCTTAAATTCGTATGTCCACAAAATAAATTCCTAATACTCAAGCTCAATAATTACCTCGATGAGTTGTCAAGTGAGGCTGCGGATGAGCTAAATAAGTTAAGTGGTATTGGGTGTGATAAATACGTTATTGTTCTATGCGGAAATGAGAATTATCAATTAATAAAGTCATTAGTAAGCACGGTTATTAATATTTAAGGTAAACCTAAGCAGTAGATGCCGCCCTCTGCGACTCATACTGCTTAATTAGGTTGTCAATGGCGCTTATTAACTCCTGCTCATAATCGACCAATTTCTTATACTCCTCATTCCTAACCTCCATCCTAAGCCTGGCCAACCTCTTAACAACGTCTAACTCCCTAAGTGCTGAGGCGGGTACACCGTGTTAATCGCCTCAAGGCCCTTCCTATAGAACGTTATGATGAGCCTAAGAAGCCAGTACTGCTTTGGCGGTAATGACCTAACATCAACTGGGTGATAGGCATCCTGCTTAAGGAATCCCTCCCTGATCAGGAATGCCGCATTTAACAGGTGCTTCTCCTGCTCACTGAGTGCCTCAGTGCCGAGTATCCTCACAACCTCCTGAAGCTCGGCCTCCCTCGTTAGTATCCTGACGGCCTCATCCCTAAGATCCCTCCAATCAGGCGCCACATTCTTCTGATACCACTCAGCCACCGTGTCGACATACCTACTGAAGCCCATTAACCAATTAATGGCTGGGTAATGCCTCGAATAGGCAAGCTTCGCGTCCAACGGCCAGAAGGCGCCTATGAACCTAAGCGTATGGCTTGTGACCGGCTCCGTGAAGTCACCACCGGGCGGCGACACCGACGCGGCTATCGTGACTGAGCCAAGCCTATTACCCTTACCGAGGGTCACGACCCTACCAGCCCTCTCATAGAACTCCGCCAACCTAGTCGGTAGGTATGCCGGGAATCCCTCCTCACTGGGCATCTCACCGATCCTTAGAGCGACCTCCCTCATCGCCTCAGCCCACCTACTCGTTGAGTCAGCCATTAAGAACGAGTCATAGCCCTGATCCCTGAAGTACTCAGCAATTGTGACACCCATGTATATGCTCGCCTCCCTAGCGGCCACAGGCATGTTGGATGTATTCACAATAATGGTAGTCCTCTCCATCAACGGCCTACCCGTGTTTGGATCAACGAGCTTTAGCAACCCCTGCAGCGCATCCGCAGCCTCATTACCACGCTCACCACAAAGCACTGGGAATACTAACCTGGCCTCGCTGTACATTGCCAGCGTCCTTATCGTCACCGTCTTACCACTGCCAAAGGGTCCAGGTATTGCAGCTGCACCGCCAATGGCTATTGGGAATAAGGTGTCTATGGTCCTAATCCCCGTTATTAGTGGCTCAACAGGTGGTAACTTCTCCTTGAACGGTCTCGGCCTTCTCACTGGCCATTTATGCCACATCTTAACCTTCACGGTTCCCTCCTTTGTCTCGACCTCAGCAATAACATCGTCAATTGTGTACTCACCCTCAGGCGCCACGTACTTAACGACACCGCCAGTTCTATAGATCGGTGGGTAGAGGATCCTATGCTCAACGAGTGGTGTCTCTGGACTACGCGAGAATATCGCCAACCTCAACCTCATCACCAACCTTAACCTTTGGTATCCACTTCCACTTCTTATTGAAGTCTAGAGGCGGCGCCTTCTCATAATTAATGCCCCTGGCAACGAATGGCCTTTTTGTTAAGTCGAATATTAGCGATAATGGCCTTTGAACACCATCATAAACCTTATTGAGTATACCAGGGCCTAACCACGCACTAAGTGGCTCGCCCGTCCTAATAACTGGTTCACCGGGTTTAAGCCCTGTTGTCTCCTCATAAACCTGTATAAAGGCCATATCACCCTGAATTCTAACAACCTCGCCAAAGAGTCCAAGCTCACCGACGAAGACTAGCTCATAAAGTAATGCTCCAGGTAATTCAGCCTTAACGACAGGCCCGCTTATGTATACAATCCTGCCCTTACCCGATGACACGATGCATTAAAACTCTACATATTTAAAAAAATTAATTCTACATGTTAGCAATAACCTCACCCGGATAAGGCGAGGTGTGCCAGTAATGTCTTTATTTGATGTTCCATAAGCTTAAGTCTCGAATCCAATGTTGCGTCGACCCTAACTGAGCCGTCCTGGGAAGAAACTATGACGCCAAGTAATTCCTCACTTGTCGTATTTATAGTTGCACTAAGTCCGAGCTCCGATACCAATTCCCTAATGATACCTACGTCGGACTCGCTTGTCGTTATTACCACATCCTGGGAACCTATTATTGATAATGCCCACAGCATCGAATTCTTAAGGTACTTCTTATAATCATCGGTACCCCTCATGGACTTAATCCTATCCCTAATCCTATTAACAACCTCTGCATACGCCTCCTCAAG
Source organism: Vulcanisaeta sp. JCM 16161 (assembly GCF_001316285.1). The sequence continues at coordinate 57,846 of NZ_BBDO01000009.1, read as the reverse complement.
TATGCTTAGTTTTTCCCTCTTCTCCTTCATCATCTCATCATAAAGCCTGTACTCCCTCTCCATATTCAATTCCTTATCAATATTCTCAAGAGTACTTGAGTACTTATCAAGGACTGCCTTAACGCTATCAAGAAGCTCAGCCTCAGCCCTTAACCTAACGTTGTTACTCCACTCATTAATTTCATTCTGAAGTCGTGCTATGATACCGTTAATTAATCGCTCAGTGAGTTCCTGCTCAGACACGTGGCAAGGTTATTTTACGAATTTAAAAAATTTTCCTTTCCCTCCCTTAAGAATAAGCCTACGCCCATTAACCAAGTACGTGCAATTATTAATGTCTACATAAAACCAGCAATCCTCCTTAATAACCACCTTAATGGAACCCGTTAATGTCAACACCTTAATGGTCTTCGCCGTCTCATCAATGACTATGCCACTAATGCCATTTAAGGAATCATTCCTACAATTAACAGTCTCTATGAACTTAAATAATAATGGCTTGCTCATCTACCTGCCTTAACGGTCTTCCTAGCCTCCTCATTCATTATCGTTAATATCCTGCAATGGCCCTCCTAATCGCCCTAACCTGCCAGGGTTATCCAGCGTACCACGCTCCCTCTGTGTCTGTAACTTAAGTAGTTCATTCCTTAAGTCATTGAGTAGCTTTGCCCTATCCTCAGGTTTCATGTTCCTAATGTCTTCGCATTAAGCCTCTGCCTGCTCGCCACCCTCACCACCCTGTACCTGCTGTGCCTGGGCCTCAGCAGTGACCTCCCTGCTTGGTGGTTTTATCTGGAACTCATCACTGAACCTAATCGGCGGTGTTATCCTAACCTCAATACCATAGAGGCCAGGCTTCAGTAGTACCTGACCCACAAACCTCTGGACCTTAGTCCTTGAGTCATAACCATTCTTATAAATAACACCATAAACATACTTCTCAAACCTCGACCTCTCACTCGTCAACTTACCGCTAATGGTAACCTCAGCGCCCTTTGCGCCACCATCCATTATCTGCCTAATGGCTATCATACCAGCCTCCTAAATTTAACGCCCTTAGTCATTGCCCAGGCAATCCTATTGGCAATGATCTTGGATTAAGCTCTGGGTTCTGTATTGGCGTCACGTCAATTATTGGGTTCTCAACCTCAAGCTTCTTACTAAGTAGGTCGGTTAATTCCTTAACAATGACGCCCTTCCTACCAATTATCCTATTTGGCCTCTCGGCGTAGATGATTATCCTAGTGCCAAGTGGTGTCTTGAGAACGTCCGAGTCAACGTAGCCCTGCTTAGCCAGTCTATAGTTTAGGAATTCCTTAATCATCCACTCCTTAATCTTATCCTGAAGTATCTTCTTATATACGGGAATCCTCCTCTGCGCTTGACTCATTCAGGTAAACCAACAACCCTATACCTATTTAAGATTTTTGTCATTTACACACTTAAACAGGTTCAAAACCAACGATGTCCGTTATGGAACCCCTCCTCTCATTCTCAGGCTTAAACACGGGCCTTACCTTAAGCCCTACCCTAACGTTGTTCGGTTCGACATTAATTATGTAGTGAACGAGACCACCCGTAACCCCTGGAAACTCTATGAAGCCTATGATCACGGGCTTAGGCAATTTATTGCCATATGAATCCTCATAAACCACGGTATAAGTCCTAACAACACCCACTGGCGCAATCTCCACTAACTCCTTAATCTCCGCAAAGTCATATTGCAAAAGGCCTTTGGAGGCATTAATAACCTACCACAAACCGGGCATTTACCGGCCAGTAATTTACCGGCCCTAAGGCCCTCCAGGAACTTCGTACCTACCGGACCAGCCGTATACCTATATCCCTGCTCAATTGTGTGGAGCCAATGCCTAACATCCCTATTCACGTTTATCTTCTCGAAGGACATGCCCATCACCTCACAGGCTCGAAGCACTCAATATCGAGGACAGAGCCAGTCCTTTGATCGGCAGGCTTCCACCGAGCTCTAACCCTCATCCCAAATACCTTCATTGACTTAACATCCTCGGGATCAACACATAGGTAGTGCATTATTCCAGGGAATCTATGCTCGCTGAATTCCCTACCTGGTACGTCAAGCTTAATCACACCAACAACCCTGGGCTCCTTAAGCGGCTCCCTCGTACTGCTTATGTAGCTTACCACGGCGGTGATTACGGTTCCCTCATCCTTAACCTCAACCCAGCCATCCACGGGTTTGAAGCAGTATGGGCAGTACATCTTTGGTGGTACGAACACGTGACCGCACTTGCCGCAGTATGTGCCGTAAATCTTACCATTCCTTAAACCCTCAAGAAACCTTGAATAGGCAGTACCGGCGGTTACGTTGTATTGAAATGACCTAGTCCACTCCTCATGCGGGTAGTTCTTAATATCGCTCTCTTTAATCGGTGTACCCCCTACCATAGCTTAGGTAATTAATAAGGCTGTATTTAAGGATCACCCTAATACCACAAAGACCTTATAAATCACTTAATGGCATCAGTACTACAGTGATGAGGAGGCATTTGCCTGATGAATGATTGATCGCCGGAAATGCTGATTAATGGCTTGAGATTGCCCTCATTATGTAGTTAATGGCGTCTTTACGAACATCAACAACCCTAATGGGCAACTCACTAACCCTAATCCCCCTAACAGCCATTATCGTCGCCATGACGCCGGCAACCATGCTGGCTTTACCGCCCACCCTGGCTTTAATCCTAGGCATTAGTATTGATAATTCCTGATCAAGCTCTATAGCATCGACATCGCCGATAAAGCCATTACTCCTTAGGTAATTAATGAACCATGAATACACACCATCAAGTATGAGCTCCCTCTTAATACCATACCTAGTACCCACGTCATTGGCAATACCGTAGGGATCAAGTAGAAACACGGCACTACTTATCGACAACCCCCTCTTAATTACATTGATTATGCAGGAGACCTTACCCTCCATTTCCCTGGTCATGTCCACCGTGGTTGGGTAGCAACGTAGGAATAACTCGGAGTATGCATGGTCAATTTCACTCGATGAGCCCGCCACATAACCCACCATGCCCAAGTCCCACCTTGGCATTGCCAGGCCTACGACCCTACTCACTACCTGAGTTGGGTGTTAGAACTTAAAAAGTAAGAGGGTTAGGGTTCTCACGACTATGGGCGCTGTAGCCAAGGCATTGACTAAGGTGGTTGTCTGCCCACTATGTGATTACATGGGTGAGGATGTTAATAAGGTAGTTGACGCAATAACCAAGGCCGTACCGAGGCCAAAGCTGAGGTGCCCAAAGTGCGGTGCCGAGGTTGACGCTAACTCCTTCGTCACCCACATGCGCAAGCATGGCAGGGTTGGCGGTAAGACAATAACGTGCGATATATGTGGCGCGAAATTGAATGGAGAGGGGGCATTCCTCAGGCACATGAAGGAGCACTTAATAGTTTCTGTTAGGCGTAATGGGATGGATGTTTATTACTGCCTAGTGTGCGGTCAGGAATTCATAACGAGGAATTCAGCAATTACGCATTTAATTAAGAGGCATAGCCTCGAGTGATTACGCGTGGGTTTGCTTTGGGATTTTATAATCACGTTACTAATTATTTGGCCCCCATACGTCACCAACGCAACACCCGTTGTGGCCAGTAAGGTGTTTAGGCGTAGAACGCCCATTGATTTTGGTAGGAATTTCATTGATGGGAAGCGACTATTTGGTGATGGTAAGACGTATGAGGCTTCATTACGGGTCTCCTGGTTGGTTTCGTGATTGGTGAGCTAACATACATTATCGTGTCTAAGGCCGTAAACATAGCCTCAGAGCTACCAAATCCATTGGCCGTGTTTGCGATGTGCGTTGCGGCGTTGTTGGGTGACCTGCTCGGGGCGTTCATCAAGAGGAGGCTTGGTTTGCCCCGTGGAGCGCCGGCGCCATTACTTGACCAGCTCGACTTCTTACTAGCGGCATTGCTGGCGTTGTGGCTCATTCAACCGAGTGTCTTAAGGGCGATTTACGTGGTGATTGCAGTAATAATAACGCCACCGATACACCTGGCCACGAACACCATAGCCTACCTACTCGGGCTTAAGAGGGAGCCGTGGTGATTATGTAATTAACTTTATAAATTTATTATAGTGATTAGGGAACGTGCGTGCAATAGTGCTTGGGGATGAGCATACGGTTTACACGTTTAAGTTGCTTGGGTTTGAGGGTAGGGTAGTTAGTGAGAGTGAGAATGTATTATCAATAATTAAGGAGTTAAGTATTGAGGAGGGCGTTGGCGCCATACTAATAACGAGCAATTTAGTGGATAGGGTTAGGGAGGACTTTGAGAAGATGAGGATGAAGATGAGGAAGCCCATGCTCATTGAAATACCATCACTTAAGGAAATGAAGTTTAAGGAGGTTAATTACCTAGCAATTCTCCGAAGCGTCCTTGGTATTTAATGAACCATTATTAATAATGCAAGCAATAAATAGGCAATTATCGTAATGGACATGGCGATAAGGGACAATACCCTGAACCTCCCCATGTAATCAATATTCCTAAGAAGCACTATTGATATATACGTGAGCACCACATCGGTTATTAAAACGCCCACCGATAGAACTAATCCATAAAGGTTCTGAAGCGCATAAACTATTATCAATGGCGATATGAGAACTGCAATCAATGTAAACATTACGGCAAGTTTTATCGCAGTTTTAATACCGTAGGTATTAGCAACAGTTTTAACACCTGCCTTCACATCACCCGCGACGTCAATCGCGCCCTTAACCAACTCCCTACCCATCGTGGATAGGAAGGAAACGGTAAATAATAGATAGGGCAAGTTGAGGGTTGGCGTTGTGGATGAGATGGCGTATAGTCCGTATAGGAATGTTAATGATGATGTCACCGCCACAAGGACGTTATTCACAATTACAGTCCTTTTCAACCTATAATTATAGGAGAAACCAAGTGCTATAGCCATTATTAGTATCACAATGCTCCAAGCCATTAAATATCCCATGACAATACCAAGCACGTTCAGCAACACGGCAATAACCACGGATAATAATGATAATGCCCAAGCCTCACTAGTCGAGACCTCACCACGCACGAGGGGCGCATCCGGCCTATTAATCCTGTCCTCCTCAATATTGTAAATATCGTTAGTGGCGAAGAGGAATATTTCCGTAAGTAATGATGATAGGAAGAGGAGCGCCATGGCGGTGATGCTCCTACCGCCAGATATGACGTAGGATGCAATGACTATTAGGCTGGTTAGTATTCCGTGCTCAATCCTAGAAAGCTTGATAAATGCCCTCAGGTTCACGATAACGTTAGAAAGAACCAGTTATTAAATTAGACTATTTAAAACGTTGGTGAGTAGACGTATGGTATCCCAAACATCTCGGCTGTATCTCTATCGATGGCGGCGACGTCCTCCGTATTGACCTCCCTAATGTCATACTTACCCAAGGCGGACACAAGCATTTGCATTTCCTCCTTGACAGCCTCTATGTAGTTCAGGACGCCCCTCTCGCCCTTAACCATCGCCGCTATTAGGAATGGCCTAGCCATGTAGGCGCCGCTGGCTCCTAGGGCCATGGCCTTAACCACGTGGGAGCATTATAGAGCCTACCCGCGAGTAGTAGGGATGTGTCCACTATGCCTAATTTCCTGGCATCATGAATCTTCTTGAGGGCGACTATTGTTGGGTAACCAAGGTCCTTCATGGCGACTGAAGGCGCCATTCCAGTGCCACCCTCCTTACCATCAATCACCACGGCGTGGGCGCCCTCCTCATGGGCTATACTAATCACCCTATCCACGTCCCTGTATGGGCCAAGCTTAATCCATATCCTTGCCCTTGGGTATGCTGTCTTCATGAACCTAATCATGCCCCTAAGTATGTCCTCTGTGTACGTGCCAGGCACCGAATACCTAGTTATGAACTTGTCCCTAACCCTCTCAGGGTCAATCTCAAAGTGGTACTTAGCCTTAAGCCTAATTGCCTCCTCCCTCGGGATCTTAATTACACCGCCAAGTCCAGGCTTTGCCCCCTGCCCCATCTTAATCTCAAAACCTACAAGGCCCTCCTCAATGTACGGCTCAACATCCTTATCACTATACACCTTATTCCAAAGTTCGTCATATGCATCCTCCACATTCTGTTGAATAATTACGCCACCGTACTTATCAACATTGGTTAGGTATGCCATCAACCTCTCCTTAAAGCTTGGGTGACCCCTCGTGTACCTCCTTGAGTAACCCCTTACCGTAGCTACGTTCTCGCCAATACCCATGACGATGCCTGCCTTAGCCGCTGCCCTGGCTATGTCAAGGCTAAACTTACTGGCTATTGCCGTGGAGCCCATTGAACCGACCACTATGGGCATGGAAACCTTAAAACCACCTAATGAGCTCTCTAGGTTCACGTCCATGAACGTGGGCTCCCGAAGAAGCTCAGCCATCTTCTCAAGTCTCCTAGCGTGAAGGCCGGCGGTAGCAGTATTATTGAGTTATCCAGGGTCTTAAACTTGGGAATCCCCTCTTATCATGAATTCCGGAGCCAAGCACTGCGGAGCCGTAGGTCGCCATCTCGCCAAATGGGTAAATCGCATCACGACCCTTAAGCGCCTTAAGCGCTATTTCATCAAATGGGTAATCATCAATGAATTCCCGGAGACCCCTGATTGATGCCCAATACGCCCTAAGTCTAATGAGTAATTTTGCGATGTCGAGAATCATCAACCACGCAATACTTATAATAAGTTTAAATACTTGCTCGTCAATATAACAAGTATCTTCCTGAATAAGAAGTTAAATATTATGAAATCCATTAGGTAAATCATATAATAAATGGCATATTATTGCCATATTTTATTGGTAAAAATTTACGCATTAACTTAACGGCACGGTATAATTATTTATAAGGCTGTTTTTGCATAAAGGTTCATGGGTCAATTGACGAGATTAGGCAGCAGGGTACTAAGTTGAGGGAAGTTCTCGGCTTAATGACATGGCCGATAGGCATCAAATTTTGCGGTAGGGGTGAGCAATGCGATATAGGTGATTTTAAGAGACCATATAAGGATCTCGGCATTAGAGTTGCCTTTTGCCAAGCCATAAACATGGCGAGGACCTACGGATGGAAGTTAGCGATTGGGCTTGAGGACTCCTTCTGCATGATAGGCGCTGAGGCGCTTGGCTTAACGAAGGTAACCCTGGAATACATCGATAGGGACATACCGCAATGGCATACGTCCGATAAGGAGACAATGAGTAAAATAGTTAATACGCTTCACTTGAGATTCCTCGAACCAGGCTCGACAGAGCTGGTGTTAATATCGCCACTTGATAGAATAGACTTTGAACCACACGTCGTGGTTATTTACGGCTTACCTGCCAAATAGCTACCATTGCCAAGGCATTGATTTGGAATGGTGTAATGCCCAGCGAAATTACCTATATTGGGCTGGCATCATGCACATTAATACCGTATTCGCATAAATATGGTAGGGTTCAGATAAACATACCAGGGACTGGCGAGTTAATACTTGGGAGAACCGAGAATCATGAGATCAGCATAGTAATACCTGCCAAGTATCTAAACCTGGTAATACCTGGCATAAATGCGGTGAAGAGGATACACCCATACCCACTGGCTAAGTTCTCACTCTACGAGCCCAAGGTGCCTAAGTGGTATGAGGAATTAACCTTCGATTATTATAAAAGCGTTGTTGGATAATCATTTTACCTACATAAATAATTCAATAAAACTTCACATCCTATTTTCATGAGGTAATACTTAAAAAGAGTTCATAAATATTTTATTTATGGCGGTAAATCAAAAGTTCTATTCCTTAGATAGAATAAGGCGAATGGCTATTGAGGCTGCGGAGAACCCGGCTAAGTTCTGGGCTGATAAGGCTGAATACCTTACCTGGTTTGAAAGGCCTAAGTCAGTGCTCGAGGGTAGGGCACCCGATGTTTACTGGTTTAGGGGTGGCTACCTGAACATTAGTTATAATGCGGTTGACAGGCACATACCGACTCGGGCCAATAGGGTCGCCTTTTACTACGAGAATGAGAGGGGCGATAGCAAGGTCATTAGCTATTGGGACCTTTATAGGGAGGTGAATAGGGCTGCGTACGTACTTAAAGAGCTTGGTGTTAAGAAGGGCGACACCGTTTCGATGATGATGCCAAATATACCAGAGGCCGTTTACTTCGGCCTCGCGGTCCACAGACTCGGTGCCATCCTAGTGATTCACTATGCCGGCTTAAGCGAGGAAACCCTTGCATATAGGCTCCAGGACTGTGGGTCAAAGGTATTTATAGTCGCATCGAAGGGATTTAGGGCTGGTGATGAGATTAGGATGAAGGATCTGGTCGACAGGACTCTCGAGAAGTATCAAACACCGGTTGAGAAGGTGCTGGTGGTGTCCAGGGGATTCTCCGACTTCAACCTTAAGCAGGGTAGAGACCTGGTTTATGAGGACGTAGCCCCCAAGGGCAAGGTCTACGTCGAGCCCGTTCCCGTGGAGGCTAATGAGCCTGCCACCATATACTACACGTCGGGTACGACGGGTAGGCCTAAGGGACTATGGCAGAGTAATGGTGGTTACCCAATAGGCCTTAACTGGACGTTTAGGGCATTGTTTAACCCACAGGATACGGATGTTTGGTGGACAATAAGTGAGCTGGGCTGGCCTGTGTGGCCCATGGCTAACCTATATACAATACCCGTAATGGGCATGACCGGCCTCCTGTTCGAGGGATTCGTGGGCTATAAGAGGGACTTATTTGCTAGGATAATTGAGAAGTACCACGTCTCACTAATCTGGAGTAGTACGACAACATTATATACAATTAGGAGCATTGGTGAGGAAGCACTTAAGGGAGACCTATCAAGCTTAAGGATAATACTCAATACGGGCGAGACACTCAACCCAGGCGTTGCCGAGTGGTATATACAGCAGTTACCGAATACGGTAATTGCGGATGCCTACTGGATGACCGAGCACCTAATACCAATCGCAGCGACACCCTATGGGCTTGGTGAAATACCATTTAAGCCCGGTTCAGCGGGTATTCAATTCCCAGGTAGTAAATGGCTCGTGGTCGACGATGATGGCAACCCACTCCCACCTGGGCAGAGGGGTTACATAGTCATCGCAATCCCGAACCCAGCAATGGCTAAGATGTGGAATGACCCCAATTATGAGAGGCTAATGAAGACCTACTGGACTAGATTCCCAGGATACTTCTACACAGGCGATTATGGTTTCTATGACTCGGACGGTTACCTATACGTATTGGGTAGGGCCGATGACATACTAAGTGTTGCTGGCGAGAGGCTTGGTACGATGGACATAGAGGGGGTCCTCGCAAGGCATAAGGCGGTTGCTGAGGCTGCCGTAGTCGGTGCGCCGGCACCCGGCGGTGGTGAAAAGGTGCTTGCCTTCGTTGTGCTTAAGTCAGGGGAAACACCTTCTGAGGCGTTGATCAACGATATTAAGGAGTTCGCCAGAGCATCAGGTACCAGGGTTGATGACGTAATAATAGTAAGGAGACTACCAAAGACGAAGTCGGGTAAGATAATGAGGAGGTTATTAAGGCTTTGGTGAAGAATGAGCCATATGGAGACATATCAACGCTGGACGACGTTAGAACGCTGGATGAGATAAAGGCAGCCCTAATCGAACGCGGCTATATAAAGTCGTGATAACCATGGCAACAAAATCAAGCTATCCTCATCAAAATCCCATTGATGCATTGCTTGATTATTTAAGGAGCCGCCCAAACGATACCTTCTTAATTGATGAACGTGGCGTGGCATTGACATATAGCGATCTTTATAACACGGCCTCCCGACTTGCAAACTCTCTCAGTAAATTTGACATTGGCCATGGGGATAAGATAGCCATAGTTATGAGTAATAGTGTGGAGGCCGTTATTTCATTATTCGCAACGTGGATTCTAGGCGCATCGGCAGTCCTTATAGATCCGTTAACCATATCTGAGGATCTCGACTACCAATTAAGTGATTCCGCGCCAAAGGCTGTGATTGCGGATAAGTCAGTCATTGAGAGGGAGAGGGCGGTTCTATCTAAGTATAGGGTGATTGGTGTTGACATCTCTGGACAGGGGGTGTTAAGTTTTCAGGAATTATTAAATAGTGGTTCACCAACGGGCCTTAGGCCAATTGAGGTTAGGGATGATGATGTCGGCCTGATCTATTACTATGCAGGCATTGCAGGTAGGACAATGCAGGTTTGGCACACGTACTTCAGCCTATACTCAGGTCCATACGCGTTTGGTGAGGCGATAGGGCTTGGCCCCAGAGACTCGGTACTCGTGGTTGCCCAGTTATCCCACATACTTGGGCTTACGGAGTTGATGTCGGCCTTCGTAAGGGGTTCCAAGGCCGTTATAGCCAGGCACTTCGACGCTAAGGACACGCCTGAGTTAATACGTAGGTATGGGATAACGGTATTCGCCGGGGTACCTCTGATGTTCGACCAAATACTCAATAATAAGGACTTAAGTCCTAATGCATTATCGTCATTAAGGCTAGCCCTCTCTGCAGCCGCGCCATTACCCCCAACAACGCAGTTGGGGTTCTACCAAAGATTTGGCGTGCCACTTGTGCAGTTCTACGGCTTAACCGAGGCGTATGTACTCACGGTGCAGCCAATTAAGTACAAGGACATAACTGGTACCGTTGGCTCGGCAATACCTGGTGCTGAGTTGAAGATTGTTGACCCAAATGATCCGTCGAAGGAGTTGGGTGTGGGTAGTGTTGGTGAGTTGGCGGCTAAGGCCCCCTGGATAATGAAGGGTTATTCCGACCCTGAGGATACGAGGAAGGCTATCTACAATGGATGGCTATTAACCGGTGACCTAATGGTCATGGATGATAAGGGCCTGCTGTACTTCAGGGGTGTTAAGAAGAGGATGATTAAGTATAAGGGCTATCCAATATTCCCGCGAGACCTGGAAATAATATTAATGAGGCACCCAGCCGTTAAGGAGGCCTACGTAACTGGAGAACAAGCTGAGGATCCAAACATAGGCCAACTACCCGTGGCCTACGTAGTACTACGCGATGAATATAAAGGTAAGGTATCTGATAAGGAATTGATCGATTTCGTAAACTCCAGGGTAGCGTTTTACAAGAAGCTTAGGAAGGTTTACTTCGTAGACAAGCTACCCACTAAATAATTCGAATTTTAAAATTAAATAAATTAAATTTAGAATTATTGACCCTTCCAAATAACCTCGCCGATATCATTGGGAACCTTATAGCCAGGTAATTTACTGAGGGCATCCCTAAATTCGTTACTCCTCAGCATGTTTAGGAATGCCTTAACGCTATCCTTCTCAAGCCTATCAATGGGTATTGCGAAGTCATAACTCTCCCAACCAAGTGGTATGAAGTCGAGACCATACATCGCAGCCGCAGCCTAATACCAACGCCGGCATCAGCCTTTCCCTGGGCCACGGCGGCTGCGACGGCTGTGTGGGTCTTAACCTCATAGTAATAACCATTCACCTTCCTCACTAATTCCTCAAATTTAATACCCATTTTAGATGCTATCTCCTTTAACTTCAGGTCGAGTAGGAATCTCGTGCCTGCACCCTTATTCCTATTAACAATCCTCACATCGCCCCTCAATAAGTCCTCAATGCTTCTTATGTTCTTGGGATTGCCCCTGGGCACTATCAATCCCTGTTCCCTGAGGTAGCCCCTAATGAGAACTGCATTTTTAACATCGTACTTGATCATGTACGGCACGTTGTACTGCCCAGTCTCCTCATCAACAAGGTGTAGACCAGCCACGTCAGCCTCACCACGCTTAACCGCGTAGAGCCCACCCATGGAACCAACATTAATCACCCTAGCCCTAACAAAGCCTGGGAGCATTGGTATTAATACGTCTAGTCCAAGGTCATGACTACCGATTATGTATAGGTTAGCCGGCATATACTGATGTGTAAATAATGTAACCTCAACCTCATCACCACTGTCCAGGTACTCCACGGTTTCTGGAATGGCTATATAACCATCAGCGAAGGCCAGCGTGCTTATGGCACCTGACTCAGCGGGTAATGGGTATGCCACTATCCCGTGCCCTGTATCGACGAGACTAACGGGGTAAAGGGCCCTCCTACCCTTGCGCCATCAGCCTAATGGCGAGTTTAGCCCTAATCTTAACCTCATCAACCCCGTGCAAAGCATCCTGGCCAGTATTGGCTTAACTATTATGTTGAATATCATTAGCGCCGAGCTTGGGTACCCGGGTAAGCCAATGACTAACTTATTATCTCTGGACACGGCAACGACCGTCGGCTTACCAGGCTTCACCTTAAGCCCATGGATTATTATGCCGGGGGGTCCAATCTCGTCAAGCACCCTATATGTTAAGTCCGCAAGTCCCGCGGAAGTCCCTCCTGATAAAAGCACCAAGTCACTAATATTCAATGCCTTATTCACGGTCTCCCTCATCTCATTAATGTTATCCCTAACAATACCCATGATTATTGGCTCAGCGCCCATTGACGCAACGGCATGGGCTATCGTGTACGTATTTATATCGTATATCTTACCACGACCTAACTCCTTACCTGGACTAACCAACTCATTTCCGGTCGAGATTATGGCAACTTTAGGTCTCCTGAACACCTCAACCCTATCAATACCAACAGCCGCGAGCAACCCAACCTCCCTCTCCCTAATCACCGTGCACCGCCTAAGTATTAGCTCACCCATCATCACGTCAGAGCCCGCGGACATCACATTCTCACCAGGTGTTACCGAGCGGTATATCACTAACTCATCACCACTGCGCTTTGTATACTCAACCATAACCACAGCATTTGCTCCAGGAGGCATTGGAGCGCCGGTGGCTATTTCAACGGCCTCGCCAGAATTGACCTGGGGCAATTCCTCGGCCCCCGTCTCAACATTACCAATAACCCTTAACTTAATTGGATTAAGTTCATCAGCTCCAAAGGTATCCTCAGCCCTCACGGCAAATCCATCCATTGTTGCCCTATCGAAGGGTGGCACGTCAATTCGTGAATACACATCTCTCGCCAAAACCCTCCCATAGCTTTCCTCAATTCTAACGACCTCCGTTCCCAATGGCTCAACCTTAACGGTACTAAACACCTTACTTAATGCCTCCTCGGGCGTGAGCAATTCGTGAAATATTATCCTCTTACCCACCTCAGACATCGTGCACAATCAAGTGCAGTGCTTTAATAAATTAATTAGCTCGTTAAAGTTAATTAATAATGCAGTAATTACACTGTGAGATTAATATTTAAGTTCAGGGCTTTATCTACGTGATGATGAGGAGACTATCAAGAACGTGGTTAATACTCATGCTCATATTCTCGGCGATAGGTCTATTCGCATCATCCATCGTAATATACACGTATTACTATCTACACGAGCTACCACCGCTGTGCACATCGTTTAAATCCCCATTCCCAGGAATAACCATTGATTGCGAAAGGGTACTCTCAAGTAGGTACTCAGACATAGGTGGTGTTCCACTCGACTTATTGGCGGCAGTCTGGTTTATAGTGAATATAATCCTCGTACTAACATATGACTTAGGCCCAGGAAATTTGGCCGCGCTTGCATTGAATGTCCTATTTTACTGGAGATTCATTGGGATATTGGTGGTTCCATACCTAATATTTGTTGAGACCTACCTACTCCACGCACTGTGTATGTACTGCACGATAATGCATGTGATGATAATAATAGACTTCATCGTGATAACGGTGTTCCTTATTAAAGTGCGAAGACACCACGTTCATTGAGCAAGTATGGTGGTTATCACCGTTAATAAATCCCTAATGCTTTTGAAGGAATAGGTTGGCCTGATGCCCGATAAGTCAATGCCCCACACATCCAATACGTATTTTAACCTCCTTTCCCAATCACCAATGAATATCGTCATTAAACCAAACCTAGTCGGGTAGTAAACGTCGAAAAGCGGGTTATCGCCAATCATTGCCTGGGCACCATCGAAGAATTCACGGCAATTCTTAGGGCAACCAACCATGTCAGGTGTCCTAATACCATCGATAAACCTGGAAAGGCCTAACTCCTTAATGACCACGGATTGATACTTGTACAATCCATTGGTTGCAATGACTAACCTATGCCCCAAGTCCCTAATCAGCTTGAGAAGTTCAAGCGCGCCATCAAATAGTTTGAAACCATGCACGTACTTCATTAATGCATCATTAACATCAATGCTCATGGGCACGCCAAATCTATGAGCCACCTCAGTAAATATGTAATCCCAATCAAAGGCCTTAATCGTAAAGCTCCTCAATAATTCCCTATTCAGGTCCTTTGCAGCCCTGTACACAATTCTCCAATCAACATTAGCCCTGCTAGCTATTAGCATGCTTATATCCTGAAACACGGGGTCCCACGCCTCGAGGGGTAATAATGTGCCGTCTAAATCAATTAGAATAAGCACAGGTCCTTGGAAATCACCGGTCTTTAAGAGTCATACCCTCTGGTTTCACTTTGTTTCACAGTAATTAAGCGTTGTTTTCAGGAGGATTCCTTTATTAAATAATTAATTTAGGATTTGGTGATGAGCATGGGAAACAGAAAAGTAATAGATATAGGAGTAATAGCGCTGGTCACCGCACTGGCACTAACGCTAGTACTAACCGTGGCCATGACCGCAAACCCACTACTAGCCTCCCAAACAACTAATACCACCAACTCAACAATTAGCGTTAACGCGACGTCCATAAGCAACGTAACCATGACTAACGTAACCACATGCCCACCCGGCCTACTCACCGCGATTCAAGCTAACCTATACATCGATGATATGTGGTTAATGAGGGTAGGCGCAAACATGAGTGGTTTTAATGCCACGTCATTAATCACCGTCAACGCCACGGGCTTTAATGAGACTGCCATAAACGGCACATTCACGGGATTCAACATAACGAAGTTCAACATGACGGCATACAACATAACCAGTCTCACCTTAACACCCGCGGTGCTACAGAACATTACTAATTATTATGTCAGTAAGGGTGAGTGCCTATTAGCACTTCAATTCCTTGTACACCTTAGGCACTACCTGGTTCATGTCTATGCGCTTGAGAAGCATGCCGAGATTTGGAATAGAACACTAACCTACAGACTAATGCTACTCAATGAGACGCTAATGAGGCTCGAGCAACAGGGACTACTGAACAGCACCGAGGCGAGCGAAATATACAGCCTACTAAGCCAGTTGAATAAGGCCCTGGTCAGCGGTAATTACTCAGAGGCCATGGCATTGCTAAGTGAGTATAAGTCATTACTGAGTAATATAACTAGTCAGTACTATGAGGAGCAGAAAATAGGGTTTGCAAATAGGGTTGACCATGAGCTTGAACACTACGTAATGCAGATAATAAGGGGGTCAATAACCCTAAATGAAACACTAACTCAGTTAGCAATGCTGGATCATGAGTTAGGCATGCTAACCAACATCACTGGACTCAATATAACAAGTGTTAAGGAATTGCATGAACTATTTAAGGAGCTTAAGATGATATACCATTAATACAGGGTAATGAAACAGCGCAGGCGCAATTACTGCAAATGCTCAGGCACGGTAAGGGATTCAGCGATTGGCTCAACATTACACAGCAGTTCGGCCAAGAGGCCAAGGGCTGGCAATTACATGGACAGGGACATGGTAAGGGGCAGCACGGTCAGGGCATGGGCAAACAAGGAGGACAGCAGAGTCATGGACGGGGAGGACAGGGTAAGGGTGGTGGTTAATAAGGTTTATTATTAGGTCATATTTTATTAAAAATTATTTAATTTAATCTTCATGTATATCCTCCTATTTTTCATTCTATTTCTCTTTTTATTACTAAGTGAATTAATAAAGTTTTTAAGTCAATAAGCCATAATCGAATCAATGATGCTGGTAGCATTGATTTCCGTGTTCATCTATCTATTGAGTAACGGTTCATTGGTGAGCATAAACGTAACCACTGTGCAGAGTACGGCTTTGCTAAACGTTACATTACCTGTAAAGCCCCTGGGGCCAATAATTGTTCAGAATTCAAGTGGTTCAATAATACCGGCGATATTAATAGGTAATCACTTAATAATACCCGTGTTTGGGAATGGTTCGTTTACAATTCAATACGCGCCCTACGTGACCCAATCACCCAGCAGTTACTTAATCATTAATGTTTCATCACAATACTCAATAAACCTATTTGTAAGTAATAACGTACTAATAACCCAATTACCAATAGACTTGATAACCAACTTCACCAGGGTGAGTAATGGAATAATGCTCCAACTCGCGTCGGGTAACTACTCAATAGGCTTCGTACCTGAATTACCAATAGCTAATAAGACAAGCATCACAACAAAGACCACCACAACTAGTGTAGGTAATACGAATGCCGTGACTACGATTACAAATTCATCAGTACCGGTCACTGCAAAGGTCGTAGGGTCATCTTCTATTTTTGGATCAATGCTTTACTACGTCATGATTGTTATAATTGTTGCTGTGGCAGCGCTATTAACTTACCTATTTGTAATTAGGCGTAGGGGTCCTGAGGTGAACCCGGTAATTGTTGAGGGGTTGAACCCAACCGATAGGGAGGTTCTTAAGGCATTAATGGACATGGGTGGTGAGGCTTATCAGGCTGATCTTCAGAGGAAGTTGAACATGCCCAAGGCAACACTTTGGAGGGCGATCAGGAGATTGGAGAGCGCGGGTTATATCCAGGTCATTAAGGAGGGTAGGGTCAACAGGATTAGGCTCATTAAGAGGCCTAAACTCGATTAATCCTCTCTGAGCATCATCACCCCATGGCTATTTCTAGATCTAAGAATGTCCAACGCCTCTGTCGCGAGTTTCATGGCTATCCTACCGCTATGTGCAATACCAACGCCTATCCTCGCATTTATTAGGTTAGCCAGCGGTTTAAGGCTATCATCATTAATGGTTGGTTGTACTATTGATACTATGTTATCGCCACCTAGGTAAAGTGTTATGCCGCCATAGGGCGCCAGGTAAAGCCTTACCTGATTAACCACACCCCAAACATGCTCATATAATTGGTAGCTTGATGTCCATTCAGTACTGGTTGTCGAGTCAATAAGGTCTATGTGGCAATAGCCACATAACCATCATCCTCCCTCCCATCAATGACTCACCTGGAGCAGCCTCATTGCAAGTCTGAAGGCCTCCCTCTCGGCAACCCTGGGATTCATATCCGCGTACGTGCCACTCGACAGAGGCACCGGGCTGTATTCACCAAGTTCCTTAATTACCTTCATTAATTCATCATTGCCTAATCCATTTGTTATTGCGAGTAAGTAATCATACCTGAGTGGGTGGGCCCAGGCATTGAATCTGGAGAAGGCATTAACCAATTCTCCATGTAATTGGGCCTGGATGCGTTGAATTATGTGCTCTCTATCGGGACCGAGGGTCTCCGTCCATTCTCTATACCCAATTAACCTAATTATTGTTACCTGAACCAAAGGTTTAACACCGAGACCGAGCTTAAACCTTTGGTTTAAAAACATAACCCCTCAAATGGGTGGGAATACTTAAAATAATGTGATTGAATAGTGAATTAATGAGCTTAAGAGTCATAACATTTGATGTGTATAATACGCTGATAAATTACGGTAAGGAATTAATTGAGGAGATAGCCATGAACATAACAAAGTACCTCAAGTCACTGGATATTGAGGTGCACTTTGACCATGTCTATGAGATCTACATGGGCCTCGATAGGGAGATCAGGCTTAGGAGAGTTGTTGAGATGGCGTATGTACCGCCAATGGATAATGTTAGGACATTCCTTGAGAGGTTGACCCGTAAATACGGGATTGAACTCAATGAGAGGATGGTTATGGACGTGGCCAACATAATAGCAAACACACTACTCGAGTCAGTTAATGTAAAGCCCAGTGAGGACGCGCAATACGTGCTTATGGAGATGAAGAGTGATGGTTTCATGATTGGCGTTATATCTAATGTAATATTTTGGAGCAGTGCAGTGTCCAGGAGACTCCTTGACAAATTCGGCCTTAGTAAATTCATTGACGTGCAGGTATACGCTGACGAGGTTGGTAGGGCTAAGCCTCATCCAGCGATTTTCGAGCGCGCATACTCATTGTTAACGCATGGTGTTGAACCTGACGTTGCGATACACGTTGGTGATGGGTTCAAGGAGGATTTGCTGGGTGCGATGCTCGATGATATAATTGGTGTTTACGTCGATAGGGCCGGGACGCTAATTAGTAGTGGTAGCCCTGCCGAGTTAATTAGGTGTAGGGCCTATGCCGTTAGGAAGTTGAAGGAGGTCTTACTAGTGCCTCATATCGTCTCTACCTGCTCATGAGGATCACGAAGAAAATAATTTAATTAGTAAAAGTCGGGTGGAAGACGTGGTAGTGCCATTTAGGTGTATGCCGAATTGCGGCTATTGTTGTACAATATCCCCGGTGACGGTATTCCCACACGAAGTAATAATACTGAGTAGGTTAGCCGAGGAGCTAGACGTGAAGGACCTATCATTTAAGCCGGGCTATGTGGTAACGGATATTAAGAATGGCGTTAGGGTGGCACTTTCATACCTGATGCAACTGAATAGCGATGGTGTATGCCCATTCTTAAACACTGACGATAAGACCTGCAAGGTCCACTCACTGTATAAACCACTCACCTGCAGGTCCTTCCCATACCTACCCAGGGTAATTAGATACGTGATAGACCCAGAGCTAAAACTCGTAGACTTCACCGTGGAATTCGTAGTATCCACACTATGCCCAGTCATTAGGAATAATTACACGCAGGACGACTTAGAGGCGATGATAAGTAATGTTAAGATAGCCGTTAAGGTAATGCCCAAGGAGGTAGCCGCGGCGGAGGAGGCCATAAGGGTTAGGAAGCTCTATGCAGATGCATTAACGGCATTATGGAGGGCGGGATACATCGAGTTAAGGGGAAGCGAGGGAAACAACACCAATTGGCCCATACTCAACGCCTTCGAATACATTAGGCAATTCATACCTCACATGACCCTAGACAAGTTTGTACCAAATATATCCCAGGTAATGAGGAGGATTGATACGTAATCGATTATCCGATATCGATTTAGAGAAAGATTTATATTTAAGGTATAGAGCGGCTTACATGACCATCATGGAAGCAGCAATTAAAGCAATAAACTTAACAAAGCGTTATGGAAACTTCACGGCCGTTGATCATATAAACTTTGAGGTATATTATGGAGAGATCTTCGGATTTCTTGGCCCGAACGGCGCAGGTAAAACAACAACAATAAAGATGCTAACCACGGTAACAAGACCAACCGAGGGAACCGCTATAGTCAATGGTTATGATATTGTTAAACAACCAGCCAAGGTCAGGGAAAGCATAGGTACTGTTTTACAGGAATATACCGCTGACGAGGATTTGACGGGCTGGGAGAACTTAATGCTTGTTGCCGCGTTATACGGTATACCTAAGAAGGAGGCTAGGGAGAGGGCTGCCGAGTTGCTTGACTTGGTGGAACTTTCGTATGCCGCTGATAGGAAGGTGGAGACTTACTCAGGGGGTATGAGGAGGAGGTTGGAGATTGCATGGGGCTTATTAATAGGCCTGCCATATTGTTTCTTGACGAGCCGACCCTTGGCCTTGATGCTCAGACCAGGGCCGCGATTTGGGATTACGTGTATAGGCTTAGGAAGCAGTATGGCATAACTATATTCATGACGACGCATTACTTGGAAGAGGCTGATAGGTATGCTGAGAGGATTGCGATTATTGACCACGGCAAGATACTCGCCATTGGTACTCCTAAGGAGCTTAAGGAGAAGGTTGGTGGTGATATAATAACTATCGAGGTTAATGGCGATATCAACATTGCAGGAAGGTTATTGAGAGTATTGATGGCGTTAGTGGGGTTATCGTGAATGGCAACGCGATAACCTTTAAGGTTAAGAATGGTAATACGGCGGCCCCAATAATACTCGAGGCCCTCAACAAGCTTAGTATTAGGGCTACGAGTATAACGATTAAGGAGCCAACCATGGATGAGGTGTTCCTTGAATTCACGGGTAGGAGGCTTAGGGATGAGGAGGGTAGTTCCGAGGAGTTTATGAGGTTTAGGAGGACTGTGGCTAGGGCAAGGAGGTGATGGCTATGGCAATGAGGTTACACGTACTTCATGGGCTCTGGGCATTGACCAATAGGGAGTTGGCCAAGTGGTATAAGGTACCTGTCATACTAATAATATCGCTAATACAACCAATTGTTTGGTTAGCATTCTTCGGTAAGTCAATGAACTTCGCGGTCATGTTCACGAGTGGACTAAACATACCTGGGCTGAACATACCTAAGCAGGTAATTGACGAAATCGCGTCTGAGGTCCTAAAGGCTAACTTCGGAACTACCGACTACTTCTCCTTCCTGGCGGTGGGTATGTTGTCATTCATAACACTATTCACGTCATTACAGAGCGGTATGAGCATCGTGTGGGATAGGAGACTCGGTGTTTTAAGTAAGTTATTGACCACGCCAGTGCCCAGGGGCAACATCATAATGGCTAAGGTCCTAAATTCCATGATTAGGTCACTGGTTCAATCAACAATAGTACTTATAATAGCGATACTACTTGGCATGAAATTAAACCCGAGCCTAAACCCACTAGACATACTGGGTGCCTACGCGGCCCTCGCCCTAATGTCCATGGGATTTGCATCCCTCTTCGTGACGCTAGCCCTCAGGTCAACCTCCTGGGAATCGCAAATGGCAATAATGAACCTACTAAATATGCCGTTAATGTTCGCAAGCAACTCCTTCTATCCCGTTAAGTCGATGCCCTGGTGGCTGAAGCCCGTTGCCCTCGTGAACCCATTAACGTATGTAAACGATATCAACAGGCAACTACTACTTGGCATAGCAGGGCAGAGCCTACTGCTTGATTACATGTACCTAATAGCCTTCGCGGCAATATTCTCAATAATGGGAGTAGTGCTTTCCTGGAGATACCTCTCCGAGGCATGATTTTAAACGAAGTGAGGAAAGTAATGACTTACCGCCTTTACCTTGAGTAGGTCCCCATGTACTCGGCCGTGCCAATTATGTTGTTCTTTATTATCCTCAGCACCTCATCCTTAGAGGCTCTCTGCTTAATGTTGGGCACGGTATTTAACGCGTACAACCTGAAGAAGTACCTATGGGGTTTATGACCTCTTGGTGGGCATGGACCGCCATAACCAATTCTACCGAAATCATTAATGCCCTGAATGCCAATGCCCTCAACGACTGGGGTCTTTGGTACGTTCTCAGGGAGCTCGACCCTATCGGGCGGTATGTTGTAAAGAACCCAGTGGGTGAACACGCCTATTGGTGCATCTGGTCCTCCATTATTAGGACGAGAGATTTAGTACCACTTGGGGTGTTTGTCCATTGTAATGGTGGACTCACATCAACATCATCGCATGTGTATTTTCTGGGAATTCTCTCGCCATATTTAAAGGCGGGGCTTGTTAGTGTAAATGACATACAAAATCATTATCAATCTATAAGTGAATTATAAGTATTATGTTGATCCTAATTCTAATGTGTTAAGTAGTGAATTAATTTAATAGGGTTTGGTATATAGATTATTGATGGTGAGGGTAAACCTACGCAGTCAGGAGAGGTATGGTGGGGTCCTAAATGCTCCACATAGGGCCTTCCTGAGGTCAATAGGTTTTTCAGATGAGGACATTGGTAAGCCATTAATCGCTGTCGTTGCTGCATGGAGTGAGGCTGGCCCATGCAATATCCACACACTTCAATTGGCGGTTCACGTTAAGGAGGGTGTGCGTAGAGGCGGGGGCTCACCACTTACGGTACCTACGATAGTTGTTAATGACAATATTGGCATGGGCACGGAGGGCATGAGGTATAGCCTAGTGAGTAGGGAGGTTATTGCCGACACCATAGAGGCCCAGGTCAATGCACATGCGTTTGATGGGTTTGTCGGTATTGGTGGTTGTGATAAAACAACTCCCGGCATTTTAATGGCGATGGCTAGGTTGAACATACCCGCCGTCTACCTATATGGCGGAACAGCGGAACCCGGCTTCTACGGTAATCTTAAACTCACGATTGAGGATGTACATGAGGCAATTGGTGCTTACCTAGCGGGTAAGATTACGGAGGATGAGCTTTATGAAATAGAAAAGAGGGCGCACCCAACCTATGGAACCTGCGCTGGCATGTTCACAGCAAACACAATGGCTGCGATAGCCGAGGCGCTGGGTATGGCATTACCTGGTAGTGCATCACCACCGGCAACATCCGCAAGGAGGATTATGTATGCAGTTGAGAGTGGTGTTGCGCTGATGAATGCCCTGGAACTCGGTATTAAGCCTAGGGATGTCATGACATACGAAGCGTTTGAGAATGCAATAACCGTGCTAATGGCGATGGGAGCTCAACAAACGCTATATTACACCTACTCGCCATTGCCTATGAGGCTGGGGTTAAGTTAACACTCGATGACTTTGACAGAATATCTAGGAGGACGCCGTACATAGCGAGTTTAAGGCCTGGTGGTGATTATGTAATGGCTGACCTTGACGCCGTTGGTGGCGTTCCACTGGTTATGCTGAAGTTATTAAAGGCTGGTTTGCTCAACGGTAAGGTGCTCACAATAACAGGTAAGACATTGGAGGAAAATCTGAGGAATTACAAATTCCCTAACGTACCTCATGACCACATAGTTAAGGATGTAAGTAACCCGATAAAGCCTTGGGGCGGCATTAGAATACTCAAGGGCTCACTGCGCCCGAGGGTGCCGTGATTAAGGTCGCAGCCACGGAATTAATGAGGTTTGAGGGTAAGGCAAGACCATTCAATAGCGAGGAGGAGGCATTCCAGGCAATTAGGAGGGGCGAGATTAAGCCAGGTGACGTGGTTGTCATTAGGTATGAGGGGCCAAAGGGTGGTCCTGGAATGCCCGAGATGCTTAGGGTCACGGCAGCAATCGTAGGGGCTGGCTTAGGTAGGGATGTGGCATTGGTTACTGATGGTAGGTTTAGCGGTGCTACCCGCGGTTTCATGGTTGGTCATGTGGCCCCTGAGGCCGCCGTTGGAGGGCCAATAGCGGTTGTTGAGGATGGTGATAGGGTCCTCATTGATGTGGAGAATGGACGCCTAGATTTGCTAGTGCTGAGGAGGAGATTAGGAGAAGGTTGAAGAATTGGCAACCACCACCGCCTAGATACACGAGGGGGTTGCTGGCTAAGTACGCATCGTTAGTTACGTCAGCATCGATGGGTGCCGTGACATTACCAAGCCTTAATGAGCCATTAATTGCCTAATCACATTTTCAATGCCCTCATTCTTAATTACCCAATGGTTAAACCTCATTATTACCTTAATAACGTCATCACCATCATCAAGCCTCACCACGCCATTATACGCCAACTGCTTATTGAACCTAAGGTATAACTTACCATCATCAAATCTACTGTTAATTGTAACAAGGATTATCTCCCTATCCAATTGATCAATTATTCTAAGTATGTATCGGGCAATCTCTAGTGCGTCCTGCCCCCTGAACTGTACCTTTATAGTATTTATATCATTACCGAAGTGCCCCTGACCACTGCTCCTCGCTATGTTAATGCCATCCCTATACTGCGGAGGCAATAAATTAAGTAATGCCCTCACAACCTTAAGCTCACTCTCCGTTGCATGTACGTGAGTACTAATCTCAATATGTTCTATTGGGTTTATCACAATGATTACTGAAGATAATCCCCTTAATATTCCTTAGTCAGGACTATTTTAGGCACACTGCAGCGCGTCGAATTCCTTAATTCCCTCAACTCCTCAGTACTTATACCGTCCGACCAGGCTTCCGTGACCATGTACATATCCTCATCCTTAACACCCCTAATCATAGCGCACATGTGCAGTGCGCAGACCTTGACGTAGACATACCTAGCATGTAGTATCTCCTTAAGCTCATTGGCCAGCCTTACAGTAAACCTCTCCTGAAGCATGGGTCTAGCGGCAAGCCACTTAACATACCTAGCCACCTTACTCAGGCCAGGTACCTCGCTATTAAGTGGTTCGTAAACCACGGTAACCGTACCAATAACTGGTAATAGGTGATGCTCGCATAATGATACGAATTTAATGTCATTAATTGAAATACGACCAACATATTCATTACCCTCCATGGGAAAAAAAACTTAACCCTAGGTGGAGGTTCCCTCAGGCCACGTGTCAATTCAAGTAACGCATTCAAATACCTCCTAGGCGTCTCTCTCAATCCAGGTCTATTAGGGTCGTCACCCAGAAATTCTATTATTCTACCTATGTAGTCCTCAACCTCTACCTCCTCATCATTACGATTACTCTGCACAGAAGCAAGGCGATTAATACCTCTATTTAAGGAAAGCACCTATGCCTACTAAAAATAAATCCCTAATGAATTTTCCTCACCAACATTAACACTATTATTACTGATATTCCAATGCCAATAATTAGCAGGTAATAAACATCATAATTGGTGATTATGGCGCCAATAGCCTTTGGGGTTACTGTCTCATTATTAGAGGTTGCGGTTTCATTTATGAGCTGTATTAAGTACTGAGTATTTACTATAGATGGCATGTTTATCACGAATGTCTCCTCCACAGTAACGTCTATGCTGACATTCGTATTATTAATACTTAAGTACGTAAGGTATTGCTTGGCTAAGGCGGTCAATACGGCTTTCTTAACCTCATCGCTCATGATCTCGCCCTCAATCCTACTCTCATACACACTTACCTGGTTCGTGAATGATAACGCCCTTGCTTGATATGATGAGATGTTTATGTAGGTAATCAATAATTGGTTCGTTAAGTTGAGTAATTCGTTATGAAGTATGTAGAGACTCCTTGATATATTTATTATCAATAACTCACTCTCATTTGCCGCAGTTATTGCGTAGTTAAGTCCCTCGGTGGCTTGATTAACTTGACTTTGTGTTGATGAGAGCTCGCCCTGTATCGTGCCAAGGCTATCATATACCTGGGAGAGGGTTGTTAATGCATTCTCGATTTGATTTATTATTGTTATTGCGTTATTTATTTCATTTATTAAGGTGCTATTACTCGTTGAACTTTCTATTTGAAGCAAGTCCTGCTTCAACGTATTTAGGGAGTTCATGTACTCCTGCTCATTACTCACGATAGGACTAAGTGAGGTTCTTAATTGAGATATTACATTAGCCTCAGTGCCGAGTACCTGACCACCAGCGGTGAGTGCAATCTTGAGTTCAATTAACTGGGCCTGGAGTAGGCTTTCAACCATTAATGTTGAGTTTATTATGTACGCTGATGCGCCGAGCACCTGGGCCGTCTCATTAAGTAGGTTTATCAATTGCAGGAATTGCGTCATATAATTACTCGCGGACCCAGAGGCGCTTGTTAAGGAGGTTGAAAGGTTCCTTAATTGGTTAAGGGTATTGTTTAAGCTATTAATTGCCTCATTTAGGGAATTTATTGATTCATTTAAGTCAATGCTTGCCTCAACAGTTATTGGGTTTATCCTAACGCTATGCCATGGACCCATATTCTCAACCACCATGCCGAGCGATAATGAGGATGCATTCTCCGTATCGAATATCCAATAATCAATCTCATAACCAAGTATGTTCTGCGTTAACGTTGGTGTGACGTTGTATTCATAAAATAAACCGGACTGCCTGGTCAAGGTTATGGTGGTCATTATTGGGAATGGCAATAAATTAGTTACATTCACTGAAAAATCCACATTAGTGCCAACACCGCCATTAACAATTGTTGAGTTAATGCTGGATTTATTAACAAGGACTTGATAATTCAATGACGCAATCGGTAGTAATGTGTAAACCGGTTGAAACCTAACATTAAGGGTCTCCTGTGAGTATGGCTGTAGTGTGACGACCCAGGTCACCCTATTACCACTTATTGAGGCCGTTGATGGCGATACATACAATATGCTTGAGTATGGCAATACTGTCATAGAAACATTTAGGGAGATTGGGTAGGGCTCATTATTATAAAGTATTAGTGAATACTCAATGTAGTAATTCGTAGCCTGGTTGTTAGGGTTCAGGTACGTGACGTAATTAACCGTGAAATACGCATTCAACGCCTCACCTGCGTATGCCGTGGTTCCCATAAGTAATATTGCCATAATCGCAGTAACCATTAATAACGCATACCTAATACTCATCAATAGCGCAGACAACCCTTACTAATTAAACCTAATTTCCTACGTAGAACCAATAAAACCATTTATCAAATCCCTCCTCCTCTCTATCTCGCTTAAATCCTGGCCCAACCTCCTCAACCTCCTCTCCTCAAGGTCGAGTATCCTGAGGTATGATTTAATAACGGTTAATTGATCAACCCTCAACCTGCTGAATTCCTCCTTAATCCTTGCAAGGTCGCTCTCGCTCATTATCCTACCGCCCCTAAGGTAAATTATTCTATTACCTATTGCCGCAACCTCCATGTTGTGCGTGGCTATAACAAAGGTGACGCCTATGGCCCTATTCAACAGCTTAATTAGGTCGAGTATTAAGTATGAACTGGCCAGGTCTATGGAGCCGGTGGGTTCATCCATTATTATGAAGGATGGGTCATTAGCCAATGCCCTGGCGATCGCCACCCTCTGCTGCTGACCACCGCTCAGTTGGTTTGGTCTATTACTTGCAAACTCACCAACACCAACAAGGTCTAGAAGTAGCCTGGCCTTCTCCCTAGCCTCATCCTTAGTGTACCTCCCGGTTAATAGCATTGGTAGCATTACATTCTCAAGAGCAGTTAATTGCGAAACTAGGTTATACTGTTGAAAAACAAAACCAAGCCTCTCAAGCCTGAACTTTGATAGGTACTTCTCATCGGCATTCGTTACGTCAACCCCATCAATGACTACGTGACCGCTTGTTGGCTTATCCAACGTACCCATTATATTCATTAACGTGGTCTTACCGGAACCGCTGGGTCCCATGACGATTGTGATTTCCCCTCTCCTGATTGTTAGGTTTATATCAATTAATGCATCAACATAAACACTACTACTCAGGTAATACCTCTTACTAACATTTACGAGCCTAACAACCTCCTCATTATCCTCCACGGGAAATGGTATTTAATATGGGTTAAAATCCCTTATTGCGAATGACATTGAGGAAGGCGGTGTCCATTGCGGTAATCGTGATTTGGCTAATAATCATGATCTACCTAGCCCGGTATTCACTAAGTGTATTTAACGTATTAACGTATGACGAGACGCAATTAATGCCAAGCAATATAGAGCCAGTCATCGTCAACAACCTGGTTAATAAGTACATAGGCACTTCCAACGAGACGACACTCGTGGTTGTAATTAAACTAAGTAATAATGAGACGTCTAACATTGAGGATAGATTGAACTACGTAAATAACGTTGTTAATTACGTGGATGAGCCTGGTATAACAATTACCGATCTATTAACGGCATATAACAGCGTCTATAAAATCTACAATGAGACGATAAACAACGTCGCGGAAGGCATAATTAATAATGAATCCAGTACCGTATGGAGCCTCTATTGGTCGTTGAATAATGAGTGCTCATTAATAATGCG
The DNA here is from genome assembly GCF_001316285.1 of Vulcanisaeta sp. JCM 16161. The sequence goes on along the minus strand of NZ_BBDO01000009.1, from coordinate 30,159 downwards.
ATTAAATAGGGAGTATTACTCCATGGTCTATAACATAAGTGGAGAGGTTAGTGGTGAATTTAATGCAACCATAAATTATGCACAGTTACTTTATTATGAAATTGAGAATTACTACCTAAGAAACTACCCAAATGCATCATTAAGTACATTATTTAAACTAACAACTAGGAATTACGAGCTTAGGTATGGTCAATATGATTCATACATTAATGAATTAGCCAATGAATCACTCATACAATTAATTAATAGGATTGGTGATAATCCATCACCATACACATTAATTTCGGAAAACATATCGGGGATTTTATTTACGAATTTTGAGAACATAATTCAGCGGGAATATCCGGGGATAGATCTATATAACATAACTGGTTATGTATACGATCAATTAATCAATGACAAAGTTAACCAGACCAACTTGGAAATCGCCATCTTGCCCGGACCAAACGCGAATATAAATTTGCTGAGACTCCTATTAATGCGGGAGTACATAAACAATACACCGCAGGTATTAGCACCATACATCTATCAATTGGCATGTAATGATAATGAATCCATCGTATACGCGGTATTGAATGACCTAAGGAGTAGCGTCACAAAGGCTCTAACGCAGGAATATCCACCGCCAAGTATCCTTGATTTACCTGACAACCTAACCCAGAGGTTCCTGAATGGCACGTATACGGTAGCCTTCATTACATTACCAGGTAATTATGAGGATGAGGTGTACGACCTGTTAATACGTAAGGATTGGGTATACCCAGTGAGCACGGGTGTTATTCTATACGAACTCGAGAAGATGGTTACAAGCGATGTGAACATAATTGATAAGACCACGGCGATTCTTGTATTCGTGACAATGATAGCAATGTTGGGTACATTGATAGGCCCAGTCATCTCATTGGCAATACTTGGCTTAACATATGCATCATCACTTGGGCTCCTTTACGACTGGGCAATACACTTCAAGCTTTATTACCTCACCGTGTACATGATTGCCCCAATAATCTTCGGAATAGGCGTTGATTACAGCATGCTCATGCTCAGTAGGTACCTTGAGGAGAGGATCAGGGGACTTAGTAAGGACGAGGCATTAAAGGTCGTATTAACACGCGTTAGGCCAACAATACTAACAAGCGCGTCTGTTGTTGGGCTTGGGTTGGGTAGCTTCGCCATTTCGAGGTATGGCTATATACAGGACATCGGTATTGGCTTTATAATCGCCGTGTCCCTCACAATCGTGGCAACGGCAATAATACTGCCCGAAATAATGAGGGTACTTGGTGATGGTGTGTTATGGCCCATGGGATTAAGGGCTAAGTCCGTTGAGTTGAGGACGGCATTCCTCTCAAGGATGGCTAAGTTCGCAGTTAATAGGCCAAAAACGATAGTCGCAATATTCTTAGCAATAACGGCCTTAGCACTTACGTATTTAGTACTGAGCATAAAAATAACCACGGATCCCGTGCAAGTAATGCCAAATACGCCAGCCAAGGTTGGGCTGACATTGTTGATAAATTACTTCAGGAATTATGATTACTCAACGGCATACCTGGTGGTTTACGGTAATAAGACCGCAGCAATCGCATTGCTTAATGCCGTTAAGAAGCAGAATTACGTAATCAATGCTGTCCTCACATATAATGGTTCAAACTTATACATAATAACGGCCACTGTGAATCAACAATCATTATCAGATAAATTAATACCAATATACCTAAGCCTTAAGGAGGTTGCTAATGAGGTGTCTAGGGAGTACGGCGTTAACGTACTTATTGGTGGTTCACCATCATATAAGTACTACTTCGTGCTTGGTTTTGAGCGTGAGTATTACGGCTTTATAATATACCTAATGATTACCATTAACATTGTGATCCTCACGATATACATGAGGTCCGTAATGATACCATTGAGACTCGTCGCAACGGTACTAATGAGCATCACCTGTCATTGGCATTGACAATATTCGTGTTTCAGGGCTTAATGGGGATAAAGACCTATTGGTTATTGCCGGTGATATTGATATCACTCCTGCTAAGTGTTGGTACTGACTATGACTTGTTCATAATCAGTAGGTTTAGGGAGGAGGTCATTAATGGGTTTAGTGATAGGGAGGCTATTGTCAGGGCTGTGGAGTTCACAGGACCTGTAGTCACTGGTGCAGCGTTAGTGCTCGCCATGGCCTTCGCATCACTGGCGCTATCAAGTATATACATACTAAAGCAGGTGGCGCTTGCCGTGGCCTCCTCGGTCATTATAGACTCATTTATTGTGAGACCACTGCTTGTGCCCGCCATAATTGTGCTCCTTGGAAAGTGGAATTGGTGGCCATTTAGCAATAAGGTAATTAAGCACCCAATTACTACTTAATTGCATGGATGGAATTTACAGGGTTTACCTTCCCTGGTACGTAAAGCTCAATGATGGGAGTAGGTATAGGATACCACTTAACGTGATAATGAGAGGTCTGAGGAATAATGTATTTGTGATTAGGGTACCGCAGGACGAGGTTGATTACGTAGCCGAAGAGCTCATTAGGAGGGGGTTTAAACCAACGATACTTGCCGTGAATAAAGCGAGAGGTATAGCCTGGCCATGAAGGTTGAGTCGCCCTGGGAAATACATACTAGGGTCTTCCCTGATGGTATTGTTGAGTCTGAGGTTGAGATTAGTAGGGATTATTTACAGCACCTCGTTGGACCGAGGTTTAACGTGGTTTATGAGATCTATGATTTGTTAAAGGATATAACTGATTATAGGAGGATATGCATTAAGCCGTTGGGCCGCTGTATTAATGATGTTATTGAGAATATTGGGATTGAGTTAAGGGCGCCTAGGGCGTTGATGCCTTGGAAGCCGCTAATTGCCGTGGTGTCATTAATGGCGTTAACACCGGTAATAGGTAAGGTAAGTAAGTCCTCTGTATTTCACTTATTACAGTGAATTAATTTACCAGTTTGTTGTGAGCTTCATATGTTTTTATGTATGTATTTATTGATTGAAAGAGCCTGATTATCATTATTTCTATTCCTCAACATTTATATCACCTGCTTATGAGTTAAATTAAGTGGGGACAGAGGGTAACACGATAGTTGGTGTGGCGGGTAATGCCGACGTTAAGGACATCATTAGATACATCTCCCACATAATAACATCGGCACTTGACGTGAAGCCAAGCGAGTGTCTGCTGAATAATTACAGTAATATTACGATGAATGCCGTGAACACCGTGATTAAATTATTCCCAGAATTGACGAAGGAATTAAATGCACTTGCAAGTAAGTTCACGGAAATACAGGAGGCAAGCAAGAGACTTGTTGGGGTTAAGGATGTTAGTGAGTATGCCGATAATGTATTGACTATTTTTACAACGTACAATGTCGATCCGGGGATTTATGCAGTATTTGCCGCCTTACAGGCGATGGAGGCTGCAAAAACTTGTGGCGAGAATGACGCAAAGTTCTTCCTGGTAAGGACATTATTGGCTGGTTCATTACCATTCAATTTATACAGGGTATTACTCGATTACCTAAGTATGGATCATAAATTCCCAATAAACCTATTAAAGGCCCTGCTCGAAACGATATGATGTATTGGAGTTCATATTCATGACTTAAAACCACCTATTAATTGATATAGATAGGATGGAGTTGCAGGCGTCCTACCAAGCTTCACCTTAACACCAGTTTTACTTCTTATGGCCTTCTCTAATGCGAGGAATACCGATGCCAAGGCGCCGGTAGTTCCTGACTCCCCAATGCCCCTGATGCCACCAGGTAATGTCGATGGCATATTTATTTCGTTTGTCGTGACCTTATAAGCAACATCTTCCGCATTTGGTAAACCATAATCTGCAAGTGAGGCATATAACAGTGTACCATCCTCGCCATAAAATGCTCCCTCCCAAAGGACTTGGGCAAGGCCTTGAAGTACGCCACCGTGAATTTGAGCCTCAACCTCTTCTTCAAGAAGTGGCTTACCCACATCATGTACAGTGAAGTAATCAACTACCTTTGCAACCAAGGTCTCTGGGTCAAGGTCAACAACCGCAACATGAGCGCCCGGCGCAAATATTGCCATGCTAGGCTTATAATCGACCTCCTCCTCAATAACCACATCCTTACATCTTATTGCATCAATTAATGATAAACCCATTGATGAAAGTCTTGAGGTAACTCTCTCGGCAAGTTCCGTAATAGCTGCCGCAACCACGGTGGCGCTCCTACTACCGAATGTACCAACACCATAGCTAAGGGTCTCCGTGTCACCAGGCACAACCTCAATGAGCTCCTCAGGTATTCCGAAAACCTCCGACGCATATTTTGTGAAGGCTGATACGTGGGCATGGCCCTGCGGTCTAGAACCAATAATTAACCTCATCTTGCCGTTACCTATCACGGCCCTAACACCCTCACCACCGAGTGCGCTCACGTATAGCGCAAAAACAGCAATGGATACGCCCTTATCCGGGTACCTACTCCTGAACTCGTAGTAATGCTTTGCCGCATCCTCAAGCACCGATTGATAATTAGCTGAGTCAATAACAAGGCCCAGCGGTGTCCTATAGGTTTCTCCATCCTTAATTATATTCCTCCTCCTAACCTCAACGGGTCCATACCAAGCTCATCAGCTAAGTCATCCATTAACGTCTCATGAATTAATGCAGCCTTAACTGCTAAGACTACCTAAAATCAATTCTTAATTTTTATTTGACTTTTATTTGGCAAAGTAAATTAGCCAAAGCTATAAAAGTAGGCAATGACTCTCTGCTTATTATAAGTTCCTGTAACTTCTCGCCAATAATATGCGTTTTTAAATAAATTTTAAATTTATTGCTTATTTCGATCATTTCCTTTAGAAATAAGTTAAGCATGTGAGCTTTATCATGCGTAGTCGCTTCTAAACAGTAATATCCTGATTTAGGTGCACTAATTTAAAGTTATACTTATTATATATTATCCATATTTCATGTGAATTATAGTTATTAAATGCTATGTGTATTATTTTACGTATCCTATAATGGTTAAGTATGGTAAATCTTACTCTTGGATCCTCAAGTTGAGAAACAAGGTTAAGTAAATTCCATGCAAACTTATAAGTACTATCTTTAGTAAACCATATAGCATTAGCATTACTTTTAAAATTAGAATCCATTAATGTATATCCTATACGTTTAAGTATATCCGCAAGTAATTTAGTACCGGGTTGTCCATCAATAATAATACTTATTGTAAAACCAGCGCAACGTTTATTACTATCTATGAATCCATCTCCGAGGTAAAATCCGGTCAAGATTGCCATTAAGTTTGCATCTAATTTACCGTTAAGCCAGGTCTTGAGCGCATCAAGTTTATTTTTAAAATTAAAACCTAATTAATGAATTGTTAAAGTAAGTCTCAATAGAAATACCTAACTCGCCATCATTAGTAACAGATAATCTATTTAATGAAAGACGTAATAAAACTCTACTGATGTTCTTGCTCTGCACAATAGCTTTAATTAATGCAGCAGTTAATACATGTATCTCGATCTCATTGTTCGTGATCACAAAGTTACTATCATATCTACCCCCATCACTTGAAAGTAAACCAAGTAATGTATCCTTAGCAATGTTATAATCAAGGCGTATTTGATCCTTGATTTCTACATTAATTGATATTCTCGATAATTCAAGTGCTATAGACACTGATGCATTCTTTGTTTTCTCTAACCTTATTAATACTTTCAGATCCTTTAATTTTTTTTGTTTTCCACGAACCTTATATAGAACGATTTTCTTCCTAATCTAATAAAATTTTGCGGATCTGTCTCATAGTTGTTATTTATTAACGCCTTCTTAATTTCCGGTAACCATGTATTATATGTATATCCTATAATTATGTTCTTAATTTTAACAAGAAAATCATAATAATCAAGAAGACCATTAATTGTAAGCACTTTATTTGGCGCAAGCATCATTAATTGTTCGTACGGATTTACATTCGGTAAATTAATATATTGCGAGTTATTAAGTACTGCATCAATTCGCTTTATTAACGTATTAATGGCATACTTAATTACGTCTTCTTCTGATAAGCCTTCATACCATATTTTCTTAGTCATCAAAAATATTTCCCATAAAAATTTATAACACACTAAAGCATATCGTTAATAGTCACGAACATCATACTAATTTACCTTAAACATTATAAAGAGTTTGTCGCCATTGTAATAAGCAATGCAGCCCTTGGGTTCCATTGGGTTGGCGATTAACCTAGTCTGTTCGATCTTCCTTTCAATGACTACGTCTGCTTCCTTAAATGCATTAAGATCGCCACCCTCCAATGTGGTGTCTAGGGATATGTTCGTGCCTATTTCAGGGTGTATTATTTCCTCGTTTTTCAATGCCTCATCTATGGTAATTACGGGCTTTAATGGTTCATACTCAATTGATACCTCATCAGCAATATCCTCAAGTGAATATCTAGATTCAGTTACTACGGCAGCCACTGGTTGGCCTACGAAGTTTACGGCATTGGCAGGCAACACGGGCATCCTAACAATCCTTGCGTTAGGCACGGTCATCGCCGGCATTAGTAAATTGCCTGTGGTCTTTGCCGTGAGAAATAGCAGGGCCTTGGTACCTGGTTCCTCTATTTTTAATATTCTGGCCCTCGCGTATGGCGATCTAATTACGTGGAGGTAAGCCATATTGTTTAGTTTTATATCATCTAGATATGTGGAATTGCCGAGCACGATATCCAAGTGCTCCCTAATTGGCACGGCGTTGCATTATAACGATCACTTTTAAGATTTGCCATGTGCTTTTCTTTTCTTTAATTCATAAAGAATAGAAAGATTTTTAATCAAAAACACTGTAAATTTGGCGATGGAGTCTAGCGTGGGTAAGGAGGTCGTGAACACCCTGGAGGAATTCATGAGTAGGGTTTTCCCTGATGTTATTGGTGCCCTTGTGGTTAGGCGTGATGGATTACCCGTAGCCTTTAAGGTTAGTAGTGAATTTAATGCCAAGGTTGTGAGTGCCATGGTTGCGATTGCAAGAAGCACAATAGATAGACTTGGTGCTGAGTTAAGCTTGGTGAACCATCAATAAGTATTGTGCAGTATACAAAGGATACATTATTAATTGCACCATTAAGTAAGGACTTAATCTTAACCGCAATAGCAAAGCCCGAGCCAAACCTTGGGTTAATACTACTTGAGATAGAAAAGCTAAGGGACAAATTAATGAAGATACTTGTTGAATAGAGAATGCAATAAAATCCTTTAAATCGTGCTTATTACCGTGAGAATATACCCACCCTACCCTCAAGGACCATCTGCTCTATCTGCGATGGCGTTAAGCCTTCGTTTCAGGCATGAATAAATATGACCAAAGAGCCACAAATAATATTGCACCACCAAGTAGTATAAATGCGCCGTCATAACCAATCTGATGTATTAATATGGGCATGTAGAAAGAGGCAAAGGCAGCGCCAAACCTTGAAAACATTGCAGCAAGACCCTGCCCAGTGGCTCTAACCCTAGTCGGCCAGATCTCGGCCATGGCGACAGTCCAGGGACCTGGGCCGAAGTTCATAAAGTAGTAGTAAATTGTGAACAGTGTCATGACTAGTGGGAAGGCTAGGGATGTGGAAAATAGGCCCAGCTTATACAGGGCTAGTCCAACGAACATATCAATACCCATTATCGTCGATCCAAGTATTGTCACGAACCTCCTACCAAGCATATCATAGGTAACCGCCGTAGTGTAATAACCAAGTAATGCAATCGCCCAATAAAGCGCTGAGGCTAAGAATGACATTTGAGGCGTTGTTACCCCAAGCCCCTTGGTTATGTATGGTGTGTACATGTTCGAGCCGTAAAAGGCTATGTCAGCCACGGGCCACCAAACCCATAGGAATATCGTTGTTATCCACATCTTACCTGCAAATAAATCCTTAATTGATGGCTTCTTAGCAATACCGGAGTCAAAACTTGCTTCCTTACCACCTGTCATCTTCTTAATGACATCGGTTGACCTCTCCTTAACCTTCCTACCTAGTTGTTCCTGCAGTGCGGCCCATCTTGGTGATTCGAGAATACCCATCCTAAGTAGGATAATGACTAGGCCCCAAATGGCCTCACTACCGAGCATGAACCTCCAGGTAAGGTCTGGGTTTATACTTCCCCATGCAACCGCCATGCCGTATGCGGACAGGAAACCAACGACAGAGCCAATGCCCCAGAAACTATTCATTGATGCAAGTGCGAAGCCCCTGCGTTTAGCTGGCGCGTACTCAGCAACCATTGTTGGGGATAGGGAGTAATCACCGCCAATGCCTATACCGAGCAGTAGTCTTACAATGAATAGCTCCCAGAAGTTCGTTACAAAGGCTGATAGGCGCCGAAAATCACGAAGAATACCAGGTCATATATGTAGAGCAGTCGTCTACCCATTCTATCCGCGATTGGTCCAAAAATTATGGCACCCAGAGCAACACCTATGAATGCTGACGCCGCCAATAACCCCGTCTCAACAGGCGTTAATTTCCATAGTGGCATTAAGTAAATTAGGGCTGCGCCTATGATTAACGTGTCGTAGGCATCCACGAACTGCCCCATGGAGGCTGTGAACCACGCGAGCCAGAAATACCTCCCAAGCCTCCTTAATGGCATGTCATCGAAGTTAATACTATTTCCTTCAATTCCACCACTCATTACCACTTTACTATTAATACCTATTAATATGCATTACCTATGTACACTTAAGCATCTGCAATAACTCAAGCAATGAATGAATCACGAAATCAGGACCCGAATTACCATATTCATTAAACCCAGGAACTATGTTATTATACCTATCAATAATCCCCGTATACATACCTACCGCCTTCGCCCCAGGCACATCAGTACTGATTCTATCACCAACGTAAATAGCCTCATTACCCCGCATATTAAGAATTTGCAAAGCCCTAATGAATGGCTCAGGATGGGGTTTGACATGGCTCGTATCATCCCCCGCAACCACTATTACATCAAATAATTCATAAACACCGTCCTTACGTATTCTATCCCTCTTAAGCCCCGGTTCCCCATCCGTATTCGTCACGATACCAAGCCTAAGGCCGCACCTCCTTAATTCGCCTAGGGTAGGCATGACATCAGGGAACAACCTACTTTTTGAACGCCATGAATCCCAATAAATCTTAACAAGCCTATTAATTTCATCACTACCAAATTCAACGCCCAATGTCTTGACCACCTCCCTAAACCAAATCCTTCTATCAAATTGGCCAATGGATTCCATCCTAATCTCGATATTCCTGATTATCCCGAGTATGTGCTCCACGCTAAAGTTAGTAATTAGTGATAATTCATGGGCAATGACCTGCCTCGCATAACTTCTTGCCTCACTAACGTCCATTATTGTATCATCATAGTCAAATAGCAATGCCTTTACGTTAACCTTTTCATTAAGCGCCATACGTGCTAATTAGTGTTAATAGCATATAGGCTATATCCTTTATTGAGTCGAGTACGTCATCGATGCCGAATATTAGGCTCATATTACTCATGAACTCTACGTAGGTCAACTCCTTAGCACTGGCGTATAGTTTATCTAGAGCTGAATCCTTTATGTCATCAACCTCCTCCTCAAGCTTCTGTATGCCCATGACCATGACCCTAATATCACTAAAGCTCTTCTTATCTAGGTTATTCATTACTTCAAGGAGCATTTTAAGGGCCTCCTTACCAATCCTGAGCATCTCCAGGAACTCCTCACTAAGGAACCTCCTGACAGGTTCGGTATTGCATAGGTAGTATGTACGCCTTAACTCCCTGGACAATACGTGAATCCCATCAAGTATGTCATCTGATTTATTGAGTATTGTGTCCATGATTAATGCCGTGGTTATTGGTACCGCACCCTTAAGTACCGAATCATTCACCTGCCTAACAATTTCATCACCCTCACGCTCGAGTGCGGCTATCTCCCTCATGCCCTCAGAAACCTTGGTCTTACTAATACTATTGTCCTCAACGGCACTTAACACCATCTCCTCAAGTATTGACATTGCTTTTTGACTGAGCTCAATATGCGTCACCAACCTACTTAGAAACTCCCTCTCCCCTACATACAGTGGCGACAATATCCTTCCCCAAAAGTCCCTTATGAATCGGGACATTTCCCAAGGGCTAAAATATGACTAAAGAGTTATATATAAACCAATTCCTCAACAGACTAGGTATGATGAGGATGAACCCAGCAGATTGGTGATGCCGGTACGCCGCTACTGATCAAGCCCTAGCAATCACGAGGTAGAATTTACCAACCTGCCTGCATATCGCCGGTACTTGACCAATTCGAAGCGCAACAATGCATGGTTCACCACCGCCAATCTTAGTGCTTATGTCAAGTAAGTACTTGTCATCAACCTTAGCCTTACTAAAACCACCACTCACCGGATACACGGCGAGGAAGTCATGGCCCATGTACTTAAACTGCATCTCCATACCGTAAACCTCATAGTAATGACTTACGGACGAACCCATCTCCCTGACCTTAACCTAATCGTTACGGGATTTCCCTGAGTATCCGTTGTTTTATAAATGACGTATGCACCATCTCTCAAACATTGCCCAATCCCTACCGGCCAGGTACATTATTGCGTGTATATTGACGGGTACTGTGACGACTCTGGTAACCGTGTATATTGCCTGAACAACATCGTTAAGGCTAAGCATGGGTAACCCCATAATCGGCTTTGCCTATTGCCTTTTTAACCTTAACTTTTCTTTAGGTGTAGAAGCTTAACGCAGGAAGTAGTTCTCGTACTCCTTAACGTATTGAACACTCTCCTTAACACTTAGGAATAGCTTCTTAACATACTCAACGTCATCCTTAGTAATCTCTTTATGACCAACTTCCTGGGCCCTCAACTGGGCAGGCGCCAGTAACTGTATTGCGTACCTAAGGCTCTCCTCAGTACCTATCTTAGTTAATTCCTCAAGTGCGTCATTAGCCAACGAAACCCTCTCCTCCTTAGCCCTAATTTTTATTATCTCCCTAACCTCATCAGCGGTGTAGCTTTGTCCTAATGATAATGAGCCTATCAAGCATATCCAGCGGGACGCCATGGGGCGACTCAACATCCGTACCCCTAATCTTTGTTATACCCCTGTTAGTGGCTAGGATGAGTATTGGACTTAACTCACTCTCCATAGCCCTGCTTAAGTAGGCCCAGGTCTCAATATCGAGCATGTGAACATCATCAATAAATAACACACCCGGCACAAGCTCGCCCTTCCCATCATTTATTAACTTCATCACGAACTCATCAACGGCCTTCCTAACCTCATTCGGGATTTCACGCTCCTCAGCCGCAAAGCCAAATATCATGGCACTCAGCAATCCCTGCTGCCTAGCCTGGTATATGTCGAGATCGTTAAGTGTGAAGAACCTCGTGATCTCCTTCTCCTTATATACGGGCCCCTTTGGAACCTCTATCTTCTTCTTTACATATATATCGTACGTCTCACCACCCTCACCCTTACCCTGGACAAACACCCTACCGGTCTCCTCATCAATCCATATGACGTCGCCCTCCTCAACGCCAAGCTCTATTAACTGCTCAGCAATCTCCGCGGGAACCCTGAGTCTCTTCTCCTCATCCTTAGTGGCCAATGTTATGGTTGCACTCCTGGGGATCTGGCATATGGGTTGTATGGATGCCTACCGTACTGAATATCTAGGCTCTTAACAACACCCTCATAGACCCTACGCCACTCCCTAATCCTAACGCCAATCGCGCTCCTAAGGGCCCTTGTCAGGAACTCCGTCTTCTTAACCTCCATACTATAAACCTCAGCCGCGCTTATCTGTACAAATGGCGTGTCGGGACCGAGCTCCCTGGCTATGCCTATGGCAAGTGCCGTTTTGCCAGTGCCGGGTGGACCAACGATTAACACGCCCTTGCCGCCGAACTTACCAGCTCTAATCATCTTAACAACGTAGTAGCGGCCTCCCTAGCCTCGACCTGCCCGACGAAACCGTCTGCCGAGAACTGCACCTTTCCATCCCTAACGCCTAAACCCTTAATGTGACTATGTAATCCAATTCTCTCGAAGGTTGGTTTTACCTCCTCAATCTTTATCTGAGACATAGTAGTTAACGAAGCTAAGCTAATACAGCCTTTAAACCTTTTCGATGCGATACCTACAATGATGTCTTAATAAACCAGGTTTACCTATTTATACGTATTAGTAATGCTTCATCGTTGGTTGGGACATGAACGTTATCGATTCCATACTTAGCCTTCAACCTTTCAAGGAATTGCAGCGCCTTTATCGCCTCCGTATGAACAAGGAGAACCTTAGTGTCTGGACTGAAGTGATTAATGAATGCCTCCAACTCAGCCCTGCCACTATGCGAACTAAAGTCGAACCAGTATAGTTTAGCCTCAAGCACTATCTCGGTCTTATCAATGAATGTCCTTCCCCTCGTTAGTAGTTCAAAGCCCGGGGTATCAGGTGCCTGATAGCTTGGAAGTATCACGGCATTCTTCCTATCCCTACCCAGCTTCTTTAAGTAATAAACGGCGGCGCCACCCTTCAGCATACCCGCTGGTGAGACTATTATCACGGGTTCCTTAGTTAACGACCTCCTCTGGTAATCTGTAGTGACCTCAAGGCTATTCTCCACGGCCTTAAGGTAAAGCTCGGGATTAGCCAGGTAATGTGGGTACTTAGCCACTATTTGATTGGCGACCCTGGCTAACCCATCAATTATTACTGGGTAGTCAATGCCATTCTTATAAAGCGTTATTAGTATCTCCTGAGCCCTACCGATCGTCAATACCGGTATTAACACTGAACCGCCATTCTCAATGGTCTCCTTAATAACCCTAATGAACTCCCTCTCAACCTCCTCCCTAGGTGGGTGTGTGTTGGTTACGTACGTACCCTCCATGATGACTACATCGACATCCTTAGGAACATTATTTATGTCGGCGCCGCGGAGTAGGTTTGATGACGATAAATTAAAGTCGCCAGTGAACAATACCCTGGCACCATTTATTTCGAGCAATGTCAGCATACTGCCGGGTACATGGCCTGCATTTATTATGGTGGCCCTAACATCCCTGGATATGTCAACATCCTCGCCGTAGGTCACAGGTATTGCGTGATCAAGCACAGCCTTAATCTCCTCATCCTCATAGGGCAGGTAATAACCGCTTAATTTAATGGCATCCTTAAACATTATATCCGCAAGCTCAAGCGTCAATGGCGTGGCGTATACAGGTGGTGGCGAACTAACGTATAGGCTCGGCAACGCGCCGCAGTGATCTAGGTGGGCATGGCTTAGGAATACGGCGGTTATGTCCCTGGGCCTAACATGGCCGGGCATTACAGGTCTATCACTCTCATCAAAGTTAACGCCATAATCAAAGAGGAATCCCTTGTCGGAATTGGCATCCTTAACAAAAATAGCCATCCTACCAACCTCGCCTCCACCACCCAAACCTTGATCATTAAATCAGTCATTTACTCAATGTAATCGTTAAAATAACTGGTTTATGTACTTTGTCACTTCGTTAAATTAGATTGAAGAATAATCAATTACCGCCATTAATACCCAGGGATTCCTCAAACTCCCTCATGACCCTCACCTGCCAGGGCTTTAGATCAACCTCGCCGAGTCTCCATAAACGCAGTAACGAATTCATGGTGCACAGTGGATCCATGGACCAGACATCACCATTAATTACCTCAGCCCTAACCCTACAACCACCGCAGTACCTTAGGTATGGACACCTCATGCATGGTGAATTGCCGTAACCCCTCTCCCTAAGCCTAATTACAAGCTCTGTATTTAACCTGGGCCTTAACCAAATCTCCGTTAGCCTCTCCCTCCTGACATTACCCATTGGTTTATCATTGAAGAATTGGCATGGATAAACATCACCATTTGGGTATATCGACATCACCTTCCTACCAGCACTGCATGCGCCCATCCTACTCACAAGTCTCAACTTACTCATGAACTCGCCCTCATCATTACTCGCTAATAACGATGCAACGACCCCATCGGCCGGGTTATCCACCGTCAATATCTCAATATCTGGGTACTTCCTGGCGATATCGATCAACCTCATTAAGAACCTAAGCATTTGGTCAGGGCTCGGTAGTAAGTTGATGATACCCTTACCCCTACCACTAGGCACTAGATGGTAAAATGCAACCCTTGAAATACCCAGTTTATGGCTAGTTCTACAACCTCAGGTGCATGATCAATGTTTAACTTAGTAACGGTCGTCCTAATACCAACTGGTATCCCAACCTCCATCACATTCTTAATACCTTTAATCGCCAAATCCCAGGCGCCAAGGACACCCCTTATTTTGTCATGAACCTCAGGTATTGGTGAATCAATGCTTATCCCAACGTATTGAACATTCAACTCCTTAAGCCTGAGAGCCCAATCCCTAGTTATTAACGTGCCATTGGTACTAAGGGATATCCTTATACCATAATCACCTGCTCTCCTCATAATCTCCGTAATATCCTCCCTAATCAGGGGTTCGCCACCACTAATAATGAGTAACGGCGTTCTCAACTCATGTGCATCATCAACAACCCTAAGGGCCTCCTCAGTCGTTAACTCATCCCTAGAGAGACCCTGAATAGCGTTTATGTAGCAGTGTATGCACTTTAGGTTGCACCTATACGTTATGTTCCAGAATATTAATGGCCTACTAATGTCCGTGAATTCCCTGTCACTCCTCACGTAGTCATGACCCTTAATGGAAAGGCTTACCGTGCCGCTTCCCACCACTAAGTTCGTTATGTTAATCATCCAATTCAACTAAGCATGTACCTAACCGGTATAAAACCTTACCTACACAGGTACTGCCAAAATAACATTTGGAAGTAAGTTATTAAATAGGCATGCCTTGGCTTCACGTAATGCATAGATGGCCACTTGAGGAGAAGCCCTTACTGGTTTTTTTACGAAACCACAAAGGCATGCCCACTGGCATGCAGGCACTGCAGGGCTAATGCGTTGCTCAAGCCATTACCCACTGAGTTAAGCACTGAGGAGGCTAAGAAATTCATTGAAGACCTAACTGGGTTTGGCAAGCCATACCCAGTGCTGATTCTCACGGGCGGTGACCCATTGATGAGGGAGGATATACTGGAATTAATAGACCATGCAAGGTCATTGGGAATTCCTGTGGCTTTGTCTCCCGCCGTATCAACAAAGCTACTTAATGACGAATTACTCAGGGAATTGAGGGGGCGCGTAAGCTCTGTGTCAATAAGTTTAGACGGGGCTAGGCCCGAGACTCATAATTATATTAGGAGGACAGCCCTGGAGAATATTGATGTTTTTAAAACGACACTGGAGGTATTTAATAAGCTTAGGAGCTATGGGATTGAGTTCCAGGTAAATACCGCCGTCATGAAGCTTAATGTCCACGAGCTTCCCCAGGTATTTAAGATCGTTAGGGATAGCGGGGCCAATGCATGGGAGGTATTCTTCTTAATACGCGTGGGTAGAGGCATGGAGCTCGAGCCGTTGGACCCCTGGGAGAGTGAGGATGTTGTTCAATTCCTATATGAAGCATCACTATACGGACTACCAATAAGGACTGTTGAAGCACCCTTCTTTAGGAGGGTTATTATGCAAAGGAACGCCGGTGTTAAGTATGAGGGTGGTAAGTTGTATCAGGAATTAACGAGGCAGCTCAGGGAATTAATGGGCGAGCCTCCAGGTAATGCAAAACCACCGAGTTTTACACCGACTAGGGATGGTTATGGAATAATATTCATAGCCAGTGATGGATCGATATACCCAAGTGGCTTCCTACCACTCATACTCGGAAATGTTAGGAAGGATAACATAGTGAAGGTGTATAGGGAGCACCCAATACTAAGGACGATAAGGGAGGCCCGGTTTAATGGCAAATGCGGCATGTGTGAGTTTAGGAATATATGTGGTGGGTCAAGGGCAAGCTTATACTGAGTTGGGTGATCCTTTAGGGTCGGACCCAGCCTGTGTTTATGAACCTACTGCGAAATGATCCTGTTAAAGATTTCCACGGCATTGAATCTATTAAGTACCTCATTAATCCACTCCCACCTTAAGCTATTCCTCACATTAGCATTTCTAATCAATTCCTTAATAAGGGCTGCATACCACGGAATATCACCGTTAATTACAACGGATACCACGAGGTCCTCAATGGATGCATAGGGTATACTCCTTATGAGCACTGCACGTGAAAAAAAGCCCTGGAACCAGGGACCTCTCAACAATCACGGAACTACCTAAGGCCTGCCTAACGGACTCATGATCACCATAAACCATTACATCAATAACATCCGGAACATCGAAAATTCCAAGTCTTTCACCAATAACCTTTAATAGGCTCGCCAATCCACATGCGTGGTCTATATTCAATTCAACAAGTCTCCAATGAACCTCATCGCATGCGATACTCATAAATTTAGCCCCAACCATCGCACTCCTTTATTACTTCGCTGTCACTAAAACCAAGGCTTCTTAATATCCTTAAGGGGCTTAGATTGATGAATACTACATAATTATGATCAAGGTTTATAGCAGTTACAGACCCAGTATCAAGGTGTAACCTATAGATGTTATTTAACGGTAACCCCGTAATTAGGGCAACTATCGTAGCAATTGGGTGCCAATGGCTCACTGCAATCACGTGCTTCTCATTAATACCTTTAATAAAATTTAGAAAATCCATTACCCTATTAACCACGGACTCCATGGTCTCACCACCGGGTGGATGATACTTAATGGGGTCTCTGACGTAGTCATTAAAGGGAATCTCACTTATCTTTTTAAGTTCCCATTCACCCATATCAATTTCTCTTAACCTCTCATCAACTATAATTAGGTCGATGCAGCTGGCGGTTTGGCGTGCACGTAATAATGGCGATGTGAATACTGGGCCATGCACGCCCAGTTTACGTAGGAGCATTGCGGTGGCGGCAGCCTCAAGTCTTCCCTTATCCGTTAATGGATTATCGTTATAATTCCTTGAGTGAAGAATTCCAAGCGCATTCAACTGCGCCTCACCATGCCTAATAAGGTATAGTATCACGTTAGTGATTACGGAGGTAATAGGTAATAAAGCATTACTAAACACTGACAATAACCTCGGGCCAATACCTATCGAGGACCTCAACCCTACCGTCGAGTCGAATCACGACATTGCTCTCAAGCCTAACACCAAACCTGCCGGGCAGGTATATGCCAGGCTCGATGGTGAATGCGCTACCCCTTGGCAATGCCTTCTCGTAAGATTGGCTAATGAATGGCTCCTCATGAACCTCAAGCCCAATCCCATGACCAGTTCTGTGAATGAAATACTCACCATAACCACCCTCGGTTATGACCCTCCTGGCTATTGAATCAACATAAGCACCAGTAACGCCCTCCCTAACCCCGGCTATTGCCTCGTCATGAGCCTCCTAACCAATTCATAAACACGCCAAAAATCGCCAGGCGGCTCGCCAATCACGAGAGTTCTCGTTAAATCACCATAGTAATCATTATAAGTTGCGGTGACGTCAATTACGACAACATCGCCAACCTCAATCCTCCTCCTGGAGGGCATCCAATGAGGTATCGCTGAGTTAGGACCCGACTGAACAAGCACATCCCTAGGCTCAGCACCTGCACTGCTAATGGCATCACTAACCACACTAGCAACATCAAGCTCAGTCATTCCCGGCCTAATGGCTTCACGGGCTGCCTTAATACCACCCTCAATAGCCCTAACCGCACGTTCGATATTCCTCAGTTCATCCTCATCCTTACTCATCCTCATTGATGCCAATAAATCATCAATTGAGTAATCGCTAAATTCACCAATTGCCCTACGTAAAATCCATAAATAATTAAGCGTTGCCCTACCTTCAAGGCCAATCTTCCTCACAGTACCGCAGTTATTATTAATAAATACTCTAACGGCATTTAACGGGCCCTCCTCATCACCATAAACAATGTACGGCAAACCAACGGCCTTAGCCTTACCCTCATCAAGTTTCGGTAATATCATGGCATGCGCACCATTACCTGGGCAGACCATTAACGCGCCAAACCTCTCGAAGGTTTCAATATAGGAACCAACTAGGTACCTAAAGTTAGGTCCAGGGACAATAATCGCCAATTCTATTGATTTCCTGCGCAACTCATTGATTAAGCCACTAATCCTATTGGTGTTAGGCATGGCTCATTAAACCATAAAGACATAATTAAATTATTCCCTGTTTGTTAAAAATAATGTCAGTAGAGGCCGCTCACATCATTAATCAGGTCCCGTAGAATCATCACAATAAATTTAATAGATTTAATTAACACGAGCTTAAAAACCAACCTAACCCTTACCCACCTGTTGCGTTGATTGGAGCATAGCCATTGTCCTCAATCTCTCTATTATATTCAGTAAGAGTGGGGTCTTCTCCCTCTCAACAACTACGTAAATGTCATTGTCATACCTAAGTACATGCTTGGCTGTTATTTGATTAGATTTCATGACCTGCACTAGGAATGTCACAATACCGACTGGCGCCTTTTCAGCGAACATGATTCTCACCATGCCATACTCCTCAATCTTTGCCTGCGTGCAAACACTGGCTATGTACATTAATGGCGCAATCACATGCATTTTATTGCCGTCATTAAGTATTATGAATTGAACCTTAGCCGCAGTTAATAAGTCCCTAAGTTTCGCAACCTTCTCCACGTTCTCCTCCGTCAACATTATTTCAACCTCACCCATACCACTATACGTAATTATCTCAGCCATGCTTAACGCCTTAACAATGTCGGGATACTCATTAACCAACTTATAATTCATGGAAATCCTCTCCAATGCCTTGACTATCGTGAATACCTTAGTATCCTTACCGACCATTGAATCAACCAGCGGCTTAATACTCCTTGCAAGTGCTGATAAATTAACGAGACCACTCGACAGTAGGGTCACGTAGAGGGGATTCTCCTCAACAATTATCCTAACGGCCTGCTGAATACTTAAGCTCCGGGACACAATTACTAGCTCTGAAAAAGAATTAATATTTTTTTACTTAAAAATGCATTATATGTCCGAAATTGGTACATAATGGTGAGTAGGGTTTAATTACTAAAATGGGTAGGCCTGAGTAAATGAGTAATAATGTTTATTAATCCATAAGCATGTCTCTCTACGATGCTGGCCCTGGAACTACTACTGGCAATAGTAGTTCCAATTATAGGCCTAGCCCTTGCTGGGTATAACGCATCATCGGTACTGAGAATACAGCCAGGTAAGAAGGAATTGACGGAAATAAACATGCTCATTGCGGAGGGAGGCAAGACATTCCTAATGAGGGAGTATAAAACAATACTACCAACAGGCGTGGTGCTAACAATCCTGATATGGGCCGCGTATTACGTAATATTCCACAGCGGGCTAATGGCGGGGCTAGCCGCCCTATCCTTCGCCCTAGGCGCCATAGGCAGTGCGGTGGCTGGTTATCTCGGAATGTACGTAACGACCAGGAGCGCGGCGAAGACGGCTTGGATGGGCAAGTACGGCATGGGACCGGCCCTTAGCACGTCATTCAAGGCAGGAACTGTCATGGGGCTTTCACTCGCAAGCATAGCCCTACTAATAGTCACGATATTATACATGGCCTACTCATCAGTACTACCCTCACCGCTATGGGCTGAGGCGCTAGCGCCGGTTGCGTTTGGTGCCAGTTTGATTTCATTATTCATAAGGGTTGCGGGTGGGATATATACGAAGCTGCTGATTGGGGTGCCGACATAGTTGGTAAGGTCGAGGCTGGGATACCGGAGGATGACCCGAGGAATCCAGGGGTTATTGCCGATAATGTGGGCGATAATGTGGGTGATTGCGCGGGCATGGCGAGTGACGTCTATGAGAGCTTCGTCGTAGTACTTGCGGGTACATTATTGCTAGCGGCCGTGTTCAACTTGGCAACGAGCCTAATAAGGCTGTCAATAGTGCTTGCCACACTAACCCTAGTTGGTACACTGGTTGGTATCCAGGTTGTCAGGGGTGAGGTTAAGGGTAAGGACCTAGCCGCCGCCGCTATGGGTAAGCTAAACCTGGCGCTCTACACCACGATAATCGTCGCCGCGATACTGGTTGCGGTATATTCATTCCTAACATTCCCGCTCATGGAGCCACGGCAATCTTCGTGGCAGATCTACTAGGCATGGTAACAGCTATAGTAGTCCTATTCGCCACTGAGTACTTCACGCATTACACGTTCCCGCCTGTGAGAAATATAGCTCGTCAAGCCGTGTTGTCGGCGTCGAACGTCATTGTGGCTGGTTACTCGTACGGATTACTGAGTGCAATACCCACGATATTCATGGTAGTGGCGGCGCTGGGTGTGTCCTACGTATTAGGCTCAATGTTCATACCACCATATGGGGTTGAGGGTGGGATATTCGGGACCGCGGTGGCTCCGTAGGCCTACTAAGCCTTGCAGGCATAGTAATATCCCTCGACTCCTACGGGCCTGTCAGTGACAATGCCAATGGGCTTGTCGAGATGACAGGCATGGACGAGGTGAGGGACGTAACAGACCCACTTGACGCAATCGGCAACACCTTCAAGGCGACGACGAAGGGCTATGCAATAGCGAGTGCTGGTTTAGCAGCCCTTATACTATTCATAGGCTTTATCTACGAGGTTGTGGAGAGGATGGGAATACCGCTGGTACAGGCCTTTAGTGAGTTGATGGTTATTGACCCAAGGATAATAATTGGTGCCTTAATCGGCGTGGCCCTCGTATACTTCTTCTCAAGCCAGACCCTGGCATCCGTGGGTAGGGCGGCTGGTGAGCTTGTTGAGGAGATCAGGAGGCAGTTCAGGACTAAGAGGATACTTGAGCTTTGGCCTCAGGAGAAGCCTGACTACAATAGGGCCATTGACATAGTGACGAGGCACGCGCTCAGGAATTTCCTGGTGCCCGGTTTATCAGCGTGATAGTCCCAATAGTCGTTGGGCTTGCGCTGGGCTGGATAGGCCTCGTTGGCACGATATTCGGCGTAATACTCGCCGGGTTCCCAAGGGCATTACTAATGGCCAATGCCGGCGGTGCCTGGGACAATGCCAAGAAATACATCGAGATCGAGGGCATCGAGGTCAATGGACAGAGATTCGGCAAGAAGAGCGAGCCTCATAAGAATGCCGTGGTTGGCGACGTGGTTGGCGACCCATTTAAGGACACCACAGGGCCATCACTAAACCCGCTCATTAAGGTCGTTAATACGGTCTCAATAGTCTTCGCACCCGTCATAGCGCTAGTAAGCCTAATCAACCCAGCGGCTGGTCCATTAATAATGCACCTAATTTCAATATTAATGGCATAGCAAGCATTGTTAAGCTTTTAACTTCATTATTAAAATCACAATCCTATCTAATCATTAATTTTTACATATAAATTATTTTCATAGCTAGGATTGTTTATGGAATTACCCGGTTTTGTTTGTTCAGTATTTATAATTATTGTCAATGATTAATCAATAGAAAAAGTATTAATAATGATCGATATAATAAAATTTATAAAAACTAGAGACCCATAAAATTACAATGGGTTCTCTCGGTAAGTACGTGCTGACCTTTGAGGAGGCGGATCCTGATGATGTTAAGCTAATAGGTGGTAAGGCATCAAGCCTCGTTCTAATGACTAGGCTTGGCCTACCTGTTCCTCCGGGCATTATAATAACGACTAAGGCCTGTAGGGAGTACTATGATAAGGGTGAGAAGCTTCCTGAGGGATTAATGGATGAGGTTGCCAGGGGTATTAAGTACCTTGAGGAGAAGACTGGGTATAAGCTTGGTGACCCTGATAACCCATTACTCGTTAGTGTAAGGTCCGGGGCAGCCGTGTCGATGCCCGGCATGATGGATACAGTCCTTAATGTAGGCCTTAATGATAGGACTGTACATGGACTAGCCAAGAGGATTAACAATGAGCATGGGGCATACGACGCATACAGGAGGTTTCTGGCAATGTTTGGTAGGATAGTCCTTGGAATACCTGAGGAGGAGTTCAACAAGCCACTTGAGGAGATTAAGCGGAAGTACGGTGTTAAGGAGGATCCCGAGATACCGCTTGAGGGGCTTAAGGAGCTCGTTGAGATTTATAAGCAAATATACATTAAGAGGTTTGGTAAGGTGTTTGATGATCCATGGGAGCAGTTAAGGCTCTCGATAGAGGCCGTGTTTAAGTCCTGGAACTCACCAAGGGCTAGGTTCTATAGGGAGGCCAATAAGATAACACCGGACATCGCCGACTGTACGGCCGCGGCGATAGTGACTATGGTCTTCGGGAATGCCGATTGGAGGTCAGCCACAGGCGTTGTTTTCTCTAGGGACCCAGCCACCGGTGAGAATAAGCTTTATGGCGAGTACCTACCCTATGCCCAGGGCGAGGACGTAGTAGCGGCATAAGGACTCCAAAGCCTGTTGAGAAGCTTAAGGAGGAGATGCCCGAGGTCTATGAGCAGTTGTACAATGGTGTTAAGCTCATTGAGAGGACTAAGAAGGAGGTTCAGGACGTGGAGTTCACGATCGAGAAGGGTAAGCTCTGGTTCCTACAGACGAGGAATGCCAAGATGAATCCACTGGCCGTTTTGAAGACGAGAGTTGACATGTACAAGGAGGGCCTCATAACGAAGGAGGAGGCGATAATGGGCGTTAAGCCGAGTACATACTGCAGATGCTCTACCCAAGGATTGACGAGTCCAAGGCGGGTAAGCCATTGACCAAGGGTATACCCGCATCGCCTGGCGCGGTTAGTGGGCAGGCAGTCTTTGACCCTGACAGGGCTGTGGAGTGGTCTAAGGCTGGTAAGCAGGTTATACTGGTTAGGGAGGAGACCAAGCCAGATGATGTGCATGGCTTCTACGCATCGGTGGGTGTGCTAACCAGCAGGGTGGTGCGACTAGCCACGCAGCCGTTGTGGCTAGGGCAATTGGTAGGCCCGCCGTCGTTGGTGCAGAGGCTTTACAGATTGATTATGGCACTAGGACTGCGAGGGTTGGCGATGTCGTTATTAAGGAGGGTGATTGGATAACAATTGATGGGTTCACGGGCAATGTCTATGTTGGTAAGGTACCAACAATAGAGCCCAAGCTACCGCCTGAGTTCTTCGAGTTCCTAGACATGGCTGACTCGGTGTCCGTCTTTGAGGTTAGGGCTAACGCCGATACCCCGGATGACGCCACGATAGCCAGGAGGTTCGGCGCCAAGGGCATCGGCCTATTGAGGACGGAGAGGATGTTTAGGGCACCAGGTAGGTTGGAACTATTTAGGAAGGTAATACTCTCGGACAACCCAAGCGAGAGGAAGGAATTACTTGATCAATTGGCTGAGATGATGAAGAAGGACTTCATCGAAATATTCGAGATCATGGAGGGCTACCCAATAACTGTTAGGTTGTTCGACCCACCACTGCATGAGTTCCTACCAAACTTCGAGGAATTAGTCACCGAGGTGACCAGGGCCAGGACCCTGGGCAAGCCAGACCCCGAGAAGGAGAAGCTGCTCGCCAGGGTTAAGGCATTGATGGAGGCTAACCCAATGATGGGGCACAGGGGCGTTAGGGTCGGCATTACATACCCAGAGATCTACGCGGCACAGGTCAAGGCGATATTATCAGCAGCCCTCGAGCTTAAGAGGAAGGGCAAGCACATCGAGCTCCAGATAATGATACCGCAGGTCGCGGAGGTTAGGGAACTCGAGATAATAATAAACAACGTCGTTAAGCCCACGGCGGAGGAGGTGTTTAAGGCTTATGGCGATAGGATTGACTTTAAGATTGGCACCATGATGGAGACCGTCAGATCATGCCTAACAGCCGATAAGATCGCCAAGGTGGTGGACTTCATGAGCTTTGGAACAAACGACCTAACACAGGCAGTCTTCAGCTTTAGTAGGGATGACGTGGAGAACAAGTTCATGAGTAAGTACCTAGAGCTCGGCATACTGCCCTATGACCCATTCGTGACAATTGATGAGGATGGCGTCGCCAAACTCATGAAAATAGCCATAGACGCGGCTAGGTCTGTGAAGCCTGACATAGAGATTGGCATATGCGGTGAGCATGGTGGCGACCCAGACTCAATAAAGATACTGGCCAAGGTAGTTGGTAGAGGACTCAACTACTTCAGTGCGTCGCCCTACAGGGTACCCGTGGCCAGACTGGTTGCTGCCCAGGAGTCTCTAAAGATCTTGGGCAGGGCTCCAAAGATACATATATACTAATGCCATAATAAATTATCTTATCAAGGCACTTAAAAAGGATCTTCATTTTACATAATTCTAACGAGAGATAAATAAGGACATTAATGCTATATTCATTTATTAATTCTCACTAATTGTCACTAAATTTAATTAATAAGTCAAATTTTTTGAATTAAAAAGCTTAAAAAAAGGAATAATCTCTTAACGAGGATGTATGACAGCGGTCATAACACCAATGCAATACGCACTATCGGTGATATCAGGGATACTAGTTGGCTTCTCACTTGGCCTTATTGGAGGTGGTGGTAGCATTTTGGCTGTTCCATTGTTCCTATACTTCGTTGGTCTTGACACAATACCCGATGCCGCGCACATAGCCATTGGGACTACGGCATTGGCCGTTGGCTTAAATGCGTACATAAACTCCTACATGCACCTTAGGAAGAAGAACGTGGCTCCAAGGGTCGGGGGTATATTCGCCGGAGTTGGCCTGGTGGGTTCATTAATAGGGGCTTACCTAGGCCACATAACGCCGGGTACAGACCTACTTACCTACTTCGCAATCGCCATGATAGTGCTCGGCATATACATGGCCATTAGGAGGAGTCTGCACAGGCCGGCACTGCCGATGAGGTTAATCACGTACTTAACGCCTTCAAGAAGTGCCCAAACCTAACAACATCGACAATACTCAAGGTCGCGGCCTTCGGCTTCATAGTTGGCCTAGT
Organism: Vulcanisaeta sp. JCM 16161; assembly: GCF_001316285.1. Next base: position 5,141 of record NZ_BBDO01000009.1, on the reverse strand, counting down.
CAGTGGTTACTTCGGTATTGGAGGCGGATTCCTAATAGTGCCTAGCCTAATGTTCTCAGCTGGGCTATGCATAACGAGGGCCATTGGAACCAGCCTAATAAGCGTTGGCACGTTCGGCGTGGCAAGCGGTGCTGAGTATTGGTTCTATGGCGACGTCCTCATACTCATAGCCCTACTATACGTGGCCGGAGGAGTCGCGGGTGGTTATGCTGGCACGAGCATCGCCGTTAAGGCCCCAAAGAGGACGCTCAGGATTGCCTATGGAATAATAATAGTGCTCGTAGGCATATACATGCTAATGAGGATATACCATGTATTACCGTAACCCTCAAATTGCCGCCTATTTAAAAACGCAAAGCATTAATAATCCATATTATTCTCCTTAAATTAATGAGGACGATTAATTATAATAAACTTATGAATTTCGTCAGAGGCAATCCGCTCTATGAGGTTAGGGAGAGCTCCAACACTGTCGAGTTATTGTTCCATGCGCCGAGTGAGGAGGAGGCGGCTGGGGCGGAGCTTATTACTGGTGATGAGCCTAGGCCTGTGATGAGGATTGTGTTTACCAGGGTTGGTGATGAATTAATACCAAGGGAGGCGTGGGTCGAGAGGGGTGGTGCAATGCATAGGATGAGTATTGATGAGCTTGATACATGGCTTGAGTTTGTTGATATGTACTCCTGAAATTTACCTCCTTTAGGGTTTAAAATTAGGTTTTTAAGTGGCTCAATTCCTTTTTATGATTGTGAATTTATTAAGGATTGGCATTGTGTTGATGATTATTGGAGCCGTAATACTGCTGGTAACCAATTCATTCCTGCCTAAGGTATACAACGTAATGACTCACACGTTAAGTAATATGACGATAAGCATTGACGTTTACTCAAAGTACTTAATACCAATTTACATAAACAATCCTGCATACATAGTGGTCCTGCTTAATAATTCATACCCACTGTCCGTGTATATATTTGATCAGTTCGGCCATGCGCTGGCTCCACTAAGCTATAAGCAGGTGCATAATGCGTATTTAATAACTTTTCAATTACTTAATAACGGTAATTACTCACTGGTACTATTTAATGATAATCCGAAACCGCTTAATGTTTCGGTCTTAATAACCGTGGTTTCCCAATACATGGTGGGTAGTGCACTGATGATAAGTACAATAATGGACTTGGGAGTCATAATATTCATCATTGGGGCATTACTCGTTGTAATTAATGTATTATTTATCGCTAGGTATAGACTACTTAAGACGAGGTAAAAAGCTTAAAAGATAGTGAATCATCACGTGATTAGTGTGAGCACTGATGAGCGTGGCATACCTCGTATTGGATGTCCTCGGTGTAGTGGCTCTGAATGAGAATGGTGATGTAATAGCCAAGGTCCTCTACGGAGGTAGTACAGACGAGATTGCCAATAAGATGAACAGACTTGAGACGGGGGAGCCAATTGATGAAGTTGTGAGTATAATAAACGAGCTTAAGAGTAGGGGGTTCACGAAGATAATCGTTGAAAACAGGGAACTGGCTAGGAACCTCACCAACATAATCACAGGGGTTGAGATTAGGTCTGAATTACCGAGCAAGGCGGGTATGATATATAGGAACAACATTAGCAAGTATGTTAAGGAGGTCTTTGGACTCACTGAGGATGAGTACCTGGCTAAGGTTTATGAAATAACCACGATACAGACGAGGCATAAGTTAAGGCAGGTCGCAGAGAAGAGGGACCTATTCATAGCGCAGGCGATAAGTTCGGTCGACGATATTGATAAGATACTCAACTTAATAAGTTCAAGGGTTAGGGAGTGGTATGGGCTCCACTTCCCAGAGCTTGAGGACCTGGTTAAGGACCATAGGGAGTACATGACGTTAGTCACAGAGTTGGGGCACAGGAGTAATTTCACCCCTGATAATTTAATGAAGCTCGGTCTTTCACAGGATAGGGCCAGGAGAATTGCGGAGGCGGCGAGTAAGAGCGTTGGTGCTGAAATGGCTGATTGGGACCTAGAGCCCATAAAGACCTACGCAAAGCTATACATACAGCTATCAGACCTAAGGAGTAAGTTGTCTCAGTATATTGATGAGGCCATGGTGGAGGTTGCACCAAACATTAGGGAGTTGGTCGGCCCACTGCTTGGCGCTAGGCTAATAATGCTTGCGGGAGGTCTAATGAGGTTGGCATTATTACCGGCATCAACGATACAGGTACTTGGCGCGGAGAAGGCATTGTTTAGGGCGCTGAGGACTGGCGGTAAACCGCCGAAGCACGGCATCATATTCCAGTTCCCGGAGATATTTAGGGCCCCGAGGTGGCAGCGCGGTAAGATAGCCAGGGCATTGGCTGCGAAGCTGGCGATAGCAGCTAAGGCAGATGCATTCACGGGAAACTTCATTGCCCCAAGGCTTAAGGAGGACCTGATGAAGAGGATACAGGAGGTTAAGACGTTATACGCCAAGCCACCACCAAGGAAGCCCGAGCTAAGGCCGCCAGGAAAGCCGCGGAGAGGAAGGGCGCTGAGAAGAAGGCTGAGGAGAAGAGGGCTCGTGAGAAGAGGGGTGGCCGTAGATAAGGGAATATTAAGATTTATAATCCCTTAAAAATACGCATTCTCAATGTCCTCATTAATACAGGTTGTTGGTGTTAAGGAGCATGAGAAATTCAAGGGTGTTTACTGGGTGTCCTTTGAGGATGGGACCGAGAGACTCGCCACTATTAACCTGACGCCTGGTAAGAGGGTTTATGGTGAGCAATTGGTGCAGTGGGAGGGTAGGGAGTATAGGATTTGGAATCCATATAGGTCGAAGCTGGCGGCTGCTATTATGAATGGACTCAAGGTAATGCCAATAGCGGAGGGGACGCGGGTTCTCTACCTGGGCGCTGCCAGTGGCACTACTGTGAGTCATGTAAGCGATATAGTTGGCAATAAGGGCATTATCTACTCTGTGGAGTTCTCACCGAGGGTTTTTAGGGAGTTTATGGAGAAGCTCGTGGATCAGGGTAGGAAGAACGTAATACCGATACTGGCGGATGCGAGGTATCCTGAGCAGTACGTGCACATTGTTAAGGCCGTTGACGTTGCCTACATAGACATTGCACAGCCATTTCAGGCAAAGATACTTGCCGATAATGCGGATGTCTATGTGAAGAGCCACGGCTATGTAATGCTTGTTATAAAGGCGATGAGTATTGACGTTACCAAGGAACCAAGCGAGACCTTTAAGAGGGAGATCGACGTGCTTAAGGATAGGGGATATGAAATACTTGATATGGTTCACCTGGAGCCCTACGACACGGCCCATGCCATGGTTATTGGCAGAAAATCATCATAATTATTTACTCAATAGCTCTGCAAAAGAGATTTAAATAAAATAGTATGTATGGTTATAATAGGTAATGAGCAATGAACTCATAGCACATGTGCTGAGCCTAGCAGCAAGTAGGAGAGCTAAGGTGCTGCTTGTTGGGGATTCGTCACTATCATATGACGCAATAATTAGGATACCGAATTATAGGGATGATGAGGAGGGTAAGTTCATTGTTAAGGTTAAGGAGGACGCGGATAGAGTGAGCAGGGAGGCTATAGTGGACCTTATCGTGCTGTCGAGGGTTTCGAACTCAACACCAATAATCGTGGGTGTTAACTATGGTGATGAGGAGATGGCCGACGGAGTGGCGTACAAGGTACACGGAATCTACGCGGTGGGTATTAGGACGTTTAAGAGGATTTTGGACAACGAGGGGGTTAAGTTTGTGAAGGATAAGGGCATTGTGAGGGCTGGTGTGAGGGGTCAACTACTCAGGAGGTTGAGGGAGGATAGGGGCATGAGCTTGGCGATTTAGCGAAGATTCTAGGCGTCACTAGGAGGACGGTGTATGAGTACGAGAGGGGGTCCATGGAGGCTTCGGAGAGAACCGCCAGGATACTCATTAATGTATTTAATGAGGATGTACTAAGTGATGTTGATTTAAGGCCTAGGATGATGAGGTCATTGATGAGGTTAGGGAGAGGGAGGAGATGGTTGATGAGGATATCAAGGAGTTATTGTCATCATTTAAGCTGTACTCATTACTAAAGGCTCATACCAAGGTTGCTGCGCATTCACCAGATGAGTCATACCTTGTTGAGGATAAGAGGAGGGTGAGTAATGAGGTAATTAGTGTCGCTAAGGTCCTTGGCGTTGGGCTAGCCTTAATAGAGTCTGATAAGCGTGATGTTGAGTTTCTGGAGTCCAGAAATTAATGAGTGAGGTAGTAATATGGGCGAGTACCCAATTATTTTGAGGAAGTTTTTTTAATGCCATTCACGTGAATATAGGCTGAGTACATGTCATTACCCTGGCCGCGGCCACGGGAAAGCCGCTAAGCATGAATACCGGCTTACCGCTAACCACAGCAATGCTATTAGCCTTCCAGGCCTGATTGAAAGACCATGATTTAAATACTCAGGGTTTAATCTCGACACAGTCCGCGTAATCCTAGACCTCAGTATCACTCTAAAGTGACCCTATAACCCGACACACCACGTGGGTTAATGATTGTGCTTTGTTTTGTTTTTATTGGGTCCGTGGGCTTTGGGTGGGGCAGTTTAGTTTTGTCATTGCCTTGGCTATTGACCTTGCCCTCCCTTCCTTGCCTTCGCTAACTGCCTCTTCATGCATTCTCTTTAGGACCTCGCAGACCTTCTTCGTGAGTTCTTGGTCTTTCTTAACCTCACTCATGCCCATGTAGACCTCGAAGCTCTTTCCGTGGTTCCTCAACTTGGCGTTATCCTTAAGTCTCTCCAAAACCCTCAAGGCGTCGTTATAGTCCCTACGCTGCGTCCTAAGCTCGACAATGCCGTTATTATTCACGAATACGCTCATCTTCACGCCATCAATGACCTCAACTAAAGACCTGCCAGGGGCTTGACCTCCATGCTCGCCAACTCAATTAATCGCCTTAACTTCTCGCATCCGGCAATGGGCTCAAGTCCTCAATTAAAGCCTTGATCATTGGGTCGCCGAGCATCCTCCTAGCCAACTCAACGGCCTTTGAGGATTTAACCGCGTAGGTTATGGCATGCTCATAATCACTGCTCAACCTAAACCCCATGCCCTCCAGCCTATCGATTATGTCGCTCCATAGCTCTA
>NZ_BBDO01000008.1 GCF_001316285.1 Vulcanisaeta sp. JCM 16161 | reverse complement strand
TGAAAGGATTAGGTTATTAGCTAAGACTAAGGAGGTTAGGCAGATGAAGGATGCCTTGGTCAATAGACTTAGGACCGAGCTCCACGTCAGTAGCACCGAGGTGTCTCTATACTATATGCCATTGCTCAGGTTAATGGCAACGAGTGACACCTTCAAGAAGAAACTCCTTGAACGCTTAATGAAGATCATGGGATACTCACTGGAAAGTGTTGAGAAGACCCTCGGTATTGAGGGGGTGAGCGCCAGTGGCGAGGGTGAGAGGGTTAAACGTGAGTCGGCGAAAAGATCCAGAGGGTAATTACGTAGTAGCAATGGATTTAGAGACTATGAACTATTAAATCAGTCAATTAATAGGTTAGGCCTCGATGTTGAGTTCATGGGTAATATCGTGGTGGTTAGGGATAGATCATGGAGCCGGATAAACAAGTTAGTGAATATAGCCCGTGAATTGGGAATCAACGTGAATGATGATTAACATAACGCTTTGCATCTCTTGTACTTTCTATTGACCTAATCGATCTATGCGATGATACATGTATTGTTATGTAAGCCTTATCGAGACCCCTCATTATTATTACGAACCTAGTAATCACTATGATGATTGCTGTAGCGAGAACCGCTGTTTCGCTACCTAATAATGATTTAAACACGAGATATATTATACCGCCGAGAACCGCCACTGTAGCGTAGATATCTCGTCGAAATATCGTAGGGATCTCGCCGGCCAGTACATCCCTAACGACGCCACCGCCTGCCGCGGTTACGGCGGCCATTAATACCACGCCAAGTACGTTGAGACCATGCTCAGTAGCGATCTCAGCGCCTACGGCAGAGAATGTGCCAAGACCTATTGCGTCAGCGTACATGAGGGCATTCCTATACTTAGAAATGCATGGGTAGAATACGTAAGCAATTAATGACGCTGCAATCGCGGTTACTGGGTATGGCAGGTAAACAATGTTTGTTGGTGGGAATATGCCAATGAGGACGTCCCTAATTATGCCACCGGCAAGGGCCACTGAGGATCCAAGGACAATACCACCCAGTATGTCTAGGTTCTTCTCATACGCCTTAAAGGCGCCCGAGGCTGCGAATGCCATTATTCCAATATAATTAAATATGTTTATTAATAGGTTTACGAAACCCACGAGAGGTGATGCACGTACTGAGTATTTAATCCTAACTATCCATTTAATTAGCCCTGCCTTAAGATGAGCACCCCTGGGGTCCTTAACCCTCACGGCTAGTGTCTCCCATAGTACGAAGCCGTGAGTCCCATTCTCAGGGCCTAAGTATACCAATGCCGTATCAACACCCAGTGCTAAATCAATAATTGATTGATGCATGGACAGTAATAATGCGGTATCATCTTAACTGAGGGATAATAACTACATCCTTAACCAGGGATTTAACCCTCGTTAACTCCATAATACCCGTCTTCTCAATTACCATTAAAAGCTTCGTATACCTGCCAGAACTAACGAATAGTATGTACGGCTCGGGTATGTAATTACTATATAACGTATTGACAGCATTCGATACCTCATTAACCGCCGAGCCCGGCGCATCCCATGATGAGATGCTCATGGTCTTGACCTTAGGATTGCCTAGAACATCACTGAGTATTGCCGAGTCCTCCTCAAAACCAAGCCTAATTGCTGCTTGATCCGCGGTTACTGAGTAGACCCTCTCGCCCCTAGCCCTGGCGTACTCAATCTGTCTCTGCGATATTGAGAACTTTACACTCAACTCCTTAAGTGGCACCACAGACCTAGTTGCCGTTATTGAAGGACTAATTACCACCTCATCAAGTGGCACAGCATCAAGCCCAGCCCCAGCCTCATAAAAGTTAGGTATTTCCTAAACCTCCTCACACCATTGGCGACTTCCCTAACCCTATCCTGTAGGTGCCTAAGCTCCTCAGGGCTTAGTTGATGATGAGGTTACGTCAGGTAGAGGGTCGCTAGACTTATTGGCATTATTTGCATTTCCCCGAACATTATTGGGTCATTCGCTGGTGCTTTAATGCCCGTTAATTCACTAACCTCTGAGGAACCAGCCTTTAACTGCTCGACTTGTTCCGGGTCGTATGACTTAAGCAATGTAAGAAACTCACCAAAGTGGGTCCTCTCTTCCTTAGCAATATCCTCAAAGACCCTCCTTACCCTCTCATCATCGATCAACCTGGCTAACTGCAGGTATAGGCTTATGGCATCAAGCTCGGCCATTATGGCAAGCCTAAGTGAATCAGCGACCTCACCCTGCGAGAACTTCCTATCCCTAACAATATCCACTGGATTCTTAGAAAATACCATAATCCCTGATCTATACTCAACTCAAGCATTTAAGTATTATCATTAGTATAATTTTTAACGTTAATTTCAATGAAGCTTAGACATAGATTTATTAAAGCATGTTATTTCAACAACCCGTGACTAATGAAATTGATGAAATCGTTAGAACCGCATTAAGTAGGTCGTGCGATAAAATAATTTTCAGGCGTGAATTACCGCCTAACCAAAAGGTTATTCCTCGCTTCATAATATACGATGTTTATGATCCTCCCGAAAGCATTAATGTATTTAATTATAAATTAAGGGTGACTGGCTCGTTGAGAATAAAGTCGAAATACAATATGTAGACCTACTCATGAAAGCGCCTTGTGTTGACTTAGTCGCTGACTTTCACTGCGTTACGGGTTGGAGCGTATTAAACGTGACATGGAGGGGGGTGCCAACTAATTACTTAATGAATATGGTAAAGCCCAGGGGCGATTACGTAATGGCCATAGGCATTGATGGCTATACAACTAACTTACCATTAAGTGCTCTTCTTGAGGAAACAACGATAATTGCCTACGCAATGAATGGGAAGATATTACCTAGGGAGCATGGCTTTCCGTTAAGGCTTGTTGTGCCGTCACGCTACGGCTGGAAAAGCGCCAAGTACCTCAGCGAGCTGGTGGTTATGGATAGCAATGAACCTGGTTATTGGGAGTCACTTGGTTATCACGACAATGGCGATCCATGGCTCGAGGAGAGATTTAGTGAGGGTGCCTTACGGCAATGAGGAGAAGGGTTAGGGTGGTGAGGTGATTAGAGTGCGTGGTCCATGGTACGTGAGCATTAACGATTGTCTGCTTTGCGTCCTTGAGTCTAGGTTTAGCGAGTTAAGGAGACTTGGGGTTAATGATGTTAGGGCATTTGCTGACTTGGGTAGAGCTGTGATGGACTTGGCGTCAATGGGTAGAGCCACCGTATTTATTGAATCATTTAATTATATTGTGAGGATTACCAATAATGTCGATCCTCATGCCGATGAGAAGTTGATGCTCGAGAAAACCGCAAGCGAGTTAATTAGTAAGTTAGGGCTTGGTGATGATATTGTTAATTACGTGAAGCTTGCGGCTTCGGCCAATTCCGTAGATATACCAATGAGGGGTTATAGTTTCAGTGTTGGTGATTTCATTAGGAATATACTTGAGGAACCAACCTGGTTGGGTACTAATCCTGAGGACCTAAGGAGTAGGCTTAGCGGTGCAGGGAGTATTGCTTACCTGGTCGATAATGCTGGTGAGTTTCAGTTTGACCTACTGCTCATTAGGAAATTATCATCAATGGGTGTTAAGGTCGTGGTATATACTAGGAGTAGGCCGTATGAGGTTGATGTTACTTATGATTACGTCATTGGCTTTGCCGGAGAGTTCGATGTTAGGGCATTACCTGGTAATTACTCGGCCTTTTGGTATGATGACGTGGTGAGGGAGTTGATGAATTATGACCTCGTTATTTCCAAGGGCCTTGATAACCTGGAAACCTTTATGGAGAAAAGACCAAAACTTAACAACGTGCTTTTCCTGCTTAGGGCTAAGTGCCCATTAATAGCCGAAATGCTTAATGTTGAGAGGAATAAGCCCGTCGTATCAATGGGGTTGAAAATCTAAGCGTTCCTCTCTACCACCAACCATAATTAATCATTGTATTGGTCCCTCCATTAATCATTACGAAGAATGGCACCCACAAACCATTACTTAGGTACAACCTACCACTTAACGCGGGCATATACATGATTGGTAAGTGCCCAACACAATTCACAGTAATCCCCTGCGAGGACTCAACACCTCCTGACACGCTTAAACTCGAAACTCCCGTGATCACGCCATTACTAACTGATAGCCCTAACTCAAGGGTTCCCTGGGAATCAGCTTTCACCTCAATGGCGCTGGAGAACGTGCATGCCAATCTCCCAATGCTAAACCCACTTATGTATAGGTTTTCCTGAGTTGGATTCGTTATGTTTATTATTAAGTCAACACCCCCATTATAACTCATTAACAACTCGCCACTCGCACCGAGCCCCATTGATGCCCAACCACTCATTGGAACATATGTATGGGGCGCGTGGGTATTCCAAGGCAACCCGCGGCTAATGATGGAGTTGAGTTTATGGCACTACTCAGGTATTCGTTTATTAGGGCTTGTGCTTCCATTGGCGTTATTGTTCCGTTAAACATTGCCTTGAGTATTGATGTTATGTTACCTATTATACTATTATTAAGTCTCACGTAGCATAACATGGGCGTTACACCACTAATCCCGTACCGCCTTGCCAAGCCCCAAACAGTGGAGTTTACGTATAATAAGTAATTCCTCGTCGAATTCATCACCCAAATAGCGTAGTAGGCCTCTTCCTCATAGTTATGGATCTTCAACCTGCATTGATTCAGTATCTGCCCTATCAATGTAGCATTACCACTACTGAATGCATTAATCAATTCCTGCCTGCATTGAAGATATGAGCTTAGCATGTACGGTGTTAAATTCGATAGACCAGCACCACTTAATTCCCTGGTTATGTTGATAAATCCGATGACCATCAGTTGCGTGGTATTTACTTCATTTATGAGTGCCCTGACCTGCCCTAGGCAGGCAATATAGTTGCTAATAAAATCATTAGCTTTAACATACACCTCAGGTTCACTCAATGACTCGTTCATTAATGGAGCTAATGACTCATTAATTCTACTCATGCATTGGGTGAGTTGTTGAGGCATGGGTATTGTCGTGTTCAGTATCATTGATAATTGATTAAGGGCTCTCGAGGCATTCCCACTTAGCAATGCCACGTATGGCATCACCACCTGCGATAACTCATGAGCCCTAACACTTGGTGGTGTTAGTAATGATATTGTTATTATCTCGATCTTAACAATCATTAACTGCTTAATCGTTGAGTTATAGCCAGCACTCATCAACTCACTATATGCCATGTTTAATGCGTTAATTGCCGTATTCAAACCCAGGAGGGCGTTAGGTGGTATGTAAGGACGTAAATACTCCTCCTCATTACTCAATACTGCCATGCTCATGTTTATTAAGTACGTGGTATTATTACTCCTACTCAATGCCGATAAAGCCCTCAATGTGAAGTTGGCGATAGTTTCATTACTCAATAAATTACTAACCACAGTGTTATTTACCGTCGACGTAAATGAGGCATAATTACTAATCACCACCTGCGTTGAATTAATACGTGCACCAGCCATTAATTGGGCTGCAAGGTTAATCGCATTATTCAGCGTATTAATAGCCTCCAGGTAATTACCCGCATCTGCGTAGAACCTGGCCTCGTTAATCAGCTCAATAATGGCTGTTGAATTAATACCACTCATATTCAGAGCCTCGACCCAATGCTCAGCAATTATTAAGTGAACATAGTAAGATGCAACGAGACCGGTGGGATTAACACTCCCATTAACGCTAATCGAGGAATTAACACCTTGAGCGTACAGGGTGGTAACACCGATAATGCCTAATAGGGTTATTCCCATGATTATGAGGAGTACCAGGAACCTCATCAAACCTTGAATTAAAAATAGATATATTTAAGGAAGCACCCATGAAAAGACCGTGAAAAGCCAGAAATACTACGAATAAAAACTCCCCTAAAAGCAACTGCCGAAGGTGATTATTACCTTAAAGACGTTGGTAATAAAGGCCGTGAAATCACGAAATCAAGCCTCAAAACACAAACCAACAACCTGCGTGGAGCCCCGGCCGGGATTTGAACCCGGGACCTCCCGCTTACAAGGCTTGCACGGCTGATGCCCCAGGGCGCTCCGACCGGCTGAGCTACCGGGGCAGGAATGTGATCCCCCTGAGAAATTTTAAGCTTTTCGTGATTACCCTAATCATTGGCGATTTATGTTTATTAGTGATTTATTGCGTTTCAAATTAATGTGGTAGTGCATTGATCGCGTTGATTCAGTGGTTATTATGCGCCTGGTTGATGAACAGTACAGGGTTCAGGAAAGGTTACCTAATAGGAAGGAGACCTCCTCGTATTATACGAGCCCTGACGCATTGCCGTGATTAGAACCCTACTCAGTACTTTAAGTGAGAAGGAGAGGGTTGGTGTTACGGTTATGGACCCATTCATGCTCTGGTGTCCTGCTCTCCGCAATTAATGATCTTATAAAGCCAAGGGCCGTTATTGGTATTGAAATCAATGAGGAGCCCTGCAAGTTGGCGCGTGGGATTTTAGGCTCGATATATTCAAGTACCGAGGTTATTTGTGGTGATGCCTTTAAGATAGCGTGGAATTACAAAGCCGATATCATCGTTTCTAACCCACCTTTTGTCAGGTGGCACCTTGTACATAATAGAGATGAGGTTCTCAAGGCCATTGTTTCTAGGGGCTATGGAGGTTCATAAGTAGGGGTGACCCGGGGCTTCACATACTGTCGTTTTTCCTGATGGACTACATATTAAGGAGTGGTGGTTATATGTTACTCGTGATGCCTGCCTCGGCATTCTACACAAGCCAGGGACGAGGACTTAAGGAATTAATTAGGGCTAAGTATGACGTATTGGCCTTTGTTGAGAATGGTAAGGAACCATCGTTTAGTGTTGGTAGTGGTTTTAAGGAGGTTGTGATATTCCTAAGGAAGAGGGTCATTACTAGGATTAATAATTTTGCTGAAACCACGATTTATAGGTATGACGGCGCATTAAGGAGACTTGCCACGATTAATCTGGCGAAATTACCTAAGTTTGCGGATAGGAATTGGCTGTCGTTTTTCAATTACGATAAGATGATAAACATAATCTCGATAATAGAGGGGTCCCTTAACAATGGGTTGATGCGTTATTTAAGGAGAGACGAGATTATTAGAGGTATTGAAATGTATGGTCCTGAATTCTTCTTCATACCAAATAAGTATTGGAGGATTGCTGAGGAGGCTCGTGACTACGTAGTTATTACTAATAATGATGAGCAATTAGAATTGCCAAGGAGTTACTTAATACCATGCTTAAGAAAGCCTGAGTACTACGAAAGTGAGGTTGTAATTCATGACCCTGGGTTCTACGCACTTGCCATAGGTAATGAGCCAAGTGGCGATGTTTTAAGGTACGTAAAGTGGGGCGAGAAGGTGGGAGTGCCTGCCTGAAGTTTGGTAATAAGTGGTATCAGCATGTATGGCGACAATTACAGAGTAAGAAACCCTATGGTTACGTGTTCATCCACGACAAGATCGACCTAGCCAGGCACAGGGTTATCGCCAACTATAGTGACAAGCCGTTATGCGCCTCGAAGAACTTCTACATAGTTAGAATCAATAACCCAATGATCGCCGCGTGGTATAATTCGGAAGTGTTCAGGGAATTACTGACGGTATTTGGGAGGAAAATATCGCAAACCTGGACAAGGCTTCTTGAGGATGATTACCTATCAATACCAATACCAACTAGGGTCGTACATGGGATTAATTTAATCAGCATTAAGGACATTAATAATGCCGTGACTCGTTACTTGGGATTGAAAAATTAATAGTAATTCTTTATACCTAGAATCCCTGGCTTGCCATTACATCCTCAACGGCCTGATTAAATAGGTAGCCTATTTCATGAACCTTAACCGTGTCCTCATGCCTGGGTCTCGTTACTGTGGCTATATAAACACCGTAGTCCGAGTGGTTACCCTCATCTGGCCCCTGTGGACTTCCGTAAGGTGAAAATAGTATTATGTGCGTTATACCACTCCTCATTATTAATGACCTTAATGCCTATCGAGTTGATTATAAATTTCGCACTTTAGTTGCGGCTTTGTGTGAAGGAACCTTTCGAGCGCGTTAATTGAGGCTATCACAGGCCTTGTTTGGGCCTCGGCTATTATGGCATTTATCACATTGTTTATCTCCGTTGCTGGGTCAACCTCTTGATTCATCCTAATGCTGTATTTTCCATATGTTGGGTCCGTTATTGGTATATTTATTAGCGATGCCCTCGTCAACTTGACGAGTGGTGACTGTATTGGGTCTATGTTCGGTACCTCCTTCACAGGCTCCATCATCAGCACAGACCACCATGACCTGTCTGGATATTGTGGCTTTTTATTCTCAGTAACGCCCCTCTCTATTGAGTTCATTAGTGACAGTAGGAAGTTGGTCTCGCACTCCATAAATCCCTGATACTCAAGCCCCAGGACACCCAATAATATGGGTTGCATCTTACTGCGTCACTGATTTGCCTTTAATATCATTTCTTAGTCACATTTATGACTTAGCGATGAAACAACTCACGTGAAGTCAACCTCAGGCTGCCCACTTTTCATCAACTCCCTAAGAAGTACTGTGGCATAATTACCACGGGGCAGTCTAAAGACCATGCTCAATTCATTACCAATCAAGTTAATATTAATGATTATAGCTTGGTAAATAACGGCCTATAACCACCCCTAACTGATAATTTAGGTATTGATTTAACCATAAACATCGATAAATCCACACCCTCCCTCCTAAGCACACTAAGCTCTATATCGCCTTGGGGGCCCGGTAGAAGCTTAGTGTTATAACCTATTAAATGCCCCACGGGGATTGCACGACCCTTCACTATTAATTCATCAACCTTATCAACCATAGACTCATTCACATAAATAACGTGCTTAGTCGGTAACCCATGTTCATCAAGTAGCACGACAATATCGCCAGGCAATGCCCTATTTATCGGTAGGCCCCTGCCAATCCTCTCACTTAGGGCTAGATTAAATAGGTATGATTGATAAGATTCAACGTAGAGGTTCAGTAATTCACGGGGCAGCCTCCTTAGGGCGTTTACGAAGTCCCTGGGATTACTGGCCAACTGCCTAAGCACAGCCCTCTCCGGGTAATACCGGTAATTCCTGGGCATTAACTCAAGGGCCTTTGAGTAATCACCCGTCCTAACAATGAACTCCCTGACCTCCCTAATCCTTGGAGGCTCCATTGGGTATGCATGAGCCAGCAACTCATTCACGCATCCTCAAACTCACCAAAAACTATGTGCTTACCTATTACGTGGGAATTCGGCCTCTTTAAGCCGAACCTTTGATAACCATAATATGTGGGTAGGCCCCTCTCCATCAATTGATTAATAATGCAGTTAATGTTGTCCTTCCTGGATACATCAATGTTCCTAACCCTTATGGTGAACTCATTTCCCCAAATATCGCTCGTTATGAATGCCCTATCCATACTAACCGCATTAAGCACCTTAATACCCCTACCAAAGTCGCTGGGTATGTCATTAATCGAGATTCCGCGCACAGAAACTACCTGCGATGTTACGGCCACCGCGTCCTTAAGGCCTCCGAAACTGATGTCACGAGGACTAACGCCGAGTCTCCTACTTAGTATTAACAATAGTGTTATTGCATCAATGCCCCTCTTCTCAATAATCATCCAGACCCAGGGACCGGGCCTACCGACAATCCTTGGCAGTGGTTTACCGGTAATGCTTGTGGGCACGACCTGCCCATCAATCAGCACCTCCTCAACAATGAAGTCCTCAAGTCTCTCCTTAACTCTACCACCAACGCCCTCGCAGTCAGTGATGTAGTAATTCATCCCAACATACCTATCAAGCCAGGCCTCCGAAGCTAGGGGCATTTTACTAACCTGGTATTAAAGAGGGAGGACTTATCACTTAATAAGGGCATTCATTCATTAATTCGGCAATGCTGAATAGGCCTTGTTAAGGCAGTCCTGGCATACCGTCCTAACAACCTTATTACTCACTATTTCAACGTAACCAAGTTCCACAGGCCTAATCCAACGACCACATACTGAGCATTTCCTAAGCCCAAGTAGCCTATGCACCTCCTTAACTATTTCATAAGTCTCACTATTCACTAGGACATGCCTTTCACCATTTATTGAGGCCACGGCAACGACCAATCCCCTAACCCTCATTAGTGAAAGTTTTCTGAAGCTACTCATCAGTTAATTACTCTCTCTGCGATTAATAAATTACTTCCAGACCCATGTATACAACAAGTAACAGAGCTTAGTGAAACTTTCACTTCACTTCCTGTCCACGACTCGATAGGCAGTGCTCGATAAGATCATCAACGCGGGTAAATGGCGACTTACGCACGTTATACCCCATACTCATTAACTTACCAATCAGGGACAAGTAATCACTAAGCCCCATGCTCTGGGGCAGGGAGACAAATACATTACCAACGCAGTAATCAGAGTCCGTCTTAACATCCATGGGCTTTGGTAAGGTGAGTACGAATTCCTTACCAACAATCCTACTCACGGCCCTAACGCCAAACCTAACAATGGCTGAGAAGACAGGGTCTGAAACCTCAACACCCTCAACCCTAGGTATTGCGAACTTACTATACGGTATCAAGCCAGGGTTGGACCAGTCAACCACGTAAATACCTGATTCATACTGCCTGGACAGGTGTACAGAGAACGTCCTCTTAACAACCATGCACCTAGCCTCCAGGTCTATAGTCAACTCCCTACTAACCAACTTATTCGGCACTAGGTCAGGGGGCTCCCTAACGCCGGCCAGTATGGATTCGGGATTCTCATAGAATATGACAAGCCCAAGGTCCAGGACATTAATATCATTAACAAGCTTGAGGTAGTTATTCATCATTATTAAATCAGCCAGAGAAAAGCTCCTTCTACTGAACAGGTCAATCAATGCCCTAATTAAATCAACCTCCTCAATCAACCCCCTCCTAAACTGAACAGCCAATGCGTGAACATCCTCGATAAAGCCCTTATTACCCGTCAACCCATTCCAAACCCTCAAAAATGCACTATTAATTGACTCATCATAACCACCACCAACCATCACAATAAGCGAGAGAGCCTGCTTCATATTCCTCATCAGTAACTCGTCTAATGTTACGTAATCCTCAATCGTGTGTCGCCAATCGGGGTAATCAATGTATGCGAGCACGCGATACTCCTTATTAATGGCTTGTTAATAAGCCATTGCTGTGTATGTACTCGTTAGTAAGTGGGCTAGGTCTATGATGGCTTGGCCACTTGGTATAGCGATTAGTAGGGAGGCGCCTGAGTCAATTATCAGGGTAAGGAGTGAGTATGATGACCACTTCCTAATAACTGTTGGTGATGTGGTGACGCTTAACGCGATCAGGTATTGGAAGGTGCCTAACCTGGCCTTCATGGACTTAAAGACAAGGAGGACTATTGGCATGGGTATGGAGACTAAGGGGTTCGATAAGGTCGTTAATGTGGTTAATAGGCCGGCCACGCTAAGTATTGACGTGATTAATGCCGTGAGGAGTGCAATGAGGGAGGCGGTGGGTGGATTGAGGGTTCTCATTCAGGTTGATGGTGAGGAGGACTTACTCGCAATACCCGCCGTACTCCTGGCACCGAGAGGTTCCCTGGTGTTGTACGGTCTCTATACCGGTTACCTAATCGCCATACCGGTGAATGATGAGTATAAGCTAGCAATGTTAAAATTATTCTCAATGATGAGACCGGGTAATGCCTAAGCCTACGTCATTATAGTCTCGGCAGCCTCGGTAGATGGCAGGATAGCCAGTAAGACGGGTTATTCAAGCTTTCATGCCCCTTCGACCTCAGGCGACTCCATGAGGTTAGGGCAAGTGTTGATGCGATAATGGTTGGGGCTAATACCATAATTAATGATGATCCAACACTAACGCTAGGTATGTTAAGGCTGTTAAAAACCCCATAAGGGTTGTTATTGATGGGAAATTGAGAATACCATTGATGGCTAAGGTTGTCATTAATAAGGAGGCGCCAACGATAATAGTCACTACAGAACAGGCTGACCGTAGTAAGATTACTCAATTAATGAACATGGGTGTTGAGGTATGGATAATGGGTAAGGAACGTGTCAACCTTAAGGAAGTCCTCGAGAGACTATTCATGGAGAAGGGCGTTAAGAGGGTCCTTGTGGAGGGTGGTGGGCACCTTAATTGGGAATTGATTAAGGAGGGGCTTGTGGATGAGGTTAGGCTCACAATATCACCATATGTATTTGGGGCGGGCACATCATTCATCGAGGGTGAGGGGTACCCAACAACGATGGAGGGGCCGAGGTTAAGGCTTAAGTCCGTCAACGTATGCGAATGCGGTCAGGAGGTTATAATTAACTATGTCGTTGAGAGGTGTTACTCATCAATATGAACTTCGCCAGGAATGGCGATGGTCGTGATTGCCAAAGAAACCATTATTGATGTTTCCTAAATCTTTAATATTATTAATTATGGTTGATGTCATTAAACGCTTGGCGTTGCTTAATAAAAAGGTTCTTAAGTACTTTTGTACTTATATTTCCTTAGTGTTTGGTTTATGAGTAAGGGTAAGAGAGATGTTGAGGTTATTAAGGTTGAGTTGCCTAGGGATTTGGCTGAGAGATTTCGTAGGTACGTGGCTGAGAGGTATGGGCTTAGGAGGGGTTCGTTATCGAGGCTGTCGCTGATTTAATAGCCAGGGAACTCGCGCTTTATGGCGAGACTAGTGGTAGTATTGATGCTATCGTGGGCCTTGGCCTTCAGTCTGATTATCAATGGAGTGGTGAGGACCTCGTCGAGGCCTTAAGGAGGAGGGCCCATGTACCTAATTGACGCCAACATATTCCTGGAGGTAATATATAGAAGGGATAAGTGGCTGAATGCTATGAGTTCCTTAACAGGGTTAAGAAAGGAGACATTAGGCTTACGCTCTTCATTTCACTATACATGCCATATCGGCCATTCTAGGTAAGCCTGACTTAGTAAGTAAGTTCCTGTCTGAGATAAGTACTTGGCGTGGGCTCGTAATAATCGATTCACCGGTTGATGAGGAGGCTATGGCCGCGGAGCTTGCGTTTAAGGTAGGCTTGGACTTTGACGATGGCCTTCATTATTACTACGCTAAGAAGATAGGCCTTAAATTGATATCATTCGATAAGGACTTCGATAAAACAGACATAAAGAGGTTAGAACCACGTGATGTATTACGGACGTCATAGCGATATGGCGCACCTCTATTAATGGCACTCTATTCTAAGTAATAATTTAATCTTTAAGTAATTAAATACGTAACTTCATGGCCATTATTGCGTAAAGATGACTTAAAGTACCGCCAATCCATATGGTCTCGAATACTCTAATCGGCCAGTGGTTAGGTCAACACGAAGACCAAGACCTTCGAGGGTTACGACCCCAAGTAATGGCTCGGGAGACTCCAAAATAATTACTGGGAATACGCCGTCCCTATCAAGGAATCGCATGTAAGCCAGCGATAGGCTAGCGGCGATCTCGCGACCATCAGCCAGCCTAAGCCTTATACTTGCCATGGGCTTTATACCCAAGTCCTCGGCAAGGTTTGGATTTATTACAGTATAAAACGCGCCAGCATTAACTAGGAAATCAACCTCCCTAACCCTTGACCTATCCGCATTGCCTATAACACCCTTAACCCTAACATAACCCATAACATGTATAAGTAATAATTAAAGGAGTAATTAAATCTATAACAGGAAATAGCTAATAAAAGTCGTTAAAGAGCCATATTATCGAGAGAAAGCAGGATAAAGCATAATATAGCCCATAATTAGTTATTAATTAATGAAGAACATCCTAGTAGGCACTTGCGGATTTCCCACGGCACGATCAAGATATTATTCATTATTTAAGGTTGTGGAGCTGCAGGAGACTTTTTATGACTTACCAACGCAGGAAAGAATGGGTAGCCTGAGGAGGGAGGCTCCTGCTGATTTTCAGTTTGCCGTTAAGGTGTTTCAGGGGTTAACTCACACGAGTGATTCGCCGACCTGGCGTAGAATAAGGAGGGCTAAGTTAACGGGTAACCTGGGTAATTACGGCTTGCTTAGGCCCACGAGGGAGAATCTCGAGCTCTGGGATGAATTTGTCAACGTAACCAAGCCCCTTAACCCCGTATTCTATGTCTTTCAGACGCCGCCCTCCATGGAGGTGACTGAGGATAGCGTTAGGGACATTATTGAGTTCTTCCGCACAATAGGTAATAGCGATAGGACCGGTTGGGAGCCTAGGGGCGTTAGTTATAATAATGTCAACTTACTAAAAAAAGGTATTTGAGGAGACTGGTATTGTGCATGTTGTTGACCCCTTTAAGCATGAGATGCTGGTCACCCGTGGTACAGCCTACCTTAGGCTTCATGGGATTGGTAAGGGTGAGGTTAATTACTCATATAAGTACACTGATGATGACCTGAGCAGGCTTAAGGGTTTCATTGATGGTGTTGGTTCATCCACCGTTTACGTGATGTTCAATAACGTGCACATGCTTGATGATGCCATCAGGTTCATGAAGCTAATTGGGAAGTGATATATGGTGAGCACCTTCAGTAGGCAGGTCGCTGAGGGTGTCTTGAAACTGCTCGGTAATGATGATGTTAGGGTCCTTGACCAATGCAACTGCCTCAACTATACATACGTGCTCATAGGGACTAGGCTTGGGGAGTTCCTCGGTATCGCCTATACCCCGGTTGAGGATTTAAGGGCTGGCGAGGTCGGCGTCATTCCAAGGGTTGAGGAACTACCCGAACTTGTCACCAACCTTGACTCATTAGTTAGGACCTTGGGAATCGCATTGGTTAATGCAGTATCTCACTACCTCGTCGTGCGTGAGGGACTTAGGCTTACCCAGGGTGATTTAAAGAGAGAGATCCTGAGGTATGCTAAGCCCCCATGCACCGCCTGCTTCATTGGTAGTATTACGCCAGTCGCCGAGGCGCTCAGGGTCAGTGCACCGTTTACCAGCTCGAGAGGAGGAGCGATTTGAGGCATGATAGTTACCCAGATGTTGATGCGCCGCTTATAATACCGAGGTGCGACTTATTAGTAATAACGGGTTCCGCGATTATCAATAATACGATTGATCAATTGCTGATTATGAGGAGGGATGGAGCAATTACTATATTGAGCGGCCCCTCGGCGGCTGCATACCCTCCCGTACTTCATGGGTTGGGCATCGACGTTGTTGGGAGCTCCCTAGTTAAGGAGCCTCGTTTAGTTATTGAATTACTTAAGCTAGGCGCAGGTTACCGACTGCTCGATAGGAGGGGGTTATTGTTCAAGTACGTGTCTGTGAGGGATTCTCATGGGTAAGAACGTCCTCGTTATTATTAATTGTAGTAAGAGGAAATCAGTTAGTATGGAATTGGTGAGGGGGAGGCTTGGTCTCATACCTGGTTTTGACCTTGAGAGGGAGGATGAGTATAGGGGTAAATTGATGGATTTGATGAAGCCGGCCCTTGATATGTATGACGGGCCCGAGTTCAGGGTTCTCAGGAAGTTCAGGGGCTGCGTCGACGTCTTCATACTCTCGGCTAGGTACGGGATCATAAGCGGTGAGAGGTGGATAATACCTTACGACGCCTACCTAGGGGTTGCTGATGAATCCATACTGAGCAAATGGATGGCCTATGGTAATCCCGACCTAGATAGACTACTTAGTGGCAGGTGGGATCGCGTGATCATTAGGGTGTCGAGTACGTACATGAAATACCTCAGAAGATTAGTGCCCAACCCCTGTGGGTTGGGGAGTGAAATACATGTGATTGCTGGCAAGGGCATGGACCTCAACTGCGGTAATGCTGTTAATCATCACATTAGGGGGCCTGGTGATTCTCAATCAGTGCTTAGGAGATTATTAATTGAGACTTGTCCTTCTATTTCTAATTATTCTAAATAGAAAATTTTTAAAAGTAACCATGAATAATACGGCTTCCTCACGGTCATACGCAATGGATACTTCAGTAAAAAGCAGTTAGTTTTTTTAAAGACAACGTTTCTATGATATCATAAAGTCATAAATATGAACAATCATGTAAGTAATAATTTGCGTAATAACGTGAGCGAGGTCGGCCTGCGTAGGGTATTGGGATTCTGGGACGTATTCTTCGCAAGCCTAGGCGGGCAATCACCATTTCTTAGCGACCTAACCTACGCCTCTGCGACCCTAGCCATAGCCGGATTGGCGGGCCCCGTAGCTATAATAATTGGGACACTCATAGCATTTATTAACGGCTTCGTGGTTGCGCGACTCAGTAAGAGGGTTACGGAGGCCGGCGGTTATTATAAGTACGCCGTTAAGTACCTCGGTGGTAAATCAACGGGTTTCTTCATTGGTTGGAACTACCTATTCTATGCCATTCCCTACGGCGCTGCCTACGTGATTGGTGCCTCATACCTCGCCCAATGGATCTTGGGAATTCCCTGGCAGGTTAGTTTACCCATATCCCTGGCAATAATGACCGTACTAGCATACCTGGGCATTAGAATATCGGCTAGGTACGCAGTTTTCGCGGGCTCCCTTGAGATGGCGGCCCTCATATTGATATCCACGGTATTACTTCTGATTCCCCATGGAGTGTTCTTCAATCCCTTTGCTTACATGGGCTCAGTACCGTTATCAACATTGATGGTTGCGGTGGTTTACGCAATAGCAATCCCCACGGGCTATGGCACAATAGCGCCACTGAGCGGCGAGGTTAAGAGGCTAGGGAAACCGTTAGCCGGGCAGTGGAGGCCGTCATAATAACTGGCGGCGCCCTGGCAGCACTCGCCATTTACTCAACGGCGGTTGCCGGCTTATCATACATGAATATTCACGATTTTATTAAGTTCCTAAATGAAGCCACAGGCAGGGGCTTATCACCCGTCGTAATAGTACTGCACCACTTCCTTGGTGTACTACTCGACCCAATAGTAATCTTTACGATGATTAATGATGGCGTGCTTGGTGCTTTGGCTTATGTACTCGCATCATCAAGGACGCTGTATGCCATGGCTGATGATGGACAATTACCGAGTGCGTTATCCCTGGTTAATAGTAAGGGTAACCCAGTAATCTCGGTGTTAATCAGTGCGTTGGCCCTCGACGCAATTGCGCTAGTAACCACTTACTTACTTGGGCCATTCAATGCCTTCCTACTCCTTGGCTTCCTATCAATGCTCGCTAATTTAATAGTCCACTTATCGGCTAACTTTGCCCTGCTTAGGGCAGCCACGATGAAGGTGAAGGCCGTGCTTTACGGTGTTGACACCATGAGGAGTCTAGATAAGGCCGTGTCCGTGGCGGCGGCCTTAATAACGATATTTACGGTAACGGAGTCCGTGCTTGGCATAAACATAGTCGAGTTAATACCGTACTTCATACTCCTCGCGATAGTCATAGTTTATTTAACGGTAAGGGTATTAGTAGTTCGAGGAGCATTCTTCGGATCTAGAGTTCATGGTTACAGAATGATTAAGTAACCCTTACAAGTTTAAGTAGCGGTAGGAGGGCTAGGGATATTATTATCATTAATATCCAGGGTAGTGAGTATGATATTACCATAGTCTCCGTAAATATTACGCTAAGCCACATGCCAATGATCATATTCAGGGCATTTAGTGTGGCGAGGGATAGGGCTGGGTTTTCATGCCGAGCTGCCAATGTGTAAGCCGCAGTTAGCGCTAATTCATTTGTGAAACCCATTAAACCTCCAGCAATTATTATGGCTATTATGTTTAACGTGGGTATTGAGATTAGTGGTACGGTGCCTACTATCGTTAAAACCACTATTAATAGAACCCTGCTTTTAATAACATCAATAATTCGCCCAGAAAGTCCTCCGAATATACTCGAGAATAGCATTATTGATGTTAATAATGAGGATGTGTAAAGGGGTAAACCCCTACTAACGGCGTAGGTAGGTAATAAACTACCGGCCGCGTAGTACGCGCCCCAAAAGCCGCTTGTTGCCACGCCAATCATTATCGCATCACGGCTAAAGCTAATGCGTAATCTGCGCATGTAACCACCCTGGATAAGGAGGACAACCAATGCCACTGGAATTCCGACAATGCTTAGCAGTAGTGTTGATAATCTCCACCCAAGTAAGGTGTATGTAACACCCCATGCCAAGCCTATCCCAGATCCAAGGCCAAAGGCTGCGTTGTAAATACCGAGTAATGTACCAACCCTTTCAGGGTATGCCGTTGACAGTATTGCGGCGCCTGTTGAGAAGAATAGTGCGGCACCAACACCTGCAATTAACCTGAGGATCAATACCTCATAGAAATTAACGCTAAAGGGCACTAATAGGCCTGTAACTGCCATGGTGAGCAGGCCAATACCTGCTGTCCTAGCGTTACCCAGGTGACTCGCGATGATGCCTGCGGGTATTTGAAATGATGCGGCACCGACAATAAACATGAACGGGACCAAACCGAGTAATGCCCTGCTAATTCTAAACTCAGTACCAATTATTGGCAGTGCAGGGGCTAAGTAAAACCAATAGGCGCTGTATATTACCCTGGCCAATATTATGACCGCTGCAGTAATGGTCCTCCTCATTTTAGACCCACTGCTTTACATAGCATTTATTTTTTTATCGTAAATTCTCCATTTACGTGCTCAATATAGTATATATCTTTTTGATAATATAAATAATATAAATATAAAAAGTAAAACATATACTCTAATCTAAGTACTAATTATTCATTAACTTGTATGAATGCCATATCCAGCATGGCTCTGGCGACAACAGACCTTGTGTACATAGTTGGCGGTGCCATGCTTATAACGGTTGGCGGCGTCAATATGAATATTGGGAAGAAGAATGAGCCAGGGACTTGGGTATTGTATTCATAAGTGGGGGGATCATGTTATTGATAGGTACTTTATTTGATGTGCTCGCAGGTGATGCCTTAGCCGCGGCTGCCACCGCCGTATTTGACGCGCTTCTCTGGATGATTGGTATAGCAGCAACTATTGGTAAGAGTAACTTATTTGCCATGAACCACGTGCTTCTATACTCAGGGATCTACTTCTTATTTGTCACTGTCCTAGCGGGTTTAACTGGGCAAATATTATTGGCATTGGCACTGCTCTTCCTGGCGCTCCAGGTATTAACCGCGGCAATAGCAGGTTATAAGGCGAACGCCAAGTTGCATTGGACCTCGGGTCTCTTGGCAATTATTGATGGCGCATTATTTCTGATACTCGGTGCTGTGGTATCGCTAGGAATACCACCACCTCTTGGTGTGATACCGCCATGAAATGCATGAATAACCTAGGTTAAAATCAATTAATTTTATTTTCTATCTCCCCACTCTCAATATCAATACCCATATCCCTCAATAGGTAGGCGGCATTGTCATATAATATTGACTCCAGATCACGCCTGGGCAATCCTGATGACTCAATACAGTTTAGGTTCTTAGTCACCTGCCCAAGCCTTAGGTATGGGTAACCACCGCCATAGAGTATTCTATCAGTGCCCACGGACTTCACGAAGCCCCTGCCCATTGATGTATTAAATAATATACAGGAAATGCCTGTGGACTCCATGTAAACCCTGTCATACCTCTTCATTATTTTGGCTACTCTCTCAAGCATGGGTAAGCCATGCCCTCAGAAATACCCAGGGCGGATAAGACCAGGTTAATACTATATCTTTCAAGTATCTCGTTGAGGATGTCCGGCATGAGGCTCTTAAAGCATACATTCACATTGTATGGACAAGGATCTAGGTGCATAATGAGAAGCATGTCGTTCTTCTCGACGTATTCGAGCACAGCCCTAAAGGCCCTCGTACTTACTGGGTCAAATAATTGAAGCGTTGGTGACACAACAATACCCCTAACATTGAGACCCTCTAATTCATTAAGCTTCTCATATACGTACTTAATGCCAAGGGATGGATTAATACTGGCGAGTGATATAAAGAAATCGCCGTAATGCGAGGCCTCATGCCAAAGCTTAACGTTATCATACATCCTCGGCGACCACATACTCGTCAACCTAAGGATAAATTTACTCCAGAGTAGTGCTGAGTATGGATCCTCACTTGACAATTTCCTAAAGAAATCGTTGGGTAATACATGAAATAATGGCAATGCATCTATCGGCTGTAAAACAACCCTTGTAACCTTCATTAATGAAAGTCTATTCTTAATTAAGGATAAGTCTACCGATGGACATGCATGGAAATCGATTATCATATAGAATGCATATAGCAGCTGTGCTTTTAAATACTAATCAATACATACTCTATATATTTCATGCCGAAAGCACATTCTTGTACATCTCCCTGAGCACCTTCTTATCCGCCTTTGCCGTGCTTGTCTTTGGCAGTTCCTTCTCACTAATTATTACTTTGTCTGGTATCCACCATTTTGGTATTTCGCCTTTTTCAACGAATTGCATTAGGTAGTTCTTGATTTCATCCTCTGTGATTCTTTGGCCTGGCTTTGGCACGACTATGGCTACTGGCCTCTCACCCCACTTAGGATGAGGAACACCAATAACAGCAACCTCACCAACCACCGGGTGAGTACTAATTATGTCCTCCAGTTTCGTACTCACGATCCACTCACCACCACTCTTAATCACGTCCTTAAGCCTATCCATAATCCATATATGACCATCAGAATCCCATACAGCCACATCGCCCGTGTGCAACCAACCACCGCGCCATAGTTCCCTCGTCTTCTCAGGATCCTTAAAGTAAGCTGGTGTCAACCAGGGTGATCTAACCACGATCTCGCCGATGGTCTTACCATCCCTCGGAACATCCCTACCATACTCATCAACAACTCTAATGAATGTCAGTGGTATTTGTCTAAGCCCCTTCATTAGGTAATTCTCCTTCTTATCCTCAGGCCAATTTAGTGTTGAGGCCTTAAATAATGCCTGGGCGATCACAGGCGCTGTTTCGGATAAACCATAGCCATTAATTACTATGATGCCCCTAGACCTGGCCAGCTTGTAAAGTCCCTCAGGCATTGCTGAGCCACCATTGCCGTACTTAAGACCCCTAAGATCATACTTTGGTGAGTCAGGGTGTGTGAGTAGTAGATATAATAT
Source organism: Vulcanisaeta sp. JCM 16161 (assembly GCF_001316285.1). The sequence goes on along the minus strand of NZ_BBDO01000008.1, from coordinate 86,803 downwards.
AACGGGGACTCCGTATACGTACGTTACCTTCTCCTCACTTATTGTCCTCAGTATGTAGCCCCAATCCATGCGTCCAGTAAATACGTACTTCTGCCCGGCAAGGAACATTGCATGCGGGCCTCCCCATGCATGCACATGATACATGGGCACCAGCGGCATTACCACATCCCTAATGCTAAGCTCGTAGGGTGGCGCCGCAGTTGATATGGCTATGGCCATTGCATGAAGCACCAACTGCCTATGGGTGAAGAATACACCCTTCGGCGATCCGGTGGTTCCCGAGGTGTAGAATAACGTGGCCACAGTCCTCTCATCAAGGTCCTTAAAGTCGTATGGGCTCGAATCCTTTATTAAGTCCTCATAATTATACACCTCAACCCCAGGAAGCTTTACCTGTGGTGGCTCTGGCTTATCCGTCATTAATACTACCTTCCTAACAGTCTTAAGCCTTGGCATTATTGCCTGGAGTAATGGTAGGAATTCGTCCTTAACGAATAATATCTCATCGCCAGCATGATTAATAGTATATGCTAAATCCTCGGGTGAGTACCTCACATTCGCCGTATGTAGTACCGCACCAAGGCCTGGAACCGCGTAATACAGCTCCAGGTATCTGTGCGAATTCCACTCCAGCACGCCAACCCTGGTACCCAATCTCTTAGGATCACCTGGCTTAACGCCGAGCTGCTCGAGTGCCGTGGCGAGTCTCCTAACCCTATCCCAGACCTGGGCAAACGTAAGCCTAAGCTAGGTGCGTCCGGTGGCGCATAGACTATTTCCTGCTCAGGGAATGTATCAACGCCCCACTTCATAAGGTTGGTTAGTGTTAATGGAAAATCGTAAAATTCCGAAGCCCTTTCTACAAACTCCTCAGCAGACATCATTAAATTAATAAATTAGAGTAACCTTAGGCTTAATCCTTATTATTAATATATAGCTCTATTTAGATATTTAATAAAAATAAAAAAATTAAATTTAACAAGCAATAATATTACTAGAACTAAATAATTAAGAAGCAATTAACAAAAGACATATCATTAGTTGAGTATATAGGGTATAAGGTCGCTAAAGCATTGTATCAACGAGTTCATTAACGGTGTTGTGTATATATAGTGTATTTATTAATTAGGCTTAAGTGCTTGGCGATTGAATTAACCTTTGATGACGGATATTTTGGATTTGTTTCCGCAGTATGCTGAGGAGTTGAAATTGCTTAGGAAGACTGCTAGGGAATTTGCCCAGAGGAATTTCTCGCCGGAGCTTGCCAGGGAATATGAGAAGAAGGAGGAGTTTCCATGGGACTTATACAAAAAGGCTGGCGAGCTTGGCTACTAGCCCCATCAATACCCACTGAGTACGGCGGTGGTGGATTCACTACATACCTAGCGACATAGTTGTTACTGAGGAATTGGTTAGGGCAGAACCAACACTGGGCGTTGCAGTGATGTCCGGCCCATTCACATCCCATATGCTTTATTTCTTTGGCACTGAGGAGCAGAGGAAGAAGTACTTACCGCCTGTCTATAAAGGTGAGAATACATTCTTCGGCGCATATACTGAGCCCGAGCATGGTAGTGACATCACGCAGTTAAATACGGTGGCTGTGAAGAAGGGCGATAAGTACATAATTAAGGGTATGAAGACCTTTATAACAAACGCACCAACAGCTAAGTACGGCCTACTCCTTGCACAGACAGACCCCGAGAAGAGGCATAGAGGCCAGACACTATTCATAATACACACAGACTGGCCTGGAGTAACCATTAGGAGACTAACAGGAAAGATGGGACAGAGGACAATCCCTGTTGGCGAGATCTACCTCGATAATGTCGAGGTTCCCGCGGAGAACGTACTTGGTGGTGAAGAAAAGGGCTTGAACCAGGGCTTCTACTGGACATTAGCGTACTTCAACGTATCGAGAATCGGCGTAGCAGCTTAGGCCTTGGCATTGCATTGGCTGCCTTTGATAAGGCCCTTGAGTATGCCCAAAAGAGAACACAATTTGGTCAACCACTGATAAACTTCGAAATAATCCAGGAAAAACTAGCCAGAATGGCTATGCTAATTGAGGCAGCTAGGTCATTAATATATAGAGCTGCGTATTATGTTGATGACTACTTAAAGTTTAAGATTGATCCAAGGGCCATGGGAGCATTAGCAGGTGCTGCTAAGGTTTATGGAACTGAGGTTGCTAATTACGTGATTGACGAGGCCATACAAATACATGGTGGTTATGGATACTTTGAGGAATTTGATGTGGAGAGGTATTGGAGGGATCACAGGGTTACGAGGATTTACGAGGGAACGAATGAGATAAACCTACTAACAATAACCGACGCATTAAGAAGGGGGGTATGGAAACCATAGTTAAAACAACCTACAATTTCCTCTAACCTTACCTCCTAATTTTAATGTTCGCTCTGATGCTATATATAAGTTAGATTTAATTTATTTCCCTAAATGCTTTACTTATGCCTAGGTCGGCCGTAGAGTATATAAACTCCGTCAGGGATGGTAGGGTCGTTTACTATAGGGGTAAGAGGGTTGATGATATAACCACGCACCCGGTAATTAGCATAGCCGTTAAGCATGCAGCGGATCTTTTCGATGTCGTGGATAGGCTTTATGAAGACCCTAACTACGGGCGTATAAGTAAGTACTTTAAGGTGCCTAGGAATACGAATGACCTACTCGAAAGACATAAGTTGATTTATGAGGATACCCTTAGGTTTGATGGCTTATTTAACATAGTCCAGGCAATAGGTAGTGATGCGCTCTTCTCATTAATGATAATTGCCAAGAAAGTTGATAGGAAGTACGGCACTAATTATTATGATAGGGTCATGAGGTATTACGAGTATGTTGTTAGGAATGACTTAGCGATAGCGGTTGCTCAAACGGATGTTAAGGGTAATAGAGCTAGGAGGCCTCATGAGCAGGAGGATAAGGACATGTATCTTAGGGTTGTTGAGGTTCGTGATGATGGTATTGTGGTTAATGGGGCTAAGATACACACGACCCAGGGACGTGGCCAATGAGATAATAGTATTACCTTATAGGGCTATGGTTGAAGGTGATAGGGATTACGCCGTTGCCTTTGCCGTGCCCGCAAACACGAAGGGGCTCAAGTTTATTGTTAGGCCCGTGCTTGAGTATGACGGCAATCCAAACGCGGTTAATGCAGCGAGTAGGTTTGAGGTTGAATCATTAACGATTTTTGACCACGTTTTCGTACCCTGGGACAGGGTATTCCTGTTTAGAGAGTGGGATTTCGCTGGGCAGTTGGCTTGGACCTTCGCAACTTATCACAGGTTCACGGCAATATCCTACAGGGCAGCCACGGCTAATTTATACCTGGGCGCCGCGCTCTATGCCGCCAGGGCTAATGGGATTGAGAACGCACCACATGTTAGGGATTGGCTAGTTCAGATGATCATGTATAAGGAGATAATGAGGATGGGGGCCATGGCGGCCGCCTGGAGCCCTGGATTGATGAGGGCATTGCGGTACCAAACCCCATATACACAAACGTAAGTAAGCTGTACGCTAATGCCCACTTCATAGATGTCGTGCATGGCTCATAGACATTGCAGGTGGTTTAATAGCCACAATGCCCTCACACGATGATTACATAAACCTAGAGGAGAGGCAATACATTAGTAAGTATCTCAGAGGCGCGGTTGATGGTGATACGAGGTATAAGATAATGAGTTTAGTCAGGGAGTTAGGTGCGAGCCACCTAATGGGTTACCTATTAACGGCTATGATACATGCTGAGGGCTCTGAAGCGGCTAGTAAGATAGGAATGCTGAGGGAGTACAATTATAAGGAGGCAGAAGAATTAATAAATAAAATATTGAATAAAATAAAACTATAATCAATAAATATTTCGTAAAATAAAAATAAAATACTAATTATTGCATTATTAATTGTAAAAAAAGTGATCGAACTTGATACTAGAAATAACAAATGTATTTAAATTTCTTGATACTAGAAATAACAAATATGAGTCTTGAAGAGTTTAATCCCTGGTGGAGGGGTAGGGAATATATTGATGAGGATCCCGATATCATTAGGTGGCGTAATGCTAGGGTCAGGTGGATGCCCAGAGAAGTTAATGCTGTGTCACTTAAGCCATTTTCTCTAAACTTTATTTATGGACCTAGGCAGGTAGGTAAGACTACAATGATTAAGTTAATCATTAAGGACTTACTTCATGAGGTTAGGCCTGAGGCCATTTTTTTATTATAGCTGTGACTTGCTCACTGATTATGAGGAATTAATCAATGTTTTAAAGAGGTATATTAAAGTAAAGGAGGAACGTGGTATCAAAACAAGTTATATATTCCTTGATGAAATAACTTACGTAAGTGATTGGTTTAGGGCAATCAAGTATGGCATAGATAGGGGATTATTCAAAAATGACGTTATTACCATAACGGGTTCAACAAGCATTGCTTTAAGGGGTGATATAGAAACATTTCCCGGCAGGAGAGGCTTTGGCGCGGATGTTATTCTGTATCCTCTTAGCTTTCGATCATACATAAAGGCCCTAAGGCCGGAGATCGAGGTGGCGCCTGGTTGGTATGAGGAGATTAAGAACCTATTCGAAAAATACTTAGTGACTGGTGGTTTTCCCTTATCAATAAATTCCTACTTTAGTTTCGGCATGATAACGAGTGATGTTTATAAGTCATACATTGATTGGATAATTTATGACACTAAGAGGGCTGGTAAGGATGAGGGGTTGCTCAAGGAAATACTCTCGATACTGCTTGAAAAGGCTGGTTCTCAAATAAGCTATAACTCAATAGCTAAGGATCTCGGCATTTCGCACAGAACCGTTTCAGAATACATAAATTTACTAAATAAGATGTTCTTAATTACTGTGCTTAACCACATTGATGTTAACACAGGGAATAAAGACTATAGGAAATTGATTAAGATCCACTTCATGGATCCATTCATATACCGAGTAGTTTCGTTCTGGACTGGTGTGAAGGTACCTGATGAGTCAATAATCGTTGAGGGAGTTGTAGCGTCGCACCTGGCTAGGATTAGTGAGGTTGGTTATACCACGATTGGCAGTAGGGAAATCGATGTTATTTCGCTCAGTGACTTCACAGGTTATGAGGTAAAGTACGGAAGAAGAAGTGAGCATGTGAGCGCTAGGGCGGGTAAAATGAAGAGGGTAATAACAATATCGAGAGATACGGAGAATGTTGATGTAGTCCCCGCCTACGTATTTTTATCGGGGCTAAGCATATGAACGCTTCACGCCTTCTCAAAGCCAAGCACGTCCGCGTAATTACTTAAGTCGAGCAGTCCATGCCCTGAAAAACTGACGAGAATGACCCTCCTCTCACCGGTCCTTCTAGCCTCATCAGCAATCTCCTTAATTACGGGTAGTGTATTGGCAGTCTCAGGGCAGGTACATAACCCTCAACCTGAGCGAATATCTGAGCCATTCTAAACACAGTCTCTTGATCATAATCACGCCCCTCAACATATCCCTTACTCATTAAGTAGGATAATGTCGGCGCCACTGCATGATACCTCAAACCACCTGCGTAGATTGGTGGCGGCACGAAGTCGGCACCAATAGTATACATCTTCAATTGAGGCAATACCCTACCAGTGTCAGGGTCATCATACCTATAGACGCCCCTAGTCACCTTAGGAACCTCCAGGGCACCTACAGCTATGTACCTCCTCCTAACCTTACCACTCCTAAGCTCCTCACCAATGAATGGGAAGAACGCCCCACCCCAAGTAATCGATGTAAAATAATACGGTAATGGCGAGCTTTAAACCGCTTGCTGGTTTAGCTTGATCTTTAATGTCTCTTTGTCGTGCTTCGTTAACTTGCTTGGACTTAAATGAACATTAACATCATGCATAAAAACTGAGTAAAAGTAAAAATATATTATAGAGGAATTATGTTAAGCCCGTGGGCCCTGGGCGGGGTCTTGGCAGTTTAGTTTCGCCATCGCCCTTGCTATTGACCTTGCCCTCTTTTCCTCGCCTTCGCTGATTGCTTCCTTGAGCATTCTCTTTAGGACCTCACAGACCTTGATAATGAGCTCTGGATGCTTATTAATTTCACTATGGTTTAGGTAAACCACGTATCTCTCACCCCAATGTTTTAACTCAGCATTATACTTAGCCTCCCTCAATCTCTTCTGAATTTCTATAGCATTTTCGTAGTCCTTACGCCCAACTATAAGTTTAACGAGACCCTTATTATTAATACTTACAGTCATCCTTATGCCGACGACCTCAACTGACGAATTACCTATCGGCTTAACTTTCGTGCTAGCTAATATGATTAATCGCCTAAGCTTCTCGGCGTCTACTAACTTACTTAAATCCTCAATCATTAATTTAATAATAGAATCATCGAGAACTCTCTGCGTCAGGGCGATGGCTTTTGAAGACCAAACTGTGTAAGTCCTCTTATATTCATTATCCTTATTCCTGAATCCGAGACTCGTTAACTTCTTAATAATATTACCCCATATTTCATGCTTCGAATTACCGAGGTTAAGCTTAATTCTTCTCTTTTTAATGCAGATATCGCCATCTCCAAGCACAGCAAATAATAAGAATACTAGGAATTCCTTATTATCGAGATCAAGGACTTGCCAAGCGATTTTAGCCTTACTTTTGAATAAGCCTTTATGTCGATAGCAACTAAATTCCAGGTAACCTTTACGTCATTATTAAGGCTTAAGCCGCGTATGCTCACATTGCTTTTACCTGGGAATATCAGTGAGAAAATAATGGCTTGCCATAATCGATTTGTACCCATTGCTGGGTAGCCCTTCTTATTGGTCGTCCCATCGGTCAACAATAACCCGTATTGTGATGCCCTGAGTCTTTTGTCGTCAAGAAACTTGGGTACGAAAACATCAATACCCTTAAGGCCTGTTAGCGATATGCTTATCGTAATGTTGCCTGACTTAGCAACTCTCGCTACCTCAATCGTCGAATGTCCAATGTATAGGTGTACCATGAATGATTTATTGTTGTTGAGTGGTTCTCCTGTTATGATTATCTCAGTTTCACCCCTCCTTAATTTCTTGATCAACTCCTCGAGCTCTTGTTTGTAGGTGCTTAGCCATTTTTCCCTTGCCCTCCTTAGGAGTTCGAGCATTTTCTCGCCGACATCAAACATTGCCATCCTCAGCTTAACTACGTCCTTGTCACCGTCCTCCCCAATCTTAGCCTCAATCCTCGATAGCCAATCATTCAATGCGTTGATGGCGTAATCAAACGGCGTAGCAAATCACTTAACAGCACGCTTCTGCGCTTCTCTACTCGACTAAGGAACTCGTTAATCAACCTCATTGTCTCCTCAACGACCCTTGGATCATCAACTTCCTCACCGCACCTTAGTCTCCTCTCGCCCCTGACCTTCTTGCCCCGGCAAATCCTCAAGCCAGGAGTCATGAGGCATTCATTAAATTAATTCATCAACCGAATTAATAAGTCACTGACGGTGAGGCATTACAACGAATTGCAATGACGATTACCACGTAAAGACTTGATAGGGAGATTAGGGTAATTAGGCAGGTAAAGATATTGAGTAATGATATTGTTAAGCCAAGGCACAAAAGTAGCACGTATAATAACGAGTAACGAGCCGAGGACAATCAGGATAAGGACTCATGTGATAACGAGGTCAGCAAGTAGGAAGTAAAACTAGTAAAATTAAGTAATTATTGCTTAACAGAGCTCGAGTTTTATAGATAGGAATTTCTCATCACTAAAACCTTATAGGTAAATTCTAACGGGCGCGTTAGGTATTCCTCAAACCTCCTCGCCCTGATTAGAGGTGTTGGTCTACCCACCTGTAAGTAGCGTTCCAGGACTTCCTCGGGTATTTTCACGAACCTCTCCGTGGAGAATTCAAGCCTAAGGGGCTCTGAGGGTATTACCTGCTTTAGGAGTTCGAGTCTTTTACCATTGTCTGGGTCATATGGTGGTGGTAATGGTTCTGGTAGGTCTGCGAGTATGTTGTACCAGTGTGTGGGCATTTCATCTACGGGAAGGTCTATTCGATACCTTTCCAGTCCCAGATATTTACCACCGTGCTCATCTGCCTATTTTTCCTTTATAAGCATTATCCATTAATACATAAACTACTATACTTTAAAGATGCTGTTATGGATAATATTTACGTCGACTATCATCGGTAGAAATGCGCGATTGCAAAGGCGTTATTTTGAAGAACGCTTAATCTTCAATATCTCCTTAAGCAGCGATATTTCATCTTCCGTTAGGTGATCCTTAAACTGCGTCATTAGGGTTATTGCGTGTTCCTCGGGTACGTCCACGTACAATTCATCGCCTTCCTTAATCTGCCTACCAACCATTATGTTACCCTCTATCGATATTGCAACCTCCATACCCTTCCTAGCCTCTGGTATGTTCTTACCCTTATCCTGTATTTGCATTATCTACCCACCCTCTTACCATCACCCCTAATCAATGGATATCCAGGCTTTATCAACCCCTCAAGCACCGCAATACCGACAATGACGGGATTGCTCCTCCTAAATACGTAACCAGGAAGTATCCTTATTTTCCCAGGCCTTATGTACCTATCGAGCTCCATCTCTACGAGCTTCGTCTTCTGCTCCCTATACCACTGGGTGAATTCCTCAACGAGCCTATACAGAATCTCATTCCTGAAGATCCTCACCCCGTACTGCATAGCCTCAACCTCAACATCATGGGGAACCTTAACATTGAATGCCAAGACAACCCCATAAAGTGGTCCTTCTTCCTAACTATGGAGGCCTCAACAACGTCCCTCCTACTCACATTACCAACATCAGCCTTCCTAACAGGTATACCCTGACTCCTGAGGTAAATGACCATCGCCTCGAGAGTACCTAATGTATCGGCCTTAGCAATGACACCCTCCTTATCAGTCTCTATCTTAACCTCCGAAACCTCCTCCCTAACCAACTTCACATACTCATCCAGTGAAGCCCCCTGTGGAACAACAAGAACGGGCGCGCCTGGAACAACCTGATCAAGCCCATCAGCAATCACCTTAACGCCAGCCGCTGCCCTAACCTCATCCATGAACATATACCTATCCTCAGGATCCCTCATCTCATCAAGCGGCTTTGGCATAACGAGCATCTTAACCTTAGTGCTTACCGGGCCCTCGAGCCCCGCCGTTACTATTAAGTCACCTTTCCTAATCACGCCGTCGTAAAGCACGACGTCTGCCGTGACGCCCCAACCCTTCTCCTCCCTAATCTCCATGACAACGCCCTTACCTGGTCCATAGGTGACCCTTAACTTCTCCCTACTAAACCTCTGGCTTAACCCAGCAAGCACGACTAGCAGGTCGGCCAGGCCCTCGCCGGTGACCGCACTCGTGGGTACAATGGGCACCTGGGTGTTGAAGTCCCTCACCCTGTCATACCTATCGGCATCCATACCCAACTTATTAAATTCCTCTATTATCCTTGCAATGGCCTCCTCAACCCTACCCTGGACATCCTCCCTCTGCTTATCGTATGAGTCGAGGAATGGCGCATTCTCATGGGGTTCCCAACCATATATTCTATCAAGCTTATTTGCCGCAACCACGAACGGTATATTCCTAGACCTAATTAACGTGAGACTCTCATAGGTTTGCTCCTCAAAGCCCTTGGTGATGTCTATGACGAGAACCGCTAAATCGGCCACGGAACCACCCCTACGCCTCAGGTTTGAAAACGCTGCGTGACCGGGGGTGTCCACCATGAGGAAGCCCTTAATCCATACCTTACCCTTAAGCCTAAACTTCGTGAGTAATGGATCGGCTATCCTCTCCACGGCGCTCCATGGTATGAATGATAGGCCTATGTGCTGTGTAATCATGCCAGGCTCTCTATAGGCTACGAAGGTCCCCCTTATCTTATCAAGAAGTAGTGTCTTACCGACATCGACATGGCCAACTACTACGGTGATTGGCGGCCTATAATCCATCAATGACTCCTCAGTCTTACTCATAATTATCTAGAATGATGGGTAGGCTTGATTTAAAAATCATTTTTCTCTATGACGATGCAGCCTAGGTATTATCCTCTTTAGTATTATGGTCATTAGGAACAGAATTAGTATGGAAAGTGATGATGAAAGCATCAATACGAAGTAGTCGATGTTAACACCGAGTATTACCATGTACGTGGTTACAACATGACCTAATAACGTATATAAATAATACGTGAGCGCTATGGAAAATGCAAGGACTATTAATGATACCAGGAAAATGGGAATATTCACAAACTCATTCAGCAATAGAAATTCCACAAGAGCTGAGATTATTAATAACGAAAGAAGTAATGCGTAACCCATACCCATGTGCGCCAGGAATAATTCAGCAATTGAATACGCCTCAGTAATAATGAAGAGATATCGTGAGTATATGGGCCTTAATACAACCACTATATATGACGATAATATCATCAGAAAACCAATTATGCTAGGAATCCTTAATCCCAGGTTATAAATTAATAAATTAACCATCAATAGGACTGTAACCCCCACAGCCACAGATAACCTTGGGTTCCTCATAACTCATTCACCGAGAATAATAACATTCACATTCCTTAGGTCAACATTAGCCTTAACCAAATCATTAAGTGACTCCTTAGTTATTAATAGTAGGGAATTCCTACGTAAATACCTATTAATAATGCCTATATCATCCATCGATAAACCACGATCGGTCCTTATTGGGTAAAGAAGTCGCATAAGCTCCTCAATACTAACCTCCATCACATACCTCCCAAGAATGCCCATGGCCTTACTAATTAACTCCTGCCTATCCTCAAAACCCATTACTAACTCCCTAAGCTTAAGCTCTAGATCGGCCAGTGAGGTGTTTGACGTTACGTTTAATGACCTCACTAAGCCATTACCAATAAGTATTAGCATGAAGTATGAACCCCTTAGATGGCCCAAATACATTAATGCCTCATCGATTGGTCTTCTATTGCCCACAGGCCTGAGCATTCTCGGTGTGTATTCCATCACGATAAGCCTAGGTACGTTACCCACTTCAGACCTAGCCGCACTTATTAAATCGTTGACCCTGGCACTGGTTATCCAGTGAATATTACTGGCGGGTTCAAGGAAGTTGTAATTTCTTAAGTACATGAAATCACCCATTCTAGACTCCGTCAATGCCGCATTACTCACGTAATCCCCAAACGCCCTTTGATCACCAACCCCCAGCAATGCCTCCTTACCAGGCTCTATAGGAACCTCACGCCCAATCTTAATAAAGCGGGAATTCCTAATAACGTCGAGCGGGTCGGAGACCTTGATTATTACTCCTAGGACTTCGGCAACTCCGAACCACCTGGCCCTTATATTGATTTGCTCCTGAGGTCCGTTTATCACCACGTGATAATCATCATTACATAGCAGGTGGGGTGAACAAACAAGTTGCATGCGTGCAGGTAGTCTTATGCGTAGTGGCGACGCAAAGGCAATACTTAATACTGCGCTTTGCCCGGCGTAGGTCATCTCGTGGATAATCCTAAGCGTACTTAGGACCGCACTGGTTAGGAGATCCCACGTTAAGAAGTACGACGTAAGCGCTAGGAATAAACCAATACCAATCAATAATGGTGCTTCATTCCCTGCGTAGACCCCTAGGTACATTAGTAGTGCCAATGCTACGTAGATTATTAAAGCCGCGTTATTTCTAACAATAGAGCTCATTCCCTATACCCACATTAATCTTTCAGCATACAATCCTTTTTAATTACTTTATTAAGATGCGTAGATTTTATCAGCAAAGGAGATGCGGAACCTTAAGACCTTCTGCTTAAGTAGTAGTAGACGTAGTATCCTATTACCCATGGAATCATTAGCAAGAGGGAAGCCAATGCCGTATATAGTATAATTGATAATAATTGTGCATAATCATGATAATGAGAAGTACTTATTGGTTCAAAGGCGACCCAACCGGAGTTCGTAAATGCCTCAATCCAAACCACCGCGCTACCACCTACGTGATACACGTAGACATCATCACCCAGTGGTTCCCCGGCGAAGCCAGCGCTGCCCTGGTCGGTATCCCCAATGATCTAAGTATTGCCATGGTCAGTATCACGTAATCTATATAGTTACCAGTGCCATTAACCAGTGTATAATCAATGGGGTATGTCGTGTTAGAGACCGTAAAATGACCACTATTGAAGTAACTCAATAACTCCCTAATGGCAGAAACCCCACTTGCATTAAATGGCACAGGTATTAAACCCCATGATATGTTGGTGTCCAGCGGCTCTACATAATCCCTGGCGTACAATGTCTCAATGCCGGTATAATTAAGGTCTTGAGATATGCGGCATATCGTTAATTTAAAAACCGCAGCATTAATAGGTTCCTTACTCACTAATAAATCGCCAGGCTCAAGTACACTAACCTCAGAAAATGGGACTACGTTCATCAACGTGATGTTCGAAACCACGAATATCAATGACCCGCCCATGTTTATGATGAATGGTATTGGGATTGCCTCAATAGGTTGTGAGAAATTCTCGTAAATAGTGTAGGAATTGCAGTCAGTACCAACAGCGAGATCCAGCGTTATTGGGGGATAACCCGTAATTACCGGGATTGTATTTAACGTGTTAATTAAATCATTACTCGTCAAGTTATAGCCATCAAATACTAAATACCTCAGTAATACGGGTATTCCTGACTTGACGTATATCGTGAGGTTAACGCCAATTGGATTGAGCAATCTAGAGTATGACAATGCGCTTGGCTTATTAACCTCAATTATTGGTGTGAAGGTGCCAGTAAATGAGGTACTATTCACTGAACCGTCATAAAAACCCACATAATCAGTGCCATTATTAAAATCAAGAATTCCTGGAAAGACCCCCTGCCCCTCAACCGCATTAGGGCCTATTAATTTAATGGATGACCTCGGCATTACAATTACTGCATATTTAATATTACTCTGCTGCGTTAGTAACTCGATAATTACGTCACTATTTGTGCTCGCCACTACGAAGTAAGGAGCACTTATCGATATTGAGTAAGACATAGACGAGCCGGATGCTGCGGGTCTAATCGCTAGCATTATTCCTAGCAAAAGCATTATTAATGCATTCATTAATTATGCCCTTAATGAACCTCAAAAAAATTTCTTTTGCACTCCCTAATCCTCACCGCATTAATCATTGGATTATTAATAAATACGCCAGGCATTGAGGCATTGACGCAATTGAATTATCTATACAGTGGTAATTACGAGCCTATAGTGTGGCCGATAATTAATGTGACCCTTGCGGTGAATAAATCAGTAATTAATGGTATAGTAATAGTGGTTTCTCCAAGTACTGAATCAATAAATGAAGCCTTCACGGGATTGCTCGTATTACCAAACAATACCTCCTACGTAATCACAGGCTTCTTAGGTAGTTCATCAATATACATAGTTAGTATTGAGAGAATGCCCAATCAAAGCTTAATCAATACTCAGTACGGTCAGTACTATGGGACGGTTAAGAAAGGCGTTGTCAGGGGAAGTTCAAGCGGTGTGGGTAATTCAGTCCCTGGCTCATCAACGGGCAATTTAAACAGGACGGAGAGTACTAAGGAGGTTAGTAAGCGTGAGACTCCTTGGAGCATTAGCTATCCTTTGATAGTCATTACGGCAACGCTTCTGATAATCTCGGTGTCATTAGTATCGATGTATATAAGGAGGGGTATGAAGTATCCTGATTGCCTTGAATATGGTATTACGAGGATCGTGCGGAAGATGAGGATTAATGAGCCGGGGATAACACATAGGGAGTTGGGTAATTACATAGTTGACCGCATTAATGAGAGACAGACCGTTGAGGAGTTGGTGAGACTGTTCGAGGAGGGTATGTATGGTAATAGGGTGGTTGATTGTAGGAGGTTCATGGCGCTGGTTAAGAGGGTTCTCAGGAGGATTTAACTGCATAAACTTTAAAAATCATTATTGAGTACGGACGCTGTATGAGAATTTACACATGCGCCTTCTGCGGAAGACCAATACCGCCGGGTACTGGGATAATGTATGTCAAGGCTGACGGTACGGTACTCAGATTTTGCAGTAGGAAGTGCTTCGTAAGCGCCATTAAGTATAACCGCGACCCAAGGAAGCTGGCCTGGGTAAGGAAGGAGGCGAAGAGCGCCAAGGCGCAGAAATGAGAAGCCTTTTAAGGGAATTACCCCGACGCCTTAGTAATGGTCATAATTTATAAAGGCAGGCGTGTCACGCTGGACGTATCTAGGGTAACCCTACCAAATGGGCATGAGATGAACCTGGAAAAGGTCGTTTTCCCACATGCCGTAGCCGCACTACCGATTTATGAAGGTAATAAGGTTGTGCTACTACGTCAATTTAGGCCCGTCGTTAATGATTACATTATTGAGGTGCCGGCTGGCATCATAGAGAGCAACGAAAGGCCTGAGCAGGCATTAATTAGGGAGTTGAGTGAGGAGATTGGGGCTGAGGTTGATTACTTCGAGAAATTGTTCGAGGGATTCACATCTCCTGGGTACTCAACCGAGTACATCACGATTTATTACGCCAGTGTTAAGAACCTGAGGGAACCAAGGCCTGAGCCTCATGAGGTTATTGATAGGTTGATTATTGATTTTAGAGATGCCGTGAATATGCTGCTCAGTGGTAATATTAAGGATGCTAAGTCAGCGTTGGCAATAACGCTATATATGCTTAAGAAGGGGCTTAGAGCGTGATTTTATATGGCATTGACCGAGGAACTTGTGCTTAAGGCTCTTGCCAACGTTAGGATTGAGGCTAGGAAGTTTGCGGCCTTCTACGTGTTTAGGAGCAGCAATGACATCTTTAAGGCGCTCGTTGTGACGATACTGACACAAAACACGAATGATAAGAATGCGCTTAGGGCCTATGAAAACCTCGTTAAGGTTGTTGGTGACATAACCCCAGAGAAATTGGTGGGTATTGGTGAAGACGCCCTAGCCAATGCCATTAAGCCTGCCGGAATGCATAGGATCAGGGCTAAGAAAATTATTGAGTTATCCCGAGTGATACTTGAGAAGTATGGTGGTGACTTAACATGGATTAAGGACCTGCCCCTCAACGATGCCAGGAAGGCGTTACTTGAGCTTCCTGGTGTTGGTGAGAAGACCGCGGACGTGATACTCGTTAACCTGGGTAAACCGACATTCCCCGTTGATACCCACATAACCAGGATATCCCTTAGACTTGGTATTGCCAGGTCGAGGAATTACCGCGAGATACAGAGGGCTTGGATGAGCATATTAACGCCTGACCCTGGCAGGTATTTAGAGATCCACCTCAAGCTCATTCAGTTCGGTAGGGATGTGTGCAGGGCCAGGAACCCGAGGTGCGATGTGTGCGGGTTTAAGGAAGTCTGTAACTATTACATGAGTAATGTTAAGGGTAAGGTTAGTCGGTAATTTTTATCGAATAAGCTCCTTAAGGTATGGCTCGGCATCAACTTCCTTATAGCCTCCCTGGTTATCGTCACGACATCAACACCCTCACCACTCCCTGGGTCGTGATAAATGGCTGACCTAACGGCCCTAACCGCAAGCCTAACAGCATCCTCAATACTCATGTCCTTCCTATAACCATCTTCGAGAACGCCAAATGCTGTTGGCGAACCGCTGCCAGTGGCCATGAACTCCGCCTCCCTAGTTAGCGTCCCGAAGAAGTCGAGCATGTATATCACGGTCCCTCATCGGGATCCCAACCACCAAATATCATGTGGACCAGGTAGATGAATGGCCTACTCGAGAATACGATGAGAGATGCGTAATTGGCTAAGGCCTTATCGATATCGGTTTTCCAGTCTCTATCTTGTACTGTATTGCGGTTGCCGTTAATGCATCAAGCACCTTCTGCAAATCAGCGACGCCGCCGCTCATCGTAGCCGCCACGTGATTATCAATTTTCCAAATCTTAACGCCCTTCCTTCTATGGGCTATGTAGTAGCCTGCGGTGACCCTCCTATCCGTGGCTAACACAACGCCGTCGTTAACCACAATACCCACTGTGGTAGTCCCAGTCATTAATCTGCTAAGTCTTTCATTATCACCTGCACTGAACATCAATCCCAATGAGAACTGCTTTATTAATAAATCTTAACCTGATCCTCTAATTACTGAGATGACTGCTGAGCCTGCTGGGTTTCGGGCTTCGACTCGGCCTGCTTCTCCTCGGCCTTAGCCTCTGCGGGCTTTGTCTCGGCCTCCCTCTTAATCTCTATCTCGTCAATGAAGACCACCTTATTCACATTCGTGAACCTACTCCCAATATCATCCGCTATTCTGGCTTTTATGGTGCTATGTTCTCCATGAATAGCGTCTCGATGGGCAACTTAATAGTCACGGCGGAACCACCCTCGCTAAGCTCAACATTGACCTTATCGATCTCGATCCTTGGCATGTACTGTTTAATTATGTACCTCACCTTATCCTGAACTGTCTCAAGCTTCTTAACAACCTTAGCCGTGACCACCAACGTCTTACCAGCCAGCGGGTGGTTGAAGTCTAGGGTGACCCTACCACCGGTTATGCTGACCACCCTACCCTGTTGATTATTAATCTCAACAACATCACCGACCTTAGGTAACTTACCATACCTATAGAACTCCCTAATGGATATAACCCTGACCTTACTCGGGTCTCTCTGGCCAAAGGCCTTGTCCGGTGGTATCTCCACGGTTATTTCCTGACCCTCACTTGAATTCATTATTGCCTGCTCCAATGGTTCGAAGAGTTTAGTCTCACCGATGATTATCAATCGCGGTTCGTAAACCTCATCAGGCTTGTAAATGCCTGCCTCCTTAGCTTTGTCCTCTACCGTAGTCTCCACAACCTTATTATCATCCTTATCAACAACCGTGTACTCAAGCAATACGTAGTCACCCTTCTGAAATGGCATCGACTATGAACCGGTTGACCGCCCCTTTTAAATTTTAAGCTGTATAGGAGAAATAGGTTTTAATCCCCTTTAATAGATAGTAGGTGAGGTATGAATACGGCCTATATAATCGGCATTGCGGTGATATTATCAATAGTATTAGCGTTACTGGGCATTGCATTAATAATGATTGACATATTGAGAAGCCATAAGGAGGAGGATAAGGAGGAGGGCGAGGAAAGGCGGGAGGAGAGGAAGTCCGGGGTTGGTGGCGTTGTTTTGATAGGGCCCGTACCAATAATCTTTGGTAATGACCCATCCATCATTAAGTGGGCTATAGTGCTTACGATAGTAATAGTCGTATTATTCGTAATACTAACGTTACTACCTGGCATTTTATGAGGTGATTGCCCATGAGACTTTACCAACTTGGCATTTTACTAATAATTCTTGCGATTCTCATACCCATTATAGCCGTCGTAATGGCCATAGCCGCAGGAGTGAGTAGCTCGTACACGGCACCATCCAATGTGGGTGGTGCCATCGTCATATTCCCAATCGTGCCAATACCAATACTCATAACCTTCGGTAAACCACAAATAACTCAGCCCCTGATTTGGTTCACGTATGTAATCTTCCTAATATTCCTAGCCCTGGTAATATTCTCAATAGTGCAGTATTATAGGGCGAGGAGGGAGTTAATGAGGCGTTGGCAGGAAGAACATAAATAAGTTATTAAATTATAAAATAGTAGGGCTTAATGAGGCTATACTGGTCACCCGTTGAGTTAGCCAGTAGGTTAGCGAGGAAGGGCATGAGGTATAACTTCGCCAGCGGTGCGCCTGACCCAGGTTTATTACCAATCGATGAGTTGAGAAGGTCCTTCGAGAGGGTTTATGAGGAGTATGGCAAGGCGATCATTGCATATCCAGGCGCCGGTGGTTTAAGGGAATTGAGGATTGAACTCTCGAGGTATGTCGGTAGAACACTTGGCATAAACACTAATTGGAGAGATATAATAATAACCGCCGGTGCTCAACATGCCATTAAACTACTATCGCAATTATTAATGAGGAGGAGGACTACCGTTTATGTTGAGGATCCCACGTTCGTAGAGACCGTGGCGCCCATGAGGTTTCAAGGGGCTCGATTAATCGGCGTTCCCGTCGATAATGAGGGAATGAACACGCACGAACTGGAGAAGTTGATTAAGAAATACGGACCTGGCATTGTGTATGCAGTGCCCAATTGCCATAACCCAACGGGTGTGTCGCTCAGCATGGACAGGAGGAAGCACCTAATCGAGATTGCAAAGGAACATGGATTAATAATTATAGAGGACGACCCATACACATCGCTATACCCCAATACAGAGCCCACCCTTAAATCCATGAGTAACGATGTTATTTACGTCGGAACACTATCAAAGGTGTTAGGTCCCGGCCTAAGGATTGGGTTCGTAGTAGTCAATGGTGTATTAAGGAATGACTTGGAAAAGCTTGAGCAGCATGACTTTGCTGCATCAACGCTTAGTCAATACCTGGTGTATGATATGTTGAGGAGGGGCGTTGCTAATGATGTTATAAAAAGGGCACGTGAGTTGTATCCTAGGAAACTCAAGGAACTCATTAGTGCGTTGGATGAGTATTTACCGAATGCCCTAATGTATAGGCCCCATTGTGGATTTTACGCATTCATAAATACCAGGGTAAATGCGTGGGAGCTGCTGAGGAAGAGTGTTAGGCAGGGTATAGTGTTCGTTCCCGGTGGTAGATTCTTCATCAATAGGAGGTTGGAGAACACAGCTAGGCTTAGCATTGGCTCAATAAGCATCGACTTAATAAAGGAGGGTGTAAAGGCATTGAGTGATATCATCATGGCTACTTAATGATTACGTACTCGCCACCGTCAGATCTGCCATTACTTAATCCCTTAATTATTGATGCAATTATTATAAGGAGCGTTAATAAGCCAAGTATTACTAATAATGACTTAATGCCTAATACCCCAAACGTCCAAACCCTGACGTAGACATTATCGCTAGTTATGTTAACCACGTATACGTCATTACCATAGATTACCATACCAATTGAGGAATTAATGGGTATGCAGTATTTACCTGGGCCTACGTAGTATAGGCTACCAATATTTAGCACGGCATTTGGTAATTCATTATTTAGTAGGTCAACGGGTGTGAAGCTAATCATACGTGGATTAATGAGGAGAGTCTCCGGGTTGCTACCATTTATTGCTATCTCACGCTGGTAAAGTAATGATCCATTACCAAGCAATTCAACCTGTACCTGATCACCAATAATGGCGTTGGGTATACTCACCACTTGGTTATTACCATTTAGTGGAATAGCGTATTGATTACCACCATACTTAATTAGCAATTCTAGGTTCAGGTCTGGGCATTCCCTGGGTATTGTTATGTTTAAGGTATAGCTTGAGAATACGGGGACCTTTAATGAACTGCCCTGGTAAATAGTGCTCGGGCCCAGGTTCATTAATTCGCCGTTCATTAACGCATACACGTCATAAGTGCCTGGGTAAATACATGAGTCGTTTGTGAACGGTATCAGCGTCCCATTAATGTTTAGGTATATTAAGGCACTTAATGGGTTGCCTGCTTCATCAACTATTGATACCTCTGAACGCGGAATTAAGGGGAGACTCACCGTAACTGTTGATGTGGGTATTGAGTTTAGGTAAATGCCTATAGTCTTTATACCGCTGATAATTACGTATAACACCCTATTCAACACAGGTTTATTGCTAGGCTACCCGTTAAACCCATTATTGAACCACCCCCCGTCGTTATAAATACGTTATTACACCTCAATCCCTGCATTGATGCACCAACTATATTCACAGTCACTGGGCTGATTGACTCGTTGACTACGCAGTAAGGTGTGTATGATAGGTAGGTAGTCCATGGGGTTATTCTTGGCATCCCTGGATTAACCAATGAGCAGTTACTATAGTGGTACTTAATCCACGGCGCACCAGTAAGCATTATCATGGGGCTTGATGAAGTAGTTATTATTAGGTTCTGCGTATTTACTGCTGGTGCGTAGTAATACGGCGTTATCACTATGTACGTCGTACCATTGGCTGTAACATCCACATTACTTGAGTATGTGACATACGTGGCTATCTCGGCGTAAGTACTTATCGAATCAATATTAATGTTTGAATGCTCCATACCTAACTCCGCCGTTAAGTAATTGCTAATGCTGGCCTTAGCTGGTGATATCGATATTAACCTAACAATTGAGAATAGGTAGTTCAGCCCGGGAATTGACGGTATTGATATGTTCAAGGAACCCTGGGTTAGCGTATACGTGATGTTCGAGCCAGGTATTACTAAGGCCTCAAGTGGGTATGAACCATATGAACTAATTCTGAGGTAAATTCCGTATACGGGTAATGAACAGTCAATCCGTGCATCAACGTACTTAGGGCTGTAATTAATGACGGGGATGCTTATTAATGAGCCATTATACAATACTAGAGACACAGATACTATGCCTAGGTTCGATAGGGGATCCAGGTATGCGCTGAATAATGCATTGCCCCCCTGTGAGCAGTATTGGTATATTGGTATTATTAATTGATTACTCGTTATATTGATTGTCTCGGTATATGTCTGATTGCCATAGTAAATATTAATGCCCATGTAGTTAATGGTTACCTGCGCATAACTGAGAATGGGCAGTATCACGAATATGGCAATAATTACTATCCAGCTAAGCGCCTTATCACGGTAAATAGCTAAGAAGGGATTATAAATAATACAAACACGTAAAATAACCAAGTGATGATGCAGTTCGCGGAGGATTGAATGACAGGGCCTTCGAAAACTGATCACGCATATACAGTCGTGTTAACACTATACGGTGATGGCAACCCATGCTTTCTATTATAGGCTGCATTCAGAAGGGCTACAAATAATGGGTGCGGCCTAAGAGGCCTGCTCCTAAACTCTGGGTGGAATTGCGTAGCCACGAAGAAGTAATGGTTTGGTAGTTCAATCATCTCAACCCTGGGCACGTCAATTCTCCATGCTGAGAACACTAGGCCCTTCTCCCTAAGTATTTCGAAGAATTTAGGATTAATCTCATACCTATGCCTATGTCTCTCCCTGATTTCGGTGGTTCCATAGATGGCGTGGGCTATCGTACCCTTAACAATGCTTATCCTCCTATCACCAAGTATCATAGTTCCACCTAATTCCTCAACATTCTTCTCCTCGGGTGTTATGTCGATGACGGGGTAGGGCGTATTAGGATCAACCTCAGTCGTGTGGGCGCCCTTAAGACCCACGACATTCCTCGCAAATTCGACAACGGCAAGTTGCATGCCGTAGCATATGCCTAGGAATGGTATGTTATTCTCACGTACATACCTTATAGCCTCGATCTTACCCTCAACACCCCTAGCGCCAAACCCAGGTAGTACAATTACGGCATCCGCATTATTAAGCTCGGTGACCTTAACGTGATCCTTCTCGATCTCCTCAGTATCGCACCAGATGATGTTCGGCTTAAGCTCAATTTGGCGGCTGCGTGTTTAATAGCCTCAACAATACTTATGTAGGAGTCATGAAGCTTAACGTACTTACCGCACATATAAACATTGATCTCCTCCTTACCATTCTCAAGGGCATTAACAAAGGCTATCCAATCATCAAGCTTAGGCTCCACCTGTGCCAAGCCAAGTTTGCTCAATACGTACTTACCCAAGCCCTGCTCCTCAAGTATTAATGGCACCTTGTATATCGTGTCTACGTCGTATGACGTGAACACGGCATCAAGGGGTACGTTCGTGAACAGGGAAATCTTCCTCCTCGTCTGCTCATCTAGTGGTTTAGGAGACCTGGCAATTATTATGTCTGGTTGAATACCAACCCTCCTAAGCTCAGCAACGCTGTGCTGTAATGGCTTTGTCTTTAATTCGCCTGTTGTTGATAGTATTGGTACCAGAGCGACATGGACGAAGAGTACATCGTTAGGCATCTCAAGCTTCATCTGCCTTGCCGCCTCAAGAAATGGTAATCCCTCGTAATCGCCCACCGTACCGCCAATCTCTATCAACACTATGTCAGGTTTTTCCCTCCTCGTTACGAACAGTATTCTCCTCTTAACCTCCTCAGTAACATGCGGTATTAACTGAACTGTCTGCCCAAGGTACTTACCCTTACGCTCCCTCCTAATGACAGTGTAGTATACCTGGCCGCTGGTTATGTTGTGGTACTTTGGAACCTCTATGTCGAGGAATCGTTCATAGTGCCCGAGGTCGAGGTCGGTCTCGCCACCATCAAATGTTACGAAAACCTCGCCGTGCTGGAACGGGTTCATTGTACCAGCATCAACGTTTAGGTATGGGTCTATCTTAATGGCGGTTACGTGATAGCCTCTGGCCTGTAGTATTTTTCCGATTGATGCTGTCGTGATGCCCTTACCTAAGCCTGATAATACGCCGCCGGTTATAAAGATGTACTTTGTCGTCATAATAAGCACGGTATAGCTTAATATTTAATACTTACTCTTATACTGGTAGGTCATTACTTATTTTTGCCCTTCATTAATTCATCGTAAACTCCCATGATTATTTCATGCCTCCTCTTCACCTTTCTTTCTAGGTCATAAAGCTCGGTCCTCATCCTGTAAAGTTCAATCCTTAATCCATTAACTCTATTGACTAGGTCTAACTCGCTTGGTGATAGTAGGTATTCGAACTTGGCGTCCGGCTTTAATGTCCTAAGTATTAGGTATATGTCTAGCTTACTGAAACCCTTGCTTCTTAGCTCGTTTACTATGCTCTTTATGTCCTTAGCCTGTGAAATTGAAAGCATTAGAGACCACCTTCTGAAGGTCATTAATGAAACCACTCAATGCATTATTGACGGAGCCCTGCAAATGCATTATTCCGGTGACTGCATTACCGAATAAACCACTTATTAGTGATACTAGGGCCACGAGCACGGCCATCGATATCGCTATTAGTAGGACCTCCTCAATGAATATGTCTCCCCTATTCCCAGCCTTCCTCATTTTTACGCCCATCAATTAGTAATACTCAACTCGATATATAAGGCACTACGCCTAAGCAATAACCCTAACACCCCTCCTAAATCCAGTCTTCCTCACCACATAGGGTATCAATATTGGCAGTACGACAGTGGCATCCTCAAGAACAAAGGCTTGCCTCGCCGTCGGCTTCACCTTACCCCACGTAATTGCCTCCTTCGGGCGGGCACCACTTAACGACCCATCCCACTCAATAGCCATTGTTATGTAGACCACGTAATCAAGCCCACCGGCAAACTGACTCCACCAAATCACGTGGTGCTTGGATATGCCGCCGCCAATTATTAACGCGCCAAGGGACTTACTTGAGTAAACGATGTCCATTAACTCATGCTCATCCTTAAGAACATCGACCCTGACTTGCCTACCCCCAGTCCTCGCCCTCTGCGTATCGTTGTACGTGAGTATTGCCGTACCGAATGCGCCATCCACAAATCCAGGCACGTAAATGGGTACCCTAGCCCTTGACGCTGCCCTCAGTATTGAATAATCATCATCAATTCTCTTACCCATCTCCCAAAGCAACTCCCTAACACCCCACTCCTCCTTAATTCTGGATAAATCCTCAAGTGCGGAATGCACGAATTTCTCAATTAATGGCCCATAATGCTCCTTCCTAACTGCAACATTGCCAATCCTGTGAATACCAGCCTTACTCATCTCAACATCATCAACATCGAAGTAACTCTGGTAATACTTACCACCCATTGACTTGGCTATGTCATGGTCCAGGGTTCCGGCCGTCGTGATTACTACGTCCGCAAAACCCCTCTCAATAAACTTAGCTATTAGGCCTCGGAGACCAGTCGAGATCAGGTTTGCCGTGAAGGAGAGAAAGACGGTAGTATTCGAATCACTATACATACTTAACAATACGTCAGCAGCCTCGGCTATGTACCTACCCTGAAAACCTCCGATTCGCCTATAAGCCTCTATTAAATCATCTATCGTGCTTATTCCAACATCTAGATCGTAAACCTCGCCCGATATGAATGGCGAACCACTCATTGAATGATGCAGGTTTACCAATTTTTAATGTTTTACGAATTTAAATTACTTAATGACCCTTACCTCCTTAATAAGTCCCTGCTTCATCAGCTCACTCACTATATTCCTAACGCTCCTTATCGTCAATTGTGTCTTGTTCGATATTTCCTCAATAGACCTATTACCATCAATTAACTCGAGAATTTCCAAGTATTTCTCATTGAGCTGAGTATTCTTCAATTTATCCTCTAAACCCTCAACGGTACTGGTATTTCAAGGCCAGGTATTTTGTATAGGTAAATCTTATGGCTCCTCCACTCCTCGTATAGATCCTCTACGATTAACGGTTTCCAACCAGGAACCTCAAAGTCATGAGACACAACCCTAGTACTGGGTTTTAACTCACGCTCAAGCTTAGGCCTTATCCTCTCATTAACGCTTGTAAGTAGGTACATCGTAACCACATCGGCCTCGGACAAGTCCTCCTCAAAGAAGTTTCCGTAAATCACACGAATTCTATCCTCAAGCCCTAGGTCCTTAACCCTCCTAAGGGTTTGTTCATATAGATCCTTCCTAATTTCAATGCATGCTGCCTGTGCGCCGAATTCCCTGGCTGCCATTATTACGATCCTGCCATCACCGCAACCAAGATCATAAACAACCTCATCCCTCTTAACATTGGCTAATTGAAGCATTCTCCTGACCACGACCTCTGGCGTGGGTACGAATGGAACATCGTAGGGCATATTGAAATACGCAAAAAAAGCTGGGGCTATATATATCCTTCTCCAGTGCGTCTTTATAATAATCATCGAAGTCGCTCACGGACTTACGTCACCAACCCTATTTATTATCTTTACCTTAAGCCCCTCACTATCGTAATTAATATCTAGGTCAATGGCGCCCTTCTTCTTAAGAATCCTAATCGCATCAATTAATAATTGTCTCTCCTGTGGTGTTACCCTGCTTAACGCATCATTTAGGTCCTCAGAATTATTAATTACGTCCAGGTACTTCCTTAACAATGCCGAGTTTAAATTAATAAATGGTGAATTCCCCTCAAGCATGAGCTCGTGAATCGCCGAGTCCGTGATTGAGTATATGCTTATTAATACGTCTGATAGTGATACGCATTTGGTTATTACATCGTTTATTAATGACGACAATTCCGATAATTCAGGATACTTAGTCTCTAGCCTACTAATTAATATCCTCAATTCACTCATTTTCTCAATTAAGTCCATGTATACGCCGTAATTAGGAACAAAAATTAAACTAACCACTAAATAACAACGAAATATAGTAAGTCAGCGCAGAATCCTGACCAACCTACTTGATACCGAAGGATGTGACGCAAAGACACCAAACCTTCTACTTACCAACTCATTATGCAGTTCCTTCCAGGTAACCCTAATAAGCGCCATGGCCAAGCTTCTCCTATGTACGAACCTAAGTGCATACTTATCCGCCGAATACTCGCTCAATTTCATTACGGAGACTATGCCGAATACCTCAAGGAGTATTGCAGCCATGAGTATTGGTATTGCCGGTAGGCTCATTAATGGGATTATATAGGTTATTAATGCAATATTCACCAGTTGAGCCAGCGATATTAAAAAGAGCGTCTTCGCAGAATCTCCATGAACTATATGACCAACTTCATGCATTATTACGGCGGCCAACTCATCAGTGCTTAGGCATGACACAAGCCTTGAGGTTAGGACTATGTAATTAATACCAGGCAGTCCTATAGACGCCGCATTGCATTGATTTACATTAACTAGGTAAATACCATAGTTATTTCTAATCCCCAATTTACTGATTAGTGAATTAATGTCAATATACTCCTCATAGAAATTTTGTGGTTTCGTCCTAACATCATTAACTAACGAGATTAGGAACCTCCTGATCTCGCTTAACGATCTAGTGTTCTCTATTCTAGATAAAAGCCGTAGGGCCTCATTAAACCTCCTCTCCTCAAAATCCCCATATTCCAGGACGAATTTTATAATTCGTGAATTCCTTAAATCACCGTGCCTTACCCTTAGCTGGAGAACGTATGAATATATTATTGGTATGAGGAGCGGTGATAAAAGCAGTATTAGTATTAGGTGTATTGACGGTATTACATTGATGATCCTCAGTACCGCAACGATTATTGATAATGCCATGATAGATACCAACATAAGTCCTATCAAACCAATTGACGGTGAATAGGCCCTCGGCAGGTCATTAACCCTATAAATTCTATTATCCCTCTGCACCAGCAGTATTGTTATTCTACGCATGCCATCGGTGCCCAGGTACCTTAGGACCAGGGCATTCACGAGATCCCTCATTTTACCTCGTCCTCTCACCCTAACCTCATGATTAATGCTCAACTCAGCATCTCCATTATTTCCATGCACCATTAATTTAGCGGTATCACCATTTATCTCCTTAGTCACGTATGTCAACTCAGCAATCCTCAGCAAGTAATCTTCTACGTAATTGATTATGGATTGAGGATCTTTAATTAAATCACGGATTACCCGATATGTTTTTATTCCCACCATTCGTGGCTGTCTGTGCCAGGTTTATTTTTTTGGGCATTAGTTAATTCCCTCAGCATATTTATACTTGTATTACTTCTCCTTGCCGATTTATAACCGTCGATGAAGGATAATATCTCATGAACGTTGTTATGCTCAAGGATTAACCAGAACTCTGTATTCCTCATTATACCGTAAACCTTACCTCTGGCACTCCTCTTAATAACCCTAATGAGGCCGAGCTCAACGAGCTCCTCAAGGAAATTCCTAACTATCACAGACTCTGAGCGTGGACTTTTCCTAGTCCAGATTGATATGTCCTGGGCAACCTTGGCGGGTCTGAAGGTTATTAATTGACCCTTTGCGTTAAGAACCATGTCCTTTAACATCTGGAGTATTAGGATTTTCACCTTCTTTGTATCCACCATTAAATTTTCCGAGACCGTCATTAGGGCACCAGGGTTCTCGTATATATCTACTTAAATAAATAAATTGAGAATTGGAGACACTCTCGTAATAAATAAACGCTAGAGTTTCATGAAATCCCTTTATAATCAACCGTGTAGGTTATTTTTCAATTTACCATCAAGCTCCAGTATCTTTTCAATGAGTTTCTCGTCTGCGTCTAGTATTCTTTCTATTTCATTAACCTTATCACGTAAATTGGCAACCTCCCTTTCAAGTTCCATTACCTGCTTTCTAAATAAGGAGTCACCGTTGCTAATAGTTGAGTCATTAATTAATTCGGACTCATTATTAGGGCTAACCTGCTTCGCGGATGCCCTACCATCATCGCCATTACCCAGATTCACACTTGCCTTAGTATTAATGGCTTTAACCTCAGTCCCATCATTACTTACTCTACCACCTAATCTTTCATTAAATCCTCCATTGCCTGTTGAAAAGGTGGCTTCCTGCGACGACGCATTTCTTAAATCATTAGACCCCCTAATGATTATGTGGGTTGGTTCGATAATCGCCCTCAAGGGCCTTACCTTAGTGACACCCTTACTCGTTATTACTATTGCTTCCTCCGTGGACATCTCATTTAATTTATTAATTAAGTTCCTGGAAAAAAACCACACCCTCATCCAGGAGTTCGGGATTTATCTTAAATAGCACTACATTGCAATGCTTTAGTATTGATGATTTCGGCACGGCATTGCTCACAAGGATGGTCCTTAAACCGTACTTTGCCAACTCCATTATTATGTGATCAATAATTGAGTAACCGGGACCGCCCATGTCAAGTAGATTTTGAGCCTCCTCAATGATTAATACATGCTTAACGCCCTTCTCTATCAAGCCCCTCCTCATGTAATGCATGTATAGAGCGGCTAGTATTAATGAGGAGACAAGTCTCTTCTCCTCAATAATCGTTAGGTCACTGAGGTCTATGACAGCATCGCCCTCCATGAGCGATTCAATGCCTATGATGCCCTTGCCGATATTCATTGCCGAGTACTCAAGTCTCCTCAATATGGCTGCCTTCATCTCGGCCTCTGTCCTCGTGTTTACGAGGTAATTATCTATCTTACTTATTAAGTCATTAAAGCTTGTATAATTACCATCGCGGATCATCCTATATAGCATGTACATACTTGGCTCATTAAGCCCCAGGCCGAAGCTAGGATCTCGGTTAATAACTTCGGCGGTATCTTCTCAAGGTCTATGTTAATTGCAGAGGTTGGTAATGTCGGTAATAATCCTGCATATTCACCGTGCCAGTCCAACACGGTGACCACGTACTTTCGACTGAGCTCCTTAATCATGGCTTTAACCAGGAGGATTTACCACCCCTGGTAGGGCCTAGTATGCATAGATGCTTATCGAGCGGTACCCTGTAGGGTATCATGATGCGCGTGCCTACCGTAACCTTATCTCCAGAGAATTCCCTCGCTAATGATGCAATGGCTAATGAGGCAGGTATTGCTACCGCAGTAATACTTAACACGTCCATAGACTTCATTATGAAAATCCCAACAGGACTTATAAGGCACTATAATGAACTCATTTATTTCCATAATGATGCATTTAGGAATTGAGACAGCCTCAACGGCTTCATCCTGGACACGAGCCACTTAGGCATGTACCTCCTGTAGCGGTAGAATCTCCCATCAAGCAGTACAGCGACCTTTCTATGCCTATCCAAGTCCCTCAGTAACCTACCAATTATCTGCGTAGTCGTTGATACGGCTGGGAATAAGTAGGTGGTCGTGAATCCATTGATCCCTAGCCTTCCGTAATAACGGGACTTTAGGAAACTCCATTGACTATATTGGGGCAGTGGAAACCCTATGATCATGACGCCGACCAGTTCCTGCTCAAGGAAGTTAACGCCTTCACCAATTGGGTTTTGCGCATACGTTATTATTAGTGACTTAGTAACCCTAGCATTCTCCTTGAACGCCCCAATGGCATTCACAGCTTCAGAACTATCCCTAAGCACGAAGGTCGGTACTCCCCAAACTGGTGGGGCGTATTTGCTAACATAGGTGCTTAGGTACTCAATGCTTGGGAAGAAAATGGCTAAACCACCGGTTGGTGGTGACGAATCAATAAATGCCTTAATACTCCTATTAACGATTTCCAGGTACTCCCTCAATAACCTATTCCTATGCGTGAACTCAACATCCACTATGGAGATGATTGTTAGGTTTTCCCGGTATTCCATTGGCAGGGAATCCACTGCCACGTAGTATGATGGCTTAGAGTAAATGCTCATAATGTAGGAGAATCTCTTGCTAATGGAGGCCGTTAGAAGGAGGGCCTTTTGTGACTTCATTATTAAATCGTGGATGGGCTTAAGCGAGAGGCACCTAAGCCTGACCAGCTTACCGTCATACGTAAATGCGCATAGGTCATTTCCAAAGTGCGTTAGTATTTCAATAACCTTATCATTAATTAATTCCGACCCCTTTAGTAAGTCATCAATGTCAAACCTCCTTAAAACCACAACCTCCCTTTGCGGTACGTAATTACTCACCCTATCAAGCAATTTGCTGGCTATGTCATTACCATGCAGCGCCCACTGCCTTAACTCATCGAGGTTTATACCTATTGATTCCTCAAGACCAGCGGCAACATTATGGAACTCATCAATTATTACAAGGGGTTTATCCCAGGTATTGATTATGCTCATTACTTTACCATAAAGTTCAGGGCTCGATAGGTATGCGTGGGTTGATATGACTATGGGTAATTGATGGGCAAGGGCCTCATTAACCTCGTATGGGCATAAACCATCATTAAATAAGTCAAGGGGATTGCAGGTCATTATGGGTGCCGTTACCTCGGTCTTCCAAACCCTACACTTACCGCTTAACCTATATAGTAGGCATTGCTTAGAGTTACGTGCACTAAATGGGCACATTAATTCCCTGCCAAGGAACAATGATGCCCTATCCCTAATACCGACCTGCCTTGCGAATTCACAAAGCTGCAGCGCCTCTGCCCTAGACCTAGTTATTATTAATACTTGACCACCATCATCAACCCACCTCTTAGCCACTGCTACCGCTATCCTAGACTTACCAAAGCCTGGATAGGCATTTAGTAGGACTATATCCTTCTCCCTCAATATTGAGTATACGTAATCAGTAATATCCATTACTCAGTATAATTATGCTCAAACCAATTAATTAGGCACTGATTTATGCTGATGGCTCGTAAATCCTCGTCTTGGAACCCTCAAGGAACTTCTTCTTTATGTTCTTCATACTCTCAAGAGCGTTATCAATTGCATTAAGCACCCTCGGGTCCGTCTTGACCTCATCAAGGTCCTTACAATTATTTAAAATCTTCTCAAATAAATCATCAACTATCTTATCAGGGAGTCTCTCGAGAGCCTCTCCATAGATCCTTGGTAATTCATTACTTATGAACTTCACGACATCATCAATGTCCTGCCAATTATCCTCAGCCTGCCTAATTATCGATAATATAGTCTCTAGGCTATACCTCTCATCAGCCGATAGCTAGAGTCGTCAAGCTCCAGGTAAGCCCTGTTTAGGCAGTACCTAACAAACCTGTAGATTAATGGGTTTATGTTGAGTGCCGACATCGAGTTACGCAGTAATGGCTCTTTAAAAACCTATACTTAACGCCCCAGCCCTATAAGTTCAAAATAAATTAATTTATAGGAGTGACTACCACGAAGCTTGGGGCCTTGATAGACACACATGCCCATTTAAGTAGGTGGGATGTGTACGAACACGCGGATGAGCTAATTGATGAGGCTCGTAGGGGTGGATTATTAGCCATAATTAATGTGACCATGAGACTTAACGAAGTGGGCAATGCCCTGAATCTCGTGAATAGGCATAGTGGGTTCGTCTATACAGCGTTGGGGTATGACTATGGGGGTTTCGATATTAGGGAGGTTCAGGAAATCACTAGGATCATTAATGAGAGGAGGGATTTAATTGTTGGTATTGGTGAGGTCGGGCTCGACTATAGCGTTGTTAGAGATAGAATGCTTAGGGAGATTTCACGGCACATATTCACCAAGTGGATATTACTGGCTAAGGACCTTGACCTACCATTAATAATCCATTCAAGGGATGCCGAGGATGACGTTATTAAATTACTGAGTAAGTACGGACCCGTTAAATGCATAATGCATGCATTTAATGGCAGTAAGGAGCAGGTAATGAGATTACTCGAACTTGGTTGTTACTTCTCAATACCACCAACCATAACCAGGTCGAGACAAAAGAGGGATCTAGCCATGGTACTACCCCTAAATCGAGTACTCCTTGAAAGCGACACGCCAGAGCTTGGGCCTAGCCCTGATGAGGCATCGAGACCTGTTCACATTAGGGTTGTGTTGATGGAGCTCTCAAAGATTCGGAACGTTGACCCAATAGAACTGGGTAATATCATTGTTGAGAATACATTATCGGTGTTTCGATTGGGTAGGAGGTGAGTCAGTCCTGCGTGGTCTCTTCATTGGTCATCTCTCCGGTCCTCATCACTCATTTAGTACTTTCCTGGAGGTAATAAATAATTTATTAACCCGTCATGGTTATTAGTTGAGGAAATACCATGAGGATTATTGATAGGGTTATTGAGGTATTGAGGAATAGGGGGTTTAGGATTAGGATTATCCATGACGATTCAGTGAAGGCGGACCTTAATAGGTTAAGGGCTAAGGTCTGGGTCGTTCCTGGAGATTACTTCCCATGGTGGTCGAACCCGCTTGACATGATTGAGGAGCTTGAGCTTAACGATATCAATGCATTGTTTGTTGTTTCTGAAAGGCCTTACGTAATCAGTGATTACATAGTTAATAATTTGTCAAGGGCGCGTTATTGGTTTAATAAGGAATTGAATATTAAGGTATACACAATAAACATTGATAGGCTTGAGGAGGATCTTGAGGATGGCATTAACCTTGCAATAACGAACTTCTATAGGGAGGCCAGTAACGTAGTACTGATGGGGGATGCCTGCCCAAGCTGTGGCTCACCAATGACCCTAGTATACTCCTCAAGGTATTACTCACGTAGGTGGAGGACGTGGGTTAATGAGTATGTTGAGGTTTGTGATAAGTGTAGGGTAATTTCACATAGGTTAATTCTTTCATGATTATAATGGTGGGTTTTACTCGAAAATAATACTTATTAACCACTAAAGTGATAACCTATGGAAGCAGGTTTTATGCCCGATTTGCCATTTATGCCCTTAGATGCGAGGTTTGCCGATGTGCTTGGATTAATTGATACACTCGCCAATGAGTTTAAGGGGCAGGCCGACATATTCATGATTGCGAAGGAGATGGAGTCCGACATTGATGACTTGATGCCCGCGTTAAATGCCGCCGTATATCTTGGGTTTGTTGAGGTTAAGGGCGGTGATGTGAAGATAACAAATGAGGGTAGGGAATTCCTAAACGCTAAAATTAGTGATAGGAAGAAAATACTTCGGCAAAAACTGCTAAACCTTGAGCCATTTCATACGGCCTATAGCCTGGGATTGCATAAGCCATTCACGATTGATGACCTTATCGAGGAACTAAACGAGAAGGGCTATGTGGAGGCCAGGGAACCAGGTATTAGGCACCTACTCGAGATATTACTGGCCGAGTGGGGTGTATTTGCAGGTATGCTTAAGAAGAGGGGTGACATGTACATTGCAATACCGTGAAGTTAATCACTTATTTACCTTTACGAAGACCATTCCCGAAACAATGACCTCCTCAATAACCCCATCATTTAGTAATTGATTATAGATCAAACGCCAATTATCAGAGACATTACTACTAAGCCACTCCTCAAACTGCGGCTTCGGCATCATCCCCTGAATCTCACTCCTCATCTTATCCACAATCCTCTGAAGATTTAACTTATTCCTACCATTACCCAAATCACCAATGCCGTTCCTGGTATTATCAGTTACGGCATTACCAATAATCCTCCTCTTTATGTAAAACGTGCCGTCTAACGTACTATACATTACCTCGAAGAAACCGGACCTACTTAATTTATTAATCAAGTCCATATTTATTTTTACACCTAACAGGTGCTCCACTTCATCAACACTAACCCACTTATCATCGACAACCTCTATTAATCTCCTTATTAAATCGTCACTTATTGCCAATGTCATGCGGTAAGTATTGCGTGCTAATATAAATCTTAAATAATTAATTTAAAAGGAGCAATTAATGATCACATCATTCAAGGTACCCATCGTACTAGTGATTGGTAGGGTCGGTAAGGAGTTGGCTGTGTGGAGCATTGATGGGACTACCACGACATTAGGCAGTGTTAATGGCATTGAACTTATTGAAGAGCTTAAGGTGGATAGGCAGGTGGTGGGTCACGTAGCCATCGCATCCTTTGGTCAGTATGTGATTAAGGCCATGGACATGGGCAGTAGGTACGGCTCATACACATTAAGTGAGGACTCCCTAGTTAGAATACCCGGTAGGGGTGGCGTCGACCTTAGGAAGTACAGTGACTGGGTCACCATAAGGAATGCCTTCATACTGATTGGAGACCCAAATTCCGGGTATTCCGATTATTACCCATTAATATGCCCATACAGGGTTGGAGATACGTTATTCATAAACACGGGATACGTGAGTTCAGGGAGTATTAAAACGGTATTAACGATACTTGGCATTTTACGTAATTACGCCAGCGTGGGTCGAGTTAATGCGTCATGCATGTGTAGAATACCGTCAATGCCCCTGGAAATAGCACTACTGAGCGGTGATAAGTACTTATTGGTTAGGACGTACCTCAATGAAGGACAGACAATGGTGGGTAATAAATACCTGGTTTTACTGACTAAGGGTGGTAACGTAATTAGTAAGTACTCGGCAAATGATGACCCGATCGATATCGTTGCTAAGATGATAAGTGAGATGAGGAGTATCTAGTGAAGTGTAAAAGTAAGGATTAATAGTGACAATGCTTTGTATTAACCCGTGAGTATAAGCACAGGCTTGAGTTTGCCGTTGAGAATGTATTGCCAATAATAAGGAGCCTAGTTGCCAAGAAGCTACTCGAGAGTGGGTATAGCCAACTTAGGGTGGCTAAGATACTTGGCGTAACGCAACCGGCGGTTAATAGGTACGTGAGTAGGGATTACAATGAATTACTCAGTAAGGTTGAATCCCTGGGCATTAGCAGGGATTGGGTGCTTGAGGTTGTTAAAAACGTTGTAGAGTTAATACTAGGTGGTAGGGAGTATGAAGCACTTGAATACCTAACCAACGCCATATTAATGGAACTGGGCTCCTTAAGAATGTGCGACGCCCATAGAAGGCTTGTTCCTTCATTACCAGCGAATTGTAATGTATGCTCGGTATTAATTACGGGTATTTCGGATTCGATAATCAGGAATGTGGAGAGGGCATTATCAATTCTTGAGGCTCACCCCGAGATCCAGGCCGTGATACCGAGGGTCCTCATGAACATTGTTGAGGCCAAACCGGGCGCGATGATGGAGGACGACGTTGTTGGCGTTCCTGGCAGGATTGATGCCCATGATGGGAGGGTTATCATAGGGTCGAGGCCCATCTATGGTGGAAGTAGGCATTTGGGTAGGTTAATTATTAAGTGCATGAGTGCGAACCCCAGGTACAGGTCTGTGGCGAGTATT
Organism: Vulcanisaeta sp. JCM 16161; assembly: GCF_001316285.1. The sequence goes on along the minus strand of NZ_BBDO01000008.1, from coordinate 52,142 downwards.
AAATATGACGATAAGATAGAACGCGTGCTTACGGAGTTAAATATGCGCTATGCCAAGGTCGGTCCTCATGAAAGCTCCAATGAGGATGAGGTGATTAATGCCGTAACCAACTCACTCATTAAGGACCCCACGTTAGAGGCTGTGATTGACCTAGGTGGTTATGCACTGGAGCCAGTTACCTATGTATTTGGCCTGGACTCCGTGGACGTAGCATTAAAGGTTATTAGAATCGCCTCAAGAATAGCCTAAGCCTTCACCTTACTAATTAGGTAGCTTACGATATACTTAGCAGGGTTGATCCCGGTGGCCCTCTTGAATCCCTGCCAGGACATTGTTGGGTTAACCTCAAGTATGAAGTACCCATCTCTGGTCTCGGCAATATCAACACCACCATAATCAAGCCCAAGGACCTGAATAGCCTTTAACGCCAATTCACTTAATTCATTGGTAACTCTGGTGGGTTCCGGCTTGGCCCCCTGGGCAACATTGCTCTTCCATGTAATGCCCCTCCTAAACTCGGCGCCTATAACCTCATTACCAACAACCACAACCCTGTAATCGCCATTACCAACCTTATCAAGGAACCTCTGCACATACATTGGCTTGTTCAGGTTTGTTAAGTAACTGAATATGTGCATGGCGACATCAGCATCATCAACCTGAAAAACTCCAAAGCCCATGGCACCCCTAATCTGCTTAACCACAGACCTACCGAACTCCTTAACCGCGTTATAGGCAACGAACATGTTTTCACTAACCACGGTATCAGGCACTGGTAACCCGTGCTTAGCCAATAACATTAATGATATGAACTTATCACTAGCCATCATCCAATTCATCACGGGATTCATCACGTAGACACCACCAAGTTCAAGGGCCCTAACAACCCATAACCTATGTACAAACTGCTCAAAATCCCTAATCACCCTATATGCCTAAGTATTGCACCTGATACACTCAACTCCTCATAATTGGACCTACCAATTAATTGATAATAATCAATACGGCCCCTACCAAACCTAACACCAACCATATCAATGTAGATCCTCCTAACTCTATGGCCCAGTGACCTAATGGCATCCTCTAGATCAACCACATCCTCAGGGTTATACTCAACCTCATAAGGCCTGATGATGCCGATATCCACATCACGACGCATTAAAAACCTCCTTTTATTAATTAGCCCGGGCAATAATCATTAAAATTGAATAAAGGTATACGTAAAGTAAACGTATACTTACCTAAGCCTAATCCTACTCAAATCAACAGATGCGGGAATAACCCCCTTCCTAAACCTACTCATGTCGTAATTGAGCGGTCTCGTGGCATCAATACCGACCTTGGTGGTTATGCCCTGCACCGGGTCAATAGCCACGGGATCCAGGTAGATCCCCGGGCATAATTAATTATCACTAAGTCCTCATCAGCCCTGAACCTGGTGGCTATGGCCCACTCAACCTCGCTTGGGTCGTCTACGTTTATGTCATCGTCGACAACCACCACGTGTTTAAGGCTTGGGTGTGCCGCGAAGGCCGCCATAATGGCATTTTTAGGATCGCCATCACTCTGCTTCCTAATGGCCACAACCGCGTGTAACCATCCACAACCGCCATCGGTGAGCCTAACAGCTTTAACTTCAGGGACCACATTACTAACGAATTGCCAGATCTTAGCCTCCTTCTCAATACCCATTAGGAGCTTATGCTCGGAATAACCAGCCACAAGGGCCTGGGCGATCAATGGGTCGTCCCTCCTAACGTAAATCCTCGTAATCCTGACAATGGGCTGTTCCCTAACCTCATCGTAGGTACCTAGTACGTCCATGCACGGTCCCTCCCTGGCAGTTTCCTTGGCCGATATGTAACCCTCCATCACAACCTCAGCATAAGCAGGCGCGGGCACTCCATTATCAAGGACCTTAACCTTAAGTGAACCGTCAAGCAGGGCATTGGCCATGTTAAGCTCAAAGACTCCAAAGGGTGGTGATGACGCCGCAGCGACTAAAATGGCTGGGTGTAAGCCCCATGATATTGATATGGGCGTATCCCTGCCAATTTCCTTATTCCTCATGTAAATCCTGTATAAGTGCCTAGGTACAAGCCTAATGACGAACTTATCAGGGCCTATTGGGGTTAGCCTATGGATGCTTGCGTTTAGTATACCGTCCTTAACATCCATACCCACGACAACCGCGCTTGTTAGGCAGGGCCCCGGTTCAAGTTCGAAATACCTAGGTATGGGTAATTTCGACAGGTCAACATTGGGTAATGGGTCATAAACCACGTTGTTAGTCTCGCCCGGCCTGTAGGATGATGCTGCGTCCTCGGCCCAAAGAAGCCTTTTGTAAAATTCAACATCGCTCCTCACATTGAGTGCCCTGTACACCTTATCCCTGGTATTAACGACATTACCAACCACGTGAACTCCCTTAAACTCACGTACATTGGTGAATTCCAGGGTTGGTCCCTTATCGAGTCGCGAGATCACGTAGGGTATTTCGTAGTTAATGCTCAATTCCTCATCAATGAACTTCAGGGCATCCTCACTCCTTAGGTCATTTAGATACTTCCTCAGGTCCATCAATTCGGCATTAATTTTGAAGTAAAATAGTTTTTCCGTGTTGTTAGAATTGGTGTTGTGGTTTTAGTTTTATGCCTATTCCCGGCGTCTCCGGTACGTAGACCTTACCATTCCTTGCGTACATTATTGACTTAGGCTCATCAAAAACATCGAATATGGCACTCCTAAGTGGGTTGTCGGGCGCTGTGTACTCAATCCACATGGTACCAGGCTTGGCGGCGACTAGGTGGGCGCTAACTATCGGCATTAGGTGCGGTGATACTGGTATTCCGTAGGCCCTGGCGAGGGCCCAGACCCTAAGCCACTCAGTAATTCCACCGACATGGCCGACGTCAGGCTGGACTATATCCACGGCCTCGCTCTCGAGCAGTAGCTTGAAGTCGTAGATCGTGTGATGCTGTTCACCTGCAGCAATCGGTATCCCGCAAGCCCTCTTCAGTCTCTTATAACCCTCGAGATTGTCAGGGTGCACGGGCTCCTCAACCCAAAACAACTCATACCTCTCCCACTTTCTACACATCCTCATTGCCAGGTTCAAGTCGTAAGTCCCATTTAGGTCAACCATCAACTTAACATCAGGACCAACAGCCTCCCTAACAGCCTTAATGCGTTCGGTGGCCTCCTCAGGGCTAACGGCCGTTAACGAACCCCTAATCTTAACGGCATCAAAGCCCTGCCTAACATACTCAAGGGCCTTGGCCGCAAGCTCCTTAGGTGGTAGTTGATGGGCCGTGTTTGCGTATGTAGGCACCTCACTCCTATAACCACCGAGCAACCTCCAAAGCGGCTTATTAGCCTCCTTAGCCAGTAAGTCCCAGATGGCTATGTCAACACCACTAATTGCGTGAATCACGAAACCCCTCCTACCCCATCGAGTAAGTCTCTGAAACAACTCATCCCAGATTGCCTCATACTCGGTTGTGTCCCTGCCAACAACAAACCTAGCAATAACCCTCCTAATGAACTCGGCGAGTAGGTCTGAGAAGTAGACACCCTCCTTAATGTGGTGGTAATCAGTCACATAGCCAATACCCTCACTACCATCCTCACCAACAACCTTAACAACAACCATATCATTCGCAGACCCGAAGTCTGGGATCTCAAGCCCAGCCCTAAAAACCCCAACCCTAACCTCCCTAATCCTCACAATACTATGAATCATTCCTGACCTTATAAATAATGTTGGCTATGACTTATTCAACACTTATCGGGCCTTAACCTGCTCAAATATTGTGTAGCCACATTTACCACAGGCCCACCTAGCACTGGGACCTTGTGATAAGCCATTACTGAACCACACCTTGGGCAGATTCTCCTTAGAAACTTTATGGTACCCTTCTCATAGTCAACCTCATACACGTGTGCGCCCTTGCCTTAACCTCCTTTGGCACAGTCATGGGCTTAACGCATCCCTTATAAAGATTTTTCCTTCATGGACCTTAACCATAAATCCTTATAAGGACTTAATGACTTACTCTTACGATGATTGATGTGGCCAGGGCTGAGCCGTGATGTAAGGTCTCCCTTCCTGATAATCACCATAATGATAACCACTTCGCATTACCATACTCCTCAAGCACGTCTTGATAAACCTTCTTAGTCCACCTGGCAATTCTATCCCAGGTATACCACCTAAGTACGGAGTCCCTCGCATTCCTTGCAATCCCTCTCCTCAACTCATCATTACTAAGTAATACCTTAGCTGCGTTTATTATCTCATCAACGTTATTTGGCGACACCTTAATACCATTGTACCAATCGCGCACAATCTCATCAGGCCCTCCAACTCTTGTCGTTATTACCGCTAGACCCGCGGCCATGGCCTCGAGTATTGTTATTCCAAAGGGCTCATACCTACTTGGTAATATTGCTAGGTCTGAGACCTTTAGTATTGAGTAGAGGGTCTCGTCGTCAACCCTGCCCGTGAAGTACACCTTACTCCAAATGCCCCAATCATGGGCCAACCCCATTAGGTACTCCCTCATTGGCCCATCACCAACAACGAGAAGCTTCAGATTCCAATTCCACTTTAGTAGTTCCTTAAACGCAGCCAGCACCAGGTCGGGCCCCTTCTCATGAACAAGCCTACCCACAAAGACTATTATCTTCTCATTAGGCATTGCGTACAAGTCTCTAAAGCCGGGCTTTACGCCAACAGCGTCTATGTAAGTTACGTCAATGCCATTGGGTATCATTACTAGCTTATCCTTTGGAACGCCATGCACCGAGGAGACCTCGTTCATCATGTAATTACTGCAGACAATGACCTTCCACGCCTCATACGTCGTCCTCCACTCCCATGAGTGAATTATAAACTGCTCCTCATTGTGAATACCACCACGTCTGCCGGCCTCTGTGGCGTGTATTGTAGCGATCAGGGGCTTATGAAGCAGGTGCTTAAGTGCAATGCCCGCGGGCCCCGTTAACCAGTCATGAACGTGTATTATGTCGAACCTCCACTCATCATAAAGCCTTAGGGCCTCCTCAATCATTTCCTCATTGAAGTTCAGAACCCACGTGATGAAGCCCGTGGACCTAAACCTAAATGGATCAACCCTCCTAACGTGAACGCCCTCAACCTCCTCAGAAGGTGGTGAGCCGGGTAGTGCTATGCTCATAACCGTAGTATCAATGCCGTCCCTAACCAGGTGCCTAGTAATGTGATAAACATGCCTTCCCAACCCGCCCACCATGTGGGGTGGGTATTCCCAGGACAGGTGGAGAACGCGAATTACCACGAATATTAGCTCCCAGGCTTATTTAAAAGTAAGATTCTACGGTAAGTGGGTGGTGGGTGACCGTGTAATAAAATTTAAAATTAATGGGGAATAACTTACCGTGTGAAGATCGTACTCGTCGCTGTGCCAGGTAGTGGTAAGTCCACAACATTGAAGTTCGTTAAGGAGATGCTCCCTGACATAACCATCGTTAATTACGGCGATTACATGCTTGAGATTGCAAGGAGACAGTACGGAATTACCAATAGGGATGAGATGAGGAAGAAGCTACCAGTGGAGGAGTATAGGAAGGTTCAGGAACTTGCGGCTGAGGAAATCGCGAAGTTGCCTGGGGACGTAATCATAGATACCCACGCAAGTATTAAGGTCCAGGGCGGTTTCTACCCGGGTCTTCCCGACAGGATAATAACGAAGCTAAAGCCCGACGCAATAGTCCTCATGGAGTTCGACCCAAAGGACATCCTTGAGAGGAGGGCTAAGGACGTGGGTCTTAGAGATAGGGAGCAGGAATCGCCTGAGGACATTGAGATGCATCAATTAGCCAATAGATACTACGCATTTGCCGCGGCCAATGCTGGCGAATGCTCGGTATACATCCTAGACTTCAGGAGGAGACCTCAGTCAAGACCCTTCGAACATGCGGAGATAGCTGCGAAATTCATAGTCGATTTAATAATGAGGAATAGGGGTACGAAGCAATAGGCGGTTTATTCTTCGATGCGCGAAATGCTTAAAATAAATGGGGTTCTTCGAATGGTGTATGAAGGCGTTAATCATTGTTGCCGACACATCGTATGAGGGGGAATATTCAATGGCAGTACAGGCGCTTAGGCAGTTGGGTATGGAGGTTAGTACAGGGTTAGTAAGTAAGACCGTCAATGTCAACTTCGACATTGACATAACGGATAGGTTAAGCGAGGATGTACTTAATGGTTATGATGTCGTGGTCTTCATAGGCGGTTATTGGGCTTACTATGCCGTTACTGGTAAGGAAATGCCCGGTAAAGTCAAGCCCATGGTTAATAAGGAGGTTTTCGAGGGGTTACTTACCCAGTCAGTGAGTAGTGGAAGGAAGACAATACTACCTCTGGCAACCCCTGCCTACGCAGCCAAGCTTGGCTTATTAAGGGGTAGGAAGGCAACGGTTTACCCAACCACGGACTTAATAAGCATTCTCAGGAATAATGGTGTTGAGTACGTGAATGAGGATTTCGTAATTGACGGTAATGTCGTAACCCTTAAGAGGGTAACCGTAGAACTCCTTACTAAAGCCCTTGGTAAATAATCATAGCGTTAGAATTTATTGATTTAATAACGCATTGAGAGCAAAGAAATAGTTTAAATTTACCCATTACCTCGCCTAAATTAATAATGGCTTCGGCACAACGTAAGGCATTAGAGATGTATGAGATTCCTAGGGTCGTGGTATTTGGACCCAACGCTATTGGTAAAGTACCCGAGATATTGGGTAAGGTGGGGCTTAATGGATTAAGGGGCTTAATCCTTATTGGCTCTCACTTTGGTAAGCACCTAATTGATAAGATAGAGTGTAGGACCTGCGATGTTGAGGAGGTTGATGAAATAAGCCTGAGAAAATTATTGAGTTATCAAATAGGTACGCCCACGTTACTGACTATATAATAGCCCTTGGTGGCGGTAGGATAATCGATTTTGGAAAGGCCATGGCCTACATAATGAATGTACCCTACGTATCAATACCGACGATAGCGTCCCACGATGGCATAGCAAGTCCATACGTATCTCACATACTTCAACTTGACCTTAATAAGTATGGAGTTGGTAAGGTGCAGAGGTCTCCAATAGCCATTATTGCGGATACGTCAATAATACTCGAGGCGCCAAGGAGGTATCTACTGGCCGGTATTGGTGAGTTAGTTGGTAAGTTAATAGCTGTTAAGGACTGGGAATTGGCCGTTAGAGTTAAGGGCGAGGAATTCAGCGAGTACGCGGCAGCCCTTGCCAGGGACAGCGCATTAATAGTCCTTAGGAATAGGGATAGGTTGAAGGTTCATAGTGAGGAGGGCGTTAGGATAGTGGTTAAGGCATTACTCGGCTGTGGAGTTGCCATGGCCATTGCCGGTAGTTCAAGGCCATGTAGCGGTTCTGAGCACCTATTCAGCCATGCAATAGACCTGCTGGCTAGGGAGAGGGGATTCAGACCCGCACTGCATGGCGAGCAGGTGGCACTTGGCGCAATAATGATGGCTTACCTACATGGCATGAAATGGAGGAGGATTAAATCATTCCTGCAGAGCCTAAACATACCGGTCACGGCTAAGGAACTCGGCCTTGACAGGGATGTGATAATCGACGCGCTGACGATGGCGCATAACGTAAGACCCGATAGGTTCACAATACTCGGGGCCGGCTTAACGCGTAAGGCCGCTGAGAATCTAATAGAGATTACGGGCATAGCTTAGTTTAGACAATTCTGATTAATACGTAGCTAAATACGAGACCGACAATTATCGACACTACGAAGCCGATCACCAACTCGTTGAAGTACCTCAGGTTTATTATTCTAAACCTGTGGGCTGCGCCGACACCGACTAAGCCGAAGGACGTGGTTACCGTGACGGGCATCGGCACCGAGTATAGAGTCCCGATCTCCATGGCCATGAACGAGAATAGCTGGACCGTGAAGCTGGTCAGTGGGCCTATCGTGAATAGGCTAGTGCTGAGTTTGTACAATGTTCTCCAGCCAATTAATAATACACCAAGTATTGAACTAATGATGATTAGTAATAAGCCCCTACTGCTAAAGTTTAGTAATGCCCATAGTAGTCCGAGGTTATTTGCGCCGAAGGAGAATGATAGCAGGAAGATCGTGATTACGGACAATGCTCGGTAAATACCCACGTATTTAAACGATAACCTTGAAAATACGCCTAGGAACTTATAGAGAATGTACGAAAGCAACATGACTATTATTGGTAGTGATAACCAGTAACTAAGCACGAGGACTGCATTACCCATGATACGCCCCAGCGCTAATGATGCACCAACTAGGCTCGCGTATAATGACCCCGTTAATGACATGGGCACCCTCATACTCTCACCAATTAGGAATATCACTATAGTAACTGCCATAGCCACCATGCAATATCGCCGCTCACTACATTAGCCCTCATGTACGTTCCCTGCAACCACAGGCCAAGTATATAGCCGAGCAATGCAATTACTATGGCATACTTATAATCAATAGACCTGGAACCAACTGCGGCGCCTGCATTAGCCGATAGGTTATTACCGGAGACTAGGAATGATAAGAAAAATGCCAGTATGTAATCAATGAGTAGTGAGTACGCCATACTGGGCAGGTATAACCACGAAATTACTTTTTAAACTCAACCCACGTTAATTACCTACTCCTCAAATCATTAATTATCAACTCAGCAACCCTCTTACCGCTCATTATCATTGAACCAAATATAGGCCCCATCCTTGGCAATCCATAAACAGCGGCAACGGCCATGCCAGTCACGTAAAGGCCCTCCATAACCCTACCCGTGTACTTAACAACCAAATCCTCAGCAACCGAGCGTACGCCGACCTCTCACCAGGCACTTTTAGGCCAAGGTCTGGGTTCTTCCTCGCAGCTACCGTCACGACCTCCGCATCGTGCCCTGTGGCATCAACGACAGCCTTAGCCTCTATGAAGAATGGGTCTGTGTGTATATTGGCCATTTGTATTGATGACCAATAAACAGCAAGACCGGCAATCCTCGGAGGATTATCCCTAATTATGACATCCTCGACATTAATACCAAGCAAAAACTTGGCGCCCGCATCAATGGCCCTGGTCGCCAGCTTAGCCATCATTTCAGCGGGGTCGATAACGAACAAGCCGTCACCCATGTCCTGAAGCCTAACGCCAAAGTCCTCACTGAGGATTTCAGAGGCTGGATACTCAACCACTATGCTAGGTAGGTGACTGGCGGCGCCGCCGATACCACCACCGAACGAGAACCTCCTCTCCAGCACAATGGTCTTTAAGCCAGCCCTAGCCAGGTAGTAAGCCGCGGTCATGCCCGACGGTCCAGCACCAACAATAGCCACATCAACACTCGAGTACTCATCAAGTATTTTCAGGCGCTCCTCATTATTGCACGGGTTATGCCCACCTCCGATATTGATACGCCAGCCATATAATCACCGAGTTATTAATAATTAATAAGCAAGTTATAAATATTCCCTTAGCAAAATCCGTAGAGAAAGGAAAGAAATTGAATACAACAAATTCCGACCAATTTGTGACAGGTTACAAGATAAATTATAAACTAAAGATAATTGAAGATAATTGAAAAGTTAGACTACTAACAACTTCATCTAAGGCCCACAAACCAAAATAAAACACAACCATCAACAACCTGCGTGGCGCCCCGGCGGGATTTGAACCCGGGTCTGCGGCTCGACAGGCCGCCATACTAGACCGGGCTATACCACCGGGGCTGCGTAGTGATTGGCTTTGTTGAGAATTTAAGTTTTTTTTGCCTTGGCTGTTATTGGCGATGTGTTGGGGGTCCTATGGTTGTTATTTAGTATTTAGGTGGGGTTATGGTGCTTCCTCATTGCTGTATTTCCTATTCCTGTCTAATTATTGACTGAGTAAATGCTTTAAATTGGCAGTTTTCTGTCTTAAGTATGGCGGTGAACGGCATGGGTAGTAATAATATGGGTAGTAAGGAGGATGAGGAGTTGAGTAAGTTGTTGGAGAAGAAGGCTAGGGAGTTGGCTAAGGCAGTTAGTAATGAGCCTGTTGAGTTAAGTGAGGATAATTTCGACGATTTCATAAGGAGTAGGAAGGTCGTGGTTGTTGATTTCTGGGCTCCGTGGTGCGCGCCGTGTTTCCTGCTTGAGCCAATCCTAAAGGCTTTGGCTAAGGAAATGCCGTGTGTTGGTTTTGGTAGGTTGAACACACAGGAGTGGCCTGACGTTGCCGCTAAGTATGATGTAATGAGCTACCAACCGTGATAATATTTAGGGATGGTGAGCCGGCAGACTTCGTGGTTGGCGCGGTACCTAAGAAGATTATCGCTGATAAGATAAGGAGGGTTCTTAATGAGAATTGAAAGTCGTTAAATTTAAACTTCTAACCTCACGGTAAATCACGAATACCTACCTAATATTCTCCTCCCTCTCCACCTCACCCAGTGACTTATCGAGCACGTCAATTGCCTTGTCAATATGTTCCTGCTTAACGGTAAGTGGTGGTGCGAACCTAATTACGTTGCCATTCCAACCACTAGTCACGAAAAGCACGCCCCTCTTTAACGCCCTGTTAAGGCATATATCGCTGGTCTCCTTAGTCGCGGGTTCCTTTGTCTTCCTGTTCTTAACGAGTTCAATACCAATCATGAGCCCTAGCCCCCTAACCTCGCCGATGAGTGGGTGCTTGTCGTAGAGCTCCATTAACCTCTTCATTGCGTACTCACCCATTCTCTTGGCGTTGTTCAGTAACTCCTCCTTATGCATATTATAGTAGTCGACGGTTGCCTTAACCGCGGCCATTATCAGTGCCGAGGCGCCAAAGGTTGAGTGCTCATCATTTAACTGCATTGCTGAGGCAATCTCCTTCCTGGTCACCACGCTGAGGCGGGTAACCCACCAGTCATGCCCTTAGCCGCGACAACAATGTCGGGCTTAACATTGAATTGTTCAAAGGCCCAGGTGGTGCCCGTCCTACCCATGCCGCTTTGGACCTCGTCAAATATTAGCAGTATACCGTAGGTATCGAGGACCTTCTTCAACCTCTCAAAGAAGTCCATTGGTGGTACTACAATACCGCCAACGCCCTGTATTGGCTCTGTGACTAGGCAGCACACGTCCTTAATGGCCACGTAATTAATGTAGTACTCTATGGTCTCGACAGCGGCCTTACCGCACTCCTCCGGTGGCATGTCGCCGAATGGGCACCTGTATGGGTATGGGAATGGGGCTATCAATGTGCCTGGTGGTAATGGGCCGTATTCCTTCCTCCTCATTCCATGGTATGAACCGGTTAGGTATGTCCTGCCGTGATAACCACCCATTAGGTACATCACGTACGTATTCTTCGTATATCTCTTCGCAATCTTAAGCGCCAACTCAATACCCTCAGAACCACTTAACTTGAAATGGACCTTATTATACATGTTCCTATCAGGGAATAAGCTCAATACCGCCTTTGCCGCGTTAAGCAGTTCCTCCGTATACCAGTTATACCCATTGCCAGCAATCAAGCGCTTTGCCGTTTCAGCAATTGCATCAGCAAGCCCCGGTGGGTTATGGCCGAGTAATGCCGTGGTAACTACGGTCATGAAGTCCAGGTATGTATTACCATCAACATCATAAACATAGATATCGCGGGCCTCCTTAACGACTATCCTATGTGTTGGGTATAAATTCGTCATTAAGTACTCATCTAGTTCCTTAAGGATTTCCTCAGACCTTCCCATTAAGCTAATTAAATGCCCACTACTTTTAAGCTTAATCTACTGGTTATTTCCTTTCATAAGGTATATAATATTTTTTTCCATAATATCTTCAATGTTTTTGAGAGAAATTTTTCATAATAATGCATAATCTATAAAAATACATAGATTATTTACTCATTTAGAAAGGTTTTTAAGAATCAACCTTAGATAGGCTCGATCACTATGGAGGAGCAGAAGGCACAGACGCAAGAGGGTAAGGTTGTTTCTGAAGCTTCATTAACGATTTCGTCACCACTTGATCTATTGTTTAATCCAAGGTCAGTCGCAATAATTGGGGCTACGCCCAGGGAGAATAGCGTTGGTGGTGTCATTACCAAGAACCTACTCACTAAGTTTAAGGGTAAGGTCTACCTGGTTAACCCTAAGTATGATGAGGTCAATGGCGTTAAGTACTACAAGTCAATACTTGATATCCAGGACAGCATTGACCTGGCAGTCATAGTGGTCCCAGCGCCAGCAGTGCCTAAGGTCGCCGACGAGTGCGCAAGGAAGGGTGTTAAGGTTACGATAATAATTAGTGGTGGTTTTAGTGAGGTTGGTGAGGAGGGCGCTAAACTCGAGGAGGAGTTGAGGAGGGTTGTCCAAGGTCGCATCAGTCCTTGGGCCTAATTGTATTGGTGTTTATAATGCGTTTAATGGCCTTGACACGTTCTTCCTGCCTGAGGATAGGATGGGTAGGCCTAGGCCGGGCCCTGTGGCGTTAATTAGCCAGAGTGGCGCCGTGGCCGGCGCAATACTTGATTGGGCAGCCAGGAGGAATATTGGCGTTGGACTAGCCGTAAACTACGGAAACAAACTCGACATTAACGAGCCCGAACTCCTTGAATACTTTGCTAGGGATAATAGGGTTAAGGTCATTGTGATGTACATGGAGGGGCTGAAATACCCAGGTGAGGGTAAGAAGCTTCTTGAGGTTATGAAGGAGGTATCCAGCGTTAAGCCAATAGTCGTTTATAAGGCGGGTAGGACTAAGGCCGCCTCGGGTGCCGTTAAGTCTCACACGGCGGCCTGGCGGGTAATTACGAAATATACCACGCAATGCTGAGGCAGGCTAACGTCATTGAGGCGGATAATTTAACGGATGCCTTTGACATGGCCAAGGCCCTGGCGACGCAGCCATTGCCCAGGGGCAACAGGGTGTTGGTTATAACTGATAGTGGTGGTATGGGCATTCAATCCGTTGATGCCCTTGACATGCGTGGGCTACAGGTTCCGGAATTATCCGAGAGCCTTCAGGAAATACTAAGGAAGCAATTGCCGCCCCTAGCCGTTACCCGCAACCCGATTGACTTAACTGGCAGTGCCACGGATGCCATGTACAAGTTCGTGCTGGACACGGTACTACCAACGAGCTACGTAGACATGGCATTGATAATAGCCCTAATGCAGATACCGGCCTAACGGCTAACCTGGGTAATTACATAATTGAGGCCAAGAGATTTAATAAGCCAATAGTCGTGGTTAGCTTTGGTGGTAATGAGTACGTGGCTAAGTTCGAGGGTCACCTTGAGGAGAATGGAATACCCGTTTATCATGCACCGCACAGGGCTGCTAAGGCTCTATGGGCCTGTATGAGTATTCAAAAATAAAGGGTGTGGCGAAGGAGTGGTGGTGAGTATGAATCCAATAATTGCGAAGGCACTTGAGGAGGGTAGGTATAAACTACTTGAGCATGAGTCCTTCGAATTACTTAGGCAGTATAACATACCAGTCCCTGACTTCGCGCTTGTGCAGGACATTAATGAAGCGCTTAAGGTGGTTAAAGACATTGGCTACCAGTGGTGCTTAAGGTCGTTTCTCCAGACATAATACATAAGTCAGACGTTGGTGGCGTAATACTAAATATAAGCAATGATGATGAGCTAAGGAGCGCCTGTGATAGAATTAGGAATAACATTAAGGAGAAGGCGCCATATGCCAGGATCAGCGGCTTCCTCGTACAGAGAATGGTACCCGAGGGCCTAGAGACGATAATTGGCGCAACCAAGGACCCGATATTCGGCCACGTAATAGCCTTCGGGCTTGGTGGAGTAATGGTTGAGGTTCTGCAGGACGTGAGTTTCAGGATTGTGCCCATCACCGAGGAGGATGCCAGGGCGATGGTCAGGGAGATAAAGGGCTACAGGCTCTTTAATGGTTATAGGAACATGCCAGTGAGGGATGAGGAGGCCGTGATTTACATAATAACGAAGTTCTCGGAGCTCTTGTCCGATAATCCAAACATTGTCGAGGCTGACCTAAACCCAGTCATTGTGCTCGAGAGGGGTAAGGGTGCGTACGCGGCCGATGCTAGGTTCATAATAGGGTCTGTGTGAGTTCGTGAGTTAGGTTTAAAATTAATACCGTGGTTTCCGCCTTGTATGAACAAGGCACTACTCCTGTTTAGGTTAAAGATGTCACTCGCAATAATAGCGATATTACTACTAGGTGCTGCATTCACATATGGCATCATGTGGTGGTTAACGGGAGGTTCAATAGGCGGTGTCGCGCTTGTCACGGGTTTAGTCATTATGGCGTTCTTCCTAACGCTGTTTCAGTGGTTGATTGGTCCATTCCTGATTAACGCCATGTATAGGGCACATGAGGTTAAGCCTGATGACCCAACCTATGGCTGGGTCTATGACATGGTCGCTGATGTTGCGAGGGCTAATGGCTTTAAGGACGTGCCCAAGGTCTACATAGCCGACGTACCATTCCCCAACGCCTTCGCTTATGGAAGCCCAATAGCCGGTAAGAGGGTTGCAATAACACTACCGCTACTGAAGATACTAAAGCCTAGCGAGTTAAAGGCTGTTCTTGGCCATGAGATTGGCCACCTTAGGCATAGGGATGTGGAGGTCCTAATGGCCGTTGGTCTATTACCCACGGTTATTTACTGGCTCGGTTGGTCACTTTGGTGGGGTGGTTGGTGGGGAGGTTGGTCCGAGGGTAGGGATAATGGCGGTGGCCTACTTCTCTTAATAGGCTTAATACTCATTGCGGTTAGCTTCCTATTCCAATTATTCGTCCTATACATTAATAGGTTGAGGGAGGCTTATGCCGATATTAATGGTGCGTTAACAGTTGAGAATGGCGCCCATAATCTACAGAGGGCCCTTGCGAAGATTACGCTTTACATGGACCCGAATATCGTTAAGAGGACTACCAACGGTACATTGAGGATGCTATTCTTTGCACCACCAGTTAGTACCGAGTATATAGAGAGTAATGTTGAGGATTTGATAGAGTATTGGAGGCATTATAAGCCATCGATTTGGGAGGAGTTGTTCATGACCCACCCACACCCGGCAAGGAGGATACAAATGCTTGATAGGATTGCCGAGTCCTCACCGTAACCTCCCAGTTAAAATAGAAAGAAATCCCATAAAATCTCCCTCCATTTTCCTAACCCTCCTTGACCGCTGATTGAAGATAGAGAACCCTATACCTATTCCTTGACTTAATTAGTGCGAAGGTGAATATTTGCTCACCATTGACGTAATTGCTCGTCGTTGAGACCCTCACATACCTGGCATTACTAATGTTGTTGGTCACGTTACCATCTATGTCAAAGAGCGTTACATCATTGACGCTTAACCCAATGCTCGTTAATGCATCCTTTATGCAATCAATTACTAAAGTCTCATCAACATCGTAGCACTTGCTGCCCATGAACTCGCTCATCACCTTGTTATGTATTTCATAAACCTCCTGTCTAATCCGCTCATCAATGCATCACAGTTATACCACTAAATATACCTTATCTAAAAATCCAATGCATACCTCCAGGGTTTTAGGTAATGCTTATTTTTAGCTAAAGTTACGCATCACGTGATGGAGGTAGTAAACACGGGTAGGAATGTTATGGATATGCTCAATGAGCTCCTTAACGACCTTAATAGGGATGATTTATCGCTCATTGAGAGGCTACCCTATGTGCGTGAGTACGAGAGGTATAGGGACGTGATCACGAATATTCTCAGGGAATTCCACATAGCGCTTGTCTTAGTTAGGCTAACGTTTAATGATGGTTCCCGCAAGGGGTACGTATTCCTGATAAAGGGTGAGGGTGGTGAGCTTGGTAAAATACCAACGTCAGGTACTGTGGAGGGTTACGTCGTGAGTATTAAGGGTAATGACAGGAAGAAGCTTCTATACAGCTCAGTGGCCTTTAATAGGCTGATGACGTCGCCTCAAGGATTATGGAGTTCGCAAACATGTATAGAAAGGCTGAGGAGAGAATATCACAGCTTCAATTACTTCGTGAAGCTGAGAAGGACTACGCATTATTCTATGAGGAGGCAGGCGATTAAGGGTTAAATTTCAGGGTCATTAATTACGACGTGTTAATGAAGAGCACGCCCTTAACTGAGCATTTATGATGAATACCGCCGGGCAGATCACCTACTCATTAACTGGGCCTGTGCCTTCAATCTACTCTTTATCTCCCTAATCATTAGGTATGCCTCCTCAGGGCTGGGCACCCTGGACTTAGCCCTATAATACCTATAGACCTCCTCCTCAAAGTTAAGCTCGGTCATCACACCCCTACTATTTAGTATCCTCATCGCGTCCCAGGGATCCCTTGCATCAATTACCAGGTTAGCCAGTGGCAGATCATTCATAGCCCTCCTAAGGTCTAGGTAGTACGTTATTGATGAGGATATGTCAAGCCTCACATACCTGGTACTCCCCCTTATGCCCACGTTGCCATGATAGCCCCTGGCCGCCTTGAAGACCAAGCCGCTGGCCTCGGTTATCGCCTTACTGAGTATATCCTCAAGTATTGCTAGGTCATCCCTCGTTGGCCCATAGGCGCCTAGGAACGCGCCCTTACTAGCTAATTGGCTGATTCTCATCAGGACATAATCCCTATCTAACTCGCCATCCACCCTGGGCCTGCGACACCAAGTATTACCGGCACGTTAGTGAGGTCCTGAACCCTACTTAAAATAGCCACTGAGTAGCTATCCGTTAGTGGGCTGTAAAGTCCATCCTCATTACCCAGGGCCAGTACATCACCACCAACGTCAATCCCTATCACGGCGTCAATACCATACTTACTCACATAATCACTAAGTTCCCTAGCCACGTCACTTACGGGCCCGGCGATGCTTATTCCCAAACCATCATCCTTGATAACGCTTAATACATTGGCTATTTGAGGAATAACGCGCTACCCTCCCTAATGGCGTAGGTATCCCCATTAACAATGGCTAAGTAATCACCAACGGCCTCGGCATTCCTAAGCTCCTGTATCCTAATGGGCCCCGGCACGATATCGTTCACGTACCTTTCCCAAAGAACCGCACCTAGCACGGCCTCCTTACCCTCATTAACGGCTAGACTATAGGTAATAGTTGAACCTACAACATCACCTCCACCACCAATGCCAACTACTAAGATGTTCCTTGCATTAAATCCCACAATCTCATCAATCACAATTATGGCATGTAGTTAAATCATTTAAATGTATAACTAGTTCAGAATTACTCATTTTACTTAATTACTCATCATTATTTATCACACCACTAACTGCAAAGTAATACGTATTATTTACATAGGCGCTAATTATTACCGCAACATAGAAACTACCACCTAATTCCAAGCCGCCATTACATAATTCTTCCCTAGGTGAAGCGCGCAGTACATAGTCTATGGATCCCCAATAAATAGTGTAATTACGTGCTCGTTCAATCATCCTAAAAACACCAACGTAATCAAGCGTTATATTTATACCAAAATGACTACTACCTATTTTACTGGTTAAATAATTATTTATGTCTTGCACGGCCTGTGTTACGTTATTGGCGTGTATCGTCACGTTCACGCCCATGCCATTAATGAGATTATTAATTGCCTGTGAGTAGTAGCATAAATTGAATGGGTAGGTAACGATGATGGCATCCTCGACACTGTTTGTTTGCGTAATCGCCTGAATAACCGCGCGATAGATCGTCTCATTATCCTCACCATAGATCTCGTAATAAATCACCCTATATCTCACGGCATTATTCGTTTCATTACTTATGGAGCTAAGGGCTTCATTTAGTGTTTCCGTTAGGTTCTCGGCAATGGTATTACATGAGTAGTTTATTGGATTCGTTATGATTAGGCATGCGTCACTCCTCATTATTTGCGGTAGTGTGTTGTTCAATTGCTTAATGACATTCACGGATAATAGGTAGGTATTTTCAAGGGCTAGTGCCTCGATGCTTCATTACTCACGTAATTTATTAAGTATGTTGTTAACACAATCATCACCAGCAATACTATGGTTATGGGTAGTAATGACCTAAAGATCATTCAATCTCACCTAACGTAGGCAACGTATACATTGACCTCCAACCTAGAATTATTGACTGTAATTCTCGGGCATATGATTAGGTAATTATTAGTCATCACCTTATCCGTTATTACAACATGGCTAAGGCCGATATTATTCGTGAAATCACCCAGTTGACACTCCGTGAATAGGTATGTCCCGATAGCCGCCTTATAATCAATTACTGATAGCCTTAGCAGTAGGTTTGCTAGGTATATTGTGAGTATGAGTATTATAGTTATTAGGGTAATTGAAATCAACAGATCAGGGAATACCAAGGAGTCCGCGAGAGCCATTAACGGTCACCACGGCGTAATTGCTTACGGAAACCGTTAAGTGGAGCATTTTTAGTAGGAAGCCCTCGATAATTATAATCATTATGAACATCATAATTATCAATATTGATGTGAGTAGGTACCTAATCATTTAATCACCGCATTAATCCATTGAATAATCCCATTAAGCTCTCTAATTAACTCAATGTTATTTTTCAGCAACTCAGCATACAATGCGGCTATTATTATGGAGAGTAGTACTGAAACTACAGTGAGTATTAATGACCCATATTCCTGGAATAGAATATTCATTAACTCCTCGATTGCCTTCACAGTTAATAATTACCAACTCGATATATAAGTCACTACTAATCACTGAGAAAATAGGCGCGTACTGCTGACTACGTGGCTTATTAATCGCCTTACCTCATCAGCCAGGTATCTCCTACACTCAACCTCAAGGACCTCACCCTTAACATGCCTCTCCTCACTAAGGGCCTCCTCAATAGTGTTCCTAGCCACCACCTCATAGACCCTGGCCTCAACCTTATTATTACTAGCCCTAACAACACGACCAACCCTCTGAATCATCTGTCTCTGGGAGCCGGTCCCCGACAGTATTATCGCCACATCCGCATCAGGCACGTCAATACCCTCGTCAAGAACCGTCGTCGCCACAATCACCTTATAAACACCCTTGGCAAAGGCCCTGAATATTGAGTCCCTATCACTTGTCTTAGATGTTATTAACGCAACGATGGGCCCCAACTCCTCCTTAAGTGCCTTGTACAATTCCTCAGCCTGCCTTATGAATTGCGTAAATACGATAATCTTACTACCAATGCCAACCTCCGCCTTCACGATCTCCTTAGCAACCCCTATCTTGGCGCTCGCCATGCTCGCGATGTTCCTAAGCACGATCGCGTTATCACCAGCCTCTCATAGCTCCTCCTCTCCTCAGGCGTTAGATCAACGTATATCCTAAAGTGCCTAACGGGGACAACAAGCTTAGCCTCAATCATATCCCTATAATCGGCCTGATAAACAATATCACCGGCGCTTAGGAATATCAGGTGCTCATTATTATCACTCCTCCTCGGTGTAGCAGACAAAGCAAGCCTAAACGGCGCCCTAAGCTAAATGCAACCTCCTTAAAGGTATCGGCAGGAACGTGATGACAATTATGTACTACCACCCATCAGCCACAAAACTATGATCCTCCTCTACCTCAATATCATAAACGAATTCACCTTCCCCGGAAATGCCTCCAGTGCTATCGGTTTGATCAATTCCAGGAATTTCTCCGCTTCTTTCATATTCGGTGTATGTAGGAAGTAGTAATTGCGATATTGTGAAATGCTGAATGTTAAGTCCCAATTCGTCTTTAACCACTGTACTAATTCCCTGTTCTCCTCCAAGGTGTAACCCTCTGTGTGAAGAGAAATTGTGATGTAACCATTTTTCCCCATACTTACTGATCCATCGTCCAGAAACCATACGGCCAATGCTATTGGGGTCTTTATCATATTCAGGAACTCCCTGGTTATTGTTTTTCTCCCATTTACGTAAGCCACCTTGTAAATCTCCGTTAATTCTGGATGGCAGATAGTTTGAAACCTGTAAACGTCCCCGTAAGCCCCATACTTCGTATTCCTTTCCAACCTTGGTGGTGACTTCACGATACTTTTTAGTTTCGAGTACTTCCACATTAAGTACTCGTACTGGGATAAAGCATGAACCACTGTTAGTCTCGCATTCTTCGCCCTTGGTGATGGGATTGATAGATGCCCATCCCCAAGCACCGTACCTAACACTATTTCCATCTGTTCCTTCGTCAATCTCGGTAATGAAGTTAATCTCTTTTCCTCCCTCATTCTTACCATATTCCTTATTTGCTGAACCCCCTCCTCCCTGTGAAGTAACCATCGTCTCTGTGACTTCGCCCTTTGAAGCTCTGGGTTGTGAGCCGTCACGTAATGCCCTCCGAGAGCTTGAATTGTCTTGAATTCTCTCCCACAAATCCTGCATTTGTACATCGTAAAAATATATCACATCGCCTTTCTTTAATGTTATTGCCTGTTTCCATCCATCCTTAGTTAGGACTAGGTGATCCTCGGTTAATACAATCTCTCCTCTTTCATGAATAACTCTTACCAACCTCTTAATGAGTGGTATCTTGAAGTAGTTCGTTATTCGCATAAAGCGTCCCTTATGTGTCAAGACTTTCACCGGCAAGCGCTTCTCTACAACTTCACCTATGGGCATTAATCCTCTATCTGTAACAATCAATGCGTCGTAAGGTAAGCATTCATCGAACACCACCATGTCAAACTTATCGCTTATCTCCGCAATCCTATTAACTGCTGAGTTGTATATCGCCACCGTGACCTCCCTAACATCATCATAACCACCACCCAGCCTACCAGCTGATGCCCAGGTACTTCATTATTCTCTCATACCACTGGTTCATTAACTCCTCCGTGATTACGAGTATTATCGCCGGTGCCCTAACCGTGGCCAAGCCTTTAGGCTATGAAGGTCTTACCACCGCCTGTGGGTATGACTATCGTACCCCTCTTACCAGCCCTAAGCCAGGACTCGAGGGCTTTCTCCTGGAAGGGTAGGAGCTTCACCTCGTCCTTAGGAATCTGTACCTGCCTTGGGTTCCATGGCAGGTCAACCACCTTATAACCACTCTTTACCAATAATTCCCTCACGGTATCCCTGAGGAATACCGGGAATCTGATCATGACCTTGTCATCGCCCTTAACAATGTCGTCCTTGCGTATGAGCCTTAAATCATGCTTATTGAGGTTACCCTCCTTATCAACTACGTAGTATGGTATGGTCAAGCCCCTCAACTTCTCATAAAGTTCCCTAGACAGAAAGTGTAGTTCAGCTGTATCAAGGCTGAGCTTGGCGGTCCACCACTCAATCCTCCTCATGAATAAATCCCTCAATTTATTACTGGCCAGGGCGAACTCCCGAGCCTCTTAAGGGCAAGCTCCACGTCGCCAATCACCGCCTTACCAATGAGTAACTGCCTAATACTCTCCACGGCCTTATCGACGTATTCCTCGTATGAAGATACACTGCCTATGTAATTCCTATCATTCTTAATGAAATCCCTGACTAGGCATGATAGTGAAATAATGAATAAGCCACCCTCCTCACCCAACACGCAGTCGCTAGGTATGGAGCCGAGACTCCCCAAATCCTCGACGCCGATTACACCACCCGACGAGTTTACGAGTATAGCTCTCATTAATTTCTCAACCTCCTCACTAGTCAGCTCCAGCAGATCCTTCAACTCCCTAATTAACGAAACCGAGTAAACCTTGCCCGACCAATACTCACCATTCCACCTAAAGCCCAACTCCTTCAACCTATCCTTGACCCTCGATACCCTATCCCACGGCCACTCCCTCCTAATCTCAACATCGCCATTGATGACAACCCTAAATCGCATCTTATTAACAAACCAATATAGCTGGAGTTTAAATCCATATTTTAAGCTTGAATTTAAAACAAGTAATCATAATTTACAGTATTCAAAATGACGAATTTCGTTAATTCCTTAAATCATTAATTTATCGGCCTTACCTTCTAATTCCCTGTATTTCTAACGTAGGGTAGAAAAATCAATAGTGCGCCATGGAGGTCTGGGCCTTTTAATAAGGCGTGTTAACCCGCAGGGTGGTATTACGTATATATGCGCATCGTATTTTTACACAGTAGTTAAAGTTTACAAAGGCTTTAGTTCAATAATTCCTGATGAACTTAATTGATTACCCGAAATGGCCATCGCTCGCGAGGGAGTCTATACTTAATGTGCCCATGGATCTGAGGAGTATTAGGTTGAGTATCGATGGTAAGGTCATTGATTATGGCGCTGAGATTGATTCAGTGGTTATTACTGGTATGGGCGGGTCGGGCGTTGTTGGCGATTTATTAAGCGACCTATGCTGGTTTTGGGATTGTAGGGTGCCCATAATCGTGAGTAAGAACATGAGGTTGCCGAGGAGGTTATCGAGGCCTTTAGTCATAGCCATTAGTTACTCAGGCAATACTGCCGAGACCATAATGAGCGCTAATGAGGCGTTGTCCAGGGGTTACCCGGTGGTTGGTATAACGACGGGCGGTAAATTAAGCACGGTACTTAGTGGTAAGGGCGTACCCGTTGTCCTGATTCCAAAGGCCTCGGCGCCCAGGTATGGATTACCGGCACTGCTATACCCAGCGTTAATCATTCTTGAGAGGTTTGGCATTGCTCAGTGACTAATGAGTTGGAGAGTGGTATTGCCGGGATTGAGAATGCCCTTAGGCATGTTGATGATGCCGTGAACCTAGCAAAGCAGTTGGTGGGTTCAATACCCGTGGTTTGGGTTACGGAAAGTAGGCGTGGCGTTGGTATTAGGTTTAAGAACGACCTCAACGAAAACGCCAAGTACTACTCGGTGGTCTCCGTGGTGCCTGAGGGCGCTCATAACGACATAGCCGCAGTCACGACAAAGCAGGTCGGCCTAAGGCATGTGGCGATAATGGGGCCGAACGACTATGAGGGCTTGTACGAGGAGGTCCTCATCGATGTAATATCCTCGTTTGGGGCAAAGCCAATAATCGTTAAGCTTGAGGGCAAGACTCCCCTGGAGACCGAGATGTATGGCGTGACCTACCTAGGAATTACGACTTTGGCGTTGGCGGAGTTGTTGGGTGTTGAGCCGGTGTCCACGGAACCAATTGACAGGCTTAAGAACCTACTCAGCGAGAGGAGGGTGTTCCCGGTCTGAATTGCTCAAGGCCTGAGTTCAGGTAAAATCTCACGAATGCAATGGCTATGGTTATTACCGGAATTAAGAGCAGGGCCATTGATAACCTAATACCCACCATGTCCGCAGAGATTCCGAACAGCGCAGGTACTATTATTCCTAAAATGCCCTGGAAAGCCGCGAAGTAGGAGTTTGCGGCATTCCTCTCCTCAATGCGTGTCCCCCTACTAATCATCAGTGTTGAGAGTGGGTATGTTGAGCCGTGGGGTATGCCTAGTATTGACATTGATGCTAGGAATACCACGTAGTTGGGCGATAGGTAAAGTAGTGTGATGCCTATCATGGTTAGCATTATGGAGATTAGCATCGGCCTGAATAGGCTCCTTGGGACGTAAATGGTTAGATAAAGCCTGGTAAGGAAGGAGGTAAGGAAGAATGGTACGAATGAGAAATAAGCCAAGTATCTACTAACGTGGTACACACTCTGTGCGTAGATGGCGATGAAGGCCGTGAAGACCACAAAGGGTATGCTGTACGTGGAATTCGCAAGTAACGCCGATATTAAACCCTTGTTTCTGAGTATCCTGCCAGTATTGACTGCGGTCCTCACTTCCCTGGGATCTGGTGGGAATCTCACATTGAATGATAGGCTAGGGAGAGTATTGCCAGTGGTATGAATAGTAGGAATACGTACCTATAACCAAGGCGGGTTAGTAGGTATGTCTCGAATAATGGACCGACAACAAGACTAGTGCTTAGGGCTAATGTGTAGAGTACGAGTATTCTCTCCGCAGTGAACTGATCACCGACGATACTCGCTGACGTGAGTATGTTAGGCATTATTAGACCATAGGCAAATCCGGTGAGTATTGAGGCGATCCAAATACTGAGTGAATTGGCTAGGAAGTACATGGGCAGTAAAGCCACTATTAATGCATTGGAGACTATGAAGAGCAGTCTCCTTGTTGATCCAGGTAATCTAGCGTTTATAAATACTATGGACGCTAGGTTTACGGCAGTAACTGCCGATACCAGAAAGCCAACCAGGTAGTTGGGGAATAGTAAGTCATACCTAGCAAGTAGGGGTGCGGTTGTCCCAATCATGTTATTTGTCGCACGGGTGGCGAAGGTTATTAAGAATATTATGATTGCGTAATGGGCTATTTCCCTATTAATACGCACAATCATCAACGAGAAACCCACCGCTTAAAAACCATTCCCATCCTGCACATTGATTTTAATGATGATAAAAACCTAGTAGACAGGCGTGAGCCAGTTCATGTACTTACTAACCTTACCATGGACCACATCCATGTAGTAACTCCTTACCTTAAGGGTTATTGGGCCTGGCTCTCCATTGCCGATGACCCTGCCATCAATGTTCACCACCGGGGTTACCTCAGCGGCTGTTCCTGTGAAGAAGACCTCATCAGCCGTGTACAGCTCCTCCCTGGTTATCCTCTTCTCAATAACCGTTAGCCCCAGGTCCTTGGCTATGGTGATTACCGTATCCCTAGTGATGCCCTCGAGGATTGAGTCATAGGTCGGCGGCGTGTAGAGTACGCCGTCCTTAACAATGAATATGTTCTCCCCACTACCCTCGGCTACATAGCCGTCACGATTAAGCAAAATGGCTTCATCAAACCCTGAGACCTTAGCGTCGAGTATGCAATTACCGAGTTTACGTAGATGCCGCCAACCTTAGCCCTCATTGGAAACATGGAATTGTGAACCCTCAACCAACTAACGACCTTAGCCCTAACGCCCTTAGGCTCCAGGTAGTGGCCGAAGGGTATGGCTATTATGGCCGTGGTAGTCTCCAAGTCCCTAATGTCCAGGTTCACCGTTGATGCTGATACGAAGGTTATTGGCCTTATGTAAACGTTCTCATGCACCTCATTAGCCCTCAGCAGTTCCACGGTGGCGTCGATCAACTCGTCAATGCCGTAATTAACCCTAATACCCATTATCTTGGCTGAATTATGAAACCTGACATAGTGGTCCCTAGCCTGAATATGTATAGGTTATTGCTCTCGGGGCTCCAATAGGCCTTATGCCTTCGAAGACCGACGTGCCGTAATGCAACGCATGCGTTAGTATGGGTATTACGGCCTCCCTCTCGGGAACAAGCTTACCATCTACATACATACCTCATTGATTAGTCAACAATAAACTCCTTATTAAGCATTATCATATATATATATAGTATATTAGTGTTGACGCGCTCATGAATTAGGGCTTGGGATATCCCTACCATGTGGGCATTTACTTGGTTTCCCTAAATACTCATAGAGCCTATCCACGACCTCCTCGGGTAGGCATAATCAAACATCCTAGCCAATTCACAGGCCTTATCTGGGTCAATACCTGCCCTGACAAGTAACGTTTCAACAACCCTATGGGCCCTAATTAATGAGTTCATTTCCTTAATTCCCTCGTCAGTTATGAATACACCCCCATCCCTCCTCTCCACAAGTCCCTTCTTAATTAGGTGGTTTATTTCCTCGTACGCACTGGCTGTCGAGACACCGAGCGCCTTTGCAACGCCAAATATTGTCGCGCCAGAGCCCTTATCATTCATTCCCTTAATCACTACCAAGTACAGGAACTCCCTACTGGATATCCTCACATGTAGCCCCATACTACACTTAATAAAGATCTAATTAAACCTTATTCCCAAATAACGACCTAAACACTGGCCACTATCGCGTAGGCGCCAGCCGCTATCAATGCGGTGGTCACTACATAAAGCGTGATAGCCCTAACCCTACCTATTGCATAATCACCAACAACATCCCTCCTCGAAACCAGGCCTATCAATAGGTATGTGGGTATGGCCAGGGCTATCGCGTTGAAGACCATGATCCCTAGTATTAAGTTGGCGAGGTCCTCATAAACAATATTATCAGGGCGGCAGGCACTACCTCAACCACGTAGAATACGTAGAAACCCCTGGCCTCGCACATCCTCCTACTAAGCCCTGCGGGCCAATTAAAGTACTCACTGAGCCCATAGGCAAATCCCAGGCTTATAATGAATATTGCGAGCAACGCCGCCGCTATCATGCCCACGGCAGCAACCACGAACCAGTACGGACTAACAACCCTGTTAATGGAGAGAAGTGCGGATTGAAAGCCATCCACAACCCCACCCTTTACCTTAAGCCAATAACCAACCAATAGGCTGCCTATCATCAACGTCTCGCTTATTACGGCCCCCATTGCGGTTTCAAACCTCTCATGGATATAGTGCTCTCTCCTCAAGCCCTTATCAACAATTGCCGACTGCTGGTAATAGAGCATCCAGGCATTATCACCGCGCCTATGTTTGCCGCGAGCAGCGTCACGTATAGAGGGTTGGAGTATGAGCTTGGTAGGAATATCGATAATAATGCCCCATAAACCTCCTGAGGCTTAACAGGTATTACCGCGAAGGCTATTAAGTAAACGAGAATGAATGCGGAAATCGCGAGCAGCACATTCTCAACCCTCTTATACGAACCACCCATCAGTATTATCGCCGTATGAAATGCCAGGACTAAAATTACTGAGATTATTACGGGTACTCCAAAGAGCAGCCCAATTGCTGAAATTGCTGCGTACTCACCCACGTAGGCGGCACCATCTATTATGAGCATTGCAACTAACGAAATCGCCGCAGCCTTATTGCCATAAACCTCCTTAAGCAGTGTCCCCATGCCCTTCCCACTACCCAGCGCCGCCCTAATTGTTAATTCCTGAATGAAGTATAGGGGTATTGTTAGGAGTATTAACCAGGGAATCATGGCAAGCCCTGTGTAGTAACCGCTCTGCATCGCCGTCAATATGCTGGGGGCATCGACATCCGCCAACATGGTTAACCAACCAGGCCCAAGTAATACCCTAAATGAATCACTAATTCCCTTAATACTTCTCGATACTCTCTCCTGAAAATTCACGTTAGAGTCACACAGGGCCTACTTAATTAATATTTTTCCTGTGACAAGTGAAAAAGCCGTGCACGCACTAAGTACCGTGGACAACCCTAACCCCCTTCTCAACACCCCTAAGCAGGGCGTAGAATAGCACCACGGCGGTTGCGTAGAGTGCGGAAGTTATGTAAAGGGGCAGGTCTAGGTAACCAATATCCATTAGGTAACCACCAATGCCTGGGCCAACAGCCCTCGGTATTGAGGATATCATGTTCCAGAGTCCGAAGACCCTGCCTCGCTCCTCCCTAGGCACTAACTCATTGATTAATGAGGTTAGTAATGGGTTTGCCATGTTCATGAGGGTGTTCCTAACTATGAATAGGGCCAGCAGTAGTGGTAGGTTGTATATTGATGGCATTATGGCTAGTACGCCCGTGGCCAAACCCTCGAGCGTCACCACGGAGATCACCCTACTATGCAGAATCCTCGATATTGCCGGCGCCATCAATGTGCCCAGGGCAAGCGTGGCATTAGATATCGCGTAGACGATACCGAGGCTTGCAATGTTTATGTGAAACTTCAGGTAAAACCAGAGACTGAACAGTGGTATTATCACACCAGCCCCAAGCCCAATTAACGCCTCGGGTAACAACCTCTTTATTAACCATGATGAACGCAACCTACTCAGGTCCTTGAGGCTAATCCTCTCAATCCTAGCATTAACAATAACCGGGTCTAGGTGTCTCATCGCATTGAGTACTAGGGGTATTGTTAGGTAAATGGCTATTGCCTCGCTATGAAGATCAGTTCATAACCAAGACGTCCGAGGTAGCTGGGTAGAACGGCCATTGCAGAACCAACAACGCTAAAGACTACGTTGAAGGATGATGATAGGCTAAAAGCCTCGTCTGAGACGTTCCTCTGCTTAGCGAATTCACCAACTATGGCCGTGAGCACCACGTACCTGTTAAATAATGCGGCCAATAAATAAGCAATCGAAACAATAATTGGCACGCCAGTGGCCATTAGTAGTATTAGGGAACCACTGATTATTGATAATACCGTGAAGAGCCTAACCCTATCCATGAAATCCGTTAGGTAACCAACGACCAAAGAACCAAGGGCATTCATCAATGAGAAGAGTCCGAGAACGATACCAATGAGCGTAGTTGATATTCCAATGTTCAACATGTATATCGAGAGAATTACCGAATTAGCACCCCAGATAATACCGCTTAGGGAATTGGCCGTAACCAGGAGGAAGCCAACACGACCAATGCGCCTAAACGACATCAGGCATTGATTAGGGCTTGGGTTAATAAGGCGTATTTCTCATTTGGAATAGAAAATTTAATGACAAAGTAAGGCAATAGAATAATTGATCAAAGGGGATATTGACCTAGAGAGAAATGTTTAAAAATAGTAAGAATAATTAATTAATCTATGACGAACTTAACGAGGGTAATACCAATAGTAACAGCGTTAATACTAATCATGGCGATGGTGATAATAGCCCACGCCCAAGCATTCCCACCACCAGGCCCATCAACAACACCCCAATACTTCACATGCACTGAGATAATATCAAACGTGTCAGGTTCTAACTTGAGTCACGTGATTGTGTGGCTAAGGCTAAATAACGTAACCACACCCAACGGCTTACTATACCTCCTAGACCAAATGTACTACAATCTATCCAGTCCGTATTACCACGAATTCATTACCCCTCAGGAGTTTGCCGAGTGGTATTCGCCGCCGGGTTACGTCTTTAGTTACATAACGGGTCTTGCTACGGAGTATGGCTTAGTCGTTAATTACACCTTCCCAATGCTCATTGAGGCCACGGGCAATGCATCGGCAGTGGACAACTTCCTAACAGCCCTACAATCAGCACCAAGCAACATAACCCAGTGGGTACTGGCTGGGGAGTGCATACCAATCGGCTACTTCTACGTAAATAGCGTTATGCCATCCTATAAACCGCAGTACGTAGCTATTCCTTTAAATACAACAAACGTAAGCTCAGTATTAACTACCAATGTTACAGTGATAAATGGAGTACCAATGCAAATAAGGTATCACAAGGCAGAGATATGGCTACCCAAGGGCCTTGAATTTATTTATGATGAATTACCACTATTCTCCAGTGGTTACACGGGCCAGGGCTTGACGATAGCCATTGTTGATGCCTTTGGTGATGTTAACTTCACATTGGCCAGTCAATATGTTTACCAGAACGTTGCTTGCAATGACCTGGCAACCTTCGACAGCATATTCCACCTATCACCGCCAGCCTCATGCACAATCATCTACCCAACCGGTACGCCGTACTTACGTCAAGTGATCTAAGTACTGCAGAGGGTTGGTCCTACGAGACAGCCCTGGATATTGAGTATGCCCACACAATGGCTCCTGGAGCCAAGATACTCCTTGTTATATCGCCAACGTCAGGTGATGACCTATTCACAGATATTGAGTACGTTGTTGCTCATCACCTAGCCAACTTCATAAGCCTAAGCTGGGCCTCGCCTGAGGATGCGTATTACATACCGCCCGTATCGTATAACCTACTTTATGGTTATGACGAGATATTCATGCAGGCAGCCGCAGAGGGCATCGGGGTATTTGCAGCAGCGGGTGATTGGGGCGCGTTTGACTTATTCGTTAGTCCCATTGAACCCAGTGTTTGGTATCCGGCCAGTGATCCGTGGGTGACTGGTGTTGGCGGTACTACGCTTTACGGGAATATTACCAATATTATGACTGGTCGTGTTGAGTATGCGTGGGATTGGAATAGCCATTACATGTGGGGTAGTGGTGGTGGTTACTCCTTTGCATTTAATGAAACGCCTGGCCAGGAGATGATACATATTGTTTATGAGAGGACCTTTGTTTATGAGCCAGACCTAGGCGTTTACTTCTACACTGTTGAGCATAGGGGTGTCCCGGATATTGCAGCTGACGCAGATCCATATACTGGTGTTCTTTTGATTATTAATGGTGAATTATCACCATACATATGGGGTGGTACTAGCCTTGCAACACCATTATCTGCGGGTATGACCACGACCATACAGAGCTACCTATACGGCACCGGCATTGACTACACAATAGGTGATCTAGCACCAAACCTATACTTACTGTATTACTACCACCCAAGTCAATTCTATGCATGGGGTTCTGCATACCAACTAGTGGGTTCATTAGTGGAATACCTGGTGCCATGTTTGTGACGCTCGGTGGCGAGAATGGGCTTTACTGGGTTATTCAGGGTCAGTGGAACCGGTTGACGGCCTTGGGCAGATAAACGCTTATGGCCTAGCTCACCTACTTCCATACATAACACCGAGGTATTTCTTCATATCTCAAATACAGATTGGCTAGGGTAATAATGAAGATTTATCAAAATCAAAATTCATCATTCAATCTCACTATAATTTTAATTAAATCAATAACGCCTCTCTAATTCCCTCTATTATTAGTGATACGGCCCACGCATGATTATCAGGCTTAGGAACCTGCCAATGAACCTAAGCATGTTACTCCCAATGAGCCTAATTATTGTGAAACTAAACCTAATCACCAGGTAAGTAATTAGGGATGCAATGAGTATGCTAATTATGACCTCGGGAATCCCGTAATACGTGGTGAAGAGCATCACGGAGGTTATCGCGCCAGGCCCAACGAGCATTGGCGTCACTATTGGCGTGAATATGAATTCCTCGGGGCTTAGGCCCATGGTCCTGGGGGCGCCTTCCCTGAGGGTGTCGATGCCTATTACGAGCAGTACTATGCCGCCGGCTATCCTGAAGTCTGCAATACTAATGTTGAAGGCCTCCAGTATGTACTGCCCAACCACTGCGAATATTATTAGTAGTGATGGTACGGCAATCGCGATTATCCTGAGGGCTTTCCTGAAGACCTCGGGCTTTTCAATCCCGGGCATACTGACCATTATTGGCAGTGCACCAACTGGGTCCACTATTGCAATTAGTTGTGTGGTCATTATCAATACGTCAATTGCAATACTCATTATCCAATGATGAGGCTTAGGTCCTTTAAAAGAGTTCACTATGTACGTTGCTATGACATGTTTACATCCTAATTTTTCTAGCCTTAATTAGAAACTTTAATAAATTAATTTAGTAATCAAATCATTGATATGGCATCTGGAATATCTAGGGTAAGGAGGGTTAGGAGAAGTATGGTGATCACTAAATTGCCATATGTAACGAAAATATACATAAATTACCAAGTCCTTATACCAGCCAGTTTAGTTAAGGCTCTCAATATTGAGAATGTTACCTACGCCAACATAACCATTGAGTACTTCGGCCAGGAAATAACCCTTGAAAAGGTTAAGCTATTGAGAACTAGGAACACGGCGAGTAGGCAATTCACAATACCGAAGGAGGTCAGGGAGAAGTACGGGATAAAGCCACTCGACGAAATAAAGATTAAGTCGATAATACCCATTGAGTGATTGCTGTTAAGTAGGTAAAAATATAAAAAGGCCCTTAACTCCATAGGCACGTATGCCCATTAGCGACCCTGAGAAGCTTAGGATAGCCATTGAGCATAGGTTCAACTACTGGATATGTAGGGAATGCGGGGCTAGGAACCGCCGGGCGCTGAGAAGTGTAGGAGATGCAAGAGCAAGAACCTGAGACCAAAGAGGTTCAAGAGGTAACCTGTTCGATCCATCCTTAATCCTAGTGTATTACCTAACTACGCACACCCATCGTTAGTACTGTCGGTGCTTAGATAAAAATATAAAGAGGTGGTTTGAGCTTTATGTAATGGAGGACGAGGATAAGTACGAGGAGGAGTCTGAAAACGAGGAAAGTAATGAGGAATCCACGGGTGGTGAGGACTACTCATCACTAATCGATAAGGCACCCGAGTGGAGTGTTGGTGTTATACTGTATAACGGTAATGCATACCCACTGGCAAAGTCCAAGTTTAGGAAGAGCGAGTACTACTTCTCACCGAGTTGGAGGCCTGTGGCTAAGAACGTTAGTGGCGATGTAGTTGTTCTTAGGGATGGGAAGGTAAGTAAGTATAGGATAAGTAGGCGTGGGGATAAGTATTTACAAGTAGTTTTAATCTAATGAACGCCCTAACACAGCAATTAATCCTATTAAAACCGAGACCTCTCGTCAACACGCCTCAACACAGCCAACAACTTATTAACAACCTCCGTTGGGCTTCTACCAAGTATCACAATCTCAGGCTCCTTACCCCAATCACCAAGGTGGTAAATAATGTCGGGAACCCTACCAACGCTCTTTATGGCCTGCTCGGTACCCCAGGGTATTGAAGCGCCTTCCCTAGCCTTAACCTCAGGTGGTTCCTGCCTCCTATCGTAACTACCAACACATAACCAAGCTCCTTAGCAGCCTCTATCACCCTATCATCGTATTTAATATTCATTGCAGACCTAACCTCTGGGTCGTACTTCATGGCCGTGAGTATGTAATTAGCCACGTGAGAGCTCGCACCGAAGGTTGGTGGGCCACTTGGCCTGGCCTTACCCATGTACCTAACTATCCTGCCAGGTATTGCGGCTACATCATTTAAATCCCTGGCATAAAAGGCAGGTAATGCATAGCCTAGGTTTGACTGGACCTCGGGTATGTAATTTCCAATTAGGTCGGCGTTATCCTCAATCATCCTTAACGCCCTATTCATCTCATCAATAACGTCGGCCCTATAGGCCTGAGTTCAAGCCATGCCATGGGGTTGACGGGTCCATGGCCATGGCCAAGCGGTAATGAGTACTTAATAGCCGTGGTTATTAACTCCTTAGCCAACTTAATAGCCTCCCAGGGATCCAAGCCCCTCGCCAAACCGGCGGCTATGGCTGCAGAGAATGAGCAACCAGTACCGTGGGTATTCTTCGTGTCAATTCTCGGAGCCTCAACTCCCTATACTCACCGGAGTCCCTGAAGTAGACAATGTCAATACTCTCATCACCTGTTAAGTGACCACCCTTGACAATGACTATCTCTGGGTGAAGCTCCTCGGCAATTACCTTAGCCGCCTTCCTGGCGTCATCGAGGGTCTCGACACGAAAACCAGCCAGGTGCGACGCCTCAGGCGCATTCGGCGTCACAACCTTGGCAATGGGTATTATAACGCGCTTTAGGGTTTCCATGGCCTCGGGCCTAATGAGCGGGTCACCGCTCTTGGCATACATAACAGGGTCGACAACCAATGGAAATCCCCACCTCCTGACTGCGCGGGCTGCGGCTCCATGATCGGCGAACTACTCAGCATGCCAGTCTTGGCAGCATCAACGCCTATGTCCTCAGCCACGGCATTTATCTGAGCCTCGACTATTGATGGGTCAATCTCCTGGACAGCCCTAACACCAAGAGTGTTCTGCGCGGTCACGGCTGTTAGGGCGACCATCCCGTAAACCCCCAGGGCGTGGAATGTCTTTAAGTCGGCCGTAATACCGGCACCGCCGCCTGAGTCAAGCCCTGCTATTGTTAGTGCCCTTGGTATCTTCATGCAAGATAATGCGCTTATTATGATTATATAAAGCTTTTATTAATGATGGACCCACGAGGGGGTAGACTGAAAGTAATTTATAAATCGAAATGGCAATTAAGGTATTGGTGAAGGAAATGAGGAGGGTCCTGGAGGTATTCCTCGTAATACTAATCACGGTGATAACACCATTAATAGTGCATGCCTCACAGAACATTGGTGATATTAATAATGTTGGTGATATTAATAATGCTGCGAGTAACGTGACGAGTACGATAAATGACTTCATGAACTCAATAACCAATAGCACGGAGAATGTAATAAATACGGCGCTCGCCGACCTAATATCGTTCACGAACTTCCTAAAGAACGTAATCTACAACGCATCGACGGTGCTCGCAATACTCTTTGGAATTATTGGTGGCTTCCTATGGCTATCGGGCATTAGCCATATCGTGG
Organism: Vulcanisaeta sp. JCM 16161; assembly: GCF_001316285.1. Next base: position 18,115 of record NZ_BBDO01000008.1, on the reverse strand, counting down.
ACGCAGACTGGTGATATCCGCAATACTACTTGCGTTGCTGGCAATTATAATAGCCCACATATGAATGAGCAAATGATTTAAGGGGGCTTAATGACCTGGTGATTTAATGCTTATTGATATTCTTAAAAGCATGGGCTTTAAAAGGAGTGACAGCAATAATTATTGGTTTAAGGATTATGGGAATAACGTAATTCTTAAGGTTACGTCCCAAGGCTCGAATGAGGTTGAGATCGAGCTTGACATGCCAATACCAACGGGCATAAACCCACAATCACTGGATAATCCTGAGGAAGTAATCAAATCGATAATGAACTCACCAGTCACTAAGGACCTACGGCAATCACTGTCCCACGCATTGAGTGACTTACTAAAATTGAGATTAACAATAAGCATGAGTAATTAAGGGTTCTTAGCCTGAGTCGTGGACTGCCTAATCCTAATTAATTCCCTGGCTATTAGCGTTAGTAACCTCCTCTTATTTATCGAGCCAAACCTCCTAACCGCGGAGTCCCTCTTCACGGCGACGTAGCCATGAGGTCCCTCAAACCAATTACTGGGGTGCTTCTTATCGCTGTAAACCTCGAACTCAAGTCCTAGGTTGCTGACGGCCTTAACCAACTCCTCAATTGTTGGTGACCTAATAGCCATACCATTGGGAACCTTCCTGCCAAGCCCCTGCTCTTACTTGAGTCGAAGTAGACAGTCCAAATAATCCAGTAGTCCCTCTTATCCACAAAGGCTAGAAAGCCCGCTAATTAATAATGCTTTACCTCCTATCCCTCAAGAAACACGGCGTTTACCACGCCATCCTGCCCAGGCCTTGACGTGACCACGGCTCTGCCTCTCTCGGTCTCGATAATCGCGCCCTTAACGATGATATCCCTCTTAGCCAACTCCCTATTCGCCGGTGTTTCAAGCACCCTAAGTATCTTCACCTTGATGGCCTTACCCTCCTTGGGAATGTATAGGTTAGCGTACTGCGCACTGACGGCCTTAACCTTAACATTACCACCAAAGACCCTAATCACCCTCCTAACATCCCTATCGGATAAGGTCGTGTTTGTCGGTGGACCGCCACCAAGCGCCTTCCTCTTAACCTTATACGGCCTAGCCTATAACCACCACTGGGCTTCTTAGTGTCCCTACCCTGGTAGAAGCTCAGTAGCTTAACCACGAAGACCCAACGCGGGCATTGCCTTTAAAAGATTTTGCCTCGTGGAATTAATGGTGATGATGCGTCCCGTTGCGGAAATCATGAAGAACCTAACTCCTCGCTGAGGTGCAGGTTTTGCACATATAACAATGTATTAAGGTATTTGATAAATCAATGAGTCAAGCAATGAGTAATGGGTATAGGCATGAAAAGGCCTCCCAGGACCTAATTAATAAACTCCATACCAGGATTGGCCTCAATAAGCATCGACAAAACACCCATGAACTCGGGAGACTATTAAGAGGTAGGGTACGTGAGAATAGGAACTTAGTACTCTCGCTAAGCCTTTGCATGAGCTGTGGCGCATGCCTAACGGTATGCCCAGCGTACCTGGCAACAAACGACATCAATAATTCACCCCTCGGTAGGGTGGCCCTGGCCAGGTCATTAATGCGTGGTTACATTAATGAGGACTTGATAGACAGGGCATACACATACTTCTGGCAATGCCTAACGTGCAGGAGGTGCGCCTGGGCCTGTCCCTTCGGCGTTGACGTGGCCGACATCTCAAGGACCATTAGGTCATTACTCTACGAAGTAGGCTTGGCACCCAACTACGTGGCTGGGTGATAGATAACCTGGAGTCCGTGGGTAACTTCCTCGGTTTGCCCGAGGACGTGCTCAGGGAAGTAATACTGAACGTGGTTAACCAGGTCCGGCTTGAAAAGGGCGTTGACATTAAGGTTAAGATTAATGAACCTGCATACGCATTGCTACTACCCTCCGCCTGCGCTGACTATACAGTGGCCATAAACACGTTTAAGGGCTACGTACTACTACTCAGTGAATTAGGGATAGACTTTACCCTGAGCACCAAGGCTCCGGACATTACGAATTACGGCTTATTCATGGATGAGAGACACATGAAGCTCATTGCAGATAGGATTGTGGAGGAGGCGCGCAGGTTGGGCGTGAAGCTGGTGGTGGCTGGCGAGTGTGGTCATGGTTGGAGGGTGTTCAAGAATTACGTAATACCGAGGCTTAGGGAGTTCGGTATTGAGGGGACACACATACTCTACATAGCCGCGGATGCCATAAGGAGGGGCTTGATTAGGTTGGATCCATCCGCTAATGGTGGCTTGACCTACATATACATGGACCATGCCATTACGCCAGGGGTGGTGACCTGGTTAGGGAGCCGAGGTTCATATTAAGTAATGCGGTGATGCGTTATGTGGAATTGAATGATAAGCCCGAACTAGCCATATGCTGCGGAGGAACAAGTGGAATGCTGGCTAAGGAAATGGAGGAATTATCCATTAAATACGCAGAGCTCTGGTACCAAAGGGCGATTGGCAAGGGCACGGACTGCGTGGTGGTGTCATGCGCAGCCTGCAAACTACAGATGGATAGGGTATTACCAAGACTAAATAAATTGTACAACCGTAAATTAACATTCACAGGGCTAATGGACCTAGTGTATAAAGCCATGATACCGAAAAGCATCGAAAGGCGAATCACCCCTCACTAATCCTATGGACAACACCTTTAATTAAACCCTCTCTATCCCAGCTCAATGATTGACTACGCGTTTTATAAACGCGTCATGGAGTTTCTAGCCAGGTACCTAGGTCTTGAGAATGAGCCATTATACATGAAGGTTCTTCGCTATGACAATGTATTAAACGGTGTTAAGGTTCTAATCGCCATTTACAGAGTAAGAACTAACGAATTAATTACCTACTGCGCAGTAAGGTTTGACAATACGATGGGCAAGGCCGAACCAACGTGCAATGAGGATAGGGAGTACGTGGAGAGGGTGTATGGAGAGATGACCTAATGAAGCATCACACTGAAAAGCTTAAAATTGCCCATGAAATGACAACCACGGGAGCCGTAGTTTAGACTGGTCTAGGATGGCGGCCTGTCGAGCAGCAGACCGGGTTCAAATCCTGGTGGCCGTACCTCGAAGGATGATGTTTGTGTTTTGTTTTTATCGGGCCCGTGGGCTTTGGGTGGGGCAGTTTAGGTTTTTCATTGCCTTGGCCGTCTTCCAAGCCCTCTCGACCTTGTCCTCGTTCATTACCTCCTCATGCATTCTCCTAAGCACTCCGCAGACCTTCCTCGCGAGCTCTTGGTCTTTCTTAACCTCACTCATGCCCATGTAGACCTCGAATCCGCCTTTCAACGGCCTCAGCCCAGCCTCGTAGCCCGCCCTCTTGAGTCCCTCCAAAATTGCCACGGCATCCTCAAGCCCCTTACGTTTAGTCCTAAGCTCAACTGTGCCGCTGTCTCTCACGTGAACGGTCATCCTAATGCCATCAACAACCTCAACCATTGACTTGCCCAAGGGCTTGGGCTCCATATTCATTAGTTCGATTAATCGTCTTAACTTCTCCGCATCGGGCAGCGAGCTCAAGTCATCAATTAAAGCCTTGATCATTGGGTCGCTGAGCATTTTCCTAGCCAATTCAACGGCTTTTGAGGATTTAACCGCGTAGGTTATGATATACCCATAATCATCCCTCTTCCTAAACCCAAGACCCTTAAGTCTCTCGATTAAGTTGCCCCACAACTCGAGCTTCGACTTACCCATATAGAGCCCAACCCTCTTTTTCTTAATGTTCACGCCACCATCACCAAGTATTATGTATAACACGAACGTTGGGAACTTCTCCTCGCCGAGCTCGCCGGCTTCCTCGGCGACTTCAGCCTTTTCCTTGAACACGCTCCTGTGGTCAGTAGCCCTTAATTGCCACCTAACGCTCACATCGCCATCATTGAGGCCCAAGCCATTTATCCACATGTGGTTCTTCCCAGGCCAAGCCAGCAGCCACGCAAAGGCTTGCCAAAGCTGGCTAGTGCCCATCGCTGGGTAGCCATCCTTATTGATTGCACCATCAGTAAGCAAAAGCCCACACCACATTGCCCTCAATTTACCATCACTGAATAGCTTAGGTACAACCACATGAACGCCCTTGAGGCCAGTGAACGATATCTGCATTGTTATGCCTCCCGTCTTAGCAACCCTTGATATCTCAATTGCCAAGTCCTCAGTGTACAGGTGCGCCGTGAAGCTCTTGTCCTTATTGAGCGGCTCGCCGCTTATGATTATCCTTGCTCCTCCACTCCCTAGTTTATTGATTAGCTCCTCGAGCTCTGGTCTATAGGTCTCGAGCCACTTTTTGCGTGCCTTCCTGGCTAGTTCGAGCATCCTCTTGCCGATGTCGAGCATCGCCTCCTAAGGTTTGCGATGTCCTCGTCGTTGCCCTCTCTAATCCTAGCCTCGATCCTCTGCAGCCAATCGCTCAGCGCCCTTATTGACTCATCAAATGGAGTTGCAGAATCACTAAGCAACATGCCTCTGTGTCTCTCTACTCGGCTGAGGAACTCATTGATTAGCCTCATAACCTCCTCAACGACCCTCGGATCATCAACAGGCTCACCGCACCTTAGGCGTTTAGAGCCCCTGGCCTTCCTACCCCAGCAAATCTCTAGAGCCATGGAGACATCCATGGACTAATTCCCAACAGAGCTAATAAGCCACTACCGAGCCAATGCCGAATTGGCTTAGGTAAGCAATTGAGAGGTGGTCGATAAGGTCGGTGCAGTTCGTGTACATCGTGGAGAGAGCCCTAAGCAAGGCAATGAGGCACATAGTCAAGTCGTTGATTGTCGGCGATCGAGCAGCAAGGCTGTGGGCTCGCCAACCACGCACGGCGTTAGGCTCAAGGCACGCATCAAGGAAGCACCAATATATGCCCACTCAAAACCGCATGAGACAACGGGCATTTTAGAATCAAAACGTAAAACAGTCTCTACCCCATCATAGACGCATCCAATCCCGTGAATGACGGAAAACGCTTTTAAATAAGCAATGAATTACCCAAACTGGGGCCGTAGTCTAGCCTGGCTAGGATGCACCAGGTAAACCTGGGTCCAACGGCCTGGGGAACAATCCCCGTACGGAACGCCGGTGAACCCGGGTTCAAATCCCGGCGGCCCCACCACGTCCTTATTGGGAATTCGATTAGTATTAATTGCCGTTATTAATACCGGGTATTCCATGCCTTAGTTTATCCTTAGGGACTATCCTACAGTACATTACTGTTTCCCCATGCTCCTTATTCATTATGAAGGCTTTAAGCAATTCAATTTTCTCTATTCACTGTATATTAAATACTCTGAATATTCCTAGAGAGTCTCGGGAACTACAAATGAAGAAATGAAGTAAGTAGCCATAAGCATTTAAAAGCAGTTTAAGGATACAATTTAAGCCCGAACCCTAACTTAGGTTAAATATTGGTTCGTTTATCATCACTACTTTACCATTATTGTCCTCGACAATAATGCTCCTTTCGCCACCGTTTACGAAGATTGAGACGGTCTTTACCCTGCCCATGTTTCCTACCGTAATAGCTCCCTGTATTATTCTCTTAAACTCCCTATAATGATCTCCACAGCAGAAGTATAACTTGGCACCAGCGACTTCCTGATAGGCACCACCCACGGCTTACCGCACACCTTACACCGAAGTGCCCCATTAATACTTAGGTAGGTGCCTGTTCTCTTATTATAACCGCATAGGGCGCAACCAGTGTATTCATCGCCGACCTCTTTACCATTAACTAAAACCCTCATTATCCAAGGTTAATTATTGCCCTTATTTTATCGTATTCGCGACTTATAATTTTTTTTATGAACAGTTATATTTATTAATATTTATTTCAATATAAATAAATACATACTAGTAACACGCATATAGTCAAGAATTTAAAATTCCCAGCTACACATATTGAGTCATGATGTTAGGGAGTACGGCTGAGGGTGATGATGTGGTCCTTCGCTGATACTAGTAAAGTTTTTAATTTGTGGTTGTGCACGCTGGTTGTATGGTCTTGCTTGATGTCTTGGCGAATGCGTTGACAATGATTAAGAACGCGGAGATGAGGGGTCATAGGGAGGTGATTATTTGGCCGTCTTCCAAGCTAGTGGGTAATGTTCTCAGGGTTATGCAGAGGTATGGCTATGTTGGCGAGATTGAGTTTATCGAGGATGGTAGGGGTGGTAAGTTCAAGGTTCAACTTCTCGGTAAAATAAACGATGTTGGGGCCATAAAGCCAGGTTCAGCGTTAGGGTTTCCGAACTAATGAAGTGGGAGGAGAAATACCTACCTGCCAGGAACGTGGGTATACTAATCCTCAGCACCTCAAAGGGCGTGTTATCGCACCTGGAGGCTAGGCAGATGAACGTTGGCGGTGTCCTCATAGCCTACGTCTATTGATAGTGGTAAATTTAAAAAGGGCATTAACAAGGTGCTTCTGCGATGTCCACGGAGGAGAATAAGCCACGGAGCAGGAGACCCAACAACCAACAAGTGAGCAGGCCGCGCAGGTAGCTCAACAGACGGAGACTCAGCGCAGCAACAGTCTCAGCAGGCGCCTGGGCAGGCGGTGGCTAAGCCAGAGACCAAGCCCGAGGTTAAGGAGGTGAAGCTTCCAAGGCCTAGGGCTTCGTTGAGCGATAAGTTAAGGAGGTTATTGAGGCTTAGGTTGTTGATGGAGAGGAGGGAGCCGCGTTGGATGAGGATGGATGAGTGGAGGTACCTAAGGATTGCCCATGGCGAGCATTGGCGTAGGCTAGGGGTAACGATAATAAGATTAGGCTTGAGATTAAGGGCTACCCGAAGAGGGTTAAGGTTGGTTATGGTAAGCCGAGGCTGGCCAGGAACCTGCACCCAAGCGGTTTCAGGCTCGTCATTGTTCATAGGCCTGAGGATGTCGATAAGGTCGACCCAACGAAGGAGGCAATAGTAATAGGCAGGACTGTGGGCCTTAGGAAGAGGATTGAGATTGTTAAGAGGGCTATTGAGAAGGGCGTGAGGGTAATGAACGTGACTAAGGACGTAATTGAGGAATTAAAAAAAGGCTCAGTAATTACGACTTTAATTTCTCGTTGAACCAATCAATGATAGTCCTTAACCTAGTGATTTTATGATTTGGCTTACCAAACCTGGATAAGTCGTGGTTCTCCCCTGGAAATATTACCATCCTGACCTCCTTACCCAGATACTTTAACGCCGTGTATAGTTGTATCGCCTGTTCAAACCAGCAACGATAGTCCTCCAATGAGTGTATTATCAATAGTGGTGTCCTGACATTTTTCACATACATAATTGGCGATTTGGCCATGTAATTCTCTAGATTTGACCAGAAGTCCTTATCCTCATTCCCGCCTATTTGATCATTGGCGAAGTAAGGCCCTATGTCACTGGCGCCGAAGAAGCTAATCCAGTTGGATATTGACCTATCGGTGATTGCTGCCCTGAACCTATCCGTATGCGTTATTATCCAGTTGGTCATAAATCCACCATATGACCCACCAATGACCCCCAATCGGTTTGGTCTATGAAGTCGTAATTCTTAACAACGTAATCAAGGCCCTCCATTAAATCCTCATAATCCCTCTCGCCGTAATGCCCACGTATGTCCGCAAATTCCTCATCATAACCATCACTACCCCTTGGATTCATGAAAATAACAACAAACCCCTCACTCGCCAGTAACTGGAACTCGAACATGAACGAGTAGCCGTAGGCGGTCTTCGGGCCACCGTGGATCTCCAAAACCGCTGGATACTTAATGCCCTGCTTAAACCCTGTGGGTCTCATTAACCAACCCTCAACCTCCCTACCATCGCTGGCGCGGAACCTGAAGGTTCGGGCCTGGAGAGCTCTACGGAATTAACCCAATTATTGAAGTTCGTTACCCTCTCCTCACCACCATTAAACCACCTGTACAATTCCGTGGGCCTGACTGGTCCATGGATATGAAATATATGGCGCCGTCCCTCATGACCACGAAGTCCTCAATACCCCTCTCACCACCGATTACCGTCTCAACACCACCATTAACACTGGCCCTAACGAGCTTTGCAGACCCGCCATCCATCATTATGAAGTAAACCCAATCACCAACCCACTGAAGCCTTATCGGCGGTGGTGAGCCCCTAACATCACTATTGAGGCTATTACCAACGCTCCTATCAACACCCTTCATTAAGTCGATTACTTCACCGCCCTCAGGCCTTATGAGTAATACGTGGTCATGCGTTGCGAAGCCCCTATGAAGGTCATTGCCGACCAATGCCAAGTACTTACCATCCGGCGACCACCTAATCGCCGATATACTGTAATTACTAAGGATCGCGTACCTCTCATTACTCTCCAGGTTTAGTATCCAAACTTCATTCCTATAGGGCTTGAACCTGTCACTGCTCACGGCTATGGCCGCCCTCTTACCGCCTGGTTCAACGTCGTACGCCACAACATCAAAATTGCCACTGGTTACCTGCCTAATGGAGCCACTCATGTCCAGTGAGAATAGGTGTGACCTGAATGTGTGTATGAATCCCCTGCCATTAAACCAGAGGGGCCAGTCATCGACAAACTTTACGTCCTCCTGTACAGGACCGACATTACTGATGAAGTACATGGCCCCATTGGCAATGCGTAAATCATTAATGCCACCAGCAACATACGCTATTTTCACGGCCTCACTACCATCGAATGGCAGGTACCAAACCTCAACGCCAGGCTTATCCCTACCAAGCCCCCTCCTCGATAGGAATATTAGGCCCTTGGTACCCAGGATCCTTGGTGAGAAGTCGCTATTACCCCTCGTGACCTGCCTCAGTGACTTACCGTCAAATACCCAGACGTTCCTTTCGTAATCCTCCATGGAATCCGCGACCTTGGAGACTGTGAAGGCAAGCATGCCTGTATCAATATCCGCGTTTAAATCATGAACCATCCTCACCAACCTCAAATCCTCAATCACCAACTTCCTAACCATTAATGATGTAGGAAATCCCTGGGCTATTAAGATTTCACTTAGTCGAAGGTCAATGAGTTAGTATGCTTGCCGCAATAATTACTAGGAATATGAGTTCAGAGAGTTCGTAATAACCGTAATACCTAAGGTTATTGCAATTACGTGATAAGTAACTCAACACGCCATTCACGTATAGGTAAGCCCCACCAACATGTATTACCAGGGGTAGCCCAGCTATGCCTAATAATGCTGCGCCATAATGATTAAGTAGGGCGTAGGCCAGGAGTGCCATGTAGTAGGCACTTTCGTAAATAGCTATTGGTAGGCCAATACGTCTCGGCACGACTAAATACCTCAGGCTAGCGAATGCGATTGTCACATGTATAATAATCATGGTTGCCGTGAGAGTAAACACCAGGTCTGTGAATGACACCTCTATCATGCATTATCGTGATAATAAATTTCTTATTTACGTGGCTAGTCACGGCCATACCGTCGTCATAAGTATCGAGGAATTCAATGAGTGAGAGATTAAGTCGTGATTTAACGAAGATTATGAGAGTAAACGATGTTTATTTAACCGTTAACTTCCTAGCCTCCCTCTCAGTCTCCCTAAGCATTACAATGTCCCCAACCCTGACAGGCCCTTCACGTTCCTCGTTATTACCCTACCCTTATCCCTACCCTCGAGTATCCTAACCCTAACAATACTGACCTCACCTGCAATCCCCGTCCTACCCAATATTTGAACCACCAATGCCGCGACTGCATCCTCATAAGGACTAAACCTCTCAACCTTGGTCTCCTCGCTCACTTGGATTCACCCTTCCTAGCAGCCCTCTTGGCGGGTGCCTTCTCAGCCGGCGGCGCTGCCTGTGGCTGCGGCAGTTGTATTGGGTTGAGGCCCGCCTTAACCCTAACATCATTTATCTGCTTAACAAGGTTCTCCAACTCAGCAGATGCCTGTCCAGGGTCAATGATGACCGCAGACGCGGCCGACGTGTTCTGCAGACCTGCGGCCTTGCCGAGTCTCTCCTTACTCGGCACGTATACGTACGGCACGCCCTTCTCCTCGCAGAGGATTGGTAGGTGAGCAACAATCTCCGGTGGATCAACGTCCTCGGCTATGAGGACTAACTTGGCCAATCCCCTCTCGACAGCCTTAGTCACCTCATTTGTTCCCTTCTTTATTTTACCCGTCTCCCTGGCCGCCGATAACACCTCATACGCCTTCTCGGCTATTTCCTGCGGCACTGCGAATCTAACGTAGAATGGCTTCCCCTGTGGTGGGTTTGCGTAAAATGTCTTTGGGTCTATACTTACTGTTGCCATACTCGTCTAAACCGTGAAATTGGCATTTATAAGTATTTTTCAATACGAAACAAATGAAGGGATTACTTTGAGGCTATGTGTAGCGTACTCCTCGTGGCCTTAAGGCCGGGCTCGCCGTGCTGAACAATCTTGGTGGTTATTGCGAACTCACCGAGGTAGTGGCCGATGTGCCATGGACTAATCGTGACTGGTAGGTAGGTAATGCCGTTGTAGACCGCGACCGTTAAACCAACCATCTCAGGCAGTATTATCATGTCCCTGGCATGGGTCTTAAGGGTCACCTTCTTGCCCTCGGCCATGAGCTTTTTAGCCTTCCTAACCTTCTCAAGGAACTTCCTATGCTCAGGCTTTAAACCCCTCATTAACGACCTCCTCTGCCTAGCCGGTAATAACTTAATGAACTCCTCCATGGACATCTTAGAGATCTCCTCAAACGTGAAACCCCTGTACCTAAATCCCTTCCACTCCTCCTGCGGTATCACGCAGCCGTCAACCAACCTTCCTACCAGCCTCAGCACCCTCCTCTTCCTCCTTAGCCGCTGCCGCGGCCGGCGCAGCGCCGGCTTCTCAGCAGCCTTCTCCGCCGCCTTACCAGCAGCCTTGGCTCCAGCCTTCTCCTCAGCCTTACCCGGTGCCTTTGTCTCTGGCTTCTTCGACATTCAAAACCGCAGTAGCCGCCTTATTTATAACTTTTACTCGTTGCGTGACTTATGGATTTATTAATCGTTTTACCTATATAAAGCGGTATTTAAATGAATTAATTTTAATAAGGTACTTAATAAGCAATAATTAATATGACGGAGGGGGTTAAGGTTCTTTGGCGGCCTAGCGAAAGTGTGATTAGGAATTCTAACATATTGAGGTTCGTTAATTGGCTTGGTGAGGTTTTTGGTCTTAGGTTTGAGGTTTCCATTGATGACCCCTTGAGGAATGTGGGTAATTATGATAGGCTTTGGAGGTGGAGTGTTGAGGATCTCGAGAACTTCTGGGTTAGTATCTGGCAGTACTTTGGTGTTGTTTCCCACTCACCCTATACTAAGGTTCTCGAGCCAAGGACGATGCCTGGTGCCCGCTGGTTCATTGGTTCTAGGCTTAATTATGCGGAGCACGTGTTTAAGGCTGCCCGTTGGGGTGAGGAGGCTGTAATCTACGTCAAGGAGGATGGGCTTAGGAGGAGCCTTACGTGGGATCAACTGTATAGGGAGGCCGCGGCCTTGGCCTATTGGCTTAGGAGTGTTGGTGTTGGTAGGGGTGATAGGGTCGCCGCGTACGTTAGCCAGGTCCCAGAGGCCGTGGTTGCCTTATTGGCTACGGCGAGTATCGGAGCCATTTGGGTCGGTGTTGGCGCCGAGTTGGCCCCTAGGGCAGCAATTGATAGGTTTAACATGCTTCAGCCCAAGGTCTTGATCGCGGTGGATGGTTACCCATACAGGGGCAAGGTCTTTGATAAGTACGGCGACATCAAGCAGATTGTTGACTCAGTACAGAGTATTGAGAGGGTCGTCGTGGTACCAAACATGAGGGACTCAGTGGAGCTAAGCCTTAGTAAGCCGGTGCATGATTGGAGGGAGGTCACGGGCAGGAGGGGTATTGGGCTCTCCTTCGAACCCATGGAGTTCAACGAACCACTATGGGTATTATTCACGTCGGGGACTACGGGTATACCGAAGCCCGTGGTCCACAGCCACGGCGGCGTCCTCCTCGAGGCGTACAAGGTCGGTCTTCACATGGATTATAAACCAAGCGATAAATTCACCTGGTACACGACACCGTCATGGATGATGTGGAACTTCACGGTCGATGCCCTGCTCTTCGGTACGACAATACTATTCTATGATGGTGATCCAACGGCCAGGAACTTCGAGCCCTACTGGGAGATTACGGAGAAGGAGGGCCTCACAATACTTGGTCTCAGCGCGCCCTATATTCATGCCGCCATGAAGTCCACCATAGAGCCTGGCAGGCAATTTAACCTGAAGACTCTTAGGGAGATTGGCTCAACGGCGGCGCCACTATCGCCGCAGGGCTTTGAGTGGGTTTACACCAAGGTTAAGGAGGACGTGTGGCTGGCGCCAATAAGCGGTGGTACAGACGTAGTCTCGGCATTCGTTGGGGGCTGCCCAATACTGCCCGTGTGGAGGGTGAGATGCAGTGTAGGTGGTTGGGGGCTGCGGTTAATGTGTATAATGAGGAGGGCAAGCCCGTGGTTAATGAAGTTGGTGAGTTGGTCATCGAAAAGCCCATGCCCTCAATGCCCATCTACTTCTGGAACGACCCAGACTACAACTGGTACAGGGAGTCCTACTTCAGCATGTTCCCGGGCGTGTGGAGGCACGGTGATTGGGCCATGGTAACGGATAGGGGCACGGTAATAATCAGTGGGCGTTCAGACTCAACGATAAAGAGGAAGGGGATTAGGATTGGGACCCTGGACATCTACAAGGTCGTTGAGTCCCTGCCTGAGGTCGTGGGTAGCTTAGCCGTTGAGGTCAAGAATAAGTTAATACTCTTCGTAGCCCTGAGACCCGGCCTACAACTAACCGAGGAGTTGAGGAGGAAGATAAACGACGCATTAAGGAGTCAGTTGGGGCCTTACTACATCGCCGACTACATAATACAGGTCCCGGACATACCAATGACTAGGAACTACAAGAAGCTTGAGGTGCCCATTAAGAAGGTCCTAATGGGCTGGCCCATTGATAAGGCTGTGAACATAAATGCCGTGTTAAATCCTGAGGCTTTTTATGCCGTTATTGAGCGTTGAAGCCGTATATGGATGAAATAATGAAGGAGTGATGTCTCCTTAAACCTTAGTTATTTATTTTTATAAAATATCAATGGAAATAACGGAGTGATTAATGGACCCAAGGCTCAGGAGGGTATACGCGAGGTGCGTTGTCGAGGTCGAGCGCGGGACCCTACCAGACCTAGTCAATGATAGGTATGATTACCTAATGATAGACCTGGCGAGCATAACCTACGGTCTCAGGGACCCAAGGACATTCCTAGTGAATGTTAGGCTTGCCCTTGACTACGACTACCTAAGGCCAAGTGTAGTATTCGTGATTGATTACTCAAGGCCTGAGCATAGAGCCGTCGCTGAGGTCAGGGTTAAGTGGCTTAGGGAGTTAAGTCTCGATTACATACTGGCGGAGGATGAGCCAGCCGAGGTTAGGGCGGCCAAGGAATGCCTGAGGAGGAGTAGGTGCATAGTCCTTAGTAGGGACTACGACCCACTCACCGTGATGGACGAGATGATACAGCCAATAAAAATAACCGAGAGGGCGTGGATAAACAGGAGAATAACAATAAATAAGGAATGCCTAAGCAATTATTTAAAAGAGAAAAATAACTAATGGCATATGCAAGTATCTTTACCTACTCATTTAAATAAATACCCATGCCTAATTCTCGTTATTCTTGTTTCCTATAGGAAACAGATTTATAATTAAGCTGTTTCCTATTTATATCGAACTCACGGTATGAGTATTGAGAGTGTGCTTAGGGAGGTTATTGAGGAGTGGTTTGCCTTTAACCTGCCTAGGGTTATACCTAGGGATATTTCGTACCTACTACCTGAGGGTTCAGCCCTCGCGTTGGTTGGTCCTCGTAGGCCGGTAAGACGTACTTCATGTATTGGATCGCCCAGGACTTAATGGGTAGGGGTTGGCCTAGGTCAAGCATTGTCTATATTAATTTTGAGGATGTCAGGTTAAGCGTTCTTAGGCCAACGGACTTTGGCGTGTTTCTTAAGGTCATTAATGAGGAGGCGCGTGAGTACAATGGCAGGATATTGCTGATGCTTGATGAAGTCCAAAACCTGCCAGAGTGGGGTCGCTGGGTGAGGACCTACTTGATAAGGGTAGGTACTTCGTGATACTCAGTGGTTCATCATCAAGGGTGAGGGCTAGCGATGTGGCCACGGAGTTGAGGGGCCGCTACATTGATAGGTTAGTGCTGCCGTTCTCCTTCAAGGAGTTCCTAAGGGTTAGGGGTTTTGAGCAGGAATTCCTGGAAGTGCCTGAGAAGCGCGGCAAATTACTTAATTACCTGAGGGATTACGTACTCAATGGCTTCCTACCCGAGGTGGTGCTTAGGCCGGAAATGGCCAGTGACCTGGTCAGGACGTATAGGCAGACGATTATTTACAGGGACATAATCGAGAGGTACAGGGTTAGGGATGCGGCGTTCTTCGAGACCTTCCTGGAGATTATTGAGAATAACTTTGGCGGCTATGTCTCGATAACGAAATTGAGCAACTACTTTAGGAGCTTAGGTATTAGCAAGAGCAAGAGGACGCTCAGTAATTACCTTAAGTACCTGGAGGAGTCCTACTACGTAATACTTGTTCGGAGGTTTGGGTTCTCAAGTAGGGAGGTCATTAAACAGCCAAGGAAGGTGTACCCAATAGATACGGCATACTTCAGGAGGAGGTCCATTGGGCCTATGATGGAGGGCGTGGTTGCTGTGGAACTAATGAGGAGGGGCCTTAATTATAGCTACCTTAAGGTAAATGATTACGAGGTTGACTTCATAATTAATCAAGAGCCAGGGAGTACATCCAAGTCACCTACGCATCGTCAATGGACGAAATCGATAGGAGGGAGTTCAAGGCCCTAGTTAGGGCTAATGAGGTCCTCGGCCGTGGAATGACTAGGGTAATTAGTTGGGACCTGGAGGATGAGGTCGAGATCGAGGGGATCAAGGTAAAAATAACACCGCTCTGGAGGTGGTTGCTTGCAGGCTAAATGCTTAAAGTCCATGACCGCAACACCAATCGGCGATGCAGAGGTTAAGGTGTGAGGCAAGTAATGATGAGTTATTAAGGACGATGATGATCATCGAGGAGTTAAGCCCATATTGGGGACTCATAGGCATTAAGATTGAGGACGTGGGTAGGGACTGCGCCGTGGGATTCGTGGAGATAGGCAGGAAGCACCTTCAGATCCTGGCACGGTACACGGCGGGGTCCACGCGGCACTGGCCGACGCGATAGCATGGGTAGCCATAATAAGCCATTACTACCCAAGGTACGTAATCGCAGTGACCACAGACCTAACAGTGAAGTACCTAAGGCCAATAACCGAGGGGGTGCTAAAGGCCGTGGCAAGGATAACACACATCAAGGAACCAATGGCACTCATAACAGTGGAGCTAAGGAATAAGAGCAATGAATTAATAGGAACATCAACAGCAACCTACTGGGTAACACTAACTAATAAGTCATTAAACGACTTAATAAACGAATTAAGAGGCAAAACGTGAACATTGTGGAAAGCTTTCGAGTACTTCTTCCTGGGTCGTTCCATGCAAATTTTGCCATGGCTCGGTAAGCTGAAAGTTGTTTTTCGTAATTCATTGTATGGTTTGTTTTTAATTGGGGCTTTTGTTCTTGTTTTTAATGGTTGGTCTAGATGTTAGTTCGTTGATTAGGTGGATTAGTGGTCGTGAGGTTTTGTTGGGTGGTTTTCGTACTAGGTTTAGGGATAGGGAGTTTGAGGTTGAGGCTTTGCTTGGTGATTTGTTTAGGTTTGAGCATGTTGGTGTGGTTTATGGGCCTTTGGGTGCTGGTAAGTCTACGTTTCTTAGGTTGTTTATTAGTGGTGTTGAGGAGCTTGGCGGTGATGTAGCTGGTGTTTATATTAATTATGATGGTGCAGTTGTTGATATTCTTTACCGTGGGGTTAACGCGGCCAATGCCAGGGATGCTGTGGTCAATTCGGTGCTTAACGTTGTGGTCTCCCTGTCTGGGGCGTCCATTGGTGTTTCAGCGGCTTTAAGCGCTATCACCACGTTAGTGAGGAGACTCTTTGAGTTGGTCAGGGGTTGGGGCGTTGATCGTGTTGTGATCGTTCATGATGATTTAGATAGGTGGTTGACGTCGAGGGGCTTGGGTAACGCCGTTATAGGTCTCGTGGGCTTGTTATCGAATTTATACGAGGGTGGGCCAGCGAGTGTTGAGAGGCCCTGGGGCAATAAGTACAGCGTCACTTACCTGGCGCTAAGTGATTACACGGCGGTGGAAGTAGCCAATAGGTATAGGGGTAAGGGTGGGCTGCATTCAATGCTCATGTGGAACCTACCCAAGGGGCCATTTACGGAGTTGATCCTCGAGTTAGTGGGGAGGCGGGACGTTGACGTTGAGTTGCTGTGGCAGTTGCTCGGTGGTAACCCAAGGCCCTATCACAGTTGGCCACCGCCTATGGCTGGAGCGTGGATGCCTGGCTTAGGGATGCCATTAACGAGGTCATTAAGGTGCTGAATGAGGAGAAGGAGAGACTGGGCCTCGGTAGTGTTGATGAGGTTCTGAACACCGTGATTAGGCGCATTGGGCAGGACACAGGGCCAGATAACCTAGTACTAAACACGCCACTTCATGCAGAGCCACTGCTGAGGAATAACATACTCATTGGCATAAGCTCCACGGCAATATCACAACTACCAAACGAGCCATGGATAGGGAGGCACTACGCATATCAATCACCAACTTACTATTGGATAATCAAGGCTATGGCCGTGAAGGGTACAATAAGCATTGAACCAAAGGACGTTATTAACCCAGTAAGATTAACTGCTCATGAAAAGTTTCTAATGATTCCACCTTAATCAAGGCATGATAGGTCTTATCACGTATTAATAAGCTAGAATTAGGTCATGTATTTTATACTGACACTGCTTTTAAGAGACCACGGCTCTATCTATGTTTTGTGGAGGTTCCTCGGGAGGTTTTGTTGGTGGTTTCGGTACTTAGGGGACTTGGCCTTAGGGTTTTTCTTATTGGTGCGAGGCTCTGGCCTTCTACGGTATTATCAGGGAGACGGGCGATTGGGACTTGACCATCGATAGACCGTTTAGTGTTGAGGTTAGGGATGCAGTGACGAGGAGATTGAGGGATTTGGGATTTCTCGTGCAGTGGCGTAGGTGGGGATTCTACGTTGATGCCGGCGCTGTTCATATTGATATTAATTACATGCCCCTGACACTTGATGAGGAATTCATCAATAGGTCCAGGGCCTTGGGAGATATCCTCGTCCCATCAATTGAGGATTTAATAATCCTTAAGTTGATGAGCGGTGAGGATAAGGACGTGGAGGACGTCAAGAAGCTACTTAGGCTATCCAACCTGGACACTCATTACCTGCTAAGGCGCTCACGTGATGCGGGTGTTGATAAGGATTTATTAAGGATTGCCAGGAGAGTTGGGTTGAGGATTGATGGTTAGGGGGTTCGTGTTTGACGAGGGCTGTGTAATCATTGATAATGTTAGGATACCCATTGAGGTGGCTAGGGCGTTGGGCGGTTATGGCTGCTCCTTCACCGGCTGGACCGCATTGGCAATACACGCCGGTAGTAAGTTATTGATTCCATACCACCCAAGCTACCTCGAGATTGCCTGCCCAGACATTGACGCAGTTGTTAACGGCCTCAGGGAACTCGGCCTAATGATTTGGCGCGGGAGGCGTTGGGCCACGGTCGGCTGGGTCTATAGACCCTCAGGGTCGCGCTGGGCGAGTTGAGGATTTTCGAGGAGAGGGTAAGGAGCGATGGTGAAAGGTGTGGGTTGGGCATTGCCTCGGTCGAAGACGCCATTAACCACGTAATGCACCTTAGGGAGCACGTGAGGGACCTCAGGCTCATTGAGAAGTACTCAAACGGCAAAGTAAGGCCGCCGACCAAGTTAATCGCAAGGAGGCGGGGAGGACCAATTTTTAATGGGTAGCACATCAATGACGACGTATCACGACTCAGAACCGCCCCTCATCTCCCTCAATGCCTCAATAGCACCCTCAACATACAA
>NZ_BBDO01000007.1 GCF_001316285.1 Vulcanisaeta sp. JCM 16161 | reverse complement strand
GGGCAACATACATCATAATAAGCAAAGAGCCGAAGACCATTAAGATTAGGTACGCGTGCGGTGATGAGGCCGGTGAACAAGAGGTGGCATTAAGCAAGACAATGAGGTACTTAATCGAGCCGTCGATGGCCGGCGATCGAACCAACAAGGCTGTGGACCCACAGACCACACACGGCGGACGGCGATTGGGCATTAAGCCCAGGGCACTCATCAAGGAAGCGCAGCCCAACACGTTGCCGAAATAACCGCCAAAAAGAACCAAGGCGTAAATCCACACATCCCAATTTTCACCCAAATCTAGGCACACCAAGCCCCATCCCCACACCCAGCATACAATTCAACACCCACCCCAAGCATATAATGATGTTAGGGAGTACGGCTGAGGGTGATGCGGTCCTTTGCTAACACTAGTAAGGTTTTATGTGATCTGGCGTTGTTATGATGATCTTCCTCTTACCGCCAACGTAAATCTCAATCTCATAGGCCTTACCCCTCCTGCCTATTATCGTGCCGACCTTACCCTGGTACCTCCTATGCGGTGCCGTGGTTATGAATGTTGGGTCTATGTCAATGACCACCTTATCACCGACCTTATACTCATAGAGCCACCTGGAAATCCCAGGCCTACCCTTCTCCCTGGGCTTCTTTGTCAATAGCTTCCTTGACTTGTAACGTAATCCATGTGTTCGGTGCACGATGAACCCCAAGCACCACAACCCTATGGAGTATTTAAGCATTCCCTTCATTAATGACTCATGTCCACCAATCCTTAAATTTAAATAGGGATTTTTATTAGGGACTTAATTGTGGTTAAGCGTATCATTAATTCTGAGGATATTTCCATGGCCGAGGCACTCAGGATTCTCGAGGAGAAACTAATCAGTGTTAATCCTGGCATTACTGACGAGGTCGTGAACAACACCCTGGACTACCTCAGGAAATTCTCCAAGGTTAGCCCGGACAAGGCTAGGGAATTGATTTCAGAATTAATGAAGAGATTCGGCCTGGCTAGATTGACCGCGATACAAATAGTCGATTTAATGCCTCAGACAGCCGATGAGCTTAGGGTATTGCTTGGGACTGAGAAGAGGGAGTTCAGTGATAAGGATGTTGAGGAGATCCTAAACCTACTAAAGAGTGCCAGGGGTTCCTGAGGGTGTTCTGAATGGTTAAGAGGGAGGACTACGCATACATACTCGACATAATACCTCCGGAGCAAATGCTCATTAAAGACCCATCCCTCATTAAGAAGGGCTTCCCGAGGAATGAGGCGTACGTGCAGGCCATTGGTGAGCAGTACTTCACACTACTTGAGTTAACGCTTAAGCCCAACGCCACGGCTGAGGTTGGTGAGAGGGTTTACATAGGTAGTGGGACTAGGGATAAGGTGAATAAGATTGTCAGGAGGATTAACTATGACGAGTTAACCAACGAGGCCAAGAACGCACTTCCTGAGGTTATTGCCAAGATTGTTAAGGCCCAGGAGAGTAGGTTCGTGGATTTCTTCAATAAGGCTGGCCCAATAACCCTGAAAATGCATAGCCTAGAATTGCTTAAGGGTATTGGCAAGAAGACCCTTTGGCAAATACTTGAGGAGAGGAGGAAGAAGCCCTTCCAATCCTTCGATGATATAAAGAGTAGGGTTGGTATTGACCCTGAGAAGTTAATTATTGACAGGATATTGAGGGAGTTACAGGGCACTGATCAGTATAGGATCTTCGTGGGTTAATTTTAACTACCTAACCCTAATAATCTTCCTCCGCCCAGCAATATCCCAAACCTCAACCTCAACACCGGGTTCAATCCTACCCTTAACCTCCTCCTCCATCTGGTCCTGGGCAACCTCAAAGGTGCTGTAGTTCCTAAGGTCCATTAACTGCCAGGAATCACCAACCTTAGCCACGACTTGGGCAACGAACTTCTCAATGATCGGCACCTCAACCTGGGCATCAGCAGGTACTATCAGGGTCCTCTTAACGTTATCGAAAACCCCAATACCCACTATCCTTACCTTGGCAGAGCCATGCTTACCAGTCTTACTCTTCTCAACCTCAACTACCTTGCATGGCTCCCCATCAATCATCACATAACTACCCTCCTTCACCGAACCTGCCTCTGTTGGCTTCGTTGACATACAAGTCGACATAGCTAGAGCCAATAAAAGGTTTTCTATCGAGTAATTTCCTGAGAAATTACTTATTAATTCACTTGGTTATGCATTAGCCTGAGTATTAATGAGAATAATGATGTACATTGGTAAGTACGAGGATTACGCACTGGCAAAATTAATAATCAATAGGCTTAGTAGTAATGGGGTTGAGGTCGTCGCCGCCAGGGACGTGGAGGTCAAGAACCTAGGCATACCTAAGTGGGATGGTTCCCAGGATGTTGATATGGCTATGGTGATCGGTGGTGATGGTACGGTATTAAGGTTTATTCATGAGGTCACCAATTCCATAAATACGCCAATACTCCACATAGGTACTGGCAGGGTTAATTACCTAAGTGACGTGAGCGCCAGGGAGTTGCCCCAGGTCCTTGATAGGATAGTTAAGGGTGAATACACGATCGAGGAGAGGCTCACATTGAAGGCCGTGGCTAAGGACTTCGAGTGCACGGCATTAAATGAGGTCTTGGTTAAGGGGGTTGATCCAGGGCACTTAATAAACGTGACGATTGTCGAGGATGGCGGTGAGGAGATAATGAGGGCTAGGATGGATGGTGTCATAATAGCGACGCCCACGGGTTCCACGGCTTATGCCTGGCGGCAGGAGGCCCTGCTGTCGATAGTAGGTTGGCCGTTAAGTTAATAGTGCCGCTTGCGCCTTCTCAAGGGCCTTGGTCCCAGTCGTGCATCCATATGAAATACCCATTAAGGTATTAACGAGTGAGGTGGCCCACATACTCTGCGATGGTATTGTCGCTCAGAGGGGTGCTGAGATACACATAGTCCCGGGTGATAGGAAGGTTAGGTTTATCAGGACACGCCAGTACAGAATGTACGATAGGTGTTTAGGAGGTTATTCATACCATGAGTCCCGGAGATGTTGTAATACTTGATACGTCCGCAATACTTCACATGAGGGATTTACGCCCATTAATGAGCATGGGCAGTCTGGTAACCACGAATTACGTGATTAATGAGTTGAGGGATGAGAGGGCCATTGTTGTTCCTGAAATACTGAACATAAGCGTTTATGAGGTTAGCGAAGATGAGGTTGCCAATGCACGGAGGAATTACCACATACCAAGGCTATTGAGTGATGCTGACGTTTCATTAATAGTCCTGGCAATGAAATTAAAGGATGAGAACCCACTAGTTATTACCGACGACTCAATGCTAATAAAGTTCCTTAGGAGGTTGGGGATTAGGTACTCAGTGGTCTTCCTGAGAAGGCGTCAGTAGGGCTTTGGCCTTAACTTAAGTTTCTTCGGCACGTTCTCCTCAGGTATCTCGGCGCCAGCAACTCTATTGTTACTGTGTCCTGGAACCAGGGTGTTGACCTACCAAAGGCCCTGGGCATGTAGTTCCTGATCTTACGACCCTTATGCACCGCTGCGTGGATGATGACCACGTTATCGACATTGAGGCCCCTATAGCTCGCGTTATTCTCGAGGTTCTTAAGAACCTCTAGGTAGCCTTGGCAACCTTAACAGGCCACTTAGCCACCGGCCAACCCTCCCAGGGCGTTGTGTGGTGTGCCTGCTTCTTGGTGAATCTCCTTATTGGTATTGGGGCCTTCATCTTAATGACATTGTTCAGGTATTCCTCGGCCTGCTTAATCGTGAAGCCCCTAATGAACCGGGCAACCTCAACAGCCTTCTTCCAACTAATCCTATACTCATAGCCAAGGGCCTTAACCACCTGATCCTCAGTAATGTTTGCCCCATAAATCTCCCTAACCCTCCTAATGACGTCCTCAGCATCAATACTCCAATCAATCCTAGCCATACCCAAACCAACGTGAGCAATGCAATATAAAAATATTTACCTACCGTAATTCATGCGAGATACCTAGGCATTACCATAAATCTCCCTAACTAATCGTAAGTATACATCCACAGACTTAATAATGTCATCAATCTCCACGTACTCATCAGGTCCATGGGCGCTGGTGATATTGCCTGGCCCGTACGTTAATGCATCCACACCGGCCCTTTGAAAGTATCGAGTATCAACGGGAACCTCGATATGCCTACCCTGGGATTCACGTGCAATACATGGTCTATTGAATTCATTAACTTACCTAATAGGTCTGATTTATTATTTAGGGCGGGTTCCACCCTATTTACTATGTAAATATCTATTGCTGATTTAACACCATCCCTTAACGTATTTATGTAATTAATTAATTCATTGTGTACGGTCTCGAGATCCTCGTTTGGCAGTATCCTTCTATCTATTGAGAATTGAAAGTAATTAGGTACAATATTACGAGAATAACCACCCCCAACAAACCCTCCCAATGTGATTGCCGCCCTCTCACCCAGGAATTGCCTATCCTCAATCCTAGGTTTTAAGTCGTTAATTAATGCATGGGCTATCCTAACGCCATCCTCAAAGGCATTAACTCCATACCACGGTTGTGAGGCGTGACTTGGTAGGCCCCTAACGACGATATCCAGTTGTAGTATCCCCATACTGCCAACCCACACTGTATCAAGGCCCGTTGGTTCGGCGACAATGGCATAATCGGGTTTACGAACCTGGCCAATTAGGTAGCAACGCCAGTCATACCACCAAGTTCCTCATCGGGTGTGAAGGAGAACTCAACGCACCCATGGAAATCTCCTAGTTCACTAAGCCTTTTCGCCAATGATACGAGGCTGCCGCACCACCCTTATCGTCGGATGCGCCTCTGCCGTAGATCCTGCCGTTGATGAGTACTGGCTTAAACGGTTCCGTAACCAACCAATCATTTCCTCCAGGAACCACATCATAGTGAGCATTGAAGTGTATTCTTTTGTCCCTGGCATTACATAGCTCGGCCAGTAATATGTACCTTGGATGATCAGCATATTCAGGGTAGTTCTCCTTAACGATGGATCGGGGTACCTCGACAATCCTCGTACTCAACCCATAATTAGTTAATAAATTATCCAGGTAGGTGACGATTTCCAGGTAATTCTCGCCAGGCGGTGCTACCGTCCTTAACCTAATTAGTTCCATCAATACATCAATTACTTGCTTAACGGTTTCATTCATCCCCACCTAACTCATTATATATTGCTAATAATTCCTTACCAACAATACTGGGCGAATGCCTCTGGGCAATGATCGCCTTGGCCCTAGCGCCAAGCTCCATGGCATACTCGGGGGAGTTAATCAACTCCTTAACACTATCCAGGAAGCACTTAACATCATTAACCTCACATAGTATCCCGCCATCACCCACGACCTCAGGCACCGAATCCACATTAGACGCGACAACAGGTATCCCCATACTCATCGCCTCGAGTGCCGTGAACCCATAGGCCTCACCCCTAGTTGGGAAGAGGAGCACGTCAAACTCAGCCATTAACCTGAGTAGTTCATCCCTCCTCATTGGTTTATAATACTCAATCCCCTCAATCCTCCTTGGGCTTTTACCAACATAAACCTTCCTAATGCGCCTTGGTAGCTTTGACATAACGTCCTCCGCAATGTCACCACCCTTCCTACGATACTCAACACCGACGAATCCAACCGTTATCTTATCATCGATTTTCCTAAAACTCGTCACCATTGGCGGTGGCACAACCCTAACATCCCTAAACCCCTCCTCCTCAAGGCCCTCCTTACTCCATTGGTCCATGTTATCACTGCCACGTTATCCCTATTGAATAAGTACCTAAAGGTTTTTATGGCGAGTCTATATAACGAACTCTTCCTTGACTTACCTATGTACTTCTCGAATAGGTTAAATATTGGTTGGTCAATCTCCTGTACCCAGGGTGTTCGTGGTATGAATAGGTTCAGGAAAAAGGCGTGGGTTAATCCCCTCAGCTTAAGTGAGTATGCTGGTTCTATTAATGCCTTAAGAAACCACTTAGTTGTTGTGTCCCTGGTTATGTAGAAGTCATTAGATGATGGTGATAAACCAACGGGTTCATTAATGACCCTATAATTAACGCCAGGTGGTGGATTCTCAAGCCTTAACCTAATCCCGGTCCTTATCTCCCCAGAAACCCTGTTCCTACTTACAATAATGTTTACAAGCATAGGCTAAGTCGTAAATGAGTAAACCAGGGCTATTATTAAATATTAGTCTCCTTCACGTAAGTTGAATGTTCTAGTAATTGTGTTGAAGTAGCTCTCAGGGTCGCCAACACTAAGCCAGGAATCATCACTAAGTAATAATCCATAGACCTCACCACCGCTATTAATCACGTTCTCAATGCCGTACGTCAATTCAAGCTCCCCGCCCACCCTGACAGACCTAAGTCCATCAAATATCCTTCTATTAAATATGTAGACAGCGGATATGGCAATATTAGACTTGGGATTACTCGGCTTCTCCTCAACATTCAACACCTTAACCAGGCCATAGCGCCATAAGTCCCTTCGTCCTTAACGACCGCGATACCATACCTACTTGGATTACTAACCCTTCTAAGGAACAATACAGCATCAGGTCTCAACTCATTATACAGCCTAACACCCTCTAGGTATCCACTCGTTAAAATGCCGTCATCTGCATGGACGAAGAATGGGTCGGAGTTCACGAAGTCCTCGGCTCTAAGCACGGCATCACCAAAGCCGAGGGGTTTCTCCTGGAATGTGAATGATATTTGAACCTTAAGCGAATCAGTGAATAATTTATCCATTAAGTAATCAATTAGTGGCTTTCCATTCCTACCAACAATAATTAGGAACTTGGAGACACCAACCTCCTGGAGGCGCGTCATTATTAGGTCAATTATTGGAACAAGCATGGGCATTTCATTCCTACGAATTAATGGCAGTAACGCCTTTGGCATTATGAGAGTCATGTTCCTCATCCTCGTGCCAAGCCCAGCCGCTGTAATGACTGCCTTGCTAATCATTAACAGGCTAGGTCTGTGGTGATAATATATAAGTATTTCATTTTTCGATATCAAAGGTAATCAAGAAGCGAACCCCTCCTCCTGGTATACCCCTGCCTACTGCCCTCCTCCCTACCTGCGTTATTCATTGACGGTTTAATCACCTTACCCTCCTCAATTAATTTCCTGGCTTGCTCAATTATTGAACGCGCAAGCTTATCACCAAAGCCCCTAATCATGCCTATAGCCCTCGGATCTGCATTGGCAATGTCTTCGACACTCCTAAATCCAGCGTTGTATAATGCCCTAGCCCTAGCCCTGCCAACACCCTCGAGATTCACCACCAACTCTATTAATTCATCCTTAACCCCATAGGTCAGCCTCCACCTGAGTATATTCAATCTCTCCTCATGCCCCCTCATACCAATGCGCCGGCGAGCCTAGCGACAGCACTAGCTAGCCAATCCATTAAGTCGCTATATACTCTTAAATCGCCGGGTCCCACGTCATAGTTCTTATATAGCTCATCCTCGGAAACCTCGTTAGCCCAGTCAAGGAGCATTACCGCGGTCTTCACAGTGGAGAGGTAATCCTCAATCTCCTCATCCTCAAACTCCCCATTCTCAATTTCATCCCTCGTGATCGGCGGTTTAATTAATAAGTAATCCCAATTATCAAGTACTAGCTCCAGGTAATCATCAAACTCATTCCTCCTAACCCTAAGCCTCGGCACCTCAGGCGATTGAATAATTAAGTGGGTGTAGCCTAAGTCATTCGTCTCATCCCTAGCCCTGAGACCGTGAATGTAGGTATTCGCCGTGTATGGATCCAGGTAAAGATTATTTAATAATAAACCTAAGGACGTCGCAGTCACATAGCTATCCCTCCTCTCGAGGAATCCCGACTCGACCAGGAAATTAACCACATCGTCAATCTTCCTCCTTAATAGGTCCCTGAGAAACTCATTCCTGTGGAAACCACCTTGAATGTACCCTAGGGTTGATGATACGAACCTCATCACGTCATCAATGTTCGAGGCATAGCCACTGGCTATTGCTGATAGCATGTGCGTGGTCAGGTTCTTATCGGTCAGGAACTTAGACTTGACATCCTCTACCCTGGCATTTATGTAATTCCTAATTAGGTAATCAACTTCGTCCTCACCCCTGGCGATAAGCACGGCCTCGCCATACGGATCAAGCCCAGGCCTGCCCGCCCTACCAGCCATCTGCTTATACTCCATCACGGGGAGTTCCTCCATCCCAATGCCCGGCTCATACCTCCTATACTCATGGATAATAACCCTCCTCGCCGGTAAATTAACGCCGGCAGCCAGCGTCGTCGTTGCAACAACAACCTTAATCAGCCTATCCCTAAAGGAATTCTCAACTATTGACCTTGTATCCATGTCGAGACCCGCATGATGAAACGCAACACCGCACTTAACAATCCTAGCCAACTCCTCACCAAGTAATTTGGACTGTGACGCCTCAATGATCGAGCTTGAGACCTTCGTTAATGCACCTGGCTCTATAAGCTTTATCCCGTAATTACATATGTAATGAGAAATTTGCTGGGCTAGCTTGACCGTGTTTGACCTGGAGTTTGTGAATACGAGGGCCTGGCCACCATTAATTATCGTATCCATCACGAGTGAGAGCACAGGATTTCCTAGGTCCTTAATCAATGCCCTGGATCCATCTGCGTAGTAAATAACGCCATCGTAATAGACGCCCTCCCTAAGCTTGACAGGCCTCCAATCGGAGACTACTAACTCGGCATTGAGGTAATTTGCGATCTCCTCGCATTGCCTATTGTCGCTGATAGGGCCAGTAATTGCGTGTTGAGGTTAAGTGCCTTTACCTTTGCGATTATTGATTCTATAGTTGGCCCCCTCTTATCATCATCAATATAGTGAATCTCATCAATGACTAAAACACCGACCTGTTTAAGCCACTCAACCTTATGCCTCAGTAGGCTGTCGAGTTTCTCGTACGTTGTAACCACTATGTCGTAATTCATGAGCCAAGCATCCTCCCTATCATATTCACCGGTTGTTACGGCAATCCTAACGCCGAGTCTCTCGTAAATCCTCAAGTCCCTAGCCTTCTCATAGGCCAGGGCCCTCAGTGGGACGGCGAGTATGGCCTTAACACCCCTAGTGAGCACGGCATTTATCATAACCAGCTCCGCCATCAGCGTCTTCCCTGTCGCAGTGCTCGTACACATGACCATGTTCCTACCGTCAAATAACCCCTTACGCACAGCCTCCTCCTGCGGCGGATAAAGCTCCTGAATACCCCTCTCCCTAATTACGAAGTCCTTCAGTATGTCTGGAAGTGGCAGGTCGGCGATGCGCAACGTAATCAGCCAGTCATTAATTCTCAACAGAATTAATAAAGAGTTTAGGCCGCATTAGACGCATAATTCATGCGCCTCAACACTGACGTCCCAGGTATTCGGCCAATTACTACCAAACCTGTCTATTAGGTATGGCCTTGCGTAGTCAGGCCATGAACCACTAAGCACGTAATTAACCACAGCCAAGGCCAATGCAGGCCCCACCTCGGCCCCATAGCCATTAAACCCACCAATTAATAGTAAGTTACTTGGCCCAATAGTGCCAATCACGGGCCTCATGTCAGGCGTAACTTCGCAATAACCAAACCCTGACCCGATAAGCAGCGCCTTACCAACCCTAGCCCTAACCTTACCCTTAAGTTCATTGAGGAATTCGCGATCGACACCAGCATCCTTACCTGGCTCTGTAATCTTCGAATTACCATCTCCACCAACAATTATTGAAAGGCCCAGACCACTTAATGCATTATCAATTATTGAACCGAGGGGTCTCATGTAAATGTTGAGTACATAATCATAAACAATACCACCGGCTTTCCTGGCCATGAATGCCGCCGCCTGGCACTTATACGGTAATAACGGTGCCCTTAGACCAGCACCCTTAATTACTATGGAGTTCCAAGCCCCCGCGGCGAGGATTATGTAATCCCCGCGCAATTCCTCACCATTTACTAAAACCTTAACGCCGTCACTACTAAGTTTAACAGTGGCGGTACCTCTAACGTAATTTATATCGTTGATCTTATGAATTTTATTAATCAATAATGGGTAATTAACGAGATTATCACCATTAATACTTAGAATGTATATCTCCTGGTCACTAACCCTCCTAAGGCCATACTCACCAATATCATCAACCACATGTAATTCAGCGCCGGAGTCACGCCACATACCCATTATGCGTGATACATCGCTATAACACGTCTCTGGTATTATGGTTATCGACCTCATGGGCCTTAAGACATTAACTCCCAATTCCCTTGATAACCCATTATACACATCCTCACTAATCCTCGCTAACGTAATGTCCTCAGGAAATCTAAGAAGCTTTGAGTGAATGAGTGGGAATCTTGGTCTTTGAAGCCCCGAGTTAATTAACGTAACGTTAATACCCCTTACTGAGAATAAGTGCGTTAATACGGTCCCTATAACTCCTCCACCAATTACTATAACGTTCATGCCAACCTAAGGCACATAGCGTGTATTAAGCATTAAGGTCCCCGCAGGGTATTTCGTGAACACCGACATTGCTCGGCCGCGTAATAATTAAGGTATAGTCCTCAAGCCATGGTTCCTCAATAAGTTATTAATGTCTTCCCTAGATGGTTCAAAGTCAAATATTCCGAATAATGATGGACCGGCCCCGGCCAGGGCAACGCCGATGGCGCCAGCCTTTAATAACGCCTCCTTAACCGCATCATAATGTGGATAAAGCTTAGCCCTCACAGGCTCAACCACCGCATCGCCCATTAACGCCTTACCCAACACGTTCCTATCACCAGTAATCAGTGAGTAGACGAGCATTGATGCATAGGCGGAGTTGTTCTTAAGGCTTGTCATGTCCACGGCACTGGGCAATAACTTACGCATCTCCTTGGTACTAGGTTTATTACCAGCTATGACTATTGATAACCAGTAATTACTAGGTACGTCAACCCGAACAAAATCCCCAGTCACTGGTTAATAATGACCAAGCCACCCAATAGGGATGCGGCCACATTATCCATGTGCGGAGTACCTGCTGCCGCGATTTCACCAAGCGCCGCAACCCTAATTAACGACTTATAATCAAGGCCAGCATTAAGTAACTTATTAAGGGCATAGGCAAGGGCCGCCGCATCAGCACCACTACTACCTAAACCACTCGCCGGTTTAATACCCTTCTTAACCACAATGTGAACACCAAAGTCAATGCCAGCAATCCTCCTAAACTCCTCAATTACTGGGTAAAGCGTGGTAGCTCTATAATCGTTAGGTAAATAATGAGAATAATCACCCATAAAGTCCACACGGTCATCCCCTCGACTTAGCTCAACATAAACATCATCATAGGGCTCCTGGATGGCTAACGATAATACATCGAATCCAGGACCTAAATTAGCTATAGAAGCTGGGCTCCTAATGCATATTGGCATCGGTAATAAGTATTGAGCCTATTTATAACTGTAATCACTTTGGTGTAAAATATTAATCTCGTGAAAAATAGAATGATTTTAAAATAACGAATTTTTATCTTAGTTAAACCTTTGGCATTGCCCACGGAAATACAAATGCATATAATGATACAACGAATATTAGATAGAACACATACATTATTGCCCAGGCAGATTCTTTCTAACCACTATGCCCTCCCTCCTAACGTATGGTGTCGTTGATACGCCAACACTGACGGTTTGAGGTGCAACGGGCTTTCCTAATTCGGCGCCCACTGAATTACTAGCGGGTAGTAATGGTACGGGCAGGCCCAATAATTTACCTACCGTAGCCTGCAATGCGCCAAATAACGTATTACTGGCCGTATTACTGCCGGATAAGGCAGCGCCTATAAAACCTAGGAAAGGTGATATTACTATAAATGCAAGTCCAACTAATGAACTTGCATACGCCAATGAGTATGCCATGCCTGAGTAATTAAATACGTATGCTAATCCTACGACAAAGAACCCTGTTAAAATCGCACCCCACATCTGATGCCAAGTTCTCCTCAAAGACTCTATAAATACCTTAGGACTTGCACCAAGTACGGCCCATATTATTAACCATGAGACAAAAATTGATGTACCAGCAACGAATGGGTTCACCTCAAAGACTACGGCAATTACCTTATGAAGCACTGTTGAATAGGCCTTCACGACCAAAGTAGTTATTACAAAACGCGGTAATGGAGACCAAGGACCAGTCCACAACGTAACTACAATAATTAATATTATGAATGGTAGCCATGCCATGACGACATCTTTAGTTGTGAATTTTCTTTGTTGCCCTGAACTATTTGCTGCCTGAGTTCCAAACGTAACTATTCTCCTTGGTCTCCAGACCTTGAGGAAGACCATTAATATAAAGAATGATACTAATGAACCTGCAATATCCGGTAAATATGGACCTAAATAATTGGATACTGGAAATTGCCCTGCAACGTAGCCTAGTCCACCAATTAAGGCTACCGGCCATGCATCCTTTAGGCCCCTGGTTCCATCCACAATTATTAATAGCATGAATGGTACAAAGACCGCTAAAAGCGCTACAACTCTGCCTACCGCGGCCGACATGGTCATTAACGGAATGCCCGTAACGAGAGCTAATGCGATAACTGGAGTACCAAGAGCGCCAAAGGATACAGGAGCATTATTTGCCAATGCGGATGTCTGTATTGCCTTAATCCAGTCATAACCAAGCGCAACAAGTAATGGCGAAACAATTGCCCAGGGATACCCAAATCCCACGAGACCTTCCATTAAGGCTCCAAAGGACCAAGCTAATAATATTGCTTGAACCCTCGCATCATTTGTTGCGTTAGCCACAACCCATTCTCGAAATACGTCAAATTTTCCGGTTAAAACCAGTGTGTTATATATCGTAACGCCCCAAATGGTGATCCACGTTATATACCAAAAACCCACCAGCGCGCCAATAATCCAAGCCTCGATAGTCTCTACTGGTGGACTATGCCAAATAGGTATTGCCACAAGTATAGTTACTATTGAGCCAATTAATGTGGCGAGCCAAGCTGACATCCTTAGACCGGCCAGTAGTATTAACAATACTATTATGGGTATTAAAGCAGCCAATGCCGTTAATACAATATTACCCGTCGGGTTTAAGGGCTGGGTAAACATCAATATATTAATAAATGTTTATAATTTTAAATATTACTACTATGGAGATGCATTTTATATTTGTATAGAGTAAAAAAATATTACGTATATTTTAATTTAAATTATTTAAATTATCCTTATAAAATTACGCCCTAAAATAAACTCTATTCATAATAGTTTCATATCCTTTATTTCCACCAGATATATATGAAATATCAAGTAATTCTGTTGGGTATAGCAACTTAATATTTAGGTTGTTCTCTCTAATTATGTTGGCCCAATGGGCTTTGCAGGTTACGCTTTCCAGTATTAATGCCTCGGGTTTATGACGCATTAAGTCCTCAATCTTCTGCCTAGTTATTTCCCTGGCAATGTCTGGATACCTATCTGGGTACATCATGCCAGCCCCGCAGCAAATATCGGCGGTGTCTAAACCCCTTATTTCAAGGCCTGGTATCTTACTAATTACACGTAGTACTGCATCGTGAGCCTTCGCAACATTCATCAGGTGACAACTGTGCTGTATTGATACCCTCATCTTAACAGGGCCGAGTTCACCAACGAGCCCCACCTTATCAAGGAGTTGTAAGGTATTCATAACCCTTTGTCTAATGTTCAGTTTTGCATTAAGTAATCTCTCGTACTCAAGCCATTGGGCCTGGCAACCACCTGAGTCTGGGATTACTACGTAATCTATGCCATACGCCTTATCGTACTTATTCAATACCTCGATATTGTGCCTCGCAAGCTCAACTGCCTTATTAAACATGCCCATGTGCATGTATGGCGCACCACAGCACTTGAACTCCCTAGGAACAATTACCTCAAACCCATTCCACGTCAATACCCTGATTGTGGCATAAACCAAGTGCGTATGGGATTGCCAAGCAATGCATGAATTCGTCACGAATAGGAGGACCCTACCTCTGACAGGCTTATCCCTCGGTACCCTGAATACCCTACCAAGTACGTCGTCAAGTCTTTCCCTATCCCTCGATATCGCGAACCCCCTCATGTGCCTTGGTATTCCAGGTAATGAACTTGACACGGACAGCGCCAGTTTTATTACTGCTGGGCTTTCAAGAAGCCGAAGCCCAGTCCTTATGTGCCATGGGTATCCATAATCTATTAATTTATCGCCCAAGTAGGCATATGCGGCCTCAAGGACCTTACTATATTGAACACCCGATGCAGGCAGTCTCACACCTCCTGCATATTACACATGCATCAAGGTGCTTAAGTAAAGTCTCTGTGGGCTGTAACCTACCCGTAAGCAATGCCTTGACAAGGTATATCCTACCCCTCGGGCTATCTGCCTCGTTCCACGTAGCCCTGTAGGTGGGGCATGTGGGTAGCAGAAGCCACAGTGCACGCACTTATAGGCCTCATTGAGCCCCTCCTCAATAAACCTCTTATATAAGTCATCACCACTCATTATAAGCCACCCACAAACCTTCCAGGGCTCATTATACCCAATGGATCAAAGACTGATTTTAACTTGGACATAATGTCCAGGTTCTGGTTAAGGCCCCAAACGTCGATTTCGCGTTTAAACTCAAGAGGTGCCTTAAGAATGATTAGGTAACCACCTAAATCACCCACCCTATTTCTGGCTTTATTCAATTCATTAATGTCAATTCCATTAATGCCTAGGTAAGCCTCACCGATCATGGGCATCTTAACAAGGTAATTACTCTGTAATTCCTTCAGAGCATCATTCAACCTTGCCTGTGGAGTTACTACCTTAATAACAATATTGTAATTATTGAATAGTTCATCCATTGACGTTAATTCATACCATAATTCCTCAGCCTCATTGCCATAGAATACGTCAAACCCTGAAACCTCACTCAATCTGCTTAGTCGGTACTCCACCTCCTCCTTAACACCCTCAAACCTGAGGTACATGGTGCCATTAACCACGATTGCGCCGTAGGGCTTTAACCTCCTTGTCATGAGTAGGTCAAGCTCCTTATTTAGCCTCGCAACGGCTATTACGTCGGGTATTGCCGCAATCCTAGACATAACCTCATAGATTATACCCAGAGAACCGCAGGAACCAATGAAGAGCCTCTTCACGTTGTAGCCGGCTACGTCCTTAATCATGCCCGTGCCCCACCTAACCACGGTCCCATCCGGCATGACGGCCTTAACCCTAAGCGTTAAGTCTCTCGTAGTCATGAAGGTATATGCCAACGGACCAAATAGGTTGCATGAAAACACACCACCAATACTTGAGCGGCTTGACAGGGGCGGGTCAATGGGCAACCTCCTACCTACCCTCCTCAACGTCTCTTGAACCTCATTAAATGGCGCACTAACGCCATAAACCCCAACCATCTCCTCTGGGTCAGGCTCTATGGCTCTGTGCACGCGGCTTAAGTCAAGGGCCACATCATAGGACTTTGGTATATTACCCATGAAGGTCTTAGAACCATTAACCATGGGTATTACACTCAGTCTCTCCTTACTTATACTCCTCATCATTGCACTAAGTTCATTAACATCACTCGGATACAGCACCACCTTAGGCACTAAGCCATCAATCACGTACTTACCCGTCGGCTCCCTAATTGAGTCATTACTAACCTCCCTCTCAATACCCTTAAGCATTGTTTCAAGGGCCATGCAATCACCTTGGGAATATCTTCCCAGGATTCATGATACCCATTGGGTCAAAGACCGACTTTATGTTCTTCATCACATTCAATTCATAATCAGTATAGAGCAAACCAATCAGGTGCTTCTTGTAATACCCAACGCCATGCTCGCCGGTTATTGTACCGCCAATCTCAACGCACATCCTAAGTATTTCATCCTCAGCCTGCAGGGCCCTCTCCCTCTCGCCTGGTTTCCTCTCATCATATAGTATGAGTGGGTGTAGGTTGCCATCGCCGGCATGGAATACATTGGCTATTCTGAAGCCGTACTTATTACCAATCTCCCTAATCCTGCGCAGGGCCTCCGGTAATTTCTTCCTTGGTATAGTACCATCACCAGTTATGTAATTTGGACCAACAAAACCCATGGCACCAAAGGCCTGCTTCCTGGCGTTCCACCACCTATTAGCCTCAGCCCTATCCCTGGCAAGCCTAACCATGTATGCACCTGAGGACTTCAATATCTCGATTATCCTATTAGCCTCGGCACTTGTTCCTACTTCAGAACCCTCAACATCAATTAGGAGTATGGCCTCCGCATCGGTAGGTAACCCACCACCCCATGGACCTGCCTCAATGGCGTTAACGGCGATTTTATCCATGAACTCGAGGGCCACGGGCCTAATCCCAGCACTTATTATCCTAGACACGGCCGTACCCGCATCCTCCACTGAATTAAACGCTGCCAATATTGTCTTAACAGACTCATAATTACTGACAATCCTCAGAACAGCCTCTGTGACTATGGCCATGGTGCCCTCAGAACCACTTATAATGCCGATGACGTCATAGCCGGGGCCTTCAACAACCTTACCGCCAAAGAACCTAACCTCACCATTGGGGAGAACGACCTTTAACCCACGCACGTTATTAACCGTAACACCATACTTGAAGCACTTAACACCACCCGCATTATGACTAATATTACCACCTATCGTAGATACCCTCTGACTACCTGGATCAGCCGGGAAGTAGTAACCAAGGTCTATTGGGTATTGATAATTAAGCTTAGCCAAGGCATCACTAACCCATAGGTTAATGACACCAGCCTCAACCGTGGCTGTCTCATTCTCAATATCAAGCTCAAGAACCCTATTCATCTTAGTCAGGGAAATCACAATACCGCCCTCAATGGGTAGTGCACCACCACTAAGGCTTGTGCCGGAGCCACGACTAACAATAGGTATCCTATTCTCCCAGGCAACCCTAACAACCTTAGAAACCTCCTCAGTGGACCTGGGAAAGACTACCACGTCAGGCCTAGCCGTATAGACGAAGGAACCGTCAGCCTCATAAACCGTCAACTCAACATCATCAGTAATAACATTATCACTACCAACGATCCTCTCCAACTCAGTAATAATACCTTTAGTTATCCCCATATATACATATATATGTAAATATTTAATAAGCATTTCTTAAATGATATTTTAATTATAATCAATTAATGCAAAATAAATACATTATATATTGTCATTAATAAGAAATAAAATAATGTAAATGCCTTGATATTTTTAATAAATTTTCATAATATTACGGGCTACGCCTTCCTTGGAGGTTTTGGTATTTTCCAAAGCAATGGTATGGCTAGTAATGCCGCTATTACACCGAAGAGGCCGGACACAATCATCGTGTTTATCCAGCCTAATGATCCGATCATTATTGCCGTGAGCACTCCTCCGTAAATTGCGCCACTGCCCTTGGCAATCGCGTAGAGTAGTCCGTAGTTATTACCTGACGCCACTTCGCCGTAGAAGTAACCAACGGCCGCTGGGTTAACGGTGTATATTGATGCCCAGGTCAATATTGCCAAGCCACGGAAACCACAAACCCAATCTCATTATGTATAACACCAAATAGGATACTCAACAATGTGAATGCACCGGATAGGGCGTAGAATAGGATAAGCGTCTTAATAACACCGATAGCGTCAGATACCACGCCAGTTATGAACTTACCCAGGCCAGCCATTATTGATGATCCGAGGGCAGCGGCCACAGCTATGACTAAGGCAAAGTGGAAGTATAGGCCGTATTGAACAGCCTTGGAGACTATGGTCAATCCCTCAGACGCCACCAGGAGGAATGTTATGACTAATACCCAGAATTGCCATGTCCTCACGGTTTCTGAAAACGTGAATTGATAATCAGTCGCACGTATTAGCTTCGACCTTGAAGCCTGTGTGTTATATGTTGGTGGCTTCCAACCCCTTGGTGGATCCCTCCTCATTAGGAAGGCTGAGATTATTATTATCACGAAGGAGGCCACGGCGAGACCAAGCATTATTGACCTAAACACGGCAATTGGGTGAATCCTGGGTAAAATACCTATTAGTAGTATTATTGGTATTGAACCCCAGCTAAAGCCTGCCGATATTGTGCCGGCCACGGTAGCCCTATGGTCAGGGAACCACTTATTAGCAACGGTAACGCTATTATTATATACAATGCCAGCCCCAATACCACCAATGATTGCGTAAACCCACAGTAGTAGGGCCGGCGAGCCGAATATTGCTGCGAAATAACCAATACCAACGAGGAATGCAGCTATAAGTTGGAGAAGCCAGGGACCATACCTATCCCTAACAAAGCCCGCTGGCCAACCAAATACGGACTCTAGGAAGACATTAACAGTGAATACCGTGCCCAGGAAAACGGCACTAATATGGAAGAATTGGGTAACATCATGAGAGAAGGCGCTAAAGGCGTATTCGTAGGGGCTAATCATGAACATAGCCAGGAAAGCCCCAACAAAGGCAAACCACCTACTAAAGCCAAGTATTTGTTTATCCGTTAATTGAGGATGCCCTGCCATACTAATGATTAATCATTTTAGATAATTATAAATATAACTAGAAATATATTCAATAATAAACATAATAAAGCAAATATTAATAACCAATAATAATGATATATCATGAAAAAATATATTCGAAAAAATAAAAAAAATATTTAATAAAAATTTAAAAGAATATAATTATTTTTAGTAATAGTATTAATTTATTGACAGAATAAATATATAAGTCAAATGTACTTTGATTTTAAATGCAATTATTTTCTGACGTTATCCAGTGCCCGCCTTGGTGACTTCTGGGTATGGTAATTCCCTGGTCAGTGGTATTAGCCCTGGTATTAACCACTTTTCCCACATCTCATCAACCTTCCTCTGTATGTACTCAATATCCTCATCCGTTAGGTGCTTAAACCTTGTCTGTCTCCTTAGGTACTCCCTAACTGGCTTTCTCTTGATCTCACCACTTGCTATTCTAGCGCTAGTGCTCGTTAGTCTAAACTTACCATCCTCTATCTCAAATAGCGGCCATATGCCGGTTTCGACTGCTAGCCTGCCTATTTCATGGCTGTACTTAGGATCATAGCCCCATCCCTTGGGGCATGGGTCTAGGGTGTGTATGAACGTTGGTCCGCCAATCTCCAGGGCTTTCCTTACCTTGTTGTACAGGTCTATTGGGTCTGCCGCTATCGCCGTGGCAACGTACCTAACCTCTGGGTGTCCGACAGCCATCATGGCGGCCATGTTCTTCTTCCACCTATACTTCATTATCCTGACCTGCTTACCGCTTGGGCTGAAGGTTGTCAGTGCTCCGTATGGTGTCATGGTTGTCTCCTGTATATCCGTGTTAGCGCTTGATTCGTTGTCATACATGAGTATTAGGAAGTTGTACTTCGTATGGGTTAATGCGTTGGATACCTCAGAAAGCCCTGCATCCGCGCAGCCCAGGTCACCGCATATGCCAATTACATTTATCTTTTCATTGGGTAGCTTACCCTTCTCCATAAGTGCCTTTAATGCGGCCGCCGTACCGACGACGGCCGAGCCTGTCCCGGATAATTGGGTGTGTATCCAGGGTAGTGCCCATGATGTTGTGTAGTACGTTGTGTTCGCCACGTACATGCACCCAGTGGCTCCAATAACAATTGTGTTAGGGCCAGCTGCCTTAGCAACCCACCTAAGGACCATTGCCGACTCACAGCCCTGGCAAGTCCTATGGCCCGCATCGAAGTACTCGGTCTGGGCCATTTGTAGTAGGTCCTTGACCGTCCTCGCAAGTCTAATCGAAATCGTCACACCCAATCACCCCCTACCTTCCTTATAAATTTTTCTTCTTTTCCCATTTTACTCTCTAACTCCATACCAAATCACCCTCTGCTCAACCTTACCTTTTCTAGCGGCTTCCAAAGCCATATTGAACATATTAATTGCATCATTGTAAGTTATCTCCCTACCACCAAGCCCACCTATGAAGTTCATCATTAATGGCCTATGATCGGCTTCGTACAGCGCACTCCTAATCTCTGTGAAGACCGCACCACCATCAAACGGTGAGCCGAATGAGTAGTCCCTATCAACGACAGCCACAACCTTAACACCGCTCAGGTATCGTATGATGTCATCGGTTGGGAATGGCCTAAACCACCTAATCCTTAGGAAACCAACCTTCTCACCCTTAGCCCTCAACCTCCTAACCGCCTCCTTGATTGGCTTGGAGACCGTGCCCATGCCGACCATTACCACGTCTGCGTCCTCAACCATGTATGGTTCGACGAATGGGTTGCCGTAGTCCCTACCGAAGATCTTCGCGAAGTCCCTATAGGCCTCCTCAATCACCTTCCTCGCATTCTTCATTGCCTCATCCATCTGCTTCCTAAGCTCTGTAACCCAGTCCTCATTGACTTGTGGTGCCACGCTAATCACATTGCTTGGGTGCAACCTCCTATTGCCCAGGTCATACGGTGGTAGGAACTTCTGAACCTTTGACTTAGGCGGTATCTTAAACACGTGCTCACTATGCGTCAGGAATGCGCCGTCCATTGAGATGCCCACGGGAAGCATAACCCTTGGATCCTCAGCAACCCTGTACGCAATTAACGTCGTGTCAAGGGCCTCCTGAGCCGTATCAACCCAAACCAGTAGCCAGCCCACGTCCCTAACCATCAATGCGTCGTTGTGCTCAACACCGTACGCGCCAGGGTCATCAAGCCCTATTACCTATCAACGCAACCACTGGGTACCTATCGGTGCTTATGGCTACGATAGCCTCAATAGCCAGCAACCAGCCAACACCGCTTGATCCAACGAATGTCCTGGCACCCACGGCTGACGCGTGCTTGACGATCTCAAACTGGTCATGCTCATGAGCAGCCACTATGTACTCGGCCTTCATGTAACCATCAGCTATTAACCTAGCCACAGTCTGCATAACACCGCCATAGGGCCTTATTGGGTATGCCGATGTTACGTCAATGTCGGCCAGCATTAACGCGTAGGCAACGGCATCGGTGCCCGTGCCAACGACCTCCACCTCCTCATCCCCCTTAAGCACAGCCTCGAGGCGCTTGGATTCGAGTGCGGAGACGGACATGCCCATCACCTCTTCCTCACACTTATTATTTGTGCCTTTGGTAATAACGACTCAAACCACTTCCTATAGGCCTCCCTATCCTCCTTCCAAGCCCTGTACTCGTCAATGAATTTACCATAGCCGTCCTCAAACTCCATCTCATCAACCA
Organism: Vulcanisaeta sp. JCM 16161; assembly: GCF_001316285.1. The sequence continues at coordinate 135,445 of NZ_BBDO01000007.1, read as the reverse complement.
TTATTATTGTGTCAGGTACTGGGCATACCTCGGCGCATACTCCACAGCCCTTGCAGTAAGCCAGTACTGGGTTGAAGTAGCCGTCTGGCGTTACATCAAATACCGAGTCTGGGCAATACTCCCAACACAGGCTACACTTTATGCACTTATCAAAGTTAATCACGGGCCTGTAATGCTTCGCAGTGCCACCCGTGAAGTATGGGTTCCTCTGGTTTGGTTTAAGGCCGGGTATTGCGCCGCCGATCATCATGTCCTTCCAACCAGGTAGGTGTGGTGGTTCATATTTATATGGCAATCCCTCGCCAGGCTTAACCTCCCTTAACTTAACGAGTGATTGGTAAGCCTCTAAAGCCTTGTTAACTCTCTCACTAGGCTTATCAAGGCTTTCCAGGTACCTCTTAACATCGTCAATACTGAGTATGTTTGGTGCCACCTTAGCGATTGCGCCAAGGACCCTCTCCACGGTACCATCATCTGGGAACGTCCAGAAATCACCAATACTTCTCTCACCATAAACAACGACTAATGTGTATGGGGAGTCCCTGGTAGGTATGAATTTGAGCAATTCATCAGGGCTCCTCTTAGAAACCACTATTAGTAATCCACCGGCCTTTAACTTAAGGTGCACCGGTTGAATTCCCTGCCAAGCCCAGGACTCAACACCCTTGAGTATGGTGTCATCAAGCACTATTGAGACATCCACATAGTCAGGCTCAACCCTGGCGGCCTCTGCATCAAGGATTTCCTCATTAGCGCCCTTAGCAACAACCACGAAATACTTGGCAGGTACACCATCCCTCTCCGGATCATCACCATACCTCTGGTAAGACAGTGCAACATTGCCTGCCATCCTTGCGGCATACACGATGCCCCTAGATAGGTTCCTAGCCAAATGCCTTTGGTGTATCCCCCTATAAATGATCTCTATCGTGTATATACTTGGAGCCTGAACAGACATTTTAATCAGGTATTATCAGTATTGTAATTTTAAAGTAATGCCTTCCTAGGTATATTAAAAATAACACACTCGATACGTACTTTACGTGGACTCCGGTTTATAAACAATGATATATAGTATATATAGGTTTATGAAATCAACTGGCTTATTCTCTCCCTAACCCGCGCCAATGCCTCCATATTCTCCCTGAAGTCATCTAATAGGTTATTTACGAAGTTCTCATCAATCTCATTGGGCCTGGCCAGCGCCTCCTTAACCATCTCCTCAAGTGTGGCGCACCTCCTGAATACGTAGTACATGGCGTCAATATCGGCATCGCTTAGACTTATTATCCCATTCTCCATGGCCTTAGAGATCACGCTCCAGCCCCAGTCACCGATTGTTTCCTCCTCAGGAACCTCTATGTTTGCTTCCTTCAATTTTTCAAGCAATTTCTCCACAGTGAGCGTTACGGCATTTCTCAACCCAGTAATTATTGCATTTAACCTATCAATCACAACCAATACCTTAAAACAATGAATATAAGTATTTTGCACCACAATAATAAAGACGTTAACGTTTAAATAAGCACCCTCTTCACATAACCAGCTCGGCATGTAAATATCACCTGACTTAAGGAGCATGTTTATCGCCTTATCCACCGCCTGCCTATCGAGACCCGCAGCCTCAGCCTCCCTGTAAAGGTCCTCAATCCTAACAGGCTTACCACCACTCGACTCCTCGAGCTGGGCTAGCAGGTTCATTATTAACGCCATCCTCTCCTGGGCCGACTTAGGCTTCCCAGTCATTATAATGTCAATGTCTATCTTACCGGACTCAACATCAATACCAACACTACTCAGGTACTTCATGAAGAGCCTAATCGCCCTATCAGCATCCTCAGCCTCAACCACGGGACTAAGCCTCATCTTGGCCTCGGCCTCTGCAAGCCTAATCAGGGCCTCCAACTGCCTAGCCGTTATGGCTATGGGCGAGTCCGGCTCCCTAGACTTAGCCTCATCTGCACGTAGAACTGCACAATCCTCTCCCTAGCCTCCGGCGTTAGTACTGGCTTAACGTGCTTACGGGCATAGGCAATGTACTTTCTAAGTAGGTCAGGCGGTATTATATCGGCGAATCCCTCGGGAACCTCACCGGCATGTAGCGTGGTTATATGCTCAGCAATCGCCTTATCCCTATCGAGGTTCGGTTCATCCCTAATAATGAATATTAAGTCAAACCTGGAAAGTAAAGTAACCGGTAAATCCACGTTCTCAGCCACGGTCCTATTAGGCAAATACCTACCAAAGGCCGGATTAGCCGCCGCCAACACGCTGCACCTCGCGTTCAGTGTGGCTACAATACCCGCCTTGGCAATCGAGACGGTCTGTTGCTCAAGGGCCTCGTGAATTGCTACCCTATCCTTAGCGTCCATCTTATCAATCTCGTCGATAACGGCTACGCCCGTATCGGCCAGAACAAGTGCGCCGGCCTCTAGGTAGAACTCGCCCGTGTCCTTCTCACGCACTACGGCTGCCGTCAAACCCGCGGCTGAGCTACCCTTACCGGTCGTGTACACGGCCCTTGGGGCTATCTTAGTAACAAACCTAAGCAATTGTGTCTTAGCCATGCCAGGATCGCCAACAAGCAGAATGTGTATATCACCCCTAACCCTAATGCCGTCTGGGTATACCTTGGGTACTCCACCAAAGAGTAGGCAGCAATTGCCTCCTTAATGTCCTCCATGCCGTATATCGAGGGCGCTATTGACTTGATAATCCTCTCCCTAACGTCAGGCATTTTCGAAAGCTCTAGGATCTTCCTCTCATCCTCAGGCGTGATCTCAATCTCCACCAACTCCCTCTGTTGGCTCTCCACGTAATTGACCTCCATGAAGCTAGATACGACAGGGGGCTTACCCTTCCTCAGGTCGGCCAAATCCAGGTTCATAATACCCACCAGGTAAACCCTATCGCCAGGTTTCACGGTGTCGACCAAGTCATCGAGTAGTATCGCCTCGATGCTCCTGGGTAATTGACCGGGTGGTAGTTCCTCGGGCTTCTCCTGGACGATTATCTTCTGCCAATCAATGAACTCACTCCTCTCCTCAACAAACACCATACTGTTTAACGCACCACACTTGGGGCAACGCTTCGGTGGTTGGACAAAGCCAGTAGTTGGTTGTGGGATCTCAATCTCATAACCACACTGCGAGCACCTAAACACGGACTTCCTAAGGTAATGCTTTGGCGGTGTCTGCCTAGTTATTATGCCCTCAACCATTATTAATTTACCAAGGACCTCGCTCCTAAGCCTCCTAATGGGTAGGGACTCGGGCAGTCTCCTAAACCTCATGTAGAAGTTCCTAACGGACTTGGCAAGCTCCGGGTCCCTCTCGGTTATTGCCTGCCTAACAGCCTCGGAACCAGCCTGAATAACTAACTGAGGTCTCTCCAGAAGCATATCAGCGAGGTCTTTATTATTGATTAACAGGTCGTGGAAGTCAACGACTAGGGACCTCTTCCTCTGTATAATCATGTTATTAATCTCATCAACATACCTATCACTGGACTCAATAAAGCCCCTAAGCCCCTGAATTAATGAGTCAAGGCTAACCTCGGCGGTTTCTGGCGCAGTCATTGCAGACCCACCACCGCATTGAGGAACTCCCTGATTATCGGCGCGATGGATTTGACAAGCTCCTCCTCCTCAATAGTGAGCTTGTCCAGGAAATCCCTGGAGTCCGCGATCCCGGGATTAACGGCTAAAAGCGTGAGTATCTTCCTAAGCCTCAACTGGGCGAGCTCCCTCAACTGCTGCGCATAAATCCTAACACTCCTCTGATCACCACCAACCATGCTAAGCCTAGCCCTAACGTAGAAGTCCCTAGGCAACTCCCTCAATTCGCTTGGAGCCCTATTCTCAAGCCAAACCCTCTTAAGAATCTCCTCACTACCGATCCTATCCTCATCAAGCAACGAAGCAACCCCTCGCTTAATCAACACCTCAAGCACATTGGGCGGCGCATTAATTACTGAACCAGCTTGGCAGGGGCAATACTAATTATGCCCAGGTCAACCCCATCCACATCCCGCGTCAACACAGCCCTAACACTCGGCATTAAGTACGAAAAACCCATCAAAAGTAACTACCACAAACCAATTAAAAAAGGCACTACAGGAAAAGGATAAGTAATATTGATGAGATCCTAAGATGCAGGATCACGGCAATCCACATCCATAACCTCCTCAATAGCCCTCTCAATCTCCTCAACAGTGATAGACCTACCAAGCCTAATTACAATCCTACCCCTCTCAACAGAATCCTTAACCATGTCCTCACTAGCGATTTATCAAGCCACTAAATTAAGCATTCGCCTAAAACCTACAACCTAACCCAATTGCTGGGACTTGGTGACATCCATGTAATCAACCTCAACCACATCCCTAGGATCAACGCCAAGGGACTTACTCAGGTGGTCAAGCACATCGAGCATAATCAGCGCTGGCGCCATAATCGGAGAAGGCGGAGAATTGAAGACCAGAGTGGGCGATGATCCTAACCTCAGTCTCGGAACCACGCTCAATAACCAGGGTCATACATGCAAGGTAATGACCAATCCTAAAGAAGAACTTCTGCCCAAAAGCAATAGCGACCCTAGGATTAGTACCCAAAACCGTGAAATAAACATTAGACGCGGGATCATAATCCCTAATCACGTTAACAACGGGATCAAAACCCACAGGGAATACCGCCCTAATTCCATGAGCCAAAACCCTACTACTCATCAAATCAACATGAACAAAGCGCACTCTTAAAGATATTCATTATACCGTTATTCCTAGGATCATCAAGAGCCCTCATAATGGAGTCATGAAGCTTGACTCATCACCGGCAAATCCATAACTACGAAGAAAACCCTCTAAAGATGGAATTACGAGGACAAACCGGAAAAGAACTTCACCATCCCTATACCTCAGGGTGCAATCATGGGACATGAAAGACCCCGCATTAATTCCCTGCCCGCACTCCACACTCGGTTTATACTGGGGAAACTTATCCCTGTTGCTGATGAAGTTTTCAACGTCACACTTTAATCTATCGAAAGTATTAACTACATCATTGGAATCGGAATCGCGTAAAACCAATACCTTTACCTTGGTGAACGACCTAATAGAACGTAATTTACTAACGAGGACCCTAACATTACGATCAAGCCTGTCCCTACAACCCTCAATAATAACTGGTATATAGGGAAGTTCTTTATTATCTATGACATGCCTAACTAGCCTGTCTTTATCCTTGGGCTCTACATTCATAACCTTGCGATTAGGTTCTATTCTCGAGATAACTTCCCTGATGAATTCATAATCATGCATGCCTTCGCATAGGACGATTAAGACGCAGTTAGGGTCCCCTGAGGTCCGACTCAAGCTCGCGCCTCTCGCCATATGCCTCCTCACCACTCAATTGCTCGTAATCAATGCTACCATCAGGCATCAAGTAAAGCCTAACTAACCTAACCCTATCAAGGACATTCTTATCCCTAGCCGCATTAAGCAGATAATCAAGGAACTCAAGCGATTGAGTGGCCATAACGAATTGAATACGGTCAAGGAACCTAGGCTCAACCATGTACCTAGCGAGAACCTCCATGAAACCAGGGTGCAGATGAGCCTCAGGCTCATCAATCACGGCAACATCAACGCCCATGACAATGAGGCTGAGCATCCTAACCAGGGCCTTAAAGCCATCACCCATCAAGCCATAGGGCACAGAAACCCTATTGTCGCCAAAACTTAGAATTACATGCCCACCCCTATAATCATAGAAATAACGAACCTCCTTCCTCAATAGGTCAACAAGCTCAGTCTGTTTATCGGGTGGTAAATCCTTTATTGAGAATGAGCTCATTGACGAATGCTGAACACGTACTGGCTTTACATCTACCCTCTTGCCAATATGAATGCGAGTTTCAGAAAACAACTTCCTTAATTGATTATGTAATATTGCCCAAGCCTCAATGCTTCTCAACCCCAACTTCTTCAACTTACTAGTTGCATCTTCACTAACTTCCACCCCACTTAAAGGTAGTAATGCAACACTGAATAATTCATCATCAACATACGCACTTACAATCATAATCCTCAACAACAAATCATTTACATAATCATTAAGTACAGCCACCACATTATCAATAAACTCCTTAAATGCCCCAGAGAGATCCTCAATATCCTTACGCTCGCTCTGCATCCTACGAAAAGCATTCATAAGTATCTCCTGGGATTTCGGCGTTAATTCGGTGAGCGATTTCGTTAGTTCTCGCATTATGTCACTGCGTAGATTGCCTAGTTCCTCAAAACCCTTGGTTATCTCCACTTTAATGCGATAAGCCGAACCTTGGCTAATCAAGTCGCCGGACACAACGGCGACCTTTCTATTACTCCTCAAATTAATTAAATAATTACTCTTAGATTCAAGTTCTGAAAGCACATCAACAACATAGGACTCTGATGTGGTAATCTTAAAATCACTCACTGAGGAGAGGAGCAGGGCAGTGGCCTCAAGCGCCGTACTCTTACCCGTGTTATTCCTACCAACGAAGACCGTAATATCACTAAGCTCAATATCGAGCTTATCGAATGGTCCGTAATCCTCAAGCAATAACCGCCTCAATACAACAACCACGAAATAAATGCAACAACAGGGCTAAAATACCTTTTGAAAAATCAATTCACGGCATACTCACTCCCTTAACGGTTGATCTAGACCACCACGTGCTGAGGAGCGCCATGGCTAATGCGTAAATAGGGAATAAAGCAGCTATCATTACTGGGACGTACATAGCGATGTAAAGAACAATTAAATCGCCGGGCGTCGGCGCGGAAGCCATTAAGTGCGGAGGGAAGCGCATGACGGCGTATAAAAAGGCGAGCTCACCAACCGGTACAATAAGACACATGGCGAGGTAAACCAGGGACTGAAGGAAAGCCTCCTAAACCCAAAGCCGAATTCCACAATGTCATCCCTAAGGAACTTAATCACTAGCGCAAAACCAATAATTGAAATAGCCACCAAATAAAGCATTGACAATTGAAATTCCCTAGCTAAGGTGACTGGAATAACGAAGACCCAGGCAAACGGATTAAGAAAAACAGCAACACCAAGCCCATACAATAAGCGGGTGTAATTTTGAGGCATACCTATCACCATTGAGTTTTAAGCCTAGGAGACATTTAAGTTTTGACAGGACCACGTATTAGTAAATAATGAATAAACATTTAGATCACTATATACGCATCCTTCGTACGTACCACTAACTACTAGAGCCCATTTACCGGTTAATGACACAGTGGCTATAAAGTCGCCAGGTACGTAATAAAGGATCCAACCAGATATAAAGTACCAGCTATAGGAGGTACTGAGATGCCGTAGAACGAAGTACCTGTATACGTATAACTAAATGAGGGAGTACCGCTAAAGCCAGGCAAGTTCCAATACGTAACTTGAGGCTGAGGATTAAGGCATTTAGAAGTCCTTGTCCGTTTATATCAAGTAACGATGAAATAATCGTAAATTCCAAATGGGTCAATCATAATGCAGTTTATCTGAAAAGACGTTGTCTGTCCAGGTGAGATGGATGTTGAACCCCATGTGAATGCGCAGTACTCGACAATAGTGGTTGGCTTGATTATTACTGCACCGTTCGTGGGCACTAATGCAATTGGAGGACTTAGTAGGTTTAATATAAAGAGCATGATTAAGTAGATAGAAAATAAACCGACAATTACACCACCGTATTTCCACAGTTTATGCTTTAAGCTCGCACCCTCAGTTCTGGCGAGAGACACCATACGGTAGTCCCATTATAGCGGGCTTTTTGCCTCGGATGTTCAGACAAAATACTCGAGCCATACTCCGAGGAAGGTTAATAAACGGACACCAATAACTAATAACTGGATGAGCCCTTCCCGTCCCCACTGAACCAATGATGTAAACTGGGCCGGCAGTGATCAACCCTAGCAAATCCTCAATACATCAATGCTCACCTAACATTACCTCATCACGCTCCGCCTAGATGCTCCAATTACCACGCTTTGCTTGGCAAAGGGTAATTAATTACGTTTTATAATTCCGTAATAGACCGCATGAGTGGCACAGCCATAGGCCTCATGCTTATCATCACTGGTATTGCGATAGCACCCTACCCTTACTCATTCAACTATGAGACTTATGAATAGCCTGAATCGGATAATGAGCAGGTCAATAGAACCAATGGAGCAACTAGCGATACCAAGTAATCACTGGGCTTCACGATGCTCAAGGCGTTGATGAGCAACTCCCTATCCTCGCCGTTACATATGATTACTGTACCCCAAACCACCTTACGAACCCTGATACCGAGACCAACAAGCTCATCCCTAAGCCTCCTAGCCTCCCCTGAGTCGCCAAGTGAAATTAATACGCAGGACTCGGTATACTCGTAGCCCCTCCCATTACGGGCCCTGGCCACGTGCACATGCCACCTCTTGATAACGTACCTCCTGAGCACGTTAATCACCTCATCAACGCTTGGTAACCTCCTGGGCTCGCCATAAAACTTCTCATAAACACCAAGCATCCTGAGAATGCGCTTGGTATCCTCAATGGACACGTATATTTCGAAGACCCCACCACGGTTATTAACACTCACGTTAAAACCAGCCGACCTCAGGTCGTTGACCATGGCCCTCGCCAAACCCTCATCACTCGTCGACTTGGCCAGGTACCATCCACGGCCCATATTATGCTTCCTCAGTATTAGGTCATGACCAAGAACATTAATCACGGGGTACTTGGCGTAGGTCAGGCAGGGGGTTGAGTACCTAACAGCCTCCACCAACTTAACAACCCTATCGGTAAGCCCATACGTGGGCCAACTACCAGCCAAACCAACGATATCACTAATCACCATAGCCTTCACAGGACAAACCACGTAATGCTCACTACCCCTACCCGAAGAACCACCAAAGAAATTACCAGAACAACCATAGAGCCCACACAAAAACTCATCCATAAACCTCCTAACAGGCTCATCAGCCACAAACGAAAACCCAATGTCAAAGGAGCCACGACCAACATGGCCCAAAATACCATCACCAACAAACCAACCAAACAAAGAAGCCCTACCAATAAAACCATTAACCGCATAATAAACAAACCTAATCTGCTTCTTCGTTTTAATACTGTTCCAGTTATTTATGGCGTCTCTGAGCCAGGGGATTAGGTGATTGGGTATCTTGGAATTATTGAGGAGATCTTGGGCTTTGATGTTATTAACCCTGAATATGTCTAGGTCATGTTTATTCGTAATAACTACGTGGTACGAGACGGATAGTCCCCTCTTTCCCTCTGCCGCTGTTATGTAGAAGCGCGCTGTCATTTTCTTCTCACGTAGGTAATTCCCCACTGCAGATATGAATGATGATATTAAATGGGGGTCTGGTGTTGATATTGATGATATATCGCCACTTAAGTACACGTCACTTATTGCGAGCCCTGCTAAGACCTGCCTTAGGGTATCGCGGTCAATATTCACCTCATCTAACTCAATATTTAATTTGAACGACTCGCTTAACTCGTGCATCCTAGTGCCTAATCCTGAATTTCGTACACTCTTAACGCTATTGTGCTTTATTTCGTCCCAATTATTTATTATCTCATTACTTAAATTCGTTAGTAGGTTGTTAAGTTCTGATAACCTAATCTCTGAGCTATGCAGGTCCTTCGTTAGGTCTTGAATTGTGGCCATGGTTGACGCACTTAATCACGGGTATTTAAGCATTACCCCAATTGGTGTAATGTAAAATTGAACGTTAAATAAAGGATAGCATTATAAAGCCCTTGCACCAGATTAGGTGCAATGGTCTACATAAACACGGGCATAAGGATTCGCTGCCCCAAATGTGGTAATTATGGGACATTAATAATAAAGACTAAAGGTAAGTACAGGCAGGCCTACGTAATACACTGGCCAGATAAGCAACACTACATATCGAAGTTCCTCCTCCTTGAAATGGGAATAGACATTGACAAAATTCCTCTCGCAACTAATGAAGCGGAAAATCGTCGTTAAATCAATAATCCTCATTTAATTAATGAGGAAACACTTAAATAGGACTGCTTAGCAAATACTAACGGGTGATTTTCAATTCCTAGTCACGGCAGCCTTACAAAGGCAGGCAAGGTGAGGAGTCAGACGCCTAGGATTCCGCCTAAGCCTAGGAGGAATCTTTTTCCTAGGAGGAGGAATAGTCGTAATTATAGGCGTTTGCTTTATAGGCTTGGTCAGGGTCAGCAGGTTTCGTAGTTTTGTTTAAAATGTTGTTGTTGTTTTATTTGTTAAGCAATAAATAGTCCTTTTAAATTGGTTGTTGTTTTATTGGCTTTGATGGGTGTATGTGGTGAGGAGTGCCTTAGGGTGTTGGGTGTTGTTAGAGATGTGATTACTAATAATTATTATAAGGATTTTATTCACTTTGCCGTGCTTTACGGTTCCCTGGTTTATGGTGTGTTTGGTCCTCTTAGTGATGTGGATGTTGCGGTTATGTTTAGGGACGGTGTTAACGTTATTGATGCGCTGCCCATGCTTGTTAGCGACCTTGCACTGGCGCTGGGCTTTCCTGAGGATAGGGTTGACGTTGCCGTGCTTAATGACCCATTGCTACCCTTTGAGGTTAGGTTTAGGCTTTGACGCAGGGCGTGCCTGTTTACGTTGGTGACCGTGGGGTATTCATTAGGGAGGTTGTTAGGGCAGCCAGCCTTTACGGTGATTATCAAGTGTTTTTACGGGCCAATGGATTTAATGGGTTGATTAGGAGGAGGTTGGTGAGTTGCGTGGGTCGTTTAAGTGATTTATTGGCTATTATTAAGAGGAATGTTGATGAGGTCGATGCCCTGGTCTCCAGGTATGGCGTTAATGAGTTAATTAATGATTATGTGCTACTGAACGCCACATTACACATGCTTCAGATCGCAATAAAGGCGTTAATCGACATGGGCTCGCACATAATGGTTGAGAAGGGCCTTAAGGCACCATCAACGTACTCCGAGGTACCCATTTACTTAGGCCAAGTCAGTATTATAAGTGATGATGACTCAAGGGTCTTTAGGAGGATGATAGGCTTTAGGAACGTCCTCGTGCATAATTATTCACAGGTCTCTATTGATGTTCTTCGTGAAATCCTGGCTAAGGCGCTTTACAGGGATTTGTTGAGGATTGCCCTTAGCTGTATGATTATGCCGTGAGTAATAACATTGATGTATAGTTCACTGCCTTGGCGTTAGCATTATGATTATTGTGTTGGTCTCATTAATGTTTGTTGAGTAGTAGTACTGCACGGTTATTGTTCCTATCTCCTGCGTCATACCAGTCCTTATGCCTATTGATTCAACGCTTATCTTTAATTCGATTCCCGAAACGTAAACAATTAGGTAGTGGCTAGCCTTTGTCGTGTTTGTTATGAATTCCTGGCTGATTAGGAAGACCCTGTTATTGCCTATGAACTCCTTAATGATTGGTATGCCCGTTATTAGGGTTTGCGTATTTCCATACAGTGTGCCTAGGCCCATTTCGTTATAAGTGAGGAATCTCTGCAGTAGCCTCTCAATACTGCACGCCCTATCCTCCTGGGCTACTATCCTCGTTGGTATTATGATCATGGCATTACCGCTGTGGGCTATCATGCATGTGTAATTGACGATACCAGGTGGTGGGTTATTCCCGTTATTTCTATGCATGTTGTTTCGTTAACTATGCCGATGAAGGTTATTGGTGGTTTTAACCCTGGGAAATTATCGCAACAGGGTGTCGGCCAAGCCTCGAAATACCACTCGTGATAGATCAATTTGTTGTTGTAATAAACGTAAGTATTATAGACCTCATTGAGAAATACCGCGGGGCACATGCAATATATCGGCTTCGTTAGGTATTGGTACGCATAGTATGTAGTTACTGAAGATATGAGAACCAGCACTATAATCAGCAATGTGTATGAAAGCCTCATATTACTAATCTACTCATAACCCGCCCCTTTTATCCCTAACTAAATTTTGGGTTGTTGGTGGTGTTCCGTAGATCACATACCACCTAAGTTGTATTGAGTAGGCAATATTGATATTATCAACGCGCTGATTAATAATTAAGTAATTCCTTGTTCGCAGATGTGCGTTACATCATTAATTTCTGAGTTTATTCTTCGTTAGGTATGGTTTTATTACTACAATTGCTATAAGTGCTATCCATGTTATTGTTATCATGATTATTGGGTATTGCGAGTCAAAGATTACGTAATACCACCAATCATTGATTAATGCATTAGGCGTTGTTAAGTACCTAATGCAGTGACCACCGCTACATAACGAATATATGACGCTATGATTACTCACATAGTCTATGTACAATGATGGATGATACCGTATATACCTCCCGACCAATCAAACCTAATTAATCTCATCACCTCTTCACTATTATTGATATTCACGATCATGTACAGCACAGGTAAACAATAATAATTTAGATTGTAGGAGCTGAAGGCGAAGGGACCCACCGTTATTAAGAACATGTTTCTCGTTAATTGAAGTATACCTGCCGAATATTGGTAAACATCTATGTAGCAATACGAATTAAGCGCACTTAGGTCTCTCCATATGCTTTTACGTAGTATTAACGACCCATCCTGATTAATGGTGTCTAGCCATATCGTATTATTCAAAAGCACCAGGGCTAAGGCCTTATTTCCATAAATGCCTACTGATATTAAATCACCATTTATTGGTACCGTCCAGATACTGTGATTAATTATGTTTAGACCACATATTTGCGATCCGCATTTGTAAACGATCGTGTTATTGAGAAGTCCAAAGACATGGACTACGCTTTTATTGATTGCTATGAGCGTGCTCATTATTAGTTCACCGCTTGTTTTATTGAGTAGGTATATGCGTAATGATGAATTGCATGGTATGGTTATGAGCAGGTAATTATTGAAAACGTATATATTTATGAGCTGATGTGTTGTATGGCCCACAGATGTTGGTGAATGTGCGGTTCCAGAGCATGATCACGTAGGGAGGTCGATCCATGAGCCCGTAGTATGTGAGGTTCATTATATCTTTTCCCGTGGGTGGGAATGTGAATAGGTATATGGAATTATCAATTATGCCAGTTGTGAAGGGATAGTAAGTGCTTGCTATTGCCGTGGAGTTTATTACGTCTCCAGTCGGTATATTTATTACCGTTACATTTATAATCGTTTCGATAAGTGGGTGGGTTAAATACTCACCATAACTTAACATAAATAATGTGTTATTGATGATGTCGAATTGTGGCATTAATATTGTTATTGTGTTGGCCGTTATGCTCGTAACCCATAATTGTCTATTACTCGATATGTCATAATCCTTGATACTAACAATGTATTTATTGATGTACATGTGCTTGGTGGTATATGATGCTTTTTGTATTCCGCTATATAGTAGTAGGTCATTATTATGGATGCTAACTACAATATACGGGCCTAGGTCTCCCAACACCTTTGTGTATGGTAATGGACTCCCTAGAGTATGGACGTATATTATGTAGGCATCAAGAATTATTAGTGCTATGGCAACAATAAGTAATAACCTATTATTATTTAGAATAGTCATAATGTTAATTCCTTGGTGTGCCATTAAATGTTTACTTATTTAAGCTCCTATTAAATATTTTGCGTCTTGCCCATTGGTTTTGCTGTGAGTATTGCAATGCCTATTATGATCCATGCCACTAGGATTATTGCTAGGCCTATCACTATGAATGTTAATACTGCGCCTATTAGGTAGAGCAGTCCGCCAGTATTTAGGAGGTTCTCGCCTGTGTGCGTGTATATATTCTTCATTGCCTTGCGTAGGTATACTGCTGATACTACGTAGAACACTCCTGCTAATGCCATGATTATTGCTGCCGTTGCTATTATGGGTAGTAATGTTGGCAGTAATGACTGTGGGTATGGGATGTTTGGCTGTGCTAGTGTTAAGAGGTGACTAAGTAATAATCCCGCATTTAGTACGAATATGAATGCCCCAATCACAATTACGATAGCTGCTATTAGAGCGAATATGAACCAATGAATAATATTTGACTTGAGTTCATCGTCGTTGAAGTACTCGGCTAGATTTATCATGCCTATGAGGAATAGTACAATACCTACTATGGTCAATATACCATGTGTAAACATGCCAAAGCCCGCCAGTATAGCTCCTATGCCGGCTAGTGTCTTTGCTGTATCAAAATCCATGTAATTCCTAATACACTAACACGATTTTATATGCCTTATCTTTCTATTTCGAATGAAAATCCTTCTTTCCATTTAATTTAATAGAAAGTGCAATTTTAAGCCTCCTCAGGTGTCTCGTACCACCTAACCCTCTCACCGATTGCAGCCCTCATCTTCCACTTCATGGATTTTGGAGCCTTCTCTATTGATTGCCTTAACCTATCTATATTGCTCATTACCCTGTCCTTGACCTTACTTGGCAGGTCTGCATTATTCATGTAATTTATTGTCCTGTCCAGGTTAACAGTGGTTGTCTTGTATAATCCCCAGTTGTCTGATGTTAATTCTATTATTCTACCGAGATCTATGGTATTCATGTCATCCCTATCGCCTAGCTCAAACTTGTATAGCATTGCTATTATGTCCTTGAGGTCCTTCTCATTAATCTCCCATATCTGGAACTTGGTCATTAGTAGGTCGCTCGGTGGTAGTGTTGGGCTGAACCTCTCAAGCCTATCCTTAAGCTCTATTACGTGGCTCTCCCTAAAGATGTCCAGGAAAACATCAACTCTCACGTTCATCAGCGTGTCAAAGAACCTGAGTCTCTCGGCACCATGGAGTGCATTAAACCTAGCATCGGCCTTTAGACCAACCCCCTCAAAAATCCTCGTAAGCCTACCCGAATCCCTCCTATGCGCCGCTATATCAATATCCTTAGGCTCATGCAGTAGTATGGGTGCTTCCGCGTATACATCACGTACTAGGTAACTACCGCAACTCCACCAAGTAACCTACATGTTACCCCATTGTTGTCGCAGGCGTTAATAAGTGATAATCCCCTCCTAATCCTCTCCTCAACAGCGTCTTGCGACATCGCAGTCCTACTAGGTCGTTGATTTATAAAATTTTTTATTTCTACGGAACATCATATGATGTAGCTTCTTTAACACATATTTTACAAAACAACCATGAAAAATGTGAGATATATATTATATTTATGCGGTAGAAGACTTTATTAAACCAGAGACACTTAATCATTAATTGGGAGGTTAAGGTGGAGGGTGACGATCAATCATCTAGTTACGAATCAATTGTAAGCACAGTCTATGACGAATTAGCCCCTGTCTATGAAAGGGTCTTCCTTAGACTCTCCCAGTACTATAGGCATGTATATAATGAGTTGTATGAAATCTTCAGGAATTACTTCGATGGGGTTAAAATACATAGTAAGGTTCTCGACCTTGGAAGCGGTACTGGTATTTGGACGATGCTGCTTAGGAGACGTGGATACCACGTAATTAGCCTCGACATATCCCGTGCATCCCTCATTAAGTGTGTCAGGTCGAGTAGGTGTAGCGATCCTGTGCAGGGTGATGCTGTCAAGCTACCGTTTAGGGATGGTTATTTTGACGCTGTCATTGCCTACGGTAGTGTGTTCAATCATATTGTGAGGTCTGAGGAGGCCTTTAGGGAGGTCTCAAGGGTTCTAGGTAGTGGCGGTTATTTACTGTTTGATGTTGATAACCTGGTTTGTCCCGACATGGCTTATGAGGCGTTGCTCGGTGGTGTGTCAATAAGGGGCTTCCTCAAGGGCTTAATTAGTGGTAAGGGCCATGTTGGTTATTGGTATGGCCATGGCAGTGAGGCAATACCGCTTAGGTTCTTCACTGTTAAGGAAATACTAAGTATATTGAGTAATTACGGGTTTGAGGTGGTGAGTCTGAAGGGTATTCATGTACTATCCAATGTAATCCCATCCAGGATACACCAGTGGAGCGGTGGTAAAATCACGAAAGTGGCATCACTGCTTTACTCGCTTGATAATATTCTGGGTAAGCACATACCATTTAAGTATGTGGCCACCACATTCCTGGTTGTTAGTAGGAAATTGAATTAACGTAATCACTAACCCTGATATTGCTCATCGAGCTTCCTAACTACCTGATCTATCTTCTCAATACCCTCATCAATCTGCTCCCTCGTTATTATCAGGGTGGCGCTATTATGAACCAGGATGGACCATTAAACACGTAAACACCCATGCTAAGCAGCTCAGCAGCAACCCTATCAACTGGCGTAGCCACGCCCCTATACTTATCGTCGTATGTACCAAAGGGGGTCTTCCTGCTGTCCTTAATAAATTCAATTGCCCAGAATAGGCCAACACCCTAACGTCGCCTATGCTCCTGTGTCTCTCCTTCAACTCCTCAAGCCTCTTCGCAAGGTACTCGCCCATGGCCCTAACATGACTAAGCAAGTCAAGCCTCCTGTACTCCTCAATGACCGCGGGTATTGCGGCCAGGGAGACTGGGTGCGCCTCGAAGGTATGTCCATGTGCGAAGAACTCATCCTCGAAGTAATCAGCTATTTTCTTACTCACAGCCGTTATTCCAATGGGTACGTACGAGGCCGACGCACCCTTAGCCGTTGTAAGCACGTCAGGCTTAACGCCCCATAGGTTCACGGCCCACCAATCACCGACACGGCCCCAACCAGTCATTACCTCATCCGCAATGAATAATACGTCATTCTCCTCAGCGACCTTCTTAAGCGTTGGCAGGTACTCCTTAGGTGGAACAACAACGCCGTTAGTACCGGTTATTGGTTCAACAAGTATTGCGGCAACATTCTTCTCATTCTTGATTACGTAATCCACGTAATTAACACATGCCAAGCCACACTCGGGGTATTTAAGACCGAGTGGGCACCTATAGCAGTACGGTTCAGGTACCCTAACAACGCCATGCATTGTGTGTGGCTCCACAAACCAACGCCTATAGTCACCCGTCATTGATATTGAGGCAAGTGTTGAACCGTGGTACGACCTATACCTAACAATTATTTTGTAAGCAGGCTTCTTGTAAAGCCTTGCGATCTTAACCGCAGCCTCATTAGCCTCCGTGCCTGACGTGGAGAAGAAGAACTTGGTAAGGCCCTCGGGCATTATCTCGAGCAATGCCCTGGCGGCCCTAGCCCTCGCCTCAGTCGCGAAGGCCGGCGATATGTACTGCAGAGTCTCTAACTGCCTCTTGATTGCATTGATCACGCTCTCATTACCATAACCAAGATTGACATTGACTAGTTGCGAGGAGAAGTCCAGGTACTTCCTGCCCTGGGAATCATAGAAGTAAACACCATCAGCCCTAACAACATTCAATGGCTCCCAACCCCTCTGCCTACGCCAGGTACCAAATAAATGCTCACGAACAACCCTACTAACGTCCTCACCACTCATATTTATTATCAATAGTTATGAAATATATTAATAAATTTTATTAGAATATTTTTAGAAATTTATCAAGTAATTACGCATTAACTTAAATAATTAACTAACAATGGATTAATAATCACGCTGGTAGGAATGTTGGGTTTTTATCGGTTGCCGGCTTTATTGACTCATCACTCAACACAGCCTTATGTGCTTTGGCAGTATGAACAATGCCCTATGAATGTCACCCTCATAGAACTTAAGCTCCCCACCTATTCTCTCCCTAATCCTATTATTAACCTCATCCGGCGTTAATGCCGCTGGGTCGTATCTCTTAGACCCAATTACGAAGCCCCACGTACTATCGTAGGAATGCATGTATACCTGGTAAGCCCTGGTTATTGGGAATACCGAGGCAACGGTCCTGTAGATCGTGGCGAATGTCCTGAGTGAGTATGATGTTGATGTCGCCTGTGTCACCATTATACCATCATCACTCAGCTATCCTTAACAATGCTGTAAAACTCAATCGTGTATAGTAGGTATGACGGACCACCCTCGAGCGGGTCTGTCAGGTCCAGTACTATCACGTCATACCTATCCCTTGACTCCTCGAGGAATTTCCTACCATCCTGAAGTATGAGCTTAAGTTTTGGATTATCAAACGCGCCCTGACTCATCTCTGGTAAATACTCCTTAACAAGCCTAATTACCTCATCATCAATATCGACCATAATTACCTCCTCAACACCCCTATGCTTAAGCACCTCCCTAGCTGTGGCACCCTCACCGCCGCCAAGAATGAGTACCTTCCTCGGATGTGGGTGAGTAATCATTGCTGGGTGAACGAGTGACTCGTGATAAACGAATTCATCATATAGCGAACTTTGTATCTTACCATCGAGCACCAATGCCTTACCCAAGTCCTCAAACTCAACAATGGCAATCCTCTGATACTTAGTAACACCACTATACAAAACCCTCCTAATACCCCTAACATGGTAACTAAATGGAGTATTAAACTCAATAAACCACGTACCCTCCTTACTCATTTTTTTCAAGGCTCATCACGTGAGTGACTGCGCTCGACTTTTAAGCATTATTTATTAACATGCATTATGGCTAATCACGACTAAACAACACCAATATACCTAAGCAATTTTTCAGCCCACCTCGGATAGACATGCCCTAAGACCTAGGTTTATGCCAACGTACTTAATAAGGTCAATCATTGAACCACCGCCAACACAAATAACACCCCCAGCGCCAGTTCTCTTGGCTTAAGCATGGTTTGGTACCCATAATCGCCTCGATCTTGGGCGCCGTAGTATTCTTCTATAGTGTATACCCACTACCACCATATCCATATAACGTAGCAGTATTATTCAGCTTTACATTGTTAATAATAGGCGTATTAATGGCAATATACTATTGGAAAAAGCACCCAGAAATACTAACCAACGCAGGCCTATTACATGAAACCAACTGTGCAAAATATGACTTAATAATCTAGATCTCGTGATAAATCAATTCCTGGTGCGGGGGGTGGGATTCGAACCCACGCAGGCCTTCGCCAGCGGATCTTGAGTCCGCCCCCTTTGACCAGGCTCGGGCACCCCCGCAGGGTTAGTTAGTATTCACGGTCTTTTTTAACCTTTTTTGTTTCGATCTTCATTTTTGTTGATTGTGTTTCGTGGTTGTGCTCATTTATTTATTTATTTTCACGCATACTTATTCAAGTATAGTTTGTCAAGGGATTAGGCAAAAATGCATTTTTATAAAGGTATAAATTTCGAGAATTTAATTTCATCTGATCATGGACAAGGTCGTGGATATTAGTAGGGCATTGGATGTTATTAGGGATGGTGATGTTATTGCGGTTTCGGGCTTTAACATGGCAACAACCCCCTGAGTACATACTCATTAAGCTTTATGAGAAGTATAGGGAGACAGGGCATCCACGTGATTTGTTAATAGTTACTGATTCATTGCCTGCGTCTAGGGGGCGTGGGCTTGACTTAGTTGCTGAGCGTATGCTTATTGATGGTGATTTTGGTTTCATCAGGGGTTTCATGATTACGTTCTTCGGCGTGGCCCCATCACTTCAAAGATTGGTTATTGAGAATAGGGTTGAGGCCTACTCATTCCCCATTGGTGTTGCGACTAGGTGGTTTAGGAGTGTGGCCTCTGGAACACCTACAATAACCAAGGTTGGCCTTGGGACATTCCTTGACCCTAGGCAGGACGGTATTTACTTAAATGACTTGGCCAGGGAGAGGAGGACGTGCAGGGTTGAATTAGTTAGTGTTAATGGTGATGAGTACCTATCTACGACTGCCCAAAGCCTAGGGTTGGTTGATTAGGGGTAGCACCGCTGATGAGTTTGGTAATTTAACGATGAGTGATGAGGCGATTTATGGGTCTGTCTTGGCGATAACCCAGGCCGTTAAGGCCGGCCAAACCCTGGCACTGTGATTGCCCAGTTGCTCTATGTTAGTAGGTTTGTTAATCCCAGGGATGTCCATGTCCCAAGACCATTAATCGACTACGTAGTGATCTCACCACCTGAGTACCACACCCAATCGGCCAGTGTTAAGTATGATCCAAGTATTTGCGGCCGCGTTGTAATTAGTAATGCGTGTTTACCCAATAATGACAAACCTGACTTCGAGTATGTAATAGCCAGGAGGGTTGTGCTTGAGTTTGTGAGACTTGTGGAGAGGTTGGGTAGGCCAATAGCCGTTAACCTCGGCATTGGGATACCCGCCTGGCCGCGAGGATAATAAGGAGTGAGGGTATTGTGGATTACGTGGTCACAACCGTTGAGTCGGGCCCTGGGGTGGAATCGCACTTAGCGATGATGATTTTGGAGTTGCAGTATCGCCCAAGGCGATACTGCCAATGCCGGATCAATTCATAATGTATGAGGGCGGCATTTCACGGCGGGTAAGAGGGATATTGCCGTGATTAATGGTAGGCTTGCCATAGTTAGGGATGGGCCAATAATAAAGTTTGTGAGGAGACCATATAAGGTGGGCTTTAATGCCGGGCTCGGCCTTAAGATGGGTAAGGAAGTCCTTTACATAACCGAGAGGGCGGTTTTCAGGTTAACGGGTGAGGGCTTGGTCCTTGAGGAGTACGCACCAGGTGTTGATATTGAGAGGGACATACTGGCTAAGATGGAGTTTAAGCCATAATCTCAAAGAACCTACAGCCAATGGATGAATTAGTGTTTAGGGATGGGCGCATGGGCCTATTAGAGGTTGTTGAGAAGGCTGTTAGGCGTTGATTATGGCGTAACCCATTATCCTTGGTCTCCTGGGCCTGGCATTAACATTTATTACCAATGCTCTACCACTAGCCATGGGCAACTCCCTGGCTAGGGTGATGTTGTTGCCCTCGACCTTACCCATGACCTTAATGCCGTTAAACACCACGTGAACCTCCCTAGCATCATCGCTCCACTTAAACCTGCTGAAATCATTGATGGAGTTTATGAATTTCGTACCAGGCCTAACCAACGCCTGCACCCCCTCAATATCCTCAAGCCTAACATTCCTAAGCGCTAAACCAACGCGAGTTCCTGGCAGCACGGAGTCTTGATCCTCGTCAAGAACCTGTATGCTCCTAACCTCAACCTCCAAATTCATTGGGTAGGCAATGAACTCATCATGAACGGACACCTGGGTCAACGCATAGCCGAGTACTACGACACCAACACCCCTGACATTAAATGCCCTATCAACGTAGACGATACCCCTGTCAGGTACTTCAGGGTCAAGCTCCCTAAATTCAGAGACGAATTTAGAGATACTTAACTCGCCGAAGTACCTCATGAATAGGTTAGCGTCATCTGCAAGAACAACGCCAGGTATTCCAGAGGCTTCAAGCAGTAACGCCTTCTCGCCATCGAGCCAAGTAACCTCATTATTAACTCTGAAGTAGAAGGAGCTCGATATTGACAGAGCTATGGCCTCGTCAAGGATACTGCTTGGGCTTGGTATTAAGACGCTACGAACAAGCTCACCAATCTTCCTGTAATAAACCCTCTCCTCGCCCCTATCCCTCTTGCCTAGCATTGATGCTAGTTTAATGGCTTCTTGTTCGTTCGTTGATAATACGGTTATGATGCTTCCTCGAAGCACGAGGTTGTGGTTAGGGAATTACCGTTTTTAAACCTATTGTATTAATTAGGTAAAATGATCATGGAGGCAGGACATTTATGATGTCGCCGGCTATCTCGGCGAGTCCAAGTTCTTCAACGGTCCTCCTCCTTGGGTAGCCAGTGCTCGGGTCCCAGCCAAGTGTCTCCCAGTACTGTTCTCTCATTCTCTCCACATCCTCCTCAGTCAACTTAACGCCGGCAAGTGGGCCCTCTGGGAATGGCTCGAGAACCCTCTTGGGTAGCTTGAAGTCCTTCTTAGGGTTAATACCCTCCCTAACATTGAATAATTGCCTAAGCGTGTGTATCCTATGGCCAACCTTAAGCAGTTCCTGCGGTGTATACTTCATGCCAGTCACGGCATATATCAGGTCTATGTATGGCAGCGTCCTATAAATGACCTGCGAAGCAAATTGGCAGAAGCCTAGGGAATTCTCGACTTGCGTGGACATGGCTATTATGGCTGCCTTACGGCCTTATCACTATAATCATACTTTGGCGATGCGCCCAGGTCCATGCCGATATCAAACGGCGCCCAAAGCCTCTTACCGCCCTCGCCCCAGAAGTGGACACCGCCTGCAGTGTGTCTGCCAGGTGTTGGATCCGCCGTGTATGTAATGGCTAGTCCAGGCAGGAACTGCGGGTGGTGTGACGGTAGTTCCTGACCACCAACATGCATTGCGTACTGCTCGGCGCCCTTACCGATTATCTCGGCGGCCCTCTTAACGCCCTGCCCAAGTATTTTGCCGATACCCTCGGCCTTAGCTATTAACTCTACGAGCTTAACCACGGCATCAGGATCACCCCACCTCAGTGGGAAACCGACGTCCTTCTCAGTCAGTATACCCTTCTCGTATAGCTCGAAGGCGAAGCCCACGACATTCGCGGTCGATATTGTGTCAAGCCCGTACATGTTGCAGAGCTCGCCTACGTAAACCACGGAGTCCTGATCAGCATTTAGTAGGGCTGGTCCAAATAGGGAGCTGTCTCATACTCAAGCCTATGCCCCTCAACAAGGCCGTACCTAGTGTTTCTCCTAATCCATGCGCCGCAGGCCACCGGGCAGCTTGCGCAGCCATAGGGCTTGACATTATCCTTAATGACCGTGTTTGTGCCGAACTTCTCGAGGTTCTTGGTCCCGTAATCCCTAACGCCAATGCCCGCCCAATTCTTAATCGGCGTGTCGCCGGAGAGAACGCTCGTGTCTAATGTGGATATTGTCCCGTACTTATGCCAAATCTCGTAGGCCCTCGCCCTAGTTGTTTTTAGGGCATCAAGCATCTCCTTAATCCTTTGCCTCAGTAGGTCCCTATCGTGTATTTCCGGCTTCTTATCACCGACCGCACTATAGCCTTCAACCTCTTACTACCCATCACAGCAGCAAGACCCGACCTGCCATATGCCCTACCATACTCATTAATAATCGCCGCAATCAACTGCAATCTCTCACCAGCAGGCCCAATACTAACCACCTGAGCGCCCCTATGCCTACGCTTTAATTCATCCTCAGTCTCCCTAGTCGTCTTACCCCAGAGATCAGCTGCGCTCTCTATATGAATATTGCCATTATCAATTAGTATGTAGACGGGCTTCTCGGAAACGCCCGTGACGAATATTGCGTCTAGGCCGGCTCCATAAGCTTAGGCCCAAACCTACCGCCGGCGTTTGAGTCACCCCAACCACCAGTCAGTGGTGACTTACCGACGGCCATGGACCTGCCAGTCATTGGAATGCCACTGGCGTTTAGTAGGCCCGATATTATGCCCAGTATGTTGTCGGGGCCGAGTGGGTCAACCCTAGGCTTCATGTGAGTATATAGGAACCAGACGCCCAGCCCATAACCGCCTAGGAAATTCCTATAAACCTCATCGGGCACCTGTATCTTCTTGACCTCACCAGTCGAGAGGTTAACGAAGCCTACAACCCCATTAACACCCTTAATGGTCACGATAAAGCACCAGCAATACTACCTTTAAAGTTAAACCCGGAGGTTTATGCCACTAAGACATGGTTATTGCCCTAACCGTGAAATATGGGAAAATAAGCCTAGGGATTAAGTACGTTCTTAACTCCCTCACTCCTGTGCATATGCTCAAATAGGTATGACGAAACCCAAAGCATCGCACCAGCGATCATGTAACTACCACCAATGCCCACGGAATCAGCCAAGTAACCAGACGCCAACGACCCAGCTAGGTATGCAGAGCCCGTGATGAAGTTGTAGGCTCCGAGACCCCTACCCTCCTCACCACTACCAAGCCTCTCAAAGACCATCACGCTTGATGCCGTGTAAAAGGTTGAGAAGGCGATACCCGCGGCCAGTGGGTATAGCGTTAATCCCGTAATAATCATGGCCTCAGGCGTCGTTGATGTTAAGCCAATTAGGAAGTATGATAGTCCCCTCAGTATTAATGCGCGTGATGAGGCCCTCGCATTACCACCAAGCATGCGTATCATGCGCGGTGTAATCACATAACCGATTATTTGAACTCCCATGCCAACGGAGATTATCGCCATCACCCAACTCCTCGATAGGCCACCACTCCTCAGTCCATAGGGATAGAGCGTATTGAAGATGCCAGATGAGAAGTAGAAAATAATCAACGCAGAGTAAAGGGTGACTAATTCACCCAATTCAACATTATGGATACGCCTCTCAAACCCGACGCTACCCATTATTTGTCTCCTACCGTTACTGACCCGCGGCACGGAAATTAACGACCAAGCGAAGGAGATGATTGGCAGTAAGCCCATGATGAGTAATATGGATTTAGTGACCATGAAGCCTGACAATACGGCAGCCAAGACATCACCAATGAGGTAACCCAACGAACTAATGAAGTTGAGCAGGAATATGACTCATTGAGCCTATACCTACTCGAGGATTTAACTAGGATAAAGCTCGTGGAAACACCAACGGCGGAGGAGAACAGCGATGATGCGGCGTAGTAAAGGGCTATCTGCGGAATATTGGGCGCGTAGGTTAGGGCTAGGATGAAGAGGCCGTGCCGAGGAAGCCCAGGGCAAGCACCTCCTTACTGCCATACCTATCAAGCAGGAAGCCCCACAGCAGTGGTGCGATGATCCCTGCCGCAGAGCCCGCAGCATGGCATAACCAACATCAACAGGACCTCCCCTCAATGAGGCAATCTCGAGAGTAATTAAGGTACTCAGTGGACCGATGGCAACGCTGTACGGCAGTAAGGACAATACCCACCTAGTGCTCCGTCCATAGATAAGGTCCATACAATGGCAAGCATGGTTTAAGGCCCATTTAAAACATACTACACGTGAATAATTAAAACAAACAGGAAAAATTACATGGGTTCATGATTTAAAACATCTACGAACCCCTAAATGATTATTGGCCCCTCCCTCCTAAATCTATTCTCGTTAACTAATTTTACGTGCTCCTCAACACTCCTATTGAAGTCACTTGGTCTCTCAATATAGATTGCGTGACCGGATCCGCGTTGCCATGCATTATCGTCGTTGGTACATTAATACTGCCCAGCTTATCGACATAATTAGTCGCCAGTATTGCTGCTAATTGACCGAGATAGGCATGTAATGGCATTCTTAGGTTATACCTAAGCCTTACGAAATTCTCAAAGACGTCAGGACTTCTCCTAATCCATTGTTCACTAAACGCCAACTCCAGTTGTGACTTGAAGAAGCCGTATTCATTATATTGACTCTTAAGTAATGATATGAACTCGGCACTAACACTCACGGCTATTAACGGCCTAGGCATTGTTGATACTAGGATTAATGACTTAATAAGATCGCCATACTTAAGTGCGAAGCCCTGGGCTATCATACCACCCATTGAGAAGCTAAGTAGGTGAATATTCTTTAATATTCTTTAGATTTAATGCGCTAACAACGCTATAAACATCCTCTATCATCTATCCATGGAGTATGAATCAACAGGTTTATCGGAAAGCCCAACACTTCTATTATCAAGTAGGACGAGCCTAAATTTATAAGCCAACTCCCATTGGAAGTGCCAGGTGGTTAGGTCCCAACTAAAGCCTTGTATTAATACGAGCGGTTCACCACTACCAATAACTTCATAATAAATCCGAGTACCATCCTTAGACGTGGTAAACGGCATGGCTATTTCGCAATTAAGTGATTAATTTATGCGACTTGAACAGTAACTATATAGTGCTATATAACTTAATTCATCACTTCACTCCCTTAAACATTAGATCGTAAGAATAACGTGCCATGTCCTAGTACTTTATTTCTTCTTCAAGTGTAGAGTTATAAAAAGAGGATAATGCTTATTAAGGATTTTTATAAAAAAATAATGTATGAAGTACGCAGATTTAGTAAAAACATTTTCGTGGAATGAGGTTAGGAACTACTTTACGGGTAATGGTGGGTTGATACGTACGTTCTTGAGAGGGAGTAGTGACCCTGCTGTTATTAGGTTTGATAAGGATTGGAATAGGCAGGTAATGAGTTTTTATGAGGTTACTGAGAAGGCCCTTAGGCTGGCTGGTTGGCTTAGGATAATGGCGTTAGGCTGGAGATGTAGTTACTGTGTTGGCTTCTAAGAAGGCTGAGCAGGTTATCGTGCTCCTAGCGACATGGATTGTAGGTGGTGTTTATCAACCATTGTTCACGGCATTCGGCCCGCTTGCCATAGAGGCGAGGATTAAGGATAGAAGACCGAGTGTATTGTTTATTCAGGAGGATCAGTATGAGAAGGTTAAGGACTTGAATGTGAAGCTTGTGTCCTTCCCAGGTAAGGTCGGTAGGGCAATCTCTTTTGATGAAACCCTTAGTGCCGAGCCGGTTAAGGAGGTTAGGGAACCCGATTTGAATGAGATGGCCATTTTAATATATACGTCGGGGACCACGGGCGAGCCTAAGGGCGCCATGGTGAATTACAGACTGCTGTACAATACGTATGTCTATATGAAGTATGGCATTGGTCTCGAGGAGGGTGACGTGTTCTGGAACGGCGCAGATCCTGGTTGGGCCTATGGACTTTACTACGGAGTTATAGGTCCATTAATGTTTGGAAAGCCCGTTGTCTTCCTCGACAAGCCCTTCTCCCCCGAGGATACGCTTAGATTGCTTGAGGAGTTGAGGGTTACGAACTTCACCTTTGCACCAACGGCTTATAGGTTAATCATGGGTACCGTAAAGGACATAGGTAGGTATAACCTGAGGGTTAGGAAGCTTAGCTCGGCAGGTGAACCGCTCAATCCAGAGGTGATTAAGTGGTTCCAGGAAAGGCTGGGTGTCCCGGTTAAGGATCATTATGGACAGTCCGAGGTTGGTATGGTTGTTTATAATGGCTGGGGCTACGAGGCAGAGCTTAAACCCGGTAGTATGGGACTACCAGCACCTGGCTATGAGGTAACTGTTATTGATGACACACTAGCCGTTAGGACTACGTCCGAGGGATTCTGCTTCATGGGTTACATAAATGCACCGGAGAGAACAAGGAATGCCTTCAGGGGCGAGTGGTACTTAACCGGAGATACTGCGAGGATCGATGAAGATGGGTATGTGTGGTTCATAGGTAGGCAGGACGATGTGGTTAAGGTATCGGGTTATAGGGTAGGTCCATTCGAGATAGAGAGCGTATTGATAAAGCACCCGGCAGTCCTTGAGTCGGCCGCGGTGGCATTTGAGGACCCGGTTAGGGGCCACGTATTTAAGGCCTTCGTTGTGTTAAAGCCAGGTTATAAGCCAAGCGATGAACTGGCTAAGGAATTAATAACTTCGTTAGGGAGAATTACTCAAAGCACGTGCATCTGCACGAGGTAGTATTCGTAGACTCACTACCAAAGACAGAGAGCGGAAAAATACAGAGATATAAACTAAGGCAGATGTACAGTAAATAGGAGGGCACTATATTCAATTTTTAAATCGTTTAAATACTCTCCGCATCCATTGTTAGGTCTATTGATCGGGCACTATGCGTTATGTAGCCGCTGGATATTACGTCAACGCCTGTCCTTGCGTATTCAACCACGTTGTCAGGTGTTATGCACCGCTTGCCTCGAGTATCACCCTTCCCTTTAATTCATTAACTATCGGTATTATATCGCTTGGTCTCATATTGTCAAGCAGTATGGCATCCGCACCAGCTATAGGCCTTAATCGCATCCTCATACGTGGAAACCTCAACCTCAATCTTCTTCGTGAAGCTCGTCCTCTCCTTAATTACTTTAATGAGTTTCTCGAGGTCTCCGTAAATTGCTATGTGGTTATCCTTAATTAACACGGCATCCGCAAGGTTGAACCTATGTGGGTCGCCTCCCCCAATTTCTATTGCGTATTTCTCAAACACCCTAAACCCAGGCGTTGTCTTTCTCGTCCCTGCGATCCTAACCGTTGGGTTAACGGACCTAGCTAACCTAACCATGGTGCTTGTGGCGGTGGCGATACCCGAAAGCCTTGAGAGGAAGTTCAGGGTTAATCGTTCAACGGTTAACAACCTGCCCGCGTCACCGACTATCTCCATTATCGTGTCGCCCTTACGTATTACCTCACCATCACGCTTATACGTGATTACCTCAAAACCGAGGTATCTGAGGAATGGTATTATGAACCTAAGCCCAGCGATTATTCCCTCATCCCTAGACTTAACAATGCCCCTAGCCCTAATACCCTCAAGAAACCTACTAGTTATGTCCTCCGGATATACGTCCTCCTCCAGGTAGCTGAGGAGCCTATTTATGTACAACTCCTCAATCATGGGGACACCCTGAGGTAAATCCTCCTCCGCCAACCAGCGTCCTTACCTGGGTAATCAACCCTATAATGAACGCCCCTGGACTCAGTCCTAAGTAGGGCTGAGTAAGCCGTTAGGTAAGACACCAATGCTGCGTTGGATTCCCTCGTACCTACTGCGGTGTTTACCCCCTCATAGAGACTCAAGGCCTTCCTTAACCCATCGCCACTCCTTAGTATGCCCACGTACTCCCAATTAACCCTCCTAACCTCATCAACGCTCATTAAGGGCCCGTTATCCCTCAGCCTCACCGTTGTTAATGAGCCGTCGTCTAGCCTCGGTCCAGCCCAAGGCTCGCCTAGGTATCTGGCAGGTTAAAGCCCATTACCAACGCTTCAAGCAATGAATTGCTGGCTAGCCTATTGGCTCCATGCAGGCCGGTATCGGCTACCTCACCAATGGCGTAGAGGCCCTTGATGTTCGTCTCACCCCTAACATTAACCCTCAATCCACCAATGGTGAAGTGCGCACCTGGGTAAATAGGTACCCTATCCTTAATACTCAACCCATGCCTCCTCAAGAAATCACTGACGCCAGGGAATTTTTCCTCAAAACCCTCAATACCGCTTAAATCCATGTATACTTTATGACCATTCATTAACTCTATATAAATCGCTCGAGAGAGCACGTCCCTTGGGGCCAGCTCACCATGTTCATGGTACTTAAACGTGAACCTCTCACCAAATTCATTAACTATCCTGCACCCTCACCCCTCAATGTCTCTGTTAGGAGCATCACCTCACCATCTAGGGTGGTTATGGTTGGGTGGAACTGAACAAACTCCATATCCGAGACCACGGCACCTGCCCTAAAGGCTATGGCTATCCCATCGCCAGTGTTTGTTGGTGGGTTTGACGTGTACTGCCATAAATAGGCATAACCACCCGTCGCCAACACCAGGTAATCCACGTTACTAATGAGACCCCGTTCCCTAGTCACGAAACCCCTAATCACCCCATCCCTTACCTGCAGTGCCATCAACTCATCCTCAACAATATTCACGCCAAGCTCAATGGCCTTCCTAAGCAGAAACTCGGTCAATACCTTCCCAGTCTCATCTGTCCTATGATGAACCCTCCTCCTTGAGTGACCGCCCTCAAGCCTTAGATCATTATCAAATTCAAACCCCATCTTAATCAATTCCTCAATAATGACGGGCGCCTCACTCGTGAAGTACTTAACGGCCTCCACATCGCAAAGCCCATCACCAACCTAAGCGTATCCTCTGCATGTATTTGTGGTGAATCATCAACCGCCGTGGCAGCTGCTATGCCGCCCTTAGACACATGGCTCGAACCCCCACTCAATTCCTTAGTTATTACAGTAACATCATGGCCAGCCCTCCTAAGGGCGATTGCGGCTGATAATCCAGCAATACCGCTACCCACTATGTATATCAACAGCCTCACCCCTCAAGGAGTTTTCGAGTCCTTTCGAAGGCCTCCCTTATGGCGTCGGCGGTTGATTTCGGTATCTCAACCTTATGAACCATGTCTCGGAGCGACCTATAGACCTTATCGAGAGTCACCATTGCCATGAATGGGCACTTAGCACTTGGGCCTGTCGTTAATGGATGAAACGTTTTATTGGGCACCTTAATCCTCAGGGCATTTAGCATTCCTATTTCCGTACCAACCACGAATTCGTCATAACCACTATCCCTGGCGTACTCAATCATCTGGTTCGTGGACCCTACGAAGTCGGCCATCCTTAGCACATTAAGGGGTGCCTCTGGGTGTATCATCACCTTGGCTCCCGGGTATTTAGCCCTAGCCTCCCTCACCATGTCAACCGTGTAACTGGCATGAACTATGCACTTACCGTTGGGAGGGACCTTAATTATCCTCTTACCGGTCATGTGAGCGACGTAGTCTGCTAAATTAGAGTCTGGGCCGAAGATTACCACGTCACTACTTAATTTCTTAACGACCTTAATGGCGGTCGATGACGTAACGATGTAATCAGCCAATGCCTTAACATCGGCGTTACTATTAACGTAGAGGACCACGGGTGCGTTGGGGTACTCCTCCCTAGCACGCCTTAGCATATCCGCATTGAGGGCATCGGCTATTGTACAACCGGCACCGGGGTCTGGGGCGAGGACGGTCCTATCGTAATTGAGCGCTTGCTTGCTCAGCCATGAACCTAACGCCGGCGAATACGATGACCTCGGCCTTAGTCTCCATAGCCCTAAGCGCCAGGTCGTACGAGTCACCAATGAAATCCGCAACAACCTGTATATCGTAATCCATGTAATTATGGGCCAGTATTACCGCATTCCTCTCACGCTTTAGGGACAGTACCTCATTAACCAGGTCCTCATTGCCCATTAATAACGGTGCGGCTCAACCATAAGATATTCTCTACCCGGCAAACAGGTAATGGCAAGCATAAGGCTGAATTTCGAAGCTAGGGCAAGAAGTGCCATCTAGAACGTGGAAATTAATGGCAATTAATAAACGTAGTACCCAGAAAAACACCTACATCGCCGTGGCATGGTATTGACTATGGTTTCCACGAGATGGGCATTGTTTTGGCGGTAACTATCAGTTTTAGGCGGTGGGATAGGTATGGTGAGTGAATTCACCTATTCAAGGTTGAATAGAAATAGAAAGTAATCCACACATCCAGGGTATACGCACCGGCACAGGAATGCGCCTGGAGGAAGTGCCGTATGGCGATTAATGGGGTTGTGAAGCATTACCTAGGCAGGCGCTGATGGTCTCCAAAGACGCAAACCTACTCAATGCCCTAACCACCTCCATCCTCCTACTATCATCACTAGTCCTCCAGTACTTCCTACAAAGCACACTAATAACCTGCGCCCTAATATCCTCACGACCCTCAATGAGCCTCGCAGGTATAGCAATGACAATATACCCACCACTCCTATGAACCTTAACCTGAGAAACAAAGTCCTCACCGTAACCACCCCTCAACACCTCAAGAACCCTATAAACCCCGGCCCAATCCCTAACCTTACGCAACAACCTAACCGAACCCCTACTAACAGCCACAGTGAACGGCTCACCACCAACCAAAACCCGCGACTCACCAAGCCTAAACCTAACCTCCATATTGGCTATTTTCTTCATCCTTTGCCATTTCTCTATGCTGAGTACGTCTAAGATGTCTCTCAATATGGGTGGTGCGATGTTAATCATTGCCTGAGCCATGTCTATTGCGTAACCTGCGGTAAACGTTATTTGTACTGCATCTCGGCCTGGTTGCGGACTCCATTTGAAGCCTATATTACTTAATTGGTTAAGGATTGGTTCCCACCTCCTGAACTTGGCGGTACCAATTACAAGTTTAATTCTTGGTTTATCCGTGATATATGCGTAACCATCACCGAGAACTGCGGTTAACATAAATGCCATCAATGTCTCTTTATCGTTAAGTACTTCATACGTACTATTCCTAAGCGATTTATGGCTATTGGCCCTTAGTTGCCACACCATGGCTACGCCTTCTACATTAACATCAACGGCATTTATAAATGCACGAACCCTACCTGGTATAATAGCGACCAAAGAATGACCTGCCACGTCTGAGCAGTCCCCATTCTAGGCCTAACTCCATCTACACCTTCATCAGTCTCCGCAAATCCCCTCCGTAATCCCTGCAGTATCTTAGTAAAATCCTCATACTCATCCCTACCCATTACCTTCCTGAAGATATCCGGCACGTCAATGGTTACACCCCTAATCTTCCTAAATATCAAACGAACCCTCATACCGCCTAATCTACTCACCTCTAATATCGCGTATTTACCATACGCACTAATTGTCAGCGCCTTGCCCGTACTTCTAATGACCACATCGGCTTTACCGTTTCTTAAATCCTCAATTAATTTCTTAATTTCATCCCCAATATTATTCTCAATCCAATACTTCCTAAATTCGGCAATGTACTGTATGAACCCATCAATGACCTTTAACAAATCATCAACTACATCATCGCTATATCTACCTCTAAATTTGGTCTCGGCATCATTCCTAAGCCTCAGCAACTCCTTCTCCTTCTCACCTATCCACCATTGATCCCAAACACACCAATTAATTAATCGCCTAAGCGCCTCAATTAATAGGGCGATAACTCTATTAATAGTTTCCTGATCCTCTACCTCACCGCTGCACTTAAGTCCACCCCTTCCACCACGACAGAATCTATTCTTCCTAACTAATCCCTCATCTATTTCCATGGTTGCGGTCTCTCGACACCGAGCAATAAACATACTATAACCATAATCTCAAAATAATTAATAAATCACTAAGGAAAAGATAGGCACATTGCCGATATGAAGCAAACCCGCGGTATTAAGATTAAAAATTCATAGACGTGAATATTATTAGTGCTTATGCCGTAAAACCTAGTAACTGTTAATGAATTTAAGGATTATTTATTCATAGAAATTTTCATAAAATAATCAATAAATTTATGAAAAAAAGTCTTGGTAGCGGGGCGGATTTGAACCGGGGACTTCCCGACCCGATTGGGTTCTCGGGGTTATGAGCCCGCAGGCTACCAGGCTACCCTACCCCGCTGTTTTATGGGTCCTTCCTTATGCTTTTAAGGCTTTCGCTGCCTTGGTTGTTCTGTGGTGGGGTTTGGTTTTTAGTCTTGGTGTATTGGGTAGTTAGTGGGTGATGATGGGAGGGGGTTATGACGCGTGATTGTCGCTGGCTTTGTGCTGATCATTTCTTTGATCAGTGCTGTGGTGGCTTGGTGTTTGCAGTAATACTTAATTGTGCTTCCATAAACTGGATTAATAATTCATATGGCCGGTGATGAATTGCTGGGCCTGGTCACTGTGGTCATACCCACGCGGGATGAGGTTAAGGGCATTGGCCTGGTCCTTGATGAGGTGTTGAGCGTTGGTGTTCCCAGGGAGAGGGTCTTGGTCGTCGATGGTGGTAGTACTGATGGCACCGTAGACGTGGCTGTGAGGTACGGCGTTAGGGTTGTTCAGCAGGAGGGTAGGGGTAAGGCTGACGCCATTTGGACCGCGCTTAAGTACGTGAATACGCCATACATGCTCGTCATGGATGGCGACTACTCATACCCAGCCAGGTACATCCCGGAGATGGTTAGGGAGGTAATGAGGACTGGGGCTGACGAGGTGATAGGCGTCAGGAAACCACTACCCTGTAGCCAGGGCCCAATCTACAGGCTTGGTAATAGGCTACTTACCTGGGTCTTCAACCTACTATTTGACACGAAGCTTCATGACGTGCTCAGCGGCATGTACATCGTCAGGGTTGAGTCCCTTAGGGACGCGGTTGCGGAGGTAGGCGGCTTCAGTATTGAGGCACACATAGCCGCGCATATGATCAGCACGGGCAGGGTGGTTAGGGAGATCCCCATTGAGTATAGGCCCAGGGTTGGTAAGAAGAAGCTGGGTGTGGTGGATGGGCTGAGGATCTTTAGGGACATGGTCCTGCTAACCACTAGGTACAACCCAATGCTAATACTATTCCTACTAGGCGCACTCCTCCTCATACCAGGCTTCTCCTCGGCGCTATGTCGGTTATTGGTACATATTCTACGGCATTAAGTACTACCTGAAGGGGTTGGTTGCCATAATGCTAACCCTCATAGGCCTACAATTCCTTGGGATGGCGACGATGGCACTATACATGAAGAGGATGGAGTTCAGACTAAGGAAGGCCATCGAGTCATTACGTAGGGATTAACACCATAATGCTCGTACCGGGTCAGTCAATAAATTAATCTACCTGGCTCGGGACCTCATTAATAAAGAGATACCTTTTAACTGCTGGGTCTTCAGTGCACTTTGACCTGCACCCGAAGGAGGTTAGGGATGAGGAGGTTGAGTATGTTAAGAGACAGGTTAGGGCTGGTAATTGGGTTGTCATTAGTGGTCAGCGTGGTATTGGTAAGACTAGCCTAATGAGGGTGGTAATAAATGAGTTATCCAGGGAGTTCCTGAGAAGGGGTTTAATGAGTTGGGTATTCGATTCAGCGCCTTTGACACCGTCATCAACAGGCTTGATGACATAGTTGGTTGGCTAACACTATTTGGTAATTACCATGGGGTTAGGGGAATGGGCCTCAAGGATTCCCTGAGGAAGACGGTTAATGAGGGCGTTAAAATGATGATTACTGAGCTTGAGCACTTCCTCGAGGATAAGGCAAACAGGGCGCTCTACCTAGCCATACTATCGGTGTTGAGGTTTGTGAATAGGTGGAGGGACATTAAGCTAGCCGTGATGACGAGACTCAACAGGGAATTAGTGACAGAGAACTCGTGAACGCACTAAACGCCCTAATTAATTATAACTTCATTGAGAAGGTTAGGGAGGGAGAGTATAGGTTAATCGACCAATGCTCAGGGAGGTTGACTATGATGAGCTAATTAGGAAGTACTCACGAACGGTTAATCAACATTAACTTAAGTCAAAGGGATGCCACGGATAAGGCGTTCCCGGCATGGAGGGCATTTTTCTGCCCTGCTTAGGCTCGGAATCGATAAGTTGACTAGGTCACCGGGGCTGAGGAGGCAGATGGCTCATGAAGAAGGCTGGCTATGTAGAACCATACGCATGGACGGACAGGGCGTTAAAACACTATTTACGCTAGGCCTAATGCTTAGTGGGCTCTTCGTCATTGCATAATAGGCGTAATTACTTCGTTAGGCCTTAATATCTAAGTGAATAAGTGGTAACACGCATAGCCTAGGCCTTCCCAAGCACCGTATTGGATAATACCAAAGGCTAAAAAGGAAGGAGGCAGGGAATTACACCGTGAAGAGGATTAGGCTGGGCTTCGCCAATTTAATCATTGAATTCACCGATAGGTACCTTGCCCTTAAGCGCATTGAGTATTGGGCTAATAGGGGTACTGGATTCCCGAAGGTGGTCTACGGCCCTGAGGGCTGCGGAAAAACCGCGTGGCTTAGGCAGTCTGTGGAGTTGCTTGGGGAGCGTGGTTTCGACGTGATCTACCTAAACCCAATCGAGGAGGAGTTCGCGATTGAGATTGGCGTACAAAGCCTCAGGGATAGGTTAATCAACCTGGTTAGGGAGGCTACATCGCGGTTATCCTGGGGTGGTGTTGCTTGGTCGGTAATTGATGTTGTGAGGGAGGCAATAAGCCTTGGCCGTGGAAAAATCGCAATAATAATTGACGACGCATTCCAAGCGATAGGCCTGGACAGGGCCGCAATATACGTTAAGGGTCTCCTGGGTATTTTAGAGCATCCGCCGAGGCCCTATGAGAGGATAGTCACGATTGTGGCTACGAGTGAGGGTGTTTCGAGGCGTGAGATTGGTAGGCATGAATGGGCTGATTTATTAGCGATGTGGAACATGGGTAGGGATGGGTTTAGGCAATTGTACGAGCAAGTGCCCGGCGATAAGCCGCCATTTGAGGAAGTTTGGAAACTGACGGGTGGGAACCCGAGGATTCTCGAGAGGCTCTATGAAAATAACTGGAATGGTGATGCCGTGGTGAGGGAGTTGATTGATAAAAAGGGCGTTAGGGCATTCATAGCATCACTAGGGCCTAATGACAGGGAGTTATTGATTAGGGCGTTGGAGGATCCGGACGTGCTCATGGGTAGGGAGGGGATACCACTGATGAATAGGTTAATCGAACTAAACCTAGCCCTGGAAATACCGGAGTGGCGAGACGACAACCTATGGATTGACGCCCCACCACCCGAGAGGGATCTAGAGCTTGGGATAGGTAAATACGTGGCCTGGCAATCACCGCTTCATAGGGAAGCCGTCAAGAGGGCGTTGGGGATGACTTAGGCAGTGTTTATTGGCCTTTTCTATTGCGTATCCCTGGATAGGTCATGGGTGTTTGATGCCGAGGACATGGATAACACTAGGTATAAGGTATTTATTTCTTGATTGGCTTCATTGCTTAGTATGTCTATTAGTCTCGATAAAGCCCATGGTCATTAAGGCCCTGGTTGTTGATGAGGAGTTAACGATTACGGCAATGCCGGTGGTGCTTAAGGTCCTTAAGTACGAGAATAACTACTCAATATGGGTGAACGTACTAGTCTCGACGAAGATCAACGAGCCAAGACCGGGTCCCCAATGTAACCCGGTCATCGTGATGGGTCGACCCGCCAAGGCCGAGAGGATTGAGGTAGTTAATGATGGTGTTTTGAGGCTTAAATTAGGTGATGGGAGTGAGAAGGAGGTCATAATTAAACCAACGAACATATCCTTCTACCCAGATTATAGGGATCAATTCTGTTCACCATGCATAGTACTCAATTGGTCAGTATTTTGGCGATAAAAATGATGTTCGAGTTGACGGTTCATGCCGAGCAGAGACTACGGTTAAGAATTCATGAGCTCAGGTCCGGTGGGGTCTGCATTGACGACTTTGGGCAGGAGATTGTAAAGGCAATAGAACATGCATGCAATGGAGAGTACGTAAAAACCAGAATAATCAAAGCATCCTATGCATGCCAATTAATAGGTGTAGTAATGTCACGGTCATAATAATCTACACATCCATTAAACATAATGGCGAGAGGATTAGGATAATAACCGTAATACCCACCGCACAGGACTAACTACTCAATGACGTACCAATAATCAACAAACACCAAAACAATACCTGACTTATTTAAACCCGTATAAATCAGGGAAAGGCATGAGGCAGTAAGAAGGAGGAAACGCATCCCATTCAAATGCCGTTAATAATAATGCAACCCCAACCACAGGCACCTCCACCCACGACGCAACCCTGCCCGGGCACACTGATTCCCCAACCTCTCGGACGAATCATCCCATTAATAAGTATTTAAGGAAGCGATGAGATGAGCAAGTTTGTGGATGCGGAATCCCTCGAGAAGCCCTTGCTTAAGCCAACCACTGAGGATTACGTTGGTGTGAGGCTTCTTAAGGCTTTGGTTGAGGCTTGGTTTGCCCCTGAGTTCCTAGGCAAGGGCCTTGTTAGGGATGTGGCTGGTAGGGTGTTTCGGTCTTGGAGGGTTTTCCTGGCTTGCCTTATTGAGGCTTGTGCTTGATAAGTTGCTGAAGGTGGTGAGAACTGATGAGGGGCGTAGGTGGCTCGTGGGTAGGGCTGTTCCGAGGATTCCACGAGCAGGATGAGGGCACTATCGCAATTGCTCGAGGAGGTGGGGCATCAGGGTATTACCGTGAACTGCGATAGCCCTGAAACTACACAACTACCAATACAACGGACCAGACACGACACTAAACAAGTACAGGAATAGGCAGGAGGCCGCGATAGACGTAAAACTACTCATAAAGGAGTTAATGAGGAGGATTGAGGAATTGAAAACGAGAATAAAGTGGAATGACGAACTCGAGAATGCACTAAACGAATTGAGAGGGAGTATTAAGTAGGTTGGGCGTCGTTGGTTGCCGCATGCTTCGGGTTAATGGGTTGTGAATAGGAATGCCTCGGTCTTCCTAAGCCTACCAGTTACTGTGTCGGGTATTAAGCCCGCAGCCTCTATGGTTGTTAAGCCAATTATCACCGAGTCACTCACGCCAGCGTTCCTAAGTGTCTCCTTAACGCCCTCGCTTAATTCGAGGACCAGGACCCTCTCGTAATCGAGTACCTCGCCCTCAATCAAAAGCTCCCTAATAATCGCCACCTCACCCTCAACCCTATGCCCAAACGCCGTGACCAAAGCCCTCCTCCTACCCGTGTACGCGACCCCAACCTCCTCGGCCAAAGCCTATCCACCACCGTAACAGCCGCCCCAGTATCAACGAGCGCAGTAACGCTCCTGGAACCCTTAACACCTATGAGCGTGACGTCAGCCCTAACCAAGCCCATAACATTCCCTGAAGGTATTAACCACAACCCCTAATAAACCCAACACAAACAAAAATGCAAGGCAATCAATAAACGTTTATAGGTGGAGCCGTGATGCCACGCACATATAACTGCTGTGACGCTCACGTCCAAAGGCCACCCTAATTCATTTCCTACTCCCTTCTCGGTAGCATTCCTGGGCCAGCCTTACCAGGGACTCCACGTACTTCAAATCCCTCCTTACCTGGCCTTGGCTTAGCCTCACCTCGTGAAATCCCTCCACGTGTAGGAACCATGCCCTACCCCACCAGAGCCTGACCTCCTCCCTTCCCAATCTATCGCTTATTGAGTCCACGGCCCTAAACAACAACGCGGCAGTCCACCTACCCTGCTCCAACGCCGCCCTAGCCTCATCAAGGTTCAGGGCGATGGCAATAGCCTTAACAGCCTCCTCAGCCGCCCTGTAAAGCTTCTCGCTGGCCCGCACAGGTCCCTATCAATCAATGCCTCACCCTCGTTAAGGAACCTCCCGGCGAGCTCTAGGTGGACCTCGAGCTCTGTGCCCGGGTCCAGCCTGAGCCTGGCCAATACGCTGTCTATGACGAAGCCCTCAACATCAACACCCAACCTACCAACTCCCTAACAAGCACCTCGGGCAACTCAACAACAAAACCCACATAAACAAGGACCACAACCCCTTAATAAGACTTACAGAAACCCAACACATCAAAACCATGAACCACCACACCACGAGACAATACCCAACGCCAAGCATTTAAACAAGCCAAGCAAAACAACACCAATGAACACAGAAGCCCTTGAGAGGCCTTTGCCTAAGCCGAGTATGGAGGATTATGTGGGTGCGAGGCTTTTGGAGGCCTTGATCGAGGCTAGATTGGCCCTTGAGTTCCTGGGTAGGGGCCTTGTTAGGGATGCTGCTGGTAAGGTCTTCCAGGCATGGAGGGCCTTGTTGGCTGCCTTACTGAGCTCGAGCTTGATAAACTGATTCAAGCGGCCAAGACCGAGGAGGAGAGGCAATGGTTGATTAATAGGGCTGTGCTAGGGTACCAACAACGAGGATGGTTAGGCTATCACAAATGCTTGAGGAGGTTGGCCATGGGGGATTATACTTCGCCACAAGCACAGCCCTGGAACTACATGATTACCAGTACAACGGGCCGGACCCAGACCTAGCCCTATCAAAGTTCAGGGATAGGGAGGAGGCCGCGGTGGCCGTGGTAAAGCTGATAGGGGAGTTAATAAGAAGGGTTGAGGAACTTAAACCAAGGACAAAGTGGAGTGACGAGCTCGAAAACACACTAAAGGAACTAAAGGAGGAGATTGATAAGGTGGTTAAGCCGTAATGATGCGTCGCCTCATTAACGATTTGAGGTGCTTGGACATGGTAAGTTCGTAAGGGCTAGGCTGGTAAACCCTAGCCGAAGACCTGGGCAGGTGGGTCCTATTAGGGTAGGTTATCGATATGCTAAAGTTTGTGTGGAAGGGTTAGGATGCTGAACGATGCTCAGAGGCTCAATTATAGGAGGTATAATTCAACCCTTTCCAGCCTCCCAGTTTTTGGATCAACCCTAAACCCCGGCTTCTCCAGCGCGGTTACGCCCAGTAGCGCGTCCACGCCCGTGGGTAGCTTAAGGTCTGGCCAAACCTCAATGTCGCCGCCCGTCACCTCACCCAAAACCTCAACCTCACCAATACCGTACCTAACCCTGGCGGCCCTGCCGTCGGGCAGCCTCCTAACCCTCTCATGCCTAAACTCCACGCCCAGGCCCTGAACCCTGTCCGGGTGGTGATGATGTCGCCGTAGAAGCCCGTGTCGACTAAGGCCCTTAACCTAACCTTACCGCCAGGTCCACGAACAACCGCATTAACGGCCACGGAACCCATGGCGTACACCAAGTGATTTCAACTACCGTGGTTAAAATACTTTGTTTGCATTATTGCTTGGCGGTGTTAATCCTCCTTAATTTAATTAATGCGTTTTTAACCACCGGGTCTATTATGGCGTACCTACCTATCCACCCTGGCTATGTAGCTCCTCTTCTCAAGCGCCGTTAGGTACCTCCTCAGCTCCGCATCGTATATGACCCTCTTCCTCCTCTCCTCAAGGTAACCCTTAATCTCCCCCCACCTCTCATAGCCCTTGGCAATCGCCTCGAGGACTGTCACGTACTCCCTGGAGAAGTGGCTCAACTCATTAATGGTGGCCCTGGCGGCTAGTTCAAGTACGTCATCTACTATTGACGCCCTAGCCTCACCAATCATTGCGCACCTGTGGCCGAACTCGGTTAACCAACCAACAACGCCATCCAGCTTATCCACTGCGTACTCAAGCACCTCGACCGGTGGATTAATGCCCACCTGCCTAAACCCCTCCCTGAGGAAGTCCAGGGACAATTCCCTACTAAACCTCTCAATCCTAACCTCCTCCACGTGCCTACCGTAGAGTGGCGACTCAGGGTCATCAATCCTTAGGAAGTCGTTGAGTAGGCCTGCCTCGGAGCCGGTTACTATGAATGTGACGTTCCTGCAGTAGTCGTAGCAGTGCGCCATTAATGACAATAATTCATTACCTAACCTACCCCTAAGGTTCTGGGCCTCATCAATGGCTATGATAACCCTACCACTATCATTAACCTCATCTAGGATACGCATCAATGGAGCCCTCCCCCTGGCTCCCAGGATAGGGAAACGCTGAATCCCAGTATTGAAACCCCGGTTATGTGCCTCAGCACATCCCTCCCCACCCCACGCCTAACGAGCTGCGTCAAAGCATCCGAGAACATCGTGTACAATACCCTATATGACGTTAACGGGGCCCTGGCGTCAATCAACGCATAGGGAATCCCAGCCTCATTGAGGAAAACCCTCAACACGGAAGTCTTCCCAATCCTCCTAATACCGGTAATCACGACCAACGGCTCCGAGACCACCGAGTGAAGCCTCCTCAACTCATTATCCCTATCAAATAAGTCACTCCTCAACTCCTTAGGCCTATCATCAAACAACATTACTAACACCCTATTAGTTAACTAACACCCCATTATTAAATCTACCCTTAATAAAGAAGACTAGGGTTTGGGCCTGAACGGTTCCTCACCCCTCGCGGGTATCCGCCATGAATCCGCAGGTGTGAACACCGTCTTAACCCCACCTCCCCTAAACCTTTTAATGAGCTCCATGATTTTCGTATCGTAAACAATAACAGTCACTGATTTGCCTGCCAACAATGCGAATACCGCGGCATGATGCCTCATGGCAATCACATGATCCAGGTAATTAAATAGGCAAAGAACCTGCAGCGGGCTCAACCCCTCATTGATTACCCTAGGTCCAGGAACCCTGGACTTGAGCATCTCGGCAATAATCAAGATCATCATCGAAGAACCTACCCTTAAAACTACCAAAAACCAAACGGAATAAAGACAACCCTAGAGAAACCCCTACCAAGGAACCCACGTATCAACCTAGCCACAAAGTCAACAACGACTTCATCACTCTCATCATCGAGAGTCCTAGGATTAACCCCAAGAACCCCAGCACCAACCAAGCCTATCCATAGCGCTCCCCGAATCCTCCCTGGGCGTGCCAATGACTAGGACTGCGATGTTCAGCCTAGGAGTGGAAAAGCATTATCTTACACGGTGTCCTGCCAGGTTTGTCTTTTATCTACCTAAATTACTAATTAGCAGCCAGATCCTTTGGTAAATATAAAAGATTTATTGTCAGATTTATTTAAATATTTATAGATTATTTTTGATATTTATCTTAGGGATGTAATTCAGACCCCCTTCTAATTAAGCCCCCTTCCTGGGTTCCGTCGTATGGTCAACATATTCGATATAGGATGCATGAGGAACTCAATCGTAGGGTTGATTAATAGTATTAAGCCAGGCGGCGTGGTTGGTGTTGGGCGTCCACTGGCCCTATTGCTTCTATATAACATAGTACTAAATGAGTGGTTAGATAGGAGGAAACCGCTTAGGCTTGGTTTGATCAAGAATGGTAACCACTACATTGCTAAGCCGCTGAGGGGTGATGACTTTGTGTCGGAATTCCTAAGCGCGCTCCGTGGTGTGCGTGTCCTGGTTATCATTGTTGATGAGGGTAATGAGTTGCTCGATAGGTTCATCGCCAGGGTCACGACTTACCGGTGGTGGCCCGCGATCTACATACCGAGGCGATTAAACGTACTTGCGGAGAACTACTGGCTCTCCAATGAACCGCTGCGCGTCTTCCTGGGTAAACCGAACAGGAGGTGCGTGAGGGAAGTGGTAACGTATAGCGAGGCCATTGAGTATGAGTGGAGGAGTATTGAGTGCAACGTGACGAATCACTGCACGTACCCAATGTACGAGAAGTGGCACATCGGTGGTGACCCTTGATGATGCGGTCCCGCGATTACCCAGATAGGCCGGGTGATGAGTCGTGCATTGCCTCTGGGGATTGCGGCAAAAGTGGTTGGGACCTCTACGTAGAATTACTCAATGAGTTTGAGGGCTATGCACCGATTATACTGGTGATTGATAGTTATGACACGGTAACCCACGCCTCATTGCTGGTTAGGTCGGGCGGCCCTGGCCTGGCCTGGGTCTTCGTTGCCGATTACGACGTTGGGCACAGCCCCGAGAGGTACATACATGGACTGCTCCATGCATTTGCGTTAAGTCACTGCTCCCCGGCACCCAGGGGCGCCCCCACTGCAGTGTTGCCCTGGACCTACTCAATGGCGATGATGTGGGGAGGCTGTATGGGGAGGTTGGTGACCATGCCTTCAAGTGCTTGATGCGCCACGTTAGGTGGGCACTCACTCATCACCTCGGTATGGGGGCTAACGAGGGGTGAGTCATGGCCTCGGCGAACACGAATAATTGGGGGATTGAGGAGGGTGTTGGTGGCGCCTACAGCGCCGTTAATGCGCCTGGGCCGAACACCCTGAGCGAGGTGGAGCAGGCATTCATTGCGGGACTCGCCAGGGATTACGTGAGGAGGCATGGCATGGACAGTGGTGCCCTGGGGTACGTAACCAGTGAGTTCCTCAGCGCCTACTCACTATTGAAGGACCTAGACGCCAAGAGGGCGCCTGATGCCAAGTTCTCAATATTCATTGAGGTTGCGAGGGCCAGGGACGCGCTGTGGGGCTTCGTGGATAGCAGGGCCGTGAGGCCTATGCCGTGGTGAGGGGCCCTGATGGCGTGCTCCACCTCGTCGTCTTTAGGGAGAGGGACGCGTACCATGAGGGGGTTGTCGGCTTTCTCACCGAGGACTGCGCAGTCAATGGAGCGATCACTAGGAATGGAAAGCTCTACACGAGGCTTAGGTGTCTCGTTGTTGACACGGTGTACAAGCTGAACAACCTCATCGACCTAATGCGCATCAGCGATGCCGTGCTTCACGCCGACTTCTACGTTGCGAGGATTAGGAATGGAGGCGGTGTCGAGACGTACGTGTTTGACTACTCGAGCACCGCGTTGACGGAGGGACTACTGACGATTGGCGTTACCGCGAGGCGTGACGTCATTGATAGGCTACGCACGGTACTAGCAACTAAGTACGTGGCGTCATTCCACTTCACGGTTGGCTTCATCTACGACCCAGCGAGGGGCATCTACTGGGAGCCCGGCTACGCGGGTGTTGAAGTCAAGAAAGCGAGTAGGGAGGAGGTCGTTAATGAGCTCGGGAAGATCAGGAAATTACTTGACGAGGTTAAGGGCGCCTTCCGCAACCCGGCGGTGCCGCTGCGAATCGCTGGTTTGTATTACTCATACGCGTTGTTTCAGCCGTATAGGTCTTTCATGAGGAACTCCGACACGCCCGTACCAATCGTGTTCGGCTACCCAAACATTAACAAGACAACGCTCTTCAACACGTTGGTTGAGACCCTC
This sequence comes from Vulcanisaeta sp. JCM 16161, assembly GCF_001316285.1. The sequence continues at coordinate 91,403 of NZ_BBDO01000007.1, read as the reverse complement.
GGCGTTGGGGATAGGGTCACATTGATCACGGAGGGCACGCACGTCACCGAGACCCTGCCGAGACTGCTTGGCTTGATGACTGAGTCCACACTACCCGTGGTCTTTGACGACGTGATAATGAATGACAAGGTCGTGAACCTAATCCTGCAGATGGGCGCCGCGAGCGATAAGTCCGTGAGCCTCGCTAGGGCTAGGCAGTACGGGCCAGGCCTGAGGGAGAGGATGCCAATCATGAGGATGGCGTTCATAATCACGAACGCGGAGGGCGAGGTGGATGTGTACAACGAAGTCATTAGGGCGATGGGTGAGGGGAATAGGGCGAGGGCAATTGCAATTCTGGATAGGAGGTTGGTGCTGATTAATATGAATGAGGCTAGGCCGAACGGTGCTGAGCTAAGAAAGATACTCTACAGTATCGAAATGCCGAACATGCTCCTCGTGCTCAACCACATCGTGAGCAACTACGGCAATGAGTTGCTAATGCTCATGAAGCAGGAGACGGAGAAGACGAGGGATAAGTACCTCAACTTCCTATGGTTTGCGGCGAGCCTGTGGGGCTTCATAACCAGGGAGTTCGGTATTGACTTCAGCGATGTTGAGGACGCACTATACGCACTTGCGAGTGAGCGTGAGGAGGCGGGTAGGCATAGGAGGCTCGTTATTGAGGAGGAGATTGACAAGTCAATAAGGGAAAGGGACGTTACGAGGATTAGGGCTGCGTTTGAGGATTGGCTCGAGGGCTTAGGCATACAGATCAAGACGGCTGCTGACAGGCTCCAGGCATTGGTAAGGAACGCAGACAGGGCCAGGGTCGTGTTTAAGGAGCCAAGGTGGAGCGATGAGTCGATTGAAATAAGGAGGAGGGTAATTAGCCTCATTTGCGAGAATGGTGAGGAACTTGGTGATGTTAGCGAGATTGATAAGCAGCAATGCAGGAGGAGGAGCCCAATAATTGATGATGTGTTTATTGATATTATAAATGAATTACTGAGGAGGAACAGCGTGGTCGTTTACTTACTGTACCATGCGTTTCCCAGTGCTAGAAACAGGAACGGCATTGGAACACCAAGGCAGCTACTTGGGAGGAGTAAAATGGAAATTGGCGATGAGCATGGTTATAGGTTTACACTTGATGAGTTACTTTCAATCCTGTTCGACCTCCACGTAGACAATGAAAAAAAGTACAGAAGAGACCCGGGGTAATTTAAACGCCCCAACACCCACTACGCCCACCGGGGGCGCATATATAGGCAATCTAAACCCCAGTTCCGAGACTGGTCGTTCAGTTCTAGATGAGAAGAGACAAAATAAATATACTCCAGAACAGGTGGGCGTAGAGGGTGTAGAGAGCGTTAGTTTAACCCCGGGGTCTTCTGAACAAGGTTCAGATAAGATAGGGGTTGAAAGTGGGTCAAGAGGGACTGAAGGGAGTAAGGGTAAGTGGAGGGAAAAGGTGAGGTGGGATGAGGTCAAAGATCAACTCTAGGGTTGATGTGGATGTGATAAACATGTTCATTAACTCATTGACCTGGGGCTATAGGCGTTATAACTACTGGCAGGTAACACGTGGCTCACGGGTAAGCTACCCATTGGTAGGGATGACGCCCTTAGGCTTGTTAGGGATGGTGAAATAATCGGTGTTTGGCAGTGCTACTCACTGGCTTTGGATGAGGACTGCGTGTTTAGGGATGTGGTTGTCTTCGAGGCCGACATTGACGAATGTGAGGACGCCGAGAGTAGGCTCGAGTGCGTGGTTAACTGGGCTAGGGAGAGGAGGGACTCACTGAGGCCAATACTGAATTTAATGCCGACCATTTGGTGGAATGGAAACAAGTCCCTATACTTCATCAATTACCTACTCGAGCCCGTCGTGGCGAGTGCAGAGCTTAGGAGGCCCTGGGTCAAGCTCCTTGATGAACTCGGCATGGACATGGCAGTCACTGAGGCGAAGCACGCCTTTAGGGTACCCGGCACGCCACACCCAAGGACTGGGAATGTAGGCAAGTTCCTAAGCCTCGACTTCAGTGTAATAAACAAATTAATAATTAATAGGGTTCCCTCAAGGATCCTCTTCGAGGACGTTAAGCCACCAGCGAAGAAGGTCGACCCAAGCTCATTTCTAGGGTGGTTAGGAGTAGTAGGGATGCCACGAAGAAACTGCCCAATTGGTCCAACAATTGATTGAGTACCTAAGGAAGACAGGTGAGCTTTGCCACTACGGCAGGTTGGCAATAGCAGAATGGCTCCTCTACCTGGGTCATAGTGAGGATGAGATTGTGGATGTGTTCAAGGCAGCGAGTGACTTTAATGAGGAAAGGACTAGGTATCATATTAAGTACGCGTACGAGCACTGGATTAGCCAGGGCAGGTTACCCATCTCATGCAAAACAGTGAGGGAGAGGTGCAATGGGCATGAGATACCCGAGGATCTGAGGTGCCCAGGTGAGGGTTCATGAGGTTCTACGTCACTAAGAACATTTTCGTTAAGGAGGATGGGGAGGTTGAGGTGTTCTACCCATACTTCTACGTGATTAGTGATTCGAGGCCTGTCAAGGTGAGGAATGTCATTGGCATTGAGGATACAAGCCTAACGGCATTCACGTGGGACGGCATTGGCTACAGGGAGAGTGACAAGGTTGTTTACCTGGTTAGGGTTTCCTCACCCACGTACGTGCCCAGCGTGAGGGATGCATACATCAGGAGGGGCTACTTGGTTGGACAATCATATATTAAGTTCAGCCTTAGGAACAGCATTGACAGGACACTCAGGAGTAGGGCAGCCATTGAGAACATGCTGGGCAGTATTGACTCGGTCATTAGGGATGCACTGGGTAGGATGCCCAGGGTACTGACCCTCGATGTTGAGGTCATTAATGGCGAGCCCATCATCGGCTACACAATCGATGGCGAAGACATCACAATAACAAACGACGTGCACGACCTCGTTACCGAGGAGTTCGACGTGGCAGTCGGCTACAACACCTGGGGCTTTGACTACAAGTACCTACCGATGTACGAGAGGAGCAGGTACGCACTGAATACCGAGCATGGTATCAAGCCGTTGATGGACCTCTACGTGTTCGTTGAGTCGGGCTTCAAGTCAAGCCTCGGGATTCAGGAGGAGGCTAGTAAGCTGTATGACGTGGCGATTCAGTTGGGTATCCACAGGGACTTGGGCATTACTGAGGCGGAGCTACTGAGGCTCAAGTCGATGCAGGGCAGGGTCAACCAGCTAAGTAGGAGTGAGTTGGAGGTTTACTTGGGCTTTGACGTGATGGTCACATACGCACTGGCACAGAGGTGGTTACCCGTGCTTCAGGCCCTTGGCGCCATCACTGGGTCGAACCCCATGGTAATTAACCAAGTAGCTGAGTCAGCCTCTCCGGGGCACCTCGCTGAGGCCCTTATCCACAGGTGGCTTGAGTTTAACGGCATCGTGCTTCAGGATAGGGAGAGGGAGTTCAGCTACGAGGCTGGTGACAAGACTAGGGCTAGGGCACACGGCTTGTTCAGGAGTGTTGCGGAGTATGACTTCAGTGCCATGTACCCAAGCCTCTACACACAGGATAATGTGGACCCAATAAACATTAGGGAGTGCCAGGACGGCTTCCCAGTGAGGACTTCTGCCGGGACGAGGAGGATATGCTTCGAACCAAACGGGCTTGTTCATAAAGTACTGGCCAGCCTCTACAGGGCTAGGAGGGCAACAAAGGCATTGAAGGCAGCATTTGGCGAGGCCCCTGACCAGGCAGTGAAGATATTGGTTAATTCAGCATATGGCATCTTTGGCAAGAGCGGTATTGGCATGGTTAATGAGTGGGTCGCCGCATACATAGCCCAGAGGACGCAGGCAATATTTGACGACTTGTGGAGCAGGTACAGCCCAATCTATGGTGACACTGACTCGATGTACATCGAGCTTAATGGCAGGGATGCCAATAAGCTCCTTGAGGGGATTAATGACTACCTCCACAGGACCTATGGCCCACTCATGGAGATGAAGCTGGAGAGTGTTTGGGACATAGTCTACATACCGAGGAGTAAGGCAGGTGGTGCAGCGGAGAAGACATACATAAAGATGAAGAATGACGAGTTAGTCATCAAGGGAGGGGCACTGAAGCCACGTGACCTGCCCAGGGGCTTGAGGTACGGGGCATATAGGGACTGGGTTAGGGCAATCCTTCTTGGTGATTCTAGGCTTGATGACTTGATCAAGCAGTTCGTGGGCAGTGCAGGCCTTGAGGACCTATTCATCGAGCACAGCATCAGCTACAGGGACCTGCTATACACGAGTGAGGGTAGGGCAATAAGCAGTGTTGACAGGACCAGGTTCCCGGCAATCGCGTACTTGGCAGTTGCAAACGGCAAGGGCGTCATCATCGACGTGAGGGGTAGGGCAATCAATGGCGAACCCATTGACTTGGATGCCTTCATAGACACGCTCTACCTACCAATCGAGACGCAAGGAGACATGAAGTCCTTCGCCTTCCTAGTCAATAACAAGCCCGTTATCGCCAGAGTAAGCATAACCTACGACAAGAAGGTTGGCAAGATAATGGCTAAGGTTACAAACCTAGTAGAGGTCACAAGGCAGGACATTGAGAAACTAAGCGCAAAAACAATAAGGGACTCAGGACTATTCAACCACCTAACAACATAGCTAAGCCAAGGATATTAACACCTGAAATAAGAGGTTAACACAAAATCATTAACCACACCTCTTTCTTATTAGCCATCCTTGTACGTACATAGCGCCTAGTCCTCCTAGTGTGAGGGATTTCGAGGTGTCCTGTGGGTCTTTGTCTATGGCTCTTGTGCTGTATTAATGCCTCTATGATAATGGCATGCGTTAGGCTTAATAATGCGGTCTTCACATGCACTATATGCCTATGTGATTAGTTTCATAAGGGCTCTTTTAAGGAGTCTCCCCCAGGTTATTAGGTTTGGTGATGATTTATGGCTTAGGGCACGATTAATCGAACCGTTAATTACCTATGGCTTAATCAAACACCCAGTTATGGCATTACCCCTTGGTGTTAAAGTCTTCATTAATAACCTCGACACACTTAGCATAAACATACCAGACATGTTTGAGAGGATGGAGTATTCACTTCATAGGGACTTCATACCGGCCAGGGGCGACGTCGTTGTTGATGCTGGTGCGTACATTGGCATATACTCACTGTGGGCCTAAAGGCTTATCGGCGATGATGGACTTGTCATAGCCTTTGAGCCAAACCCAGAGACTTATAGGTGGTTGAGGAGCAATATTGAGTTAAATAGGGCTAGGAACATTAGGCATTGCCATACGCGCTCGGGATTCGATAAGCATTGCAAGGCTTTACATACCGAGGAGTAATGTCGAGGCATCATCACTCATCAAGGATCACTTAATTAAGAACCAATTGGTAACCTTGGTTTAATTAAGTATTATGATGTACCTGTCGTGACTTTAGACTACGTGCTGAGTAGGTCTAGGCATTTTTTTTCGGTAAGGTTATTGACCGCATAGACATTATGAAGATTGATGTTGAGGGTTATGAAATGAGGGTACTAATGGGCTCGAGGAACGCACTAAGTAAGGGGCCAATTGATAAGCTTATCATCGAGGTCCACACAGACCAGGTCAGAACAATCGACGTAATAAACTACCTAGGCGACTACGGCTATAGGCCAATCGGTATTAAGCACTTTGACCATGTGAAGGACATGGCGTAGATAAGACTGGCTAGGTAGCTTTTACACAATGAATCATGCCCAACTCATCCCTCGAGAAATTACTATAGTACTTCCTGTAAAACTCATCATTAACGAAGCTACATCTGAAATCTTTACTGAGTATACTCATTAATTCACCAACACTACGCCCAGTTATGTATGAGTGATACTCAAAGACTATCTCATTAAACCTCCTAATGGTCTCATAATCATTGAGTATAACGTCAAATTCACAACCCTCACAATCAAGCTTAAGCACATCAGGCTTAATGGATAACGCCTCGTATAACTCCCTCAGTGGCATTACGTCAACATACTCATAACCGCCATGGGGAACCCTCAACACCTCACTAACGGAACCACCCCTAAGGTTAACATCAGTGCTATGCGGCATACTCACCCTACGCTCACCATAGCCTATTAGCAACTTCATGGGAATTACCCTATTATCCAGTCCATTTAGTGTAATGTTCTGTAGCATTTCCTCGTAATTGCTTGGTAGTGGCTCTACAGCATGCACGAGCCTTGCACCCCTCATTGTGAAGTAAATAGCCGTGTCACCAACGAAGGCTCCGATGTCGAGGACAACCCTACCATCGACGTTCATGAAGTCGTATTGGCCTAAGTCAAAGGTCTCAATTATGGGCCAATGCATATGCCTAAACCTAACACCACCCTTAAACCAGTACCGACCATTGAGTCATAGCCCCAGCCATTTCTTAAGGCGACCTCAACGGCACTGCCTAATACGAACTCGTCAATAGGGACTAGGGAGCCATTAACCGTCTTGATGCGCCTTTCACGCAATCAATACCATTAATCACACCATCAAGGTATAGATGAATTACCGAACTAAACATGCGCGGGTCAACACGCATCTCAGAACCATCAAAACACCTAATAGCCAAGTCCCCTACACCTACCAACCCAAACCTAGACAAGCCGTACTTAAAAAGAGAACCATAATAATTCCTGAAAAGTGGCTTAGACTTTAGAATGGCTAGGACTACCTTGATAGTTCTTAATACCATCGCATTCATTAATAGCGAGACAATTAATGTATTTCCTTAGTTAAACTCTTTACGATAAGCTTCATAATCCATGGACAACTCCTCACATTATACATGCACGGGCCTTTAACATCCTTAAACGATAATGACTTAAATGTTATTAACCCTGCACGTAGTAATATTAGCTTAGCCTCGGATTGAAGGTACCTAATTGCATTTCTTAATTTATTCTCATGACTTAACATTTTTATTACGATTTCATGGTCCTGAATAGCCCTGGCATAATTCCTAAGTACGCGCAATTCATCCCTTCTCGTGAATGCGATTGAGGAACTGCTATGGATCCTATAGCGCGTTAGTCTTAAGGCTGTATGATACAGGAGACCGCATTCGCTGGCTATGGCGGGTATGAATGACTCAATACTAATCTTAATTTTCTTCAGCTCCTTAATCCGTCCCTTAATGCACTTAGACCTAACGCTCATTAGGCTAACCGTAGATACAACATCCCTATACTTAACGATATATCTATCTACACCATTATCAAATGCATTAATAGCGACATCACGTTTAGGCGTTATGCCTTCTAAGAACCTAATTATACCAAGTACCTCGGCGGGATTTAGAGTAGGTCTTTCAATAATGTATGACCTGGCATTATGAAAGTAGCTTACTTCCCGCCGTTGGAAGACCCTCCTAATCACCGCTATCTTCTCCCTCTCAAATACGTCATCATCCTCTAGGAATGTAATTACATCACCTCTGGCTTCCTCAACTGCAGGTACTATGAATTCACCATAATTAACCGCATCATTCTCAATACTTACCCAACCATTCCTAGAGATGTAATCATCAACCTCTCTATCTAGGAAATTTTTAACAACAAAAACCTCATCAGGAGGCTTAGATTGATTGGCAATACTCCTTAACGCATCCATTAAAAACTTCCTCCTACCATATGCAGCAACAATAACCGAAACCCTCATATTCATGCCTCTCTCATCGCATTCTCAAGAACATCCACAACCCTATCCCACGTCCATTTCCTTGCTGTTTCCAACCCTCCCTGGATTAGCTTATCCCTTAGTTCTTGGTTTGTGAGTACTTGGTAGGCAGCGTTGGCAAGCGCCTCTATATTCCCAGGCTCAACGACAATGCCATTATACCCATTAACTGCATAGTCCCTATTACCCTTGGCATCGGTCATCACGACCGGAGTACCGCAAGCCATGGCCTCAAGCGGAGGCAAGCCAAAGCCCTCAACATATGATGTGTACAGGAATAGGTCTGCGCTCGAGTATAGCCTTGCAAGCTCATCATCGTTAACATTACTGAATATTGTGTATGGGAATTCAGGCTTAATTTTACTAAGGATGTTATTTATTATGTTTTTATCGCCAACGAGTAAGCCCATTATTGGCAATTTCTTATTCAACTCATTGAGCGTCTTTACAGCTACGTCAGCGCCTTTATACCACCCGCCCCTAATTATTGCCATGACAACATGCCTACCCTTGGAATCAATGACCCTAACCCTCCTTGGGTAAAAGATGCTTGTGTCAACACCAACACCGGATACGTAGACCCTGGCGCTAGGGTTACTCTCTAGAATCAAGTTCCTCGCAAAATTCGAATTAGCGACAAATGTAAATGGTAATGAAAGTACGAGTTTAAATAGCCTAAGACCATAATCACCATCAGCATCCTTAACAAGTTCGGGAAAGTCTTGCATGAAAAATAGCCTCTTAGAACCATCCCTAGAGCCGAGCCAAACAGACAAGGCTGTTGGGTACCAGGTAGCTATGTAGACATCAGCATTTGGTAAATGCTCAGCGAGTAGCCTGATTAAATCGGCGTGAAAGCCAAGCCTTTTAGCGAAGCCTTCAGTATCAAGTGCCTTATACCTCCTACGTAGCTTACCCCTGGCTACCCTATATACAAGGAGTAACCTATCGAGCATAGGTGGTACATTGATATAATGCACTGGGACCTTAACATTAAACCACGAATGATCACCACCAAGCGCCACAATATTGACGCTATGCCCACGCTCACTAAGCCTATTGGCAACCTCAAAAATAGCCCTATTACCACCGGCAATACCTACATCCCATCCAACAAAGACAATTCTCATAAAATCAACGAATAGTAAAATAGAGATAACCCTTTAATAACATTACCATAACCACTAAATAAATGGTTAAGGCCTCAGTGATCTGGCTGAACTACAATAGTATGGGTTTTATTGATATTGCTTTGAGGAGTCTTGAGTCTTTCCTTAACCTCGACTTTGGTGATTACGAGTTGATTGTTGTTGATAATGCCTCGACTGACGGTAGTTTTGAGCGTATTAAGAGGTTTGTTGAGGAGAGGAGACCGAGCAACGTGAGGGTTAAGGTCATTCGCAATGATAGAAACTTGGGCTATGCAGGCGGTATGAACATTGGTTGGGATGCCAGGGACCCGGATTCGAAGTACGTGGCCTTCGCAAACAACGACCTCATAACAACGCCAGAATCATTAACCAAACTAATAGAACACATGGAAGGAGACGAGAAGGTGGGAGCGTAAGCGGGTTAATCTATTACGGAGACGGCAAAACAATATACTCAGCAGGAGGGTGGGTAAATGAACTATGGGTTGCTAAGGGCATATGTCACGGGGCTTTGGATCAGTCATGCTCTGGCGTTATAAATGAGTATTACACCACGTATGCTGATGGTGCTTACATGGTCACTAGAGTAAGTAGTGTCAAACAAGTAATGCCGCATGGGAAGCCCTTTATAGATAGCGCATTTTTGTTCTTTGATGATTACGTCCTAGGATTAGCCTTATGGAATAGGGGATTCGGGGTTAAATACGTTCCTATCGCATGCGGTATTCATTACCATGGAAAAACCATAAGCATGTCTTCGGAATATTATGGCTATAGAGCTCACATAGCGTTGAGCAAGCTTGTTGAAACGAAGTATAAATATTCCTGGATTTATAATATATTAATGACTGAGCGAAGAATATACAAGCTTCTTAGTCATAATAAATATCGCGCACTTATTGAGGGATTGAAATTAGGTGAAGAGGCTATTTCACTTTTTGGTAAGTCTTTAAACTTATACTGCGCACCTTATGTTAAGGTGAATTTTATCGAGGCTTTTACGTATTTGGTACCTATAAAGTTTAAAAAAAGAAAGAATTATAATGCCGCATGATATTATCTTTGAAGAATTTCCATGTATATAAATGCAGTACTTATTTAATTTAAATTATTTTTCCTTGATTTTCCAACAAATATTTATAGATATTAACAATCTCTTTTGCAAGGATGCTCCACTCATAGCCCCTAATATATTGTTTTCCATCTACGTAAGAATCTCTAAATGCTCGACCTTCTAGAATAGCCTCTGCTAGGGCCTTGGGATCATTTGGTTTCGCCAGAATTTTTAATGGATATCTAGCTAGCATATCCCTGACAGGCATTAAATCGTAACCCACGATAACCCTACCGGTCACTATATAATCTAATAATTTATTAGAATAAATAAAATCAAATTGCGTATTTCCTCTATGTGGCAATATAAGAACATCGGAGGCATATAGAATTTCGTAATACCATGGTTTACGTATATTTTCTAATACAGTAACGTAGGATAAATCTACGTCATATTTCCTTAATTGATTTATTACAATATTTTTTATTAGGAACCATTAATAAAAGATGCGACTTTTCATAAACTTGATGTACGTACTTAAATGCGCGTAGTAAATCATGAAATCCGTGATAATACGAAGGTGTACCAGCATATGCCATGACGTATCTATCTATAAGGTTCAATTTCTCACGTATTTTCAACCTCCTCGTCTCATTAAAAATTGGAACCAAGGATAAGTCAATTCCATCAGGTACCACAAAGACCCTATGCTCAGGAATCCCAAATCTCTTAATGATGTATTTCTTAATGTAAGGAGATTGAGCAATTATATAGATTTGATCGCCATAACTATTCAAGTTCATTAAGACAACTTTTTCGATTATCCTGAGGAGCTCTACAACAAGTTTGTCCCTTAAGGAGAAGCTCGCAGCCACGGGGGTTAATTCGAAAAGACCGTGAAGATCTAATAATATAGGTACGTCATTCTTAGGAACTAAGGGCAAACCCGCGAGTGTATGCACATGAATAATATCAACATTTTTTCAACACACCTCTAATACTCTTTATAATCATTCCTGCAAATAAGGAGGATGAGTATGATTTCAACGCCGTATATACGTAACTCATTGGTATGAGAAACAAGGGTCTAACGTATGAAATTTTAAGAAATGTTAAATTAGGAATAGAAAGTTCACCACTCAAACCCTTAGATGCAAGATATATGTGCTCAACATACCCACTACTATGCTTTATCATATTTATAACCCTCGCCGAAGTCCCTTCACGCAACCTCAAATCAACAGGAGCAATTACGAGTATTCTCATAATATTTTCCGTCTTTTCAGGTTCACAATGATATTAAAGGCTGTTTCATAAATACCTAGATTAGAATTATTAATACTTATTGTAGGGAATAATTTGTTCCATGCATTAAATACGAGCAATTGTACATAAAGATAAGTAACCGCCTCATCCCTAGACCCCCTTTTCCTCCAACGATTTTTGAGGGTCTTAAAATCACTGAATAAAATAATAGTTGTAGCATTCTTCAAATCCCTATTAAAAAGAGTATACATCATACGTATTAATATTCGAATTAAAGACATTTTTATCCCCAGAATTAAAGATGCATGGTAATAATCAACAATACTACCAGGAAAATGCTCCTCAACTAAGACCAAACACCCTTTACAAAATACGCATTTCAACGCTTTCAGTAACGGTAAAACAAATACGTTGAGAATTAAATCAAGCTCAACAGCGATCTTATGAATAATCTTAATACCTCTATTCGTAAGAAAACGCCTAAAAAGACCCAGAAATAAAGGCGTAAATATAAATACAGTTTTTAAATACGTATCTTTAACACACAAATTATTTTTACTAATAAATCTCTTTAACAAGCTTATTTGTGTCGATTTACCGCTACCTACCAAGCCTACGAATATTAATGTATTACTTAAATTACGAACTTTCATAATTACCTCTTATTAACTATAATGAAAGACATCATTATTACATTTCATACTATGAATACAGCGTATTCATATCGTTCAACATAATTCTTAAGCCCTTATTTAACGATGTAAAAGTTATTTTAAAATTCGATACTAGCCTGTTAACATCAGCGTAACTATGCCTTATGTCCCCGGGCCTCTCCTTCTCGTGAATAATCCTCAAATCATCCCTACCGAGAACCTCCATAACGATCCTCGCCAACTCATTTATTGTAGTCGGCCTCCCAGTACCAATATTATAAATCCCGTTATCAAACAAATCGCTCTCAATGATCCTCAGTATAACCTCGGCCACGTCATTCACGTATATGAAGTCCCTAGTCTGCTCACCATCGCCATAAATAACCAGTGGCTCACCCCTAAGGCCCTCTCGATAAAGCTAGAGATAACGCCTGCGTAGGCCGGGTTCTGACCAGGCCCATAGACATTAAAAAGCCTAAGAATCACGTACCTAAACCCGTAAACCTTACTAAAGTTTCTGATCACCAACTCACCGAGGTACTTACTTAAGCCATATGGCGATAGCGGGTTTATCGGGTGATCCTCAGGAATAGGCAACTTAATTGGGTTTCCATAGACCGCCGCTGAGCTCAGGTAGATAATCCTCGCACTGACCCTACCACACTCATGAGCTACCTTAGCTGTGCCCACGACATTATTCTCAATATAATCAATGGGCCTAACAACAGACTCGGGCACACTAACGTAGGCTGCAGCATGAACAACCACATCAAACCCGCCGCAATCACCGAGGTTCCTAATATCAGCCTTAATAATGGGTATGCCACGCTCCCTAAGCCTATTGACGGCGAACTCCGTAGATCTCTCAAGGCTATCCAAGACAGTGACGTCAAAACCCCTCTCAGCGAGGTATATGGCCAGGTTATGTCCAATAAAGCCCGCACCACCGGTTATGAGAATCCTCATGACTATCGCCTAAATAGGCGCTTAACCCTGAAGCCAAGGCCCTTAACCCTATCAGTAATGCCGAGGTAGGTAATGACAGCGGGAGGCGGGTTAAAGTAATTACCTAGCTCATCAACATTAAACAGGACTATGGACTCACCGGTAAAGCCGATCACGGAATCACCGGCTGGTATAACGCCCATGTGATGATTATAATCAGTGCTATAACCCTCAGCGTAGAGCAGGAACCAATTGTTCAAATCCCTAGAGGCGACAAAGACCTGGGGAGAGCCGAGCGCCGCGACCCAGAGGTCATTAACCTTAATCAGTGACGAGAATTGAACAACCGAGGCGCGTCCATGAACAAACCTCAAAAACCTAAAGCTCCAGCGATCACTATTTGGGTAATAAACCCCTACACCACCCCTAGCAACTCCACTATCCATACCGAAGACAAGCCTATCCCCAAGGGCGATAAAGGGCACGAACTGCCAGGGGCCAACGTATAAGCGCCTCCACGTCCTACCAAGGTCAGGTGAGTACACAACCCTAATGGGGTTGGCATCACCGAGGGTAGCCACTAGCCAATCCCTATACGGGTCATAACCAATGAAGTGGAAGTGCCTTGAGTACTCATCAACAGCCTTATTATCGACAACCTTAACCCAATGCTCAAGATCCTCACTCACGTAAATGCCAGTCGGGGGCTCACCATACTCATGAATAAAGACCTTACCACCAACCTCAACCGCATGCCAGAAGAAGTTACCAGGCCCAGCCTAAGCACAGGCCTAGCCTCATTACCACGAACAAGGAATAACGAATCATCAACACCAACGAGAAATTCACGACCATCACCCCACAGAATAAACCCATGAGACCCACTAAACACGTAAACTTCATCCTTAACACTCAAGCCACTGCCTAATAAAGCCAATGCAAGATCACGTCCCTTCTTAATTAATGCAAATAATGAGCCATTAAATGAGCTGGCACTCAACACCTGTAAATGCCTGACAATCATAAAATCACCCAATGAATACCTTCATGAGCCTAGCCCTAACCTCATCAACATCAAAGAGCCTCAATGCATGTCTCCTAAGTTTCAACCCAGCATCAACAACCTCCTCACGAGACATCGAAAGCACCTGCTCCATCCTATCAACAAGCCCATCAACATCGCCAGGGCTAAACATTAAACCCTCGGCAGGTGTTCCCCGCAAAATCTCGGGAACACCACCAACACGGGAAGCAATGGGTAATGTACCCACGAGCATAGACTCAACAACAGCCGTTGGTAAGGGCTCATGAACAATTGAGGGAAATACTAAGGCCCTAACCCCACCATGAAGCCTAAGTACATCGCTGTGGCTTAAACGACCGAGGAAACTCACAAACCCGTTACCACCTAACTTACCACGAACACTCCCCGCAATAAAAAGCCTAAACTCCAAACCCTTACCCAATGCACGAGCCACTGCATCCATCAAGACGTGAAAGCCCTTAATATAGCTATCACCACCGACATAGAGGAAAGCCCTGGAATCCTCCTTGGAAACGGTAGGTGGGGCATCAAGGACCGGGTTATAAACAACCCTTAACCTACCCCTCAACTCAGGGAACCTACCGCCAATGACGTTAGCCAAGTAATTAGATGCAGATGATGGCGTCGACATCCCTAAGCCAAAGTCTAACAAGGGAATTAACAGGCGTCAAGAGGCCACCAACCAAGGCCCTAAACAAACTCCTATTCTCAAGCAACTCAAGCCTAACACTCGTAGCAACATCATCAAAAACGCCCCTAACCTCCCTATCACTAAACACAACCGAGGAGTAGGAAATGTTGGTGATCATGAACATGAACAACAACTCCTACCAAAACCCTTAACAATGGGAATAAGCGGGTAAGCTAACCTAGGAATATAAACGACGTCAGCATCCCTAACGAGCTTAATGAAGTAGCTCCTCCCTGCAAGCCTTAGTAGGTTAACCCAAAGTAGTGGCTTAGCCCTTACCGATAATAACGGCTCAAAGACAAACCTCACACCCCTAATAGGCTCAACCCTCCTAGAACCAGTAACGACGGTGACATCCGCATGCTCGCTCAACAATTTCGTAATAAAGTACGTAGCCAAAACACCACCCCCACCCTCAGGCCACCAAAGTTCAGAGACTACAAGCACCTTAAGCCTCATGTAATTAATAACGACCTATTAGTTAACTTCACAAACCATATTCTCTCCTTCTATGACACGGCATTTCTCATTTTCAATGCAGTATATCTTAGGTCTAAGCATTTCCAGCCTTTCTCTCTAGCTATGTGATGCTTCCTGCTCTGATAATTAACGCTATTGGTGTAAGCTATTGAACATGTAAATGAACTGTATCGACATTTACTGACTCCTTAAGTAACTTAACCATGTACTTAATTTTGTGCCAGGTCAATGGCTTTTTAACCGGTTCCTTAAAGGTAGGGATTATTTCATACTCATATACATTTGTGGGGTTCGTAATTCCTAGAACCTTTACATTCAACCCCTCCTTCAATTGATACCTCGCCAATGTGTCCACAACGAGTTCTATCCCTCCATAGCCACTAGGTGGTGTTGGATTCAATATGTGCGATGCGTGGAGTATCGATATTTTCATACTATGTCGAACGCCTTAAGTAATTTATCCACGAATCTCAAATTAATCTTAGTTGAAAAGTACCTCACGTATGCTTCTCTGGCGCCCTTCTCAAGCCTTTTAATCATATCCCAATCATTCATTAACTTAATTGTATCCTCAACTATTGTGTCCCAGTTTGAAATATAGACATGCTCTTTATGCCTTAATTCCGGGTGTATGAACTTAACGACTTCAGACGTTATTACTGCCTTACTGAAGAACAATGCTTCTAGCAATCTATTTGATATGCTTCTGTTCGTGATTGGTATAATGACTAATCTAGCCCTTGAATATAGCGTACCTAGTATTTTGTCTGAAAAACCACCATCGATTAAGTGCAGGTTTGGAGGAGGCTTAATCCCTGGAAATACCCTATTCCAATCATTAAGTGAACTACCTGCCATTACGACATTTATATTCCTAAGTCTCTTGGCAATTAAGTATAGGACTATTGCATGCGGCCTTGCCTCGAACTTAAGATACGCTCCAGTCTTGCTAAGGCTTGTGAAGCCTAATACGTAATCATCTTTAATACGGTCTAATTTAGCGAGCGCAAGCTCATCAATTTTATTGGGCTCGTCCTGAACTAGGTAACCGTATGGTGGGTAGAGCTTGAATAGCCTACGGCGAAGTATTGGATATATTTTTCTGGCGAATTCGTACGTGGCATGATCAACGCTTATTGAGGCATTTGCCATAGCCATATACGTCATGTTAGCCATAACACTGGGTATGAATATGGCAATATCCTCGTATGAACCAAACCTAATGTTATCCCTGAACTTAGCAGCCTAATGCTCCACAACCTCAACACCACAGGTAACTTCATGCCCAGCCTACGAAGGAAGAAAATAGGCACCCTGGGAGCTGCAAAAATCACGTCATACTCATCCTTAATAAGTCTCCGCAGGGAATCACTTAACCTCCAATTAAGGAACAAAGACTTAATTGACACAGGTTCGCTAGATCCCACGAGATTCACCGATTTAACCTCATTATCACTACCAACCCTAATAACCCTGGTGCTTAAACTAACCTTGAGATCAAGCACATCAACACTACCCAACTCAGCAAGCGCAGCAGCGAAACCAAGCTCATGCCTATTGAAGAAATCACCGTGCGAAACGTAAAGAAATCTCATAATGCTATGATTCGTATATTACTTCATATTTCCTCGAGAATTTAAGTACGATACTTGATGAATTGCTTGGTATGAATACCCTTTGCCCTATGTTATCTAGGCCTATTGCTATGAGGTAGGGCTGTCCTTTGAGGGGACCAGTAATGTTTATATTGTATATGAATGAGTAGAAGAATAGGGGTGTTCCGATTCTTGGGTCGCTTAGTAATGCCGTGTTCGTGGGCAATAATTGCGCTATAATGTTTGAGATTTTCCATGAGTAGTTGTTCGCCCAGCCTATGCCTAAGACGAATGTATTTGCTGAGTGTGTTGGGTCCTGGATTGCGTAGAATCCTATGATTCCTATTAATATTATTGTGAGTGATATTACGAGTATGTTATTCTTCAGTTTAGCGGCAATATAATATGCCACGTATATCAGTATTAACAGATAGAGCCAGTAGAAGTACCTTCCTCCAAGCCCTGTTGATTGCCTTGCAAAAAAAGTTCAGTATAGTACCTATAAGGCCCAGTAACCCCATTGCCTCTACATAGTTTATTCCAACTTTCTTTTGCCTTATTACCTTGATTATACCATTAATTATTGAGTACGTAAGCATTGCCGCTCCCATAGCGGCACAAGCGCCCATGAGACGAGGAATTTCTGTGTGCCAGCGCCGTACCACGCGTCCAGGCCGTACTGTAGGATTTTTCTAAGCCTAGTAGGAAGTTTATGAAGTTCGTTATTGATGGTGGTATTCCTTCAAAGACTGCTATCCCTGCGTATGTGAATGCCCAGTACCCTATGCCTATTAATGATGGTATCAATAGTGAGCTTCTTAAGGTGCTTTGCGTTAGTGCATTATTTCTTATGAGCATTGGTAATAAGAATGCCAATATGACTAGAACGTATGTTGCGTGAAATATTACGCCTATAAACGAAATCACGCCTAATAATACGGCTTTATTAATGGTGTCTTCAATTCTAGGTAGGATGGCTATAGTCATTAATGCCAGTATTATTGAGACGCCTTGTGCCACTATTTGCGTTAGGCTTATTGGCGGCGTTATAGAGAATAGCATTAATGCTAGGTATGCGGCTTTTTTTTATTATGTAGGTAGTTAATTATTATCAGGTAGGTACTTAATAAATATGTAATATATAGTGTATATTTAAGAAATAGGTAGTAAATAGGCACATTTAGCAGTGAGACTCCCATTACTGAGGCTACCATGTATGTTAGTGCAGGTTCAGCATCAAATGGCTGGTAATAATCATTCTCAAAGTACTTAAGCGGTATCCACTTACCGTTTTCTGAAATGGCTGTTGCAAAACCTGCTGTGAATCTAACATCATCACCCAGTGGGTATGAATTATATAGGTTAACTATTGTGTAGGGGATTAAATTCAGTAGGATAACGAGTAATAGAAGGAGTTTATCGTTATCTTTGTTATTAGTGCTGCTTATATTCATACTCAGTATTAACCATACTGTGAACCCTAATATGATAGAGTTAAATATCGGGAATACATGAAGTAAGGCCTTCTCCGTCAAGATTAATGAACCAATAATATAAATCACCATTAATGATATCAATACATACTTATTGCCTATCGACTTATTTCTTCGGCTTTTCACAAATACATTTATGATTAATATTACAATCCATACTATATAGAGTAGTAATGTGTATTGTACAATGGGTTGATTAAGTAATTGCAATAAATTCACAGGTAACTACTCAAGATTAGATATATTCAGTAACGATCTAATCGTTAATTTAACAGCCTCAATAGAGTTGTGCCTAGGCTTGAAGCCGATCGCCCTGAGTCTATCTATCCTTAGGGCTATCCTCTTCACGTCTCCTGGCCAGCCCACGCCGTGTAGAACAGGCTTGTGCATTATCTTCACGTTGCTTAGTTTTAGTTCGTTGAGTATTACGCCTACTATGTCGTTTACTGTTATCCAGTCCTCATTACCCACGTTGTAAACCTCGTAATTGCCCGTGGAGTATTTCCAAGCAAGCATTGTTGCCTCCACAGCGTCGTCGATATATAGGTAGCTCCTGACCTGGGTCCCGTCGCCGAGGACCTCGAGTTCGCTCGTGTTCTTCCTGAGCTTCATTAGTAGGTCATAGGTTACGCCATGCCTTAGCCTGGGCCCTACTATGTTGGCGTACCTGAGTATCACGGCCTTAATGCCGTAAAGCTACTGTAGGCGTGTATCAGGTCCTCGCAGGCCGCCTTACTAGCCCATAGACCGATACCGGCCTCACCGGGGCTTCTTCACCCACGGGTATTTCCTCTGGCTCGCCGTATACCGAGCTTGATGATGCGAAGATTAACTCCCTGACCCCAAATTTCCTCATTGCCTCGAGTAGGTTGAAGGTTGCCACCACGTTCTCCTCGAAGTGTGTCCTTGGATTCGTGGTGCTTAACCTAACCTCCGGGTTTGCCGCGAAGTGGAATACCGCGTCGACTCCCCTAACCGCCTCCTCTGCGTCTGACTCGTTTTTTTAGGTCTCCCTTTATGAATTCTAGGTTTGGGTTACCCTCGAGGTGTTTCAGGTTTTCTAACCTGCCCGTGCTTAGGTTGTCTATGACCCTCACACTGTGACCCTCGTTGATTAGTTTATCGACGATGTGGCTTCCTATGAAGCCTGCGCCGCCTGTGACCAGTACTGCCCTATTTCTCATAGAGCTTAAGCGCCTCCCTGGCTATTTCGTTCCAACTCTTAATATTTACCCTGCCCCTTGCTCCTAGTTTTCTCGCTAGTTCCTTGTCCGTGAGTATTGTGATTATCGCGTTTGCCAGGGCCTTTACATCCCTTGGTGGCACCAGTATTCCGTTCTCCATGTTCTTAACCCTGTACGGTATTCCGCCGACCGTTGTTGCTATTACTGGTTTTTGCCTTGCCCATGCTTCGCTGATTACCATTGGGTATACTTCGACATAGTTGCTTATGCTTGGTAATACTAGGGCTGTTGATGCGTCTAGGGCGCCTATTTTCTCCCTGTCACTTACGTAGCCTAGGAAGAGGACTCTATCCCTTATGCCTAGTTTATTGGTTAGGTCGATGTACGGTCTTTGATCTCCAGGTCCAATAATTATTAACAGCGAGTCCTTAACCTCGTTGTTCACGATTCTCATAGCCCTTATTAGGTATTCAATGCCCTTTAGTGGGTGTAACCTGCCTATATACAGAACGTAGTCGCTCGTTATATTTCTCGATTCCCTAAACTGATCACCCAAGTACTCAGTGTTTAGTAGCTCGTTGCTTATGCCATCTGGCACGTAATAAATATTATCAGCATTTGCACCGTATTTACTCGTTAATAATTCCTTATCTCTTAGGCTCCTCACCATATATATGTCAAACTCCTTCAGGGCCTTCCTCGTCATCTTGCTTGAGTACTTTGAACCTATGAGTTTAACCAGTGGGTTTGGGTGGTCGTTTAGGGCGTCCACTGCCATGAAGTGCATGGCTGTCTTTACGCTGTGCCTCTTGGCATGCTCGAGCATCTTCATTGTGAATAGGCTGTTTTGGCTGTGCCCGTGCACAATGTCTGCATTCCTAATTATGTCAGGGTACTCCAGTGGTAGGTTAAGTCTGGGTAGCCGGCTAGCCTAATCGCCTTAACCCTATGCACGTGCACACCATTTATGACCTCCTCCCTAGGCCTATTCGCAGCCCCATAAGTGCTTGCCACCACGTGCACCTCGTGGCCAAGCCTAGCCTGCTCCTCAGCTAGTGCCTTAACGGCGTTTTCCAAGCCACCAATCACGGGCCAGTAGTGGTGGTGTACGTGTATTATCTTCATCTTAACCCTTCACGTACTCCCTTTAATATTGCTGGTAGGTGCCAGGGTCTGTATAGTGTTAGTATTAAGGCGCCGGTTATTAGGTACCAGGTTTCTAACGGTTGCCTAAACCACTTCCTTATGAACCTCGTATGGTTTCTCGCCTTCCAGTACATCCTATCCCTCATCGGCATTTCTGCCTGTTTCCTCCATATTCTAGACCCAGGTGGTATACGTAGACCTGGGGATCGATGATTAGCCTATAGCCTAGTCGTTTAATTTGCTCGTGAACATCACTCTCCTCCCTGAAGGCGGTGCCTAGGTATTCCCCGCTATACTGGACTTTGCCAATTAGATCCTGTTTAATCATGTAGAAGGGTGTTAAGTATTCGGCGTATCTTGGCCCATTTCTTACGTCTAGGAGAATATAGCCGAGTATCTTTGTTAATGCGTCTGCTATCGGTATTGGCGCGTTTAGGAAGAAGTCTGGGTCTACCATGCGTTTATTCACCATAACTACCCTGCCTCCAACCGCCCCTACGTCCTTTATCCTAAGCCACCTAGCCATCCTAGCCGGGTATTCTGGGCTTGGTAATACGTAGTCATCATCAGCCATTACTGCGTATCTGCAGTTGCATTCCGTGGCAAGTTTCAGTAGTTTGTTTCTCGCGTTTACTGAGCCTGACCTTCCCCTGCCTAATACATATGTTATTTTACCATTATAAGCCTTATTTAATTTAGATAAGACCTCCTCATACTTGCCAACTTCCTCCTCCCTCATTGACTCGGCAACGATAATAGCCCTGGATACCCACCTTGACCTAAGCCATGTGGGTAATGTCAACCCTATAATATTTGCCCTATTGTATGACGGTATTAACACGCATAGTGAATCGCTCATGCTATCCACCTCTACCTTTCACCGCTTAGATTCATGCGATTCACGGCTCCAGGTTATGGTTGGCTTGAGCCTAATGACCTTAACACCATTAATCAACTCCTCCCTGGGCAGTGAGCCAACACCACCCCTCCTAAGCCTATTATAGGTCACTACATAAACCTCATGCCCCCTCCTAGCCATGTACTCGGCTATATGCTTAACCACATCCTCAACACCACCAATAACAGGCGTGTAGAGAGGGGCTACGTGGATTATCCTCATGGTTTCTTGAATATTAGAATTTTAGATGGCGGCCAGGGTAATAGTTTCATTATTGTGCTATGGTATATGTCGTATGTTTTTATTAATTGTAGTTTCTTTTGTTGTGCTTGCTTTATTATGTTTTTTTATCGTTACTTCGAAGTTTATGTAATAGCCCTGCTTTATGGCTATTACCTGCCTTAATTTATTAGGTAATACGTATATTATTGGCCATTTAGTGTGTGGTTCTATTATGTATTGTAAATTCGGTATTTGTATTATTAAATAACTGCCTCTCTTAAGTATTCTTTGTGATTCTTGAATGAATTTATTAGGTTGTGGTAAATGTTCAATAAGTGATATTGCAAGTATACTGTTTACGGAGTTATCCCTAAAGGGCATCATTTGCGCATCTGCTTGGATTCGTTCAATGTTATTCCCAATCACGTTTTTAACAACGTTATACTCAATATCCAATGCTATAACAACATGTCCCTGATTGCTCAATGTTCTGCTAAAGAAGCCGCCGCCGCAACCTGCATCAAGGATTAACTTACTATCCCTAATATATCTATTCATTATTAAATAATATTTAATGTTTCTCTCTTCATAAAGCCCCAACTTACTTGCTATGTAAACACCAATCCTATAGAATAATGATGACATTTAAGCCTGTCAGGTATTTCGTTAGATACGCCTTATTTAATGTAATATAATATTAAGTGTCTTCGGTCCAGCATACCAGCTACAATAGCCACAGTACTTATGATGGAACGCCCAATAGATCCTTGAGTTCCTTGAGCGCCTTTTCCAGTTCTTCGTTCCACTTTACTCTGCCCTTCAGCTCCTCTATTCGTTTTATCAACTCCCTTATGAGGCTTATTACTGCTGTTGCCGCCTCCTGCCTATCCCTGAATTTTGATAGGGCTAGGTCTGGGTCTGGCCCATTGTATTGATAATCATGTAGGTTGAGCGCCCTGTCGGTTATGAATGACAGCCTCTCATGGCCAACCTCCTCGAGCATTTGTGATAGCCTAACCATCCTCGTTGTTGGAACCCTTGGAACAGCCCTATTGACTAGCCAATTCCTCTCCTCCTCAGTCCTTGCAACCTGGATTAGCTTATCAAGCTCGAGCCTCAGTAAGGCAGCCAACAAGGCCCTCCATGCCTGGAAGGCCTTGCCGGCCGCGTTCCTCACCAAGCCCTTGCCTAGGAACTCAAGGGCCAATCTAGCCTCGATCAAGGCCTCCAAAAGCCTAGCATTAATGTAGTCCTCCATACTCGGCTTAGGCAAAGGCCTCTCAAGGGCTTCTGTGTTCATGCTGGTTCATTTAATTGCCATGGGTTTAAATAGTCATTGTCTCGTTGGCGCCTCGGGCCTAGTCTGATCGAGGTCATCATGTTAATTCCCGTAGCGCTTTTCTCACTGCCTCCCTGTGTAGCGGTGTTTGCCATGCCACATACTTCCCAATACCGAGTTCTGGGTCCCTCTCTGGTGGTGGTTGGTCTATCCACTGGTTTGGGTCTCTCTTGGGTAGGAAGTATAGGATGAGGTTTCTCTCGATGAGCTCATTAATTAGTTCCTCGGGCGCGTTGAACCATAGGTAGTCAGGGTCATTAACGGCCTCCCCTAGGTGGTTTGACCACTTCTTAATGAAGCTGTGTGATAGGTCCTTCTCCTTAATGAGCTTGTTCACTACCTCGTCTATGTTCCAGTCAACTTTGTATAGATTCTCTAGCATTGCTGGGTTCCCTCCGGTTGTTTTCCAGACCTCTTCGAATGGTGGCTTGTTGCTGGGTATTTGATCGTATAATTGTTTAAAGCTGTCCTTCGCCATGTTCCACATGGGGGTTGACCAGGCCCACCTGTGGCGTCCGATCTCCCTCAGGCTAACGCCCTCACTCGTGGCTGCTATGGTGACTATCCTTTCGTAGCTTTCTGGTGGGTATTCGATTAGGTTCAACAAAGCCTTTACGTATATTGCTGATTCCTTTACGCCGAGTATTTGGAAGGCGTCGTCAACTATTACGGCTATTTTGCCTCTTGTTGCCTTAATCAACTCCTTAGCCATGTCGAAGGCCAACCAAGCCAACCTACCAAGGGCATTTTGGCTAATGACCTCCCTAACAAGCCTCATGAACTCCCCCCTCAAATCAACAATGCTCAACTCAGCAAGAACCTCCTTATTAATTGGGTTTACGTAAATCACCTCAAAGCCAAGCTCCTTAAGGAATTCAGCAGACTGTAGGAGCCAGGCAGTCTTGCCACAACCCTCAGGACCATAAACCACCTGAACAGGGTATGTGCCCCTCTCGGCCCAATCCTCAATGAGCCTGAGGGCTTGCTCCCTATTAACGAACTCGACTTCCCTACCTGCGAATCTGAGTCTGATCCTCCTCACGGCCTAACCTCCTCCAGCGTTCTTCTAACGGCCTCTCTGTGGAGTGGGCTTTGCCATGCGACGTACTTCCCAATGCCCAGCTCCAAGTCCCTCCCAGGCGGTGGCTCATCAACCCATTGGTATTCATCTCTTTCGGGTATGTCGTCGATTATTAGGTTTAATTCGACGAGCCTATCCATTAGGGGTATCCTCTCCCTAGTGAATAACGTATCTGGATCCTCAACAGCCTCTAAAAGCCAGGCTCTTTCGTTGCCTGGGAGGGTTGATACAAATGTTCTCAGCCTCTTCCTGTTAATTATATCATTAACCACCTTATTAACGTCCCAATTAGCCTCATAAAGGCTCCCCAGCATCCTTGGGTTACCTCCGGTTATTTTCCAAACCTCCTCGAAGCCCGGCTTACTTCCCGGTATTTGTTCGTATAGTTGCTTGAGGCCCTCCCTCGCCATGTTCCACATGGGTCTTAGGTTTGCCCACTCATGCCTACCTATTTCACGCCTCGAAACGCCCTCACTGGTGGCTACTATGGTTAGTATTTTCTCATACCTCTCGGGTGGGTATTCGATTAGGTTCAACAAAGCCTTTACGTATATTGCTGATTCCTTTACGCCGAGTATTTGGAAGGCGTCGTCAACTATTACGGCTATTTTGCCTCTTGTTGCCTTAATCAACTCCTTAGCCATGTCGAAGGCCAACCAAGCCAACCTACCAAGGGCATTTTGGCTAATGACCTCCCTAACAAGCCTCATGAACTCCCCCCTCAACTCCTTAACACTAAACTCGGCGAGGACCTCCCTATCAATGGGATTAACGTAAACAACGTCAAAGCCCAATTCTCTGAGCAACTCCGCTGATTGAAGGAGCCATGCGGTTTTTCCGCAGCCCTCTGGTCCGTAGACCACCTCCACAAGCCTCATACCCCTATCAACCCAATCCTCAACACGCCTAAGGGCAAGATCCCTATCAACGAAGTCAACCTGTAGTCCCTGTGCTAGGGGCAGTTTAATCCTCCTCATGGCCTAACACCCTCTAATGCCCTCCTGATGGCTTCCCTGTGTAGTGGCGTTTGCCACGCAACACGCCTACCAATGCCCAGCTCAGGATCCTTCTCTGGCGGTGGTTCATCAATCCATAGGTATGGCTTCCTGTCCGATATGTCGAGTACCAGGTTCAGTTCTATTAATTTGTCCATTAACGGTACTCCCTCCCTCGTGAATAATGCGTCTGGGTCATCCACAGTCTCCGCCAATACGCGCTTCTCGCTACCGCTTAATGAGTTAATGAGTATGTCGATGCCCCTCCCCCTAATGAACCCCTCAATCACCCTGTCGGTGTTCCAACCAGCCCTGTATAATTCCTCGAGAATCCTCGGGTTTCCACCGGTCAACCTCCATACCTCCTCGAAGCCCGGCTTATCTCCGGGCACCTGCTCATAGAGTTGCCTGAATCCTTCCCTGGGCATGTTCCATATCGGCATTATCTCAGCCACGTGTGTCTGCCGATCTCGCGCCTTGAGACGCCCTCGCTCGTTGCTGCTATCGTAATTATCCTCTCGTACATTTCCGGTGGGTATTCAATGAGGTTTAGCAGTGCCTTTACATACAATGCCGACTCCTTAACGCCGATTACCTGGAATGCATCATCAACGATGACCGCTATTTTGCCCCTCGTTAATTTAATTAACTCCTTGGCCATGTCGAAGGCCAGCCAAGCCAATTTACCAAGGGCGTTCTGGGCAATGGCTTCTCTCGCCAGTGTGAGGAACCTACTCCGTAAATCAGTGATACTGAACTCAGCAAGAACCTCCTTGTTGGGTATATTGATGTAGATAACGTCGAAGCCGAGTTCCTTAAGGAGTTCCACAGACTGTAGGAGCCAGGCAGTCTTGCCACAACCCTCAGGACCATAAACAACTTGCACCGGGAAAGTGCCCTTCTCAGCCCAATCCCTAACCTGTCCAAGGGCTTTCTCCCTATCAACGAATTCCACCTGGGTATTGGCGAAGCTAAGCCTAATCCTCCTCATCGTGTCCTGGTACATTTGCCTTACTGATGCCCTTAATTCCGCTTTGTCCCTAGCTCAAGCTCCTCAACTTTATTTATTGGCTCCTTTACGAGGATTGTCGCGGCGATCACGGCCATGTAATCCTCACTGGTTGGTTTCAGTAATGGTCTTTCGAGGGCTTCATGGTTTTACTTTAGGTTTCTCAGCCTAGCGTTAATGCTGTGCTTGGTATTGGGTGTTTATTGGCTTCATTAAATGGTATTTCACTTATAACGAGTTTGTACTTAACCATTAATTGGATCTTTAACGACTCATACTGCTGACTCTTGGGTGTGTTCCCGTCATACACTATGAATACTTCTCGGGGTTTTAATACAAGCCCACAGCCTGTGTTGGGATCTCTCTTCAGGGTCTTCTCGATATTCTCTATCGCATTGGTTAGGTTCTTGCCCTTAATCTCGACTAGGTATATATTATCGCTTGTTGGTGCCTTTGTGTAGTCCGTGCATAGTGCGTCTACGCCCTTGCCACATACTAAGTCGTATTTAATGCATGCGATGTTTCCATTAATGGTTATTACCTTGCTCATTACTGAGCACCTCCTCAATAATTTCCCTTAGGTATTCTTCCCGGACCGGCGTTATTGTTTCTAGGGCCTCCACCTCGCCATTCTTCCCAATGGGTACTTCAACGACATTGCCATTCCTAATCTCGTAGATCCTTAGATCCTTTAGCCTCCCCTGCCTATTTAATTCATGGGCTATGCCCATCACCATCCACTCGCTGTGCGTTGTTACGAACATGTTCTTATCCCTTATACTGGCTAGGTACCTCACCATCCTTATTTCGGCGTCTGCGTGTAGGTTTATTTCCGGCTCTTCAATAATCATCGTCCTCACGATGGGGTTCCTCGCCACAGCCTCTATTGCGAATGCTTGGTATATCCCGGTCGAGACCAGCGATGGCGGTATGTTACCTCCACCAGATCTAATCGTTATTGCGCTTGGTTGGTATGTTATTGTCAACCCACTCAATTCCTCCCTATACTCACCGGGCGCAATCCACCTTAGGAAGTCCATTAATAATGGTAATGGTTTGCTTATGGTCACTGGTTCTGGAGTTAGGATTAGCCTCATAATGCCTGGGTGCAGGGCTAAGATGGCGATCCTCTCAGTGGCTAGGAAGGCGGCTGGGGACCATGTATCGCCAAATGCCCGGCTCAGTACGTAAGACCCTATTATGTGCGCCGCGCAGTCGGTGTTGCTACCCATGACTGAGACCCTGTACTGGCCATCCTCAACAACTCCACTTGAGATGCATTGTGTGTAGTTGCTCTTTGCGTATTCTATGATTACGCTCAACTTCCTATCACCATTCACGTCAAACCCCACGGCATTACCCCGCCTATCAATAATGACGCTTAACACCAACGAGTCAGTAATTACCTCTATCCTACCCTCATCCTCACCGATCTTAACCAGCCCATGTGGCTCCGCATTGAATAATCTCCTTATCTCATTGGTTAATAATTGCTTGAATAATTCACGGTTTTCTTCTATCAATTCCTTAACACTTATTGAGGTCTCCTGCACCCCCGCTCTAATGGTGCCTAGGTTAATTCTCCAGGGCATTGACGGTGCTGATTGGAAGAGGGTTAGGTAGTGAATTGTTGATATTATGGTTTTCCCCGAGGCGTTACCACCGACTATGATAACCCAGGGCGTTATCTCAATATCGGCCTTACTAATTGGACCAATATTCCTAATAGTGAGTCTCCTCATACACCGCCAATTATTGATGGCTTTCTAAAGGGTTTAATCAAACCTTTCCACCACGTCTATGGTGCTTAAAATCCCACGTCAATTCGCAATCAATAGGCGCCGTAACCATGGCCATTAACCTACTGCTAGGTGCCTCTAACGCCCTCTTCACGGCTTCTCTGTGTAATGGACTCTGCCAAGCCACATAGCGTCCAATACCAAGTTCCAAGTCCCTCTCTGGCGGTGGCTCATCAACCCATAGGTATGGCTTCCTACTGGGTATGTCTAGGGCTAGGTTTAATTCGATTAGCCTGTTGAGTAGCGGTATCCCTTTTCCACTCATCAATATGTCTGGGTCGTCTAGGGCCCTCATTATGAGCTCCCTCTCGCTGGGGTTGAGTGAGGTTATGAACGCCATAAGCCTCTTCCCCTCAATAAGCCTATCAATGACCTTATCAACATCCCAATTCGCCCTGTAAAGCTCCTCTAGAATTCCTGGGTTTCCACCCGTTAATTTCCAGGCCTCGTCAAGGCTAGGCTTACTGCCTGGCACTTGCTCGTATAATTGCTTGAATCCCTCCTTACCCAGGTTCCACATGGCCAGCGTGTTAGCCCACCTATGCTTACCAACCTCGAACCTCGAGGATCCTTCACTGGTTGCAGCAATCGTAATTATCCTCTCGTAATGCTCAGGTGGATACTCTATCAAATTTAGCAGCGCCTTAACGTACATTGCCGACTCCTTAACGCCAATCACCTGGAATGCATCATCAACAATGATCGCAACCCTGCCCCTCGTCACCTTAACCAATTCATAGGCTGTATCATAGGCTATCCACGCAATCCTAGCCAATACATTCTGACTAATCGCCTCCTCAACGAGCTTTAGGAACCTATTCCTTAAACCCTCAATGCCGAACTCAGCTATGGTGAACTTATTAATTGGGTTAACGTAAATAACCTCGAAGCCAAGCTCCTTAAGCAACTCAACAGACTGAAGCAACCAGGCAGTCTTACCACAGCCCTCAGGCCCATAGATAACCTGGACTGGGTACGTGCCCTTATCAGCCCACTCCTCGACCTGCTTAATTGCGAGCTCTCTATCGGCGAACTCGACTTTAGTGTTGGCGAAGTCGAGTATAACCCTCCTCACTTCCCGGCACCCTCAAGAACAATCCTGACAGCCTCCCTATGTAGCGGTGTTTGCCAAGCCACGTACCTACAATCCCCAATTCCGGATCCTTCTCCGGCGGTGGTTCATCAATCCACAGCCTTGCATCGCGGTCCGGCATGAAGTAAAGTATTAGGTTTCTCCTGGTTAATTCATTGATTAATTCCTCGGGTACGTCAGGGCGCCATAGTGCGTCTGGGTCATCAATTATATCCTTAAGGTAGTTCCTCCATTTAGCCACGAATCCCGGCGTGACCCTCTTCTCCTCAACGAGTTTCCTCGCGACTAGGTTCGTGTCCCAGGACTCCCTGTATAGCCTAGCTAGTAATGATGGGTTTCCACCCGTTAATCTAAAGGCCTCCTCAAACGATGGCTTACCACCAGGTACTTGATCATACAGTTGCCTAAAGCCCTCCCTCGACATGTTCCACATTGCCAGTAAATCAGCCACCTATGGCGACCAATCTCCCACCTACTCAATCCCTCGCTCGTTGCGGCGACTGCTACCACCCTCTCATACTCAGCCGGTGGGTGCTCTATTAGGCCGAGCATACCCTTGACATACATAGCCGCCCTATCTAGCCAATCACTTGAAAAACGTCGTCCACCAACACGGCAATTCTCCCCCTGCCAACCTTAATTAATTCCCTCGCCAAGTCAATGACCGCCCATACCGCCTTAATCCATGCATTGTCTGTAGCCTCACGGAGAATATCAATGAGCCTCCTCCTCAAGTCCTCGACGCCGACTTCAGCTAGGAATTCCCTCTCAACGGGGTTTATGTAAATGACGTCGAAGCCCAACTCCTTGAGGAGCTCGGCTGATTGCCTAAGCCATGCAGTTTTCCCACATCCCTCAGGGCCGTAAACCACCTGAACAGGATACGTCCCCCTCTCGGCCCAATCCTCAACACGCCTAAGCGCAGAATCCCTATCGACGAACTCTATTTCCTTATCCGCGAAGTTTAGTTTGATCCTTCTCACGGTCTAACACTCTCTAACGCCATCTTCACGGCTTCTCTGTGTAATGGACTCTGCCAAGCCACATAGCGTCCAATACCAAGTTCCAAGTCCCTCTCTGGCGGTGGTTGGTCAATCCAAAGGCCCTGCCTCCTCTCGAGTAAGAAGTATACTATGAGGTTTCTCTCAACGAGCTCATTAATCAATTCCTCGGGCGCATTGAACCATAGGTAATCAGGGTCATTAATGGCTTCCTTAAGGTGGTCGCGCCACCTCCTAATGAAGGCGTGCGAGAGCCCTTTCTCCTTAATGAGGCTGTTAATGGCTTCATCCGTGTTCCAATCCCTCTCATAAAGCCTCTCTAGCGTTCTTGGGTTTCCACCCGTTAGCCTCCAAGCATGGTCGAAGTCGGGCTTGTTACCGGGTATTTGCTCGTATAATTGCTCAAACCCCTCCCTACCCATGTTCCACATTGGTGCTGTGTCGGACCATGAATGCCTACCAATCTCGTGTAAGCTCATCCCCTCGCTCGTGGCCGCTATGGTGACTATCCTCTCATACCTCTCGGGCGGGTACTCGATTAGGTTCAACAAAGCCTTAACGTACATTGCCGACTCCTTAACGCCGATTACCTGGAATACGTCATCAGCCAGTATGGCCACCCTACCCCTCGTCGCCCTGATTAATTCCTTGGCCATGTCGAAGGCTAGCCATGTTAGCCTACCCAGGGCGTTTTGGCTAATGGCTCCCCTAACAAGCTTGGTGAACTCCTCCCTTAAGCTTGTAATACCGATTTCCGCAATAGCCACTTTATTTAGTGGATTCACGTAAATAACCTCGAAGCCGTAATCCTTAAGGAGCTCCACCGATTGAAGTAGCCACGCCGTCTTACCACAACCCTCAGGGCCATAAACCACCTTTGGAAGACCAGTACCCCTCCTCGCCCATTCCTCGGTGAGCCTCAATGCCGATTCCCTATCCACGAACTCCACCTGTAAGTTTGCGAAACCCAACCTAATCCTCTTCATCCCTATTCCCTAGCCGGTTAATGGCGACCTAAAACCACCATTGGCATTATTAACTTTGCATCTCCAGTGCATGCCTAGTCCTATATTCAGGTGGTGTGTTTAGCCACTGTATGCCAATGGCTATTAATTCGACTGCCCTAACCACCCTGCCCAAAGCCCTGGCAATCCTAGAACCAATTATGAACGCCATAAACCTAACACTCCTCATAAGCACCAGCGTTAGGACCTCTATTACTGCCTCCCTGAGCATTTCCAAGGCCCTGGGCGACCTAAACCTAAGCCCCCGCCTTAGGTATTGGATGGACGCCTCAAGGAGGCCCCTGCGCAGTGGGTTAACCCTCCACCAAACACCGAGCCTAATGGCTCTCCTCCTCACGGAAATAATCAATTGCAGGCTAACTACCTTAATACTCCTCTCGAGAAACTCCATCACCAGGCAGGGGCCTCCTCGGGCGGAATAAGCATTACACCATGTATTATATGGCATCGCTTTTAAACATTGCCCTTAGAAATGGATTGACCGCGCCACCTGGCCTCTAGGTATGCCGGTATCGCCATGAGCCCACGGCCAGGGCAAACCAATATATTGGGTGTGGCATTATCGTAATGGTCATCGTCATACTGACCTCACCGTAATTAATACTCATAAGCCCACTGCCCATGAGTATCAATGGGTAGTTGGTCGGTATGTGTTGGATCGCTATAACGTAATTCGCCACGTAATAAATAACCAGTGGGTAGGCGAGGTACGACAACGATGCTGTTAATAGGGCGTGGCTCCTCACCATAATTCCCCTGAGAATTAAATATGTGTTCCTACCCAGGACTATGATTAAATAGGCCCTATACGCCTCAAGTATCGCCGATACTAAGTATGATATTCCCAGGGTCGTGCCAGTAGCCTTGCCGTGAATTGGAACGGCGATGAATCAATAATGAGCAAGCCGCCGAAGCTGTATGTCCACCAATAAAGTGGTATAGCAACAACTACCAGGCTGAGTATGGTCTGGGCCAGGGCTATCGGGTACCTCATAACCTCACCCTTAGCCTAATCACCGTGTTACCAACCTCAGCAGTTACATTGACGTAACCACTCAACCCATGAATGTTGATAATCCTAATCCTGAGAACACCTACGCCGTGGGGCGCCAAAAACACTGGGGTTGTTAGGTGTAAGTACTCATTGGTTACGTTCATAATCACCATGGATACATTAAGCGGGTTCCTAATTGGGACCTCCATGATCACGGGCTCAATACCCAATGAGGTGACCATGAATACCTCGGTCAGGTTAACACCCATTAACGTTAGGTCCAGGGTTATCGTCTCATTAACAATGCTGGTCACGTTAGTTATCAATAGTCTCACCAATGCCCTGCCTTCAGGCAGTATCGCGACACTATTTAGTAGGTGGAGGTTGGGCCCCGTTATATTATTTATGAATAACGTGTAATTGAGTGGGTTCTCGACGGCCACGCTTAACACGGCATTCCTCGGCCTAATACCCACCGCACCCCCCAGGGTTGCCGTTACCGTGATGTTCACGCCGTGTATGCCCAGGGTCATCACAATGTCCTCATTACCCAACTCAATACTCCTGTAGAGACCGTAGTAATTACTCACGTTTACCGTGATTACGGAGATACCTAGCGGTATAGGCTTCGGTGCCGCAAGTTCTATATACGGCCCCTGCATGCTGTACATCATCACCTCAGTGCCTAGGTTGTTCGTCACGTTAACCTCCACGGAACCACCAACGCTTATTGGCGTAATGTTTATGCCCCTACCAATCAGGAACTCGCCACTCACTAATGCATTGCCTAACCTCATGGTCGCATTAATGACCTCCCTATTGCCCGACCACAACTCATAGAAGCCGGTATAGTTAGATACGTAGAACTCCGCAGACGCTACACCGCCAGGCCTCACATCAACCGGTTTCACCAGCCTTATATACTCGCCAGTTATGTTGTAAATAACGACCTCAAACGGGTAATTATTCCTAACCCCAATACTCATGATGCCACTACCCACGCTGGGTATTGGTATTGAGACATTGCCCTGTGAACCCAGGGTATACATCACGGTAGTGCTTACTCCACAGGCCGTTAAGTCCATGGTCAGCACCTCATTACCCTCCATGTAGGATTGATAGAGGGCTGTTGGGTTTGTCACAGTTAGTACGACGTAGCCGATACCCATCGGTGGTATCACTACCCGCGAACTCAATACCACGTAATTCCCAGTCACGTTGCTTATAACTAACGTGCAGTTGCCGTAATTAATGAGCCTAAGCGTTACGGAGTCTTTGTTGTAGGACTGAACGTTGATGCCCAATGGAATGCTCACGACCGCCCGTTGCGCGGGTACCATGAATACCAGCCCACCGGCTGTACCTATGGGTGGATTAGGTATGCCTATGCTTAATGCATTGCTTAGGCTACCCATTACCTTTAAGGCCCTGGTAAGGTCCCCACCGTTGATGCCTATGTTGGGTATAACAACGCTGCTTCCCAATTCCTCAAGAGCCTTATGTACTATCTCATATGGTTGGTTTACGTAGTCGCCCATGTGCGCTGGTACGTCATTGATAACTACGTAGGTTAGTACGATTATTATTGCCGCTAGCGCCGCGACTACCCTGACCAAATCCATTAATACTTTTCTTAAAGCCCTGTATTTAATTCTTTCAGTTACTAATAAATCACAGAGTAACCGCTTCATCTCCGTGGTGATCATTAGCACTGCCTCTGAACTTCATGATTATTACTAGGGCGAGGAGTGTTATTAATGCCAAGGCTAGGTACGTCATGTAGCTTCTTCCGTACTCCACCACTACCGAGGTCGGTGAATTTATGATCAATAACACGCTACCCCGCAGTGGGTACTCATGATTGTTCACGTATATTGACGTGGCAATCATTAGGGTCAGGTTAGGCAGTACTTGGTACTTAGGGATTGACAGCTTAATGATTGTGCTTGGGTACGCCCAGGCCGTGTAGTTCATGGCTCTGGTCCCGTTGATGATTATGGGCAGGGGACTCGTTATAATGACTAAGTACTGAGGCGAGTACGTTATTTTAATGAGCATTGGCCCCCTCACGGTTACCGTGCCGTTAACCGGAGACCAAAGTACGAACCTAGTCCCATTACCGGGGTAATAGTACTTAGGAACTAAGATGCTTATCCTCGAACCATTGGCGAACCAACCAACGTAGTCGCTCGCCATAGCGCCATTCACCTCAATGGGTATGGGGCTCACGACAGTTATTAGATACTGCGTCTCCCAACCCACCGTGATGTTCATGGGAGTGCAAATCCTGAAGGCGCCAGTTCCATTAATGGGTACGTACCTCACCCCACCGCTTTCGTAATAAATGCTTGCATTTACGACCAAGTAATCGCACTCATTAATCCAACCAACGTAATTAGTGGTTAGGGACCCATTGACCATGACCGGGTAATTACTGGCTATGGAGACCAGGTATTGCCTAACCCAATCAATGGTTAGGTTCATGGGCCTCTCAATAATTATGGAGACCTCACTACCATTAATGGGCACAAGCCTAGTTCCATTACCGAGGTAGTTTGGTTCCGCCCTTATTATGAGCACGGAGCCGTTGATAAGCCAATTAGTGTAGTTATTAGTCCTTGTTCCATTAATCGTCACCCAACCAAGGCTCCTTACGGAGACTAGGTAATACGCTGAGTAGTTGGGTTTCACCACTATTACCTGGGGCCTACCAGACGGACTAATCACGACGCTGGTCGTGTTTAGGAACTCGCCGCCTCCATCGCTGATTACTGTAATTCCCACGAGCCTCATTACCGTGCCAGGTGCCGAACTTAGTACGTGTGGGTAGGTAATATTCACTGGACTAACTATGTACCTACTAACCAAGGATCCATTCGGCACCTCCCACTCAACATACGTCATTGGCACGCTCGACGCATTAGCAATGCCTACCCGCCATAGTTGGGCTCGCCAGTCACCACGCAGGGTAGTCCATTGCACGTTGTTGTGCTTAGGTATGTCGATGTTAGGTTCGTGTTTAGGGCGAAGTTGTACGTATTCACCACGGGCATGAAGGACTCACCGTCCCAATAGAGTAACGCCACCTCGGCACTGAGTGGTTGTTCATTGCCCAACCCATTACTGATGATTAGTTCCGAGTCGTAGGAATAACCACTGGGTGTGGCTAAGTATGGGTTCATCATTATCACGGCCTTGGTGGCGGGGCCCAGGCTTCCGTATAGACCCAGTTAATCACTGGTTCGCCTAATTGGGTGCCGTTCTCCAGGACCGCGTAACCAACCCAGGCCTCGGCAATCCCGCCCGTCGCATTTGTCATAATTGCCAGGTACATGGCGCATGGAGCTTCACACGCCCCAGAGTCAATGACCTGGCACTAACCACCTGGGGTCTCTGCCCCGTGACGTTGATTACACGGGTTAATAACAGGGCATTACCACCCTCAATACTGAGTACACCCTCAACCCAGTACTCCGCACTTCCGTAGTAGCCACCACCCACCACTAGGGAACCCACCGCAATACTGATTGGGGTGTCGTTGGTACTCCGTTAGGTTTACGTAGGCCAACAACTCATTAGTGGTTATGGGCCTAAGGCCGTTATACCAACCCTGGCCAATCAACCACCCTAATCACGGCATTAACCCCCACACCACATGGCGTTGGGTATAGGACCACCGAGTACTGACCTGGCGGTAATGGGACCACGTAAGCTTCACCGTCAACCACGTACTGAGCGTAAACGGCAAAGGCCCCGCCACCGGAGACCCAATCGCTGTACTGGGTTGGGGTGAATACGTATAGGCTATAATTATTACTTAACACGTGGATCACTAAGTACTGGCCTGGAAGTATCGTCACGTTCCACAAACCCCAACAGGCTCCATTAATTGGGGGCTTAACGACCACCAACTGCGCATGCGCCGTGATAGGCATTAACGTGACTGCGATTAGGATAAGCATCACCACTACATACCTCATCCGTGACATGGTAATACGGTATTCCTTATAGGGCCTTTAGTTAGAATCAGGGGTATTACTGGTAATCGTTATATTTATCCCAGGTTAGTTAATGCCTTGTTCATGGGTGAATCGCCGGTCGGTGGCGTGGTATTTGGATACCTATACACGGCGACCACCTACGTGTTCGCCCTAGTCTACGTGATATTACTGACGAGGCTCATACCGCTGGCCCAATATGGCTACTACAACACTTTAATGGCCATGATGGGCATGATAGGCCTATTCTTCCCAACACTCGGTATTGATGCCGCGATAGCTAGGGAAGGCGCCATGATGCATTCAAGGGGCTTAAGCATTGATGATCACTACGCAGCCTATTGGCCATTTCCCTAACCGTGTCAACACTCTACTCCGCAGCCCTAATAATCGCAATACCACTCTACCTAGTTAGTAAGATACCCAGTGAGTACGTGGGCCTCGTCTTTATCTACGCCATCTACGTAATCACGGCCGGCATCAACGGCGCATTATCGGCCTACCTATGGATGACGGGTAGGCTTGCCTCCCAGGGGATAGGCGGTATAGTGGGTAACATGACCTTTAGAAGCGTCGAGATAGCCCTACTGATACTCCTCAAGAGCGTCTACGCCATATTGATAGGCATGGCAACGGGCCAATTAGCCGCACTAATCTACTACCTAGCCATAGTGAGGCACCTGGTTAGCCCGAGTAGGGGCATTGCACTTATTAGGAGGGGCTTCAGGAACTACCTAAGCCTTGGGATTCAGAATTGGTTACTTGGTTACCTGGGCTCTATCGGTGGCTACGTGATTACGTACATCGTTTACTCGTTCATGGGTACGACATATGTCGCCCTATACGGCCTGGCAGGCTACATCCTGGGAGCCATCACTGCGCTGGGCGGCGCAGTGACAAACGTGTTCGGGAGTAGGGTGGCCCACGCACTGGGGTCTGGCGCCGTGAATGGGCATCGCCTAATCCATGACTATGCCGTGGCCGCAATATCCGTGAGCGGAATACTGGCGGTTGGGGCCATATTGGCTGCGCCTTATTGCCGTTGTTGGGCATCGTACATGGCAACTACGCCGAGGCAATACCCTATGGCGTTGCGCTGTTTGGTACGGCAATACTCGGGTCTGTAAACTCGATATACTCAACGTATTATTGGGTTTCGGGTAGGGGTT
This sequence comes from Vulcanisaeta sp. JCM 16161, assembly GCF_001316285.1. The sequence goes on along the minus strand of NZ_BBDO01000007.1, from coordinate 54,345 downwards.
GGCTCGCCCTTGAGGTTTCGTCCGTAGGCATCGCGTGAATGTTGCCTCGGCATTAGCATTACTAATAATTAATAAGGGCTTGGGTCTCTACTCCGTCGTAATTGCGTCGTACCTGGGTTCATTAATACCTATGGTGATTTACCTACTCATGAATAGGGAGTCCTCGATTTACGATATCGTAATTAATGCAATTACGTACCTATTCCTCACCATTGCGGGATCCCTGTCCTACCTATTAATCATTAATTCCTGGCCCCTTTATCAACTGGGTATTTTCCTAGTTTCGTTAATTGTGACCTACCTCCTGAAGCCAATACCGAGATCCGTGATTGATCAATTACCTGATTTCGCAAGGCCTATGCTCATGCCCTTCACCCAGGTTGGTGAGTAAAACTTTATTTTGCTACCTGGTTTATAGCGTTAAATGATTGATCGTAGTGTGATTAACATGGTTAGGAATTTCCTCATGAAGTACGTGAGAGGCATTAACCTGCCCATCCTAACCCACGTAAGGGCCCTAGCCCTTAGGTCCGGCTCCTGGTGGAGGGTCAACCCACTCAGGAGGGCGTTAATTAACGCCGCGATAGCGTATTTAAGGGCTGGCTTCATCATTAGATCAACGACCCTAACCAGTATGCTCATAGACGTCATTATTGACGTATTGGTCGATATCACGATTAGGAAATTATCCTTTGTGGCGTACGTCGTAGGAATTAAGCTTGGCAGGTTTAGGGATCCGGTGATTGCCGGGTTGCAGTGGCTAAATAGGCCTATGCAGTATAGGTGGTTGCTCGGGTGAATTATCGGCCGCTACTGCTATTAGTAGTATTAATCGTGGTGCTGGGGATTGCCACGCATGCCCAGCAATTAGGCGCATTAGCGGCGTACCAATATATTGTCGAATTAAGCAGGTTGGGCGTCAACACCACGCCACTGGTTAATGAATTAAATAACGCAATAAGCCTCGAGGATTCAGGGCAGGTGAGCAACGCATCCATAATACTGAGCAACCTGGTCTCGAAGGCCCAATCACTAATACCAAGTGCCAGGTTTTGGTACATGGTAGGTATTGTTTTTAAGGTCATTACTATAGCCGTGGTAGTAGCCTTAATAGCCGTTCTTTACGTTAAGAGGCGTGAGTTGATAGGCTCGGTATGGCTGAGGGTCAGGGGCAGTAATAGGGTTAGGGGTGGCGGTCCTGGCAGGTCTAGGACTTCATCTTCAATGAGGAGGTGGCTGCGGTGGCCCTATCCCTCGTAATCATCCTGGTCGTGTTCCTAACGGCGCAATCCATGGTCAGCGGCTATACCCAGTCCTTCTCCGCGATCGGGCTTCTCGGGCCCACGGGAAAGCTCGGTAATTACCCAAGCACGGTTATCACGGGACAGCCAATAAACCTGTACATATACGTGTATAACCACATGGGCGTCCCCACGTGGTTCGTGGTTAAGGTATTCGTAACAAACAACACCGTGGTTCAACCACCGCTCAACCAAACGCCTGTGATGATTTTTCAGAGGGTCCTCATGAATAATGAGTCCTGGGTTGAACCACTAACGCTTAGTATTAACTCGACGGGTACCTATAGGATCATTGGCGAGTTGTGGATGTACGACCCAAACAACCTCACCCTCGTCTACACCGGTAATTACGTACAGCTGTGGGTCAACGTTACCCAGGTGATGCCCAGTGGATAGCCAGGCATTAGGAATGCCGTTAGGAATGCCCTAAGCACCAATCAATGCGCCAGCGTTAGTGAGTTGGTTAATGAGGTTGCCAATAGGCTTGGTGTCCCGAGGAGTGTCGTTGCCTATGAGGTTATGATGATGTGGAAGAGGGGCGAGCTTGAGCTCGAGGGAGTCCCCCGTAATCCCGTGGCATACACCTTCAGTATCGAGGGCCTTTGGTACTGGGTCTCCCTATCCCTCATTGCTACGTCAATACTCGTGGTAACCCTAATAAGCAGTGGGCCACTGATCTACCTTAGGTACGGCCTCGGCGCATTGATGCTCCTATTCATGCCCGGCTACGCACTTGTTGAGGCCCTATACCCAAGGGGTGACGAGTTGAGCCCACTGGAGAGGCTCGCCCTATCCATCGGCCTCAGCCTGGCCATTGTGCCATTAATTGGCCTGGTCCTTAACTACACGCCGTGGGGCATCAGATTCATACCCATTGTGGTCTCCACAAATGCCGTTACCATAGCCCTACTCACGATTGCCCTGGTTAGGAAGGCTAGGATTTTCGAGGCAGGTGAGGAGAGGTGCCAGGGATGAACAGCGACCTAGGGATCTCACTCATAATATTTGGGGCCGGCCTATCAGCCATTGGCTACCTAATCCTGAATTCAACCCCAGTCCTAGTGCTTGGGATAGCCGTGATAATAATGGGCCTATTGGCGGCGTGGAGCGAGGGATCCCTGGAGAGGACTCAGTTGGAGCTTGCCAGGTCTGGTTGGCTAAACATTGATGCGTTACTTGAGAGTATAGGCACGGCGAGTAGGGCCATTTACCTACCCAGTTCAGCCACCGAGCTAGGACGCCCATGGCCCTGGTACCGCTTGTAAGGCCTGAACCACCAAGCATTAGGTTGCCGAGAGGCTTCGCCATTAGGTATGGTAAGGAGGGTGAGACCGGCTACTGCTCTATACGCCAGGTTCAATGGCAGTGAGTAGGTGCCTGGGCGTTGGTGCGATAAGTGGCGATGCGGCCACCAGCCTAACCAACTGCTTAGTTAACCACCTAACCGTGGCTCGCGGGGTGACAACGACATTTGATGAAGGCGGCATTACGGTCGTGGTTAGGGACCCAAGGGTTGGTGAGTTGTATGGTAATGAGTTGGTTAGGGCCGTCCTAGCTCACCAACGGCCTCCCTAGTCGCTGCAGTGACTGCTGAATCCCTTAATTCGCCGGTCATGATTGAGTCTGAGGAGGTTAGGGGTAGGGATGTGGTTGTTAGGCTTAGGGTGGTTGGACGTGGTCCTTAAGCGGTTATTGGCGACGCAGTTAATACTATATGCGGCAGTCATAGCGTTCCTGGCCTACCTAGGTGTTAATGACTTCGCCATCTACATATCGCTGGTAACGCTTATTTACCTAGTGACGGTGATAACGGCCCACCCACTACCACCTGGCACACGTAGGGTGGCCAACGCAATTACGGTAGTGCTGGTGGCCGTATTCCTATACTTCGCGGTAATGAGGATACTCCAAATACTTGGCGTGACATTGATATGAGGGTGGTGTACCTAGCCTAGCTGCCCTGGGAGTTATAATGGCCATGATATACATTGGTCACGTCATTACCTGGCCATCACTATTAATACCAAACCCACTCAATGAGAAGCTCTCAGTCAATACCCAGGGAGTCCTCCAACTCTACATAACCGCACTGGAGTTAAACGCCCTCGGTAATTATGCAGGGGCTCAAAACATTACGAGGATCCTTGGTATCACTGCCGCGGTCAAGGCCTCACCATTAATAAGCCAGCTACATGTGCATGAATCTAAACTCACGAATTACCTGGCCCAATTGAGGAGCATTTATTATGAAACCATCAACTCACTATCAGTGGGTAACTACAGTGGTGCGAGATCCCTGGCCCTTGAGGGCTTGCTAATTGATGGTGAAGCCAATGGTGAATTGAACGCAATACTGAACATACTCAATAGTGCAGCGCCTGGTAACGTGGGCAGGTAATCAACGCCGCACAATCAATTAGGCAGTACCTACTTAATCTCAATGAAACGTTCCTAAACGTATTAGCGGGCAATTACGTAAGAACTAGGTTAACGCTAGAGGCCTTGCCGAGCACGGTAGTCGTTGGAGGTCAGGTACTGGTGTACGGTACATTGACCATGATTAATGGAACACCAATACCCAACGCCACGGTAAGCATATACATTGGCGGCGTCTACATGGGCGGGGCATTGACTAACATTCACGGCAATTACTCACTGGAGTTCCCAATGCCCCAGATATACCTAAGCAGGGTTAACGTGACCGCGATCTACAACCCGCCACCGGGCAGTGATTACCTGCCCTCGGAAGCAACGACCCCGATAAACGTGGTATTCAACACGACCTCGCTCACCATTAACTACACTAGGGAGGTCATGTGGGGCGAACCAATAAGTATTAGTGGTTACGTAAGTGGACCGCCCAGCAGGTCCGTAATCATCAGCGTTGACGGACTCAATATAACCACGTACACGCGCAATAATGCCTTCTCAGCATTAATAAACACGGAAAACATGACCCCGGGCAATTACTCAATAATGGTCTACGCACCACCAGTGGGGCCCTACTCGCCGGCTTACGCTGAGGGGCTCGTTGAGTTGAATTCCGTGGTTGTTAACGTGACCATAAACACAAGCCCGCTGGTAATAGCCGGTTTACCAATAATAGTGAGTGGGGTTGTGTCTCCCTGGGTTGGTAACATGTCCCTATCACTATCACTGGGCGGCGAGACTATTCTCCTTAACCTGAGTAGTCCGAACTTCACGGTATCAATGCGTACATCACCACTTCTGGGAATGGGTAGGCACCAAATAATAGTATCCGTAAGTTCAAACCCGCCAATAATGGGTGTTACCTACGCCTATGGGGTCTTCGTACTGAACATACTTGAGGTTGCCGTACCAATAATCATAATAGTCGCACTACTCCTGGTGATGAGGTCCGGGGTTATCTCGATATCGAGCGAGGAGGCCGGGACCGTCGGCGCGCTACAACCGCGTTTAGGCCCAGTACGTATCGAGCTCGGACCAAATGCCGAGGTTAAGACCTTGAGGGAGGAAATCGCCAAGTCGGTGTTAAGTGGTAAGATTAGTATTAAGAACGTTAGGGATATAATCGATGCCCTGGCTAACGCGGTATACGCAGTTAGTACGAAGACTGGGGTTAAGCTCAGGAGTACTGATACGCTTAGGGAGTACCTCAGGGCTGTGCGTGATAAGTTAGGTGATGAGGAGTATGCGGTGCTTGAGGAGCTTATTAGGCTTGGTGAATATGCCCTATACTCACCGCACGTACCAAGCGATGATGAGGTGAGGAGGGCGTGGGAGCTCGCAAAAAGACTCATGCAATGAAATGGACATTACTCTCCCGGCCTTATTACTATTAATAATTATACTGATTGCGTTGGGACCATCGCTCACGCCATTTGACGCCTACAACACCTACTGGGACGGCTACTCAACGGCATCATCAATATGCCTAAAACCCACCTACACATTACCCAACAACCTAACTGGCATATCCTCAATATTCATAATACCAGAGACAAACCTCAGTAGGCCCCTCGTGAACTCATTACTTAACTACGTAGTTAATGGCGGTAGGCTAGTCGTAATAATGGGCAATAGAACACTAAGCAATCAACTACTCAGTGAGTTGGGCGTTGGTAGTAGGTTCATGGGCGGCGTCATTGAGGACCCCGTGCTAAACATAATCAATGAGAAATTCCCACTGGCCTTCATAGTGAGTAATCCTGTGGTGGCTACGAATGCCACGGTGATAGCCCTAGACGATGCGGCAGCCATAAGGATTAATGACCCCAATGCCGTTGTTATTGCAGTAACCAGCGAATTCAGTGTTTTAGGTAATTCCACGGGGCCATTCCCAGTAGTTGTGGCTGTCCCCATTGGTAGGGGCTATGTAGTGCTTGTGTCGAGTCCAGGTATTTTCATTAATTCGATGATTAATGAGGCAGATAATGCGGAGTTCCTCGCTAGCTTATGTGGTAATGGTACCGCCCTATTCCTAGAAGGTGCATTGGCTAGTAATCCCCAGGTCATTGTTAGGGCATGGTTACTAACAGCCTATGCCTACCTATCTACGTACCCAATTAATTACCTCACCATAGTCATGCCAATCGTAATAACCATAATGGTATTATTAATAAGGAGGCAAGGCATGGCAGTGAAGGTATGAACGTTAAGTGGCTTAGTATAATTAAGCGTATTAGGGATGGCATTTCAAGGGTATTCATCGGCAATGAACCAGTAATACAAACGCTCCTAGCCACCCTACTTAGTGAGGGCCACGCACTACTACTCGGCCCAATAGGCTCTGGAAAGACCACCCTGGCCCGGGCATTAGCATCGATAATAGGAGGCACGTTTAAGAGGGTTCAGGTAACCAATGAGACTCTACCTTCAGACATACTTGGCTTCATCATATACGCACCAAGCACCGAGCCCAGGCTTGTTAAGGGCCCATCTTCGCTAATGTAGTTCTTCTGGATGAAATAAACAGAGCCCCACCAAGGACTTTGTCCGCATTGATCGAGGCAATGCAGGAGAGGCAGGTAACAATTGATGGCACGCCCCTCGAACTACCAAGGCCTCACATAGTCCTTGCCACAATGAATATTGTTGAGGTTGAGCTAGGCTATACCCAGGCACTACCAATGGCAATACTTGATAGGTTCATGTCAAGCGTTTACGTTAATTACGTTAGCGATAACGAGGAGACAATGATAGTTAGGGATATTGACAGGATAGAACGTGAACTCTCAACGCTAGGTAGCATGACAAACCTAGGTGACATTACTGGGTTAATCGATGACGTTAAGAATGTTTATATTGATGGTTCAGTCCTGAACTACCTCATGAACATAATTAGGGAGATAAGGAGGGACCCGAGGATCCAGGTAACGCTTAGCACTAGGCGCCCATAAGCCTATTCAAGCTGTCAAGAGCCTGGCATACCTCGACGGTAGGGATTATGTGCTGCCTGACGATGTTAAGCTAGCCGCATACCCAGCCCTTATGCATAGGATAATCCTTAGGCCCGAGTATAGGGGATCCGTGACGCCAATCGATGTAATCAACGACGCCTAGGTAAGGTACCCGTTCCTCACTACGTAGAGACCCCGGTAAAGTAACGATGCGGGTAGGCAGTGATCATTGGGTGCGGATACTCGCGGCATCATTACTCATAGCCTCGGCACTCCTATCCCTAGGTAATACCGCCCTATTTTCCGTGCTCGTAATCACCGCGGTAATCACATGGCTCTACTGGAGCAAGAGCCCAATACCACTATCCCTAGCCATAATTGCATTAACATCACTGGTGACGCCACCCATGGACATGGCATTAACGTCAATATCAACGGTACTAATCGATAACGCCCTTAAAACCGGTAATGAGAGGCCCTGGTGGTTTTACGCAGCGCCCCTCTCAGCATCAATATTACTCGCAATAATACTCAGGCAGTTTTACATAGCCGCCTCACTATCTATACCGCTGCTTTATATCCTGGCTATATCGCTTATTAATGTGATTAGATTTTACACAATCACGATCGAGCTAAGGCCGGGTAGGGAATTGCGTGTTGATGCCGGTTCTGAACTGGCCTACTCATTGACGGTCCTCACAAGGCCTAGAGTGAGGGCTTTGATGGAGGTTAGGGCGCCAAAGGGTCTCAGGGTTAACCCCGCCAGGCTTTACATGAATGGCGAGGCAAGCATTAAGGCAATAGCAGGTATAACCTTGGCGGTGTTAAGAGGCCGAGAATCACACTAACATTCATTGACGTGAGTGGGCTCGTAAGGGTGAGCAGGGTTGTTAGGCATCCACGTATTGTGGTGATACCGAGGACCAAGGCAGCAATTCAATTCGCCCGAGGCCTACTGGCCCAGTCGGCATTGGCATTGGGCGCTGAGGACATTCGTGAGGTGAGGGAGTACATGCCCGGCGACCCCATCAGAAGGATTCACTGGAAGAAGAGTGCTAAGTTGAATAAATTGGTCATTAAGTTGTTACAAGGACCGGGACTAACAGGGCCTATTATCCTGCTTTCCTACGCATCAAGCCCTGTGTGGGTTGATAGGGTTGGGGAGGTCCTCGTGTACCTAACCGCAGAGTTACTAACTAGGATTCCAAGCATAGAGGTTATTTCTGTGAATAGGGATGGCGAGATCACGAATTACACGCTTAATAGGGATAATTACTTTAACGTTATTGAGAATATCCTGGGCCGAATAGAGAACCTAAATATTAAGTTAATCGGCGGTGGCGATTATGCAGATTTACTAAGTGCATTAAGTACTCAATACCATTGAGGATTAAGGATATTGTTAGGGAGGGCATCATAACTATTGGGCAGGGACTGTTCATGGAACCAATATGCAGGGTCTTTAAGGAACGCTTAATATGTATCTCCGTATGAACCTTCATTCTAAATTGATAGCAATATTTTAATATTTTATAACATTCATATCCGTTTAAGTAAGCCTGCGATAGATATAGGCGGTAATTATGATGAGTCTACTAATGCTGTTTGTGGGGTTGGGCATTACGTTCATAGTGGCTCATTTTTTTAATGCCAGGCATTTATTACATAATGGCGGTACGCTGGTTAAGGTCTAGTAATGAGGTTGGTCATAAAGTTGGGTTGGGTATTGACCCACCATTTGTATCGGTGATAGTCCTACGTACAATGAGGCTGGGGTAATAATTCAGAAACTCAATAATATCTACTCCCAGGACTACCCTAAGGATAGACTTGAAGTTCTCATTGTCGATTCCGGGAGTACTGATGGGACCGTAGAATTGGTCCATGAGTGGATTAAGGGTCATGAGGACGTCAATGTTAGGGTTATTGAGGAGGGCATTCGAATGGGTAAGGCGCATGCGTTGAACACGGCGTTGAAATACGCGAGGGGTGACATAATCGTTGTAACGGATGCCGACTCATTGTGGTTGCCTGATTCCCTTAGGAACGCTATTGCATGGCTGATGAGCAATGGCGTTGGGGCTGTCTCCTGCAGTAAGATACCGAGGACCAACAGGGATATCGAGACCGAGTACAGGAGTTACTACGGCTTACTTAGACTTGCCGAGAGTAGGAGATTCTCATCGGCAATATTCCACGGCGAGTTGGCGGCATTTAAGAGGGAGTTGCTCGAGAAAATTGGTGGTTTTCCAAAGGATGTTGGTGCTGATGATAGTCACACGGCCGGCTTCGTGTCTATGATGGGTTATAGGGCCATTATTCCCGAGGACGTTAAATGCATTGAGTATGTGCCGAGTAGGGGTTACTGGATGTGGAGGGTTAGGAGGGCCCAGCACCTGATTCAGCACTTCTCGAGGTTCCTAAAGTACATGCTTATTGATAATAGGAACTCACCTAGGGAGTATAGGCAAATAATGCTTTATGAGGCGTATTTACACCTCATTAATCCCTGGCTGTTCATTATCGGCCTCGCCCTGCTCGTAGTCTCGGCATTGCACGGAGCCGTAATACCCATTGCATTATTGCTGATAGGCCTCGCCCTACTGTCCGTTAGGTTCTTCAGGACTTGGGTGATAACCCAGGTAATACTCGTGGTGGCCGCCATTAGGAATCTGTGGAATAAGGAGTTGGTATGGAGGAAGATAGAGAAGTAATTAGGGCATCATCAATAATCGCGCCGCTCATAATACTCACATCACTGGTATTGCTTAATTATGTAATTAATGGCTTACCGTACATACCCGACTCCTGGGTCCACATAGCCCACTCAGAAACCATACTGAGGACTGGCTACCTCTTTGGCCCGTCACAAAACCCATCAATGGTCAGTTACAATTATAAGTGGCCCACCGTAAACCTACTACTTGCATTATCACAGTCGGTGCTTGGCCTAGGGCCTCTAGAGGCGTTCTACGTTGTGAGCATCCTCGCATCACTATCCATAGTACCCTTCGTATTATTCGTGAGGAGGTTGACAGGTAGTGACGTGGTGGCCTGATCACGGGCCTACTATTCGCGGTATTAAGCGTTAAGCTCCTCGTCGACTCCTCGGTAATGAAGGAGACGGCCGCCCAATACCCATTCTACGCCTATGTATTAGCCACGTACATGGCATTAATGGATAGGAAGCACTTCAGGCAGAACCTGGTGGTTATGGTCCTGGCCTTCATAGCCATACTCTTCGCCCACCACTTCACGCTATTAATGGCCCTGGCGTACTCCTTCGTAATGGCAATAACGGTGTTAATGAGTAATTATTTAAGCGGCGGTGGCATTAGGCGTGGGCTTTATGTTGTAATTACGGTAATAGCCCTAGGCTACTCACCTATCTCTGGTACATGGATTACCTGAGGCTTATACGGTCACCTCCTTCGTAACGCCAGGCCTAGTAACAACGCCAATCCTCATAGCCCTACTCCTAATTGACTACGCAGCAATGCGTAGAAGACCACGAATATTGATTTACGCATCATTAACAATCCCTGCCCTCGCATTAATAGTGATGTTCTCCATGGGCAGGTTCCTACCCTACGTATTAGAGGGGTTTAATAGGGCTGTGGCTCTATCATCAATACCTACGTATTGCCAATCCTCATAGCCGTACTCTACCTAGCCCTTTACGGACTTGAGAAGCCAGTAATCGCCGCCACCACGGTGATATCACTCGCCATACTACTCTATGTACTACTCATGGGTAATAACCCATTGGAACTACTCTTCCTCTCCAAGTCCCTGGATTTCGTGATGCCATTCCTACTGATACCGACGGCGTTAGTGATTACCTCGGCCATGAGGCGCAGGTCACTCCTTAAGGTCATTGCGTACGTAATCGTGGCGGCCCTGGTGATCTCATTACCCATGTTCTCCGTACTTACCCTATATACGTACTCATTACCGGTATCATCAACCCTCACCGTTTATAGAGTGATTGATTATGAGGAGCTCAACGCCATATGCGGTTTGATACCAAGGAGTTCCACGCTATACTCATCGGTTAGTTATGAGTCAATGATCATGTTCATGATGGGGATTAACGCCTCAGACCCAACTACCTACCTGCTCCATGGCGAGGCACCGCCCGGCCTCCTCATAATTACCGAGAGGAACGTAAGGGTTGGCTTCCTATATGGCTCGGGCTATAGCATGGTTAGCATACCCAGTAATTACCTATTTAGCACTATCGCCAGGGATGACCTGGTGTACTCAAGCAGGACGCTTTGGGCGTACTCATGGCCTTAAAACTCCGTTGTTAGCTCACCGGCCCTAATCATGTAGAGCCTATCCGAATTCCTAATTAAGTACTGATCATGCGTTGCAACGAGCACGACCCTGCCGGACCCAGCCTCCTCCCTTAAAATCCTCATTAATAAGTCCACGTTAGCCCTATCTAGGCTATTCGTGGGCTCATCCATAATGAGGAACTCATGATCCCTGGCGAGGGCGACGGCTATCGAGACCCTCCTCCTCTCACCACCGCTCACCTGCCCAGGCCTCTTATTAAGGACGTGCTCAATCCCCAACAACTCACTGACCCACCTAATCCTCTCCTCAATGTCCCTATTACTAAGTCCCTGAACCCTAAGGGCAAGCCTTAGATTCTCCCTAATCGTCAACCCACTGATTAATAAGTCGTCCTGAGGCACGTAAGAGACTAGGTTAGTAATGTCACGAGCCCTTGAATCCATGTAAATATCGACACCATTTATTAAAACCCTACCGGAGTCAGGCCTTAGGTAACCGGCTATTATCCTTAGTAGTGTTGACTTACCACTACCGCTCGGTCCGGCCACGCAGGTTATTGAGTTTGGCGGTGCATCAATACTAACGTTCCTCAGAACCACGTAGTCGCCGAAGGACTTAGAGACATTAACCACATTAATACCGGGATTAATCAATGCGCACCACCCTAAGCCTAAGTACTAAGTACATTATTGCTAGTAGTGATGAGACCGTGATAAACGCGGTAATGTACGGGTAGTAATTACTCACGGTGATTAGGTAAATAGGCTGACTCAATATTCTTAAATCCATTAACCTAGCCATGAGCGGCCATAGGTAATTAGCGGTCATGAAGCCGAAGGCTGTGGACACTACGTACATGATAATCACTGGGAAATCAAGTATTAATGCCATGTCTTGACCACCCGCCCTATTTAGTCTTAAGTACATGATTAACTCCCTATTAACATTAATTGAATACTCACTAATGCCCACGAGGCCTATGGAGATTACCGTTAGTAAACTAATGATGATTCCGATGAAAGTACCAACGCCAATCCTCAAGGCACTAATCAACGCCTCAGGCCCTGAATAGGGACTTAGTGAGATCACCCTTGTGAAGTAATTGTAGGCGTGAGTCATTAACTCACTCATTATGACCGTGTATGGCGTCAAAACTATTGTAACATTCAACCCAGGCACTAGGTGCCTGCTCACGGAGTAATACGTGGGGCCTGCAATCACGACAATCCTATACGTACCACTGGGCAATGGCACCGGCGTAATGCCGCTCCCCATTGTCGAGTATGCCAATGAACCATTCCCATAATAAATCAATAGGTAGTAATTACTCACTAATGATCCATTGGGCCACTCCACAACGACCCACTCACTCGGTGATACGTGGGTCGCACCCATGAACCTGGGCACGGAAATACTCACAACCTGGATAGTCGTATTTTCAGTCAACATTACTTGGGAGGACCAGGTAATTGCCGACTCATTGTATGCAATCACGTAGTACACACCGAAGGGTAGCGCAATTGTCATGTTAGTGAGGGGCCCATTAAATACCGTGTGATTCATTGAGTCCAATACGGCTAGGTAATCGCCGGTCATGTTGGTGATTACCCTAAGCTCATAGACCTGGTTCACCCTGCTTATTAATTCACTACTCGCATTGGCGTAAATTACATTAACTATTGGCGTTGGTAGGGAATCCAGGTGTTGGGCCATGGTTATGTTCATGAGCACCTCGTAATTAAGCTGCGGGTACTTAGTTGAGTATATTATTCCGGTGACTGTCACGTTATTAGTAATGCCCTTAAAGGATGTTATTACCAATTCATCACCAACCTTAATATGGAGCTCTCTAGCCAATTCATAACCAACCAACACACCCCTACCTAACTCGATCTGTGTGGCGTTTATGCCGTAGTAACTAATGTAGCCTGGCTCAACACCCCTAACAACCACCGGCGTTCCGTTGACAATCGATGGTGTTACGACCTCGGGAATAGCCGTTATGCCCATATCCCTGAGCGAATAGGCTAGGCTTATCGGTACCCAACTGGTGAATATCGAGATTGACTCGCCCTTCTTAATCGTGGCGTTACCAATATTGAGGAGGAATAATTGCGGTAGGTAATACATGGCTAATACGGCGGACACGACTAAGCCGAGCGCAATTGCCACTAGGTAAGTGGACAATGCGATTACAACCAAACCCCTAGGGTAGAGGGGCATACCTACGCACCCAGATGATCCCCTCAGTAATGTATGTGATGCATATAATGCAGGCCAGTGGTGATATGGCTGGCAACGCCGTTACTACATCAATGCCGTAGTTAATTACTGGTATTATGCTCAGCGTTGTTAGAATCTTCATTAGTACCAAGGCTAGGGCGACTGATATAGAGATCCCCAACGCAATGGAGTATACGGAGATGAGAAGCATTATCAGGGTGATGTATGTAGTAACGCTTGCACCTGACCTAAATATGTTAATTACAGCCCTAAAGTCATCCCTCAAACTCCTAACAAGGCCATTAACCATGAACACTGATGTTACGAAGAAGATCATAACAATGGCGGTGATTATTGAATGCGTCATGGAGTTTATGAAGTAGATCGCATTACTTATTATGGGCCTTGAGTATGGGGCCGCTGTAATAATTAATGAGCCCACATACGTGTTGAGCATATTCACTAGTAATTCGTACGTCGTCAGTATGATTATGGGTATCGCCGCATTAATAATTAACAACCTAAATGAATTAATATCCCTAATGAAGAGCCTAATCGAGGCATCAACCACGTAAACCCAACGACGCACATAAATGACACACACCAGCGCTTAAAAATTAATCCCACAATCAACAATACGTAAGGTTGTTAAAGGGGTTTAACACTGGTTAACCTCAATGCAGTGCCAATTACCTGCCAGGTATGAGTATGGGGAGCACACGGCGGACATCGCCGTGATAGCCTATGGCTGCACACTTGAGGAGGCGTTTAAGAACGCGGCACTCGGTGTTGCGGACTTGACGTATTACGTTGATAGGGTTGAGCCGAGGGAGTTCATGGACGTGAACGTGGAGGGCGATGACCTCGAGCAGCTATTGTTTAATTGGATTGATGAGTTCATTTACCTATTTGACGGTAGGAAGTTCGCCTATGGCGATTACTTCAGGGAGGTGGCCATAGAGGGTAATGGGCCGTATAGGATTAGGCCACTGTCGGTGGTGAGCACTTCGACATTAATAAGCATGGTTATAGGGGCCTAATTGTTAAGGCCATGACTTACAACATGATGGATATTAGGAGGGCCGATAATTACTGGAGGCTCACGTTCGTGGTCGACATCTAGGTTATGCATTAAAAGGGATTACTAATTAATTACTGTATGTCCTCAAACTCCACGAAGCATAAAGTCGGGCTAGTACTTATCGGCATTGGGATTGCCCTACTACTGGTGGCGTCCGCACTGGCGTACATGGAGCTGCTAAAGGGCGTATCGATTCCACAACCACCAAGCCTAGAGAGCGTACTCTACGTACTGGCCGTGGTCACGTACAAGGTCGCCTTCATAGCCGTAATAGCCTGGGCAGGGGCAATGCTCATCACAAGGGTCTACAGGCATTGTAATAACGGCGTTATCAACCCAGATATCTAGCCTTCAGTCCCTCATCAATTAATACCTGGTATAACCTCTCATCAGCCGTGACTACCTCATCGGCATTTACAAACCTTGCCGACACTACCTGTATGGCATCCGCCTGATATATATGGTGTTTCTCAATCATTGCCCATGCGTCCCTTAGAATTGGGAATTTAATTGGTATAAGTGTAAGGATGCCGAGTCTACTTAACCTTAGGGTCTCCCTTAAGAATCGTAATTTAGCGATTCTATATTCGTCGTCCGTTATTAATTTCCTCATTCTTGCCCTATCAATGACCCCCAATACCTCCCCCACATTCCATATATTGAATGCTAATTTTATATTCCCCGTATACGAACTTAGGTAAATAGACTTAACATAATCACTACCAGGTTCGGAAATATATCTCTTCACTATGGCACTACTGTCCAAATAAATCACTCTCCCTCTCATCCCTCATCTCCCTAACAAGACTACTAACCATTCCCCTAGGCTTTATAGGCTCAAAGTCGAGTTCAGGATTCGACTCCTCAGGCATGAGTGTATCTAGTCCAATCATTAACTCCTCCTTAATCAACTCCTCCAACAACTCACTGACATCTAAACCCCTCTCTGTTGCATACTTCTTGAATTCCCTCCATAATTCCTCGTCTATGTAAATACTCGTTTTTATCTTACCCATATTTTCCTCATTAACTTAATGGAGTAAAGAAGTAAATAAGTTTTTCTGTAAATCCTTAATTAAGCATCGCTCCACTTAAACGTTAATACTTATTTACCTAATGCATCAACGTATTAATGTGAGGGTTGCCATTGCATTGGCAATACTATCATTAGTAATTACATTAATCGTACTCGGCATCTCGGCATTAACGGTGGGTAGCCTAAGTAAGTACGTTAGCGCCAGCATTTATCGGACAGGAAGTGGGTACTACCTGGTCTTCACTGTTCATAACCCACTGCCACTACCGATGACGATAACCGTAACGCAGGGAGGATTCTCGAGAAGTATTTACGTAGAGCCCTACGGCCTTGGGAACATCACGATGCCCATAACGTCACTGAACCTACCAATAAACATAACAGTGTCAATACCTGGTATTGCCAATGTGACGAGCACGGTGACGCCATCATGAGGGTCAGGGATAGATTAATAAGTGGCGCTGTTAATGCCGCCACTGATGTATTACTACTAATTTTAATGTTAATACTATACTCATTACTTAGCACATACATGTCACGCCTACCCTTCTCATTCATAGCATTGAGCCTGAGTACATTACCCTAATCATAGCCTTTGCATTACTCGCATTTCTCCGTGGTTTACTGGCCGGCAATGTACTTGCTTACCCCGTCATCCTTGGAGAGGCCACGTTAATAACGGCGATATTCCTCTCAATACCAGGCACGATAAGCGCCTACGGCGTTACAGTAAACATAACGCCACTTATTTACTTCCTATGGGCCGTGGAGATGGCTTGGATTGTCTACTCAATAATTGAGCAATTCAACAATACCCTGCTGGACCCCTAACGTAGGTACTCCTCGATCTTAACGGCCAGTTCCTTAACGAGTTTACTCATTAATAACTGTGAAGCCCTCTCCCTGGCATTCCTCCCCATCCTATCCCTCTCCTCAGGGTGGTCCAGGAGCCTCTCCACGGCTTTAGCCGCGCCCTCAATATCGTCAGGTCCATTAACGTGTATGCCATCAACGCCATCCCTAACAACCCACCTCTGCCCGTAAACAGCGGAGGTTATTACTGGCACGCCACCATACATGAACTCCAGCTGCGTCAAGCCAAGGGCCTCCATCTTACTCATTATTATGTTCACGTACGCCTCCTTGATCAACTTCTTCTTATCCTCAACGCTCAACTCGCCAGTTAAGGTAACATTACCGAGACCCCTAGACTCTCTAACAACCTCATCCCACTGATCGCCAGGTTTGCCCGCAATTACGAAGTGCACATCACGCCTACGCCTGAGCATCTTGGCAACCCTAACGACGGCGAGTGGGTTCTTCCTCTCCTCAACCGTGCCCAGGTAAGCCACTATCTTAGCATCATCGGGAATCCTGTACTTAACCCTAAAGTCGCTTGAGTCAACGGCGTTTAGGTCAGCCACCTCATCATCATCGATGCCCCCTGGAAACACATAGATCTGCTCAGGCCTCGCGCCCATCCTAACCATCTCCTCACCCTCAATAGGCGTAACGCAGAGAATGAGGTTCGCAGCCTTAAAAATCTCGGGAAACGCCATGTGATTCCAGGCGAGCCTATAGGTCCTCTCAACAACGTCATACCTGGTAGGGTCTGGCGGTTGGTAATGACTCATGTGGCCAAAGAACACATTACCACCCTCAAGGCCGAATGTCGTCAACATCCTCCTCCACATCACGTACTTAGCGGTATCCTCAGGCCCATTCCAAAGCGTGGAGTGGGTTATTAATGAGTTCACGCCGAAGTCCTCCCCAATCCTCCTGAGCACATCAACGAAGTTCTTGAACATGATACGCCTCGGAGGCCACTTGGCTATGTAACTATCGACTAATGGTCGGCAATCCAATGATGGTATCCTTCTCCTGGAATACGTAACCCTCCAGTGACGTCTCCACAGCCCTCCTCTTAACAACCTCATTACCATCATGATAAATACTCGTTATTAGGTAGGCCTCATAACCAAGCCTAAGGAACCACTTAACCATCCTCTGGGCCACCAACTCCTGCCCCTTGGAATTGCTTGTTTGGTACATTATAACGCCAATGACGGGCCTAGCCATCACCATCACCCCTCCTCTCACCCCTACTCCCTGACTGACCCCACTCACGCTCCAGGAACCTCCTCAGTGGCTCCCTCAATGGTACCGCCAACACAAGGCCTATGGCCACCCCGAGGCCGATGGCCACAGCCCAGGCGAGTCCCTGGGCGAAGATGTAGAGTATCGTGACATTAACCTTCATGACACTCAACGCTATTGTTATGACCATGTAATAGAGTATGAACCTAAATGCGTCACCAATGAAGTTTAGCAGTGTCTGTGCGTATTGATCATTCGCCGGATAACTACGTTTGAAATAATCGCTTATCCAATCCACCATTATTAAACCAATGATTAGTATGATAACGCCTGATACCAAGTACGGTAGGTATGCCAATACGCTCTTTGAGGTATCGTATAGGAAGGCGAGGTTTGGACTTGTGTATGATAGTTCAAGGAGCGCGTAGAAAATTGCCGCTATGTAAATGACCCACTTAACGAATAGGCCCAGGAAGTCACCGGCCGTATAACCACTCCTAAGCAGTGCACGCCCCACTGAGGTCTTCCTGAAGAAGGCGTCAAGGCCCGTGGTGTAAGAGATTTTCTTAATTAGTATTTCCACGAGCCTCCCAACCACGTAACCCACGGCAATTATGATAACGGCAGCTAACACCGTGTAAAAAAACACCCTGTGGAATAAAACCAAATACCTCAGCCTGCGTTGCTGTTGAATTTACGGCAGTGCTCATTACTAAAAGAGATTTACAGCAGTGTATTTAATATTTTAGTAGGGTATTATTGACGATGGGGTTATCATAATTAATGTTGTTAATTTAATATTAAAATAGATTGAAAGAAAAACTAAGTCAATTCATATACTCATACCCCAACCCTTAATGCCTATTAAGCTAACATAATCGAAGGCTTAGTTTTATATTGATTAGTATCGTGTGTTCAAATTATGGAAGCTCGCATGAGAAGGTTGGATACTGAGGCGCTGGCTAAGGAACGACTTGAGGAGGCCATGAAGGAGCTTGATGTGGCGGAGGTTTTCCTAAGGGAGGGTCTTGTCAGGAACGCGGCAGGTAAGGCGTTCCAGGCATGGAAGGCATTCCTCTCATATTTAGCACTAAGGAATGTGCATTTATTACAGGAAAAGTATCGCGGGAATAAACGTGTTGGGAATGTTAACATACCGTTCCATGAATGGATAGCCGCAGTAGTACCTACTAATAGAATGACTGAGCTAAGTGCGGAGATTGAGAGAATTGTTCCGGGCGTGGCTGAGTTAACGGCCATGGCCCTACAATTACATGAGTATCAATACAACGGTCCAGACCCGGAAGGCATTAGGAGTAAGATACCGAATGACGAAACGGCCATGGCATTAATTAAATCCTTCATAACTAGGGCAAGGACGTTAATGAACACCTCAAGCAAGGAATCAAGTAATACCCATACATCCAGCTAATGCCATGCGGTTTTCTGCACCCTGCTTATTTTAATACAACATGTAATACATCCCGTGGATGGATTACCGATGATATTCACCGTGGTGCATTTACGTTCATAATTCATTACCTCCTAGGTGTTTTTCACAATCTACTGGATTTTGCCTAATTGCTATGAAGGACTTTTTACTTAGTATTGATGTAATCGTTAAGATTGTAGGTATTTGGCGGCTCTCTTGATGGCCTTTATTATGTTTATGTAGCCCGTGCAGCGGCAGATATTCTTGATGCTTAGTTTCAGTAGATCATCATTGGCTGTTGGGTCTATGTTGGTGAGGTAGTCCTGGGTCACCATCATGAAGCCATGAGTACAGAAGCCGCACTGCATCGCGTACTCCTCAAGGAATGCCCTCTGTATTGGGTGGAGCTCCATACCCTTACTCAAACCCCTTATTGTGGTTACTGAATGCCCTGAAACCCTGACCACAGGCACCATGCATGACTTGACGGCCTTACCATCAACAAGCACCGTGCATGCACCGCACTTACCCTCATCACAGCCCCTCCTAACCTCCCTGAACCCATGCCTTCTCAGGAAGTCAAGGAGCAGGAGTCTTGGTTCGACAAGGTCCTCAATCCACTGACCATTAACGTTAACCCTAACCCTAACAAGATCGCCGACGTACTCAACACCATCCCTGAACTCCCACCTAATTAACTCATCCTTAACTGGCGCCTTAATGTACTGCACAGAGCCACTGGCTATCTCAGTCAGGGCTTTAGTTAGTAAGTTCCTGGCCACCCTGACCTTGTAATCACCGGGTGCGTGCGTATCCTCAAGGGGCTTGGCATCAATTGATGAGAATATGGAATTAACAATATCACTGACCTTAGCACCAACCTCCTTAACCCCAAGCCCGTTTAAGTGGCCACTCACTAATACGGGCTCTGGGTAAACGGCGCCAATGGCTATCCTGGAGTCCGTGATTACGCCCTCCCTTTCCTGATAGGTAACGGCGACGATAACGCTTGGGAATGATGCACCACCCTCCTAAAGAACTCATAAACGCCCCTAAAGCCCTTAAGTGGTACCCTGACCTCCGTAATCAACTCGTTGGGCTTTAGGTCAGTGATATACGGCCCCTTATAGAGATCCGAAACTCTAACGACTCTCTCGGCACCGGCGCCCCTAATCACGACCTCCGCATCCAGGGCTATTAGGCTGGGTAGTAATTGGCCGCTGGATCTGCGTGGGCTAGGCTACCGCCTATTGTGCCCAGGTTCCTAACCTGAATATCCGCTATATGCCATGCCGACTCACTCAGTATTTTTGCATTATCATTAATGAGCCTATTCATTGCAATATCATTATGCGTAACCAATGCGCCAATCCTTAGGTAATCACCCTCAACCTTAACGTACCTAAGGTCATTAATACCGAGTATGTCAATTAAGTACTTGACCTCGGTCATCCTAAGCTTAAGCATGGGCATTAGGCTCATACCACCGGCGAGAACCTTAGCGTCGCCACCATACTCATTGAGCAGTTTTAAAGCCTCATCAATTGTTGATGCCCTAACGTACTTGAAACCCCTGGGAATACCAAGTGCGTAGGCCATGCCCATCACCCCTCAATAGCCCTCATAATTTTATACGGCCTCAGTGGTAAGTCCGTTATTGCCTTACCAATTATTGAGGCCAGGGCATTAACGATCGCCGCCGGTACACCCATCATTGCGCCCTCACCAACTCCATGGGCCCCAGAGACCAGGTGCTTCGTGGGTGTTTCGAAATGTATGAACTCCACCTCCATGCCAACCGCCTCCGCGAGTGTTGGTGTTTCATAAATGTCGAGACTAGTCGTTAATGGGTTGCCCTGGTCATCATACATCAACTCCTCATAGAGTGTGAGGGCGAGACCGTGCATTAAGCCACCCATTAATTGGCCATCAACGAACTCCCTCTTAAGAACTCTACCTGCGTCGTGGGCTATTACGTACTTCCTAACCTTAATATCGTATGTGTTTGGGTCCAGTTCAATAACGCTAGCTGCGCCTGTATTGCGTATGTGGCTGATGAGTTAATCTTATCGCCGTCCGCGGCCTTAACCGTTGGTGGTTGGTAGAACACGGTGGCGCTCAATGATGCGTCTAAGCCCTCAGGTAATGAGCCTGGGTCCCAATTAACTGACGACGCAATCCTCCTAATGTCAACCCTCCTACTTGGGTTATTCACGTCATAGAACTGTCCATTTTCATAACCAACCTTATCCGTGCCGAGAATCGCCATGGCCACCCTCGTTAACTTCTCCCTCAACTGCCTGGCCGCGAGTATTGCCGCGCTAACCACTATTGGTGCAAACCTGGATGAGTATGAACCATCGGATAACGCCCACGTCCTCGTGGTATCAACCCTATTCTCAACAATTATAATTGAGGGGTCAACACCAAGTTCTGACGCTACCACCTCGGCGAGGGTTGTTTCGTGACCAAGCCCCTCATTAGACCCATTAACGAAGACCCTAATGTAGCCGCTCATGTCGACGCTAATGGTTACGTAGGAACCAGAACCGGAGTGTGGTACTTACGCCTGCTGGGTTCAATTGCTAAATCCGTGTAGCCTAAATTCGTGCCCGCCGGC
Source organism: Vulcanisaeta sp. JCM 16161 (assembly GCF_001316285.1). Next base: position 32,872 of record NZ_BBDO01000007.1, on the reverse strand, counting down.
TCAACAAGTACGGCAATGCCAATGCCAATGTTTGGATTTCTCTTCCTCTCCTCAAGCCAACGCCTATACTCAGGTTCTATAGCCCTGACAACCCTCTCATAGTCCTGCCTGGGGTATAGGCCGCCAGTGATCGTCTCATAGAAGTACTCATCACCAATCTTCTTCGGGAATTCCCTAATCAGGTTCTTTATCCTGAGCTCCAGCGGGTCTATGCCGAGCTCGCGGGCGAGCTCGTTAACGGCCACCTCCAGCATGAAGTAGAATGGTGGGCCTCCGTAAGCCCTATTAAGGCCTGTTGGTAACTTATTCGTTACTACCACGTAGTCCTCAACATCAATGGCCCTAACGTCGTATGCCCCATTCATGTTTCCATGAACCCTAAATAGAACACCTGGATCTGGCGGTCTTGGGTAGGCCCCAACATCCTCATAAAACCTAAACCTAAATCCCTGGATCACGCCATCCTTGGTCGACGCAACCTCCACAACGCCCTTCCTGGCACCGCCTGAGTTGCTACCGACTAGGTGCTCCGTCCTACTCTCAACCCACTTAACAGGCCTACCGCTCAGTATTGATGCCGCGGCCGCAAGCGTTATGTATGGATAAAGCGAGTACTTGGAGCCAAAGCTACCACCAACGTCCCTAGGGCCAAAGAGCCTAAGGCTACCAGTCGGTAGGCCTAGGGCCCTCGTTACAAAGTACGTTATTAGTAATGGGCCTTGGACATTGGCCCAAACATTCAACTCACCACCAGTGTAATGCGCGAGGACTCCATAGGTCTCCAGGGGCATTGCATTGTGCTTTTGATAATAGAATTCACGCTTTATTACAATGGGGGACTCCGAGAAGACCTTATCCACGGGTCCGAACTTCATGTGCCTATACATGGCTATGTTAGACTTGAGTTCCTCATGAACAAGGACATCGCCCCTCAATGCATCATCGAAGGTGAGCACGGGTTTCAGAGGCTCGAAATCAACCTGGACATAATCAAGTAGGTCAATTGCCTTGTACGGATCGTCAGCGAGGACTACGGCTATTGGCTCACCCACAAACCTAGCCTTATCCCGGGCGAATGGGTAATACTTGATTGGGGCATCCACGGCCAGTGGGAATGGGTTTGGTATTACCTTGGCCAGGTCATTCGGTCCATAGGCAATGCCGCCATGCTCAAAAACACCGCTTAGGTCTACCTTAAGTATTCTTGCATGTGCGTAGGGACTTCTGTAAATGGCCATGTAGAGCGTGCCTGGAGGTGTGGGTATGTCATCGATGTACTCGCCAGAACCTGTCACTGCGCGAAGGCCCTCCCGATAATGAGGCAATTTACTCATTAACCTCTGTATTTGGGGATTGGTTATTAAAGTATTAAGTTATTTAATGTTAAGGGGCGTTGTGTTGCTTAGGATATTCATCTATAGGCTGCCACAGGATGACCCAAGGAAGAACACCGCAATTAAGCTAGTCAGATTCGGGTTTGCGCAATTAGTGGATAGCATTAGGGCGTTACCGAGTGGTTCAATAATGCTTGACCCAACGGCCAAAACACCATTAATGCCCAGTGATAGGGATGCCGCAGTGTCAAGGGGTTTATCACTAATTGATTGCTCCTGGAAAAGGGCGGTGGATGTTCATGTAAAGTTCGTTAGGGGTAGGTTCATTAGGAGGAGGTTACCGCTACTCATAGCGGCTAACCCGACCCACTACGGTAAGCCATACATCCTAAGCACGATTGAGCCGTGGCGGCTGCATTATACATAATGGGCTTTAGGGATGAGGCGGTGGATGTCCTAAGGCTGTATAAGTGGGGCTTAAACTTCATAAGCGTTAATCAGAGGTACCTGGAGAGGTATGCCGTGGGTGACTTATCACCAGAAAGGGAGTTGCTTGGCATTGATTATGTTGATTATGGGCTTGAGCGGTTAATGAGGGCATTGATTAATAATGACTACTAATGATTTACTTCCTGCTCCTGGCGTATAGGCATGCACTCCTCAATGGGCATTTGCCGCATAGCGGATTATCAATTAGGCAGTACCTCTTGCCGATTGTTACCACCGAGGCATGAACTAACTTATAGGTGTATAAGTCCCTCGGTATCAACTCCTCAAGAATCCTTTTCCACGAGTCATAGTCATTACCAGGATTAATGCCCAACACTCTACCGAGCACTCGCCTTGTGTATTGTGAGATGGGTAGTGTTGGTATGTTCAGGGCAAAGAGCATTATTGAGTCCGCGGTCTCCCTACCAACACCCTCCTGATTAAGCAGGAAATCCCTAACATTACCCCTAAGCCTAAGCCTTCCTAAACCACCAATTGCCATGATGTTGCGGGCGAGCTTAACGAGCCTCTGGGCCTTCGTGAACCTGTAGTTAACGCCCTTAATGGCCTCGGCCAGGTAATTTGGGTCTGCATTGGCTATGTTTTCAAGGGTGTTTAGACCGAGTCTCCTAAGCCTATTGAGTACCTCATGTACCACATCCCAGCGGGTTTGCTGAACGAGTATCGCCGTGATTACGACCTCATCAGGCGTCTCCGCACCACCCCACCACCTAGTTGAATAGGCATCAGCGGGATACCAACCCACGCCCTCTAACTCGTCCTTAATGTTCTCGAAGATCCTGATTAATTCGTTTATGACCTCGTTCATTACCGAGCGTAACGCCTGGATAAGTTTATTAAAGTAAACCCGCGCAACACGTGTAATGAGTGCGAGGGGTAGGAGACCGGTTAGGCGTAGTCCATTGCCCGGTTATAAGGCTTGCAGGAATTGTAAGGCTGTGGTGCCCGAGGACGTTGAGAAGTGCCCAGTGTGTGGTGGTACCGACTTCACGAAGGATTGGATGGGCCTAATAATAATACTTAAGCCCGAGGAGTCCTGCATCGCCAAGAGACTTGGCATTACAAAGGCCGGCATGTACGCGATTGAGGTCCTATGATCCTAGAGACAACAAACTTTAATGCTTATTAAGGGGTTTCTCCACGCCAATTGCTGATGTCAATACCAATGCCGAAATTGCCGGAGGGTGTTGAGGTTGGTAAGCTTGTCTTTAAGCTACTTAACATTAGGGAGAATAAGGTCATTGGGCGTAAGGAGGTCACTGCCGAGGCGTGGCACGTGGGCTTACCAACGCCTAGCAGGGTTCAATTGCGTGAAGAGATTGCGAAGGCCATGGGCGTTGACGTTAAGCAGGTGTATGTTGTGAGGGTTATTACTGAGTATGGTAGGCATAGGAGCGTTATTGAGGCCCACGTGTATGACGACCCAGGCGTGGGTGAGAAGGTAGAACCACTTTATATAAAGCTCAGGAACATGCCTAAGGAGGAGGCTAAGAAGATACGTGAGGAAATGAAGAAGAGGAAGACCGAGAAGAAGGCCGCGGCTAAGAAGTAGTAATTTACGTGTATAAATCTACACCTGTGTAAATCAATAGATTTTTAAGCGAATAGCCAGTAAATTGGTGGTATATTTATGGACTTTAGGGAGGTACCGATTAATGAATGCCCAATTAAGTACCTAGACACATTACACCTAATACTATTCATACTTTATAAAAGGACCGAGTTCTGCAGAAACCTCGGTCTTAACTGCATGGACCTACCCGTACTAGCAACAACACCACTCACCGTTAGGAATTGCGATAGGAATGATGTTCACAAGTTCTTTAGGCGCATGAGGAGGATCGTGGAGAGGATTGGTAATGAGATTGAAATTTTTAGGCTTGGCAAGTTAAGCGCATCATTGGCTATTGAGTTTGGGACCGGCAATATTAAAGTCCATGGCAACTTCATGGTGAGTAATGACGATTGTGATAAGGTTCAGTGCGTTACTGTGAATAACGTCACCACGTTATACATGAGGTTAATCATTAGGTTGAGTGATAAGAACATAGTCGTCCTTAATGTGCCTGACATCATCATGTGGTTGGCAAGGGTTTATGGCTTAGATACGGTGTATAGCACATTGAATATGGTGCATAGTTATGTTGAGAATGGCACCTTTGGCGATGACCTTGATAAAGTCCTTGAGATAGTTAGTAAGTGGGGCGTGAATTTGAGTAGGGATTCCTTCATTAACGCCACATTACCAGGCAGAAAAAAATCTGCTGATTTTAAGGGAAATACTGAGCAGCACAGCATAATTCATTCACTACGTCTAAGTAATTTCTCTGTGAACCAGGGAACCAGGGAGTTCTTTATCGCGGACACTATCGTACCCAACCTACCATGCACCAATTCATGAATTAGGAAGCCAAGCCTACTGTAGTACTTCACGTAAGCCCACTGAAGCATTTTCTGGGCCTGCTCCCTTGTGAACCTGTAACCCCTCATTACGGCCTTGAGGGTAGTCCAGTGCTCCCAATTCCAATCCTCAATAAGGTTATCACTAAGTGCCTGGTAATAAAGCGGCGTGCCTGGGTATGGCGTGGCGACCGTGAATTGGGCGTAGGTTGGGTTTAACTTCATGGCGAATTTGACGGTGTTCTTCATGTCGTCTATTGACTCCCATGGGAATCCTATCACGAAGGAGCCACGTGATCAATCCTAACCTCCTTAGCCCATTGGAATACCTTGACGGCTTGCTCAAGGGTTATTCTCTTACCAATCCTATTAATCGTGTCCTGGCTCCCGGACTCAACGCCGAAGTACAGCGCCGTGCACCCATGACTCTTCAGCGCGTTCATCATCTCCCTATCTATTGTGTCGACTCTGGAGCCACAGGAGAAGTTTATGTCGAGCTTCCTCTCCTCGAGCTCCCTGAGGAACTCATACACAAACCTCTTACCGAGTGTGAACTCGTCGTCCGTGAACACGATTATGTTAGTCTTATACGTATTCACGGCGTCCTCAATCTCATCAGCCACGGTCTTAGCCGACCTATACCTAATCATCCTTCCCCAGAAGTATGATGTGGAGCAGAAGGAGCAGCCGTATGGGCATCCCCTACTGGCCATCACGTGGACTATCCTAATCGGCTTACCAAACAATGTGTACCTATCCATGGGCAGCAGGTGGCGGGCGGGTGGTGGCAATTCATCAAGGTTCCTAATTGGTGGCCTGTCTGGCGTCTTAACGACATTCTCACCATCTCTAAATGCAATCCCCTTATTGACTTTAGCCGCGCAGGGTCTAAACCGTACTTCTCCACCGTGTTTATGAGCTCAAGCGTTGTATACTCACCCTCACCCCTAACAACGACATCGACATTATTGCTCAATGCCTCCTCATACATGAAGGTTACATGCGGACCACCCATTATAATCGGTATGTCCTTATCATACTCCTTAATTGCCTTGGCGGCTTCATAGGCCTTGTAAATCGTTGGTGTTATCGCGGTTATCCCAACAATGTCGGGCTGCCAAGACTTAACCTCACCCATGAATGCCTTTAGGTCAATGCCCTCGGTTGGCGAGTCAATTATCCTAACCTTATGCCCAGCCCTCTCGAGCACAGCCGCGATCCAGGCAAGGCCGAGTGGTGGTGCCTTAAGACCAAGTATCTTATACAGTTCTAGCTTATCAATTCCTGGAGGAACTGCGAGTAGGACTTTCATTTTCATCACCTTACTTGAAGGTTAATGGTGATATCTTTACCTTAATCCTCCGTATGTCCTCCTGCAACTTCCTCCACTCGGCCGAGTTATATATACAGCCTGGGTCTGGGGCGAGTACATCGCCGAAGTAGTTGTATGCCCTGGCCCTACAACCACCGCAAATCAGCTTATACGGGCACCTACCGCAGAATCCCTCAAGCCTATCCCTATCCCTGAAGTTCTCCATGAATGGATCCATCCAAATGTCCCAGAAGGACTTGGTCCTAAGATTACCCACTGGGTATGGTAGGAAGACGCATGGCGTTACCGTACCCTCGGCTCAATGGCAGCGTAGACGCGGCCAGCGCCGCAACCGCCGATGAACTCCGTCAACTCCCTGGTTATTGGGTCGTTGGCGATTACGAAATGTGTTGGTGAGACATCCTCACCACCACTTAGTTGATTAACGACCCTGCCGTACTGGGGCGCCGTGCTTATTATCTCCATCTTCCTCCTCTTCATCTCCTTATAAATATGCCTAAGGAATTCCTCCCTCTCCTCGGGTGATAAGTCGATCTCCAGGTTCTCACGGCCCCTACCCACTGGGACGAAGTTGAAGAAAACAACCCTCTTAACGCCGATTTCCTGGGCCAGGTCGAGTATCTTATCAACCTCATGAATATTGTACTTAGTAACCGTGAAAGCAAGGGCTGCACTAAAGCCAAGCTTAACCGCATTCCTAAGGCCTTGTACCGCCTTAGCCCAGGCGCCAGGCACGCCCCTGAACTTGTCATGAACATTGGGGTCGGCCGCATCAATACTTATCTCAACATACCTAAGCCCAAGCTTCTTGGCCTTCTCCGCGAATTCCATGTTTGCGAATGTTGTTCCATTTGTCGCAATGGCTGGGTAGAAGCCCCTCCTACTTATCTCCGCCAACACTGGCCAGAAGTCTCTGTGGACTGTTGGTTCACCGCCTGACAGAGCGATTGCCGGTACGCCGGCCTCATCAAGCTCCTTAACAACCCTAAGCTTCTCATCAAGCGTTAACTCATTAGGCAGTGGCTTACCGGCATTTTGGTAGCAGTGAATACACTTTAGGTTGCAGGCGTTTGTGAAGTTCCAGACTATGAAGAATGGGGCAGGTAGTTTCTGCGGTGTTGTAACGCCGAAGAGTGCTATGCCCCTCAGGGTCGTGACTATGCCCCTCCTAATCGCTGGATCGCTCAGTAGCTCCTTAATTGGTTCCTCATCCGCGTGAAGCCAGGCCATGGCGAGTTTCATGCCCATCTCGAAGAATGGCGCCACAAAGTGGGCCACGGTTGGGCACTGAGACTCACCGGCGTACTTTGCCAATACCCACTCCATCAATGGCTTCCTCTCACCATTGAACTCAATCTCCTTTGTTAACGCCCTCAATGCCCACCTAACAATACCCCTATTCAATAACCTAATCGCAGCTATTAACGCACCAGCACCACTTCCTGAATTCTCCATCTTCCTCTCCACTAATTTATCAATATGTTCACCTAATGATGACATACTAGTAATATCTTTTTAGATATCAATTAAGCCTGCTTACTCGAGAAGCACCGTGAACTCCTTATGTGGCTTCACGAGAGGGTAAACTCTTTTTCATATCATCAGCCAGGATAGAGTCATGTCATTCAATCCGTTGGGTTCGCCCTCATCACCTCTGAAAAGAGAATTCAATTGAATTAATTAAATCTATTTAGCGTTAATACTTAATAAGGTGTATGTCTAATTCCTGACTCGTGGGGACTAAATTCGATGTGATAGTGGTTGGTGCCGGACCGGCGGGACTCACGGCAGCCCAGCAGCTGGCAAGCAGGGGGTTTAGGGTGCTCGTTATTGAGAGGGGCAAGAAGCCGGGTAGTAAAAATGTCTTTGGCGGCAGGATCTACGCCCACGTCCTAGATAGGCTATACCCGGAGTACGTTAAGGAGGCCCCTGTGGAGCGCTGGGTTAGGAGGGAGAGGATAACAATGATGACTGAGGACTCCTGGACAACCGTGGACTTTGAAACAACTAAGGTTGAGCATAGGTCCTTCACCGCATACCTAACGAACTTCGTTGAGTGGCTCGATAAGAAGGCGGAGTCCGCAGGTGCGGTTGTGGTTTCCGAGGTACCTGTCGACTCATTAATAATTAGGGATGGGAAGGTTGTCGGTGTTAGGGCTGGTAACGATGAGGTTTATGGTGACGTAACGATAATAGCCGAGGGAATAAACAGGCTCGTCCTGGAGAGGAGTGGTTTAGCCCCTAAGTTAAGCCCGGAGATAGTGGCCCTTGGTGTTAAGGAGGTCATTAAGTTGAGTAAGGAGGAGATTAACGAGAGGTTTAACCTGGATGAGGATGAGGGATTGGCCTGGGTGATCGCTGGGTATCCAACGCATTACCTACCTGGTGGCGCCTTCATATACACTAACAAGGAGGCAATTACCCTGGGCATAGTCCTATACCTAAGCTATGGGTATCAACTCGACGTGCCGGTTCACGACCTAATCGAGGAGTTTAGGCTACACCCAATGGTTAAGAGACTAATAAAGGGTGGTCAACTCCTTGAGTACTCAGCCCACCTAACACCTGTTGCCGGCATTAATGCGGCGCCGCCTAAGCTATACGGTAATGGATACCTAGTCGTTGGTGATGCGGCCGGTTTCCTACTGCACCTTGGCATAATAATTAGGGGTGTGGACTTCGCAATGGAGAGCGGTAGGTTAGCCGCGGAGGCCGTTACCAAGGCGCATGACTTGGGTAAGTACGATGAGGACGCGTTATCGGTCTATGGTAAGCTGCTTGAGGACTCCTTCGTACTTAGGGAACTTAAGACCTTTAGGAATGCACACAAGGTTTTAATAGAGCCGAGGTTGTATAGTGACTACGTGATGATGATCAACAACCTACTTAGGAGGTACTTCGAGGTTGATGGAGTACCAAGGAGGTTGGGCTCAACATTCCTTGAAAGTAAGGGCAAATTAACATTAATTGACTTAGCTAAAGATGCCATTAGGTTGGTGATGAACCTATGAGCTGGACAGGAAGATCCCAATTGAGGAGAGATTGAACAGTAATGCGTGGGATGTTGATCAGAGACCCCACATTAGGATCATAGACCCAGACCAATGTAGGAAGTGCGATAAGAAGCCCTGCCTATACCTATGCCCAGCCAGGTGCTACACACCAGGACCTGACGGCACAGTGGTATTCTCGCACGAGGGCTGTCTAGAGTGTGGTACGTGCCGTGTGGTCTGCCCAGAGAATAACATTGAGTGGAATTACCCGAAGAGTGGTTTCGGCGTTCAGTATAGGTTTGGTTAAGGCACCGTGAATGCTATATAGTGCTATATATGTCAAAGTTCAGAAATACATATTAAGTCAAATGTTTGCCTTTAATTGATGGGTGGATTAACGATAATAGTCCCTGTGAAGGCCGCGGTACCCAACGTAACGGCGGTCAGGCTTGACCCAGTAACGCATAACCTCGTGCGTGAGGGAGTACCACTGATGCTTAATCCATATGACAGAAACGCCCTTGAATTCGCATTGAGACTTAAGGACAAGTATGGTGGTAAGGTAATAACACTATCAATGGCACCACCAAGCGGCAAGGACTTCCTAGAATCAACAATTGGCATGGGCGCGGACGAGGCATACCTAATCACTGATAGGGTATTCGCAGGCGCTGATACATTGGCTACCTCATACACCGTTGCAAGGAGTATACAGAGGTTATTCCCGAACTTCGACCTTATAGTGTTTGGTGAGGAGACCACGGACTCATCAACAGCCCACATGCCGGCCCAGGTAGCCTCATGGCTAAACCTACCCTATGTTTACTACGCAGTTGATGCAGAGGTTAAGCTTGAGGATGGCTTATAGTGGTCACTAGGTACCTGGAGGATGAGGGTGTCTATGAGACTTATGAGTATAAAATGCCAATAATAATCAGTGTTTATAAGAATAGTAACCCGCCGAGGGACATAAGCCTTGTTAGGAAGGTTGAGGCTAAGTTGAATGGGTTAGTAAAGATGGTTGATAACAACGCACTTAAGCTCGAGAGGGAGTGTGTTGGTCTTAGGGGTTCACCGACGATAGTCGCTAAGATAGAGGACGCAAAACCCATAGAAAGGAAGAGGCAAATATTCAAGGGAGATCCAAAGGAGGCGGCTAAGTGGTTGATTGATAACCTGGTTAAGGATGGGGTGATCAAGCCATGAGCGCGGCCCAGGCCCAGCAAAGGATTTGCAGTGAGTGGAACCCCGTTAATAAGAGTGATTATAAGCATATGGGTATACGTAGAGTATGTAAATGGTGTCATCAAGGATGGAAGTCTACAACTCATAGGAAAGGCCAGGGAATTGGCCAGTAAGATAAGCACAGATGTTACAGCAATAATGATAGGCAGTAATCTTGGTGATATGGTTAAGGAACCTATTTATTACGGAGCCGATAGGGTAATATACGTAGACCACCCGGCCCTAACTAAGTACGTACCCCACGTATATGCCAACGTAATAGTACAACTAGCGAACAAGTACAAACCAGAGATAATACTATTTGCAGCCACAAAGAGAGGTAGGGAGCTAGCACCTTACGTGGCTAATTCATTAAGGACAGGAATAACGGCAGACTGTACAGAACTAGATGTGGATCCAAAGACTAGAGACCTTGACCAGGTAAGACCCACATATGGTGGTAACATACTAGCCCACATAAGGACGCCGACCAGGAGACCGCAACTAGCCAGTGTTAGGCCCAATGTATTCCCAACACCACCGAGGGATACGAGCAGGAAGGGCGAAATCATAGCTGAGACCATCGAGTCGATACCGAGCATTAATGGGCAGGGACTAATTGAGGTTAAGTCCGTGATCAAGGGTGAGGAGTTACCACCGGTTGAGAAGGCTGACATCGTGGTTGTGGCTGGGCGTGGCGTTGGTAGTACAGACGGCGTTAAGCTACTCACAGAATTGGCCAGGATGCTTGGTGGCACGATTGGAGGCACCAAGAAGGTCGTGGATGCGGGTTGGTTATCGGCCGATAGGCAGGTTGGGCAGACTGGCAAGACCATAAGGCCCACGCTATACATAGGCGTTGGTGTTAGTGGCGCTATTCAGCATGTCTTTGGTATGAAGGAGTCCAAGATAATAGTGGCGATAAATAGTGACCCAAACGCACCAATATTCCAGTACGCGGATTATGGAATAGTTGGTGATTATAGGGATGTTGTGAAGGAGTTAATAGAGCTGTTGAGGAATTACAGGAAGACGCCATAATTTAACTTAAAATTCTTCCTCAATTGCTTATAATCAATCGAGCTGCTTCCTAACGGTTTCAGGCCCTATTGAGGCACCTACTATAGTCATTGCCGCCCCAATCATTACAACAATTGATGGTGCCAGGGCAGCCGCAATTATTGGGTTCACAGCACCCTTTAGGTTGGCATACAGTAGTAATGCGAAGGTTGGCGCCAATGAGCCTATTGCCGCATTTAGATTCCAGCCAAAGCCAATCCCACTCCACCTGACCTCTGTTGGGAATATCTCCGAGAAGTACGCCGTCTGCACGGTGGCGCTTAAGGTGAATATGAAGTACATGAGAGCCAGTGAGGTGGCCATTATCGGTATTGAGAGTGTCGTTAGAGCTAGGTAAAGTGGGTATATCGTTATGAGGAGTATTGCGGTTGGTATTATCAGCATCCTCCTCCTACCGAAGAGGTCGGTCAGGTAACCACCAAATGTGTTACCTATTATACCGCCAATACTGCCAAGCATTAACGGCAAATACGTCAATTGGACAAAGGCCCTTTGAAGCTGTGGCATGTAGCTTGATAATAACTTTGTGAATGTCGTTACGAAGCCGTAACCCGCATAGAACACGAAGGTTAGGCCGAGGTTAATCAGTATTACAAGAACTAGGCTAAACCAATACCTCCTAATTGCTGTAGCCAACGGCACCTTGACGATCCTACCCTCCTCCTTCTTCCTCTCCCAAAGTATTGACTCCGGGGCCGCGAACCTTATGATTAGGCCTATGATAACGACAACCGCACCACTTAGGAACAGTATTCTCCAACCAATCGTGCCTACTGGGTAGTAAGCGCTAACAAGGAGTAATAGGCCTGTGGCGAGTAATGAGGCAACAGACATACTGGAGTTAAGCACGCCATTAACGAGACCGCGCCACTTCGGTGATGCAAACTCTAGGGCCCACACAACGCCACCACCAGCCTCACCTCCATATCCAAATCCCTGGACAAACCTGAATATGGTAAGTAGGGTCGGCGCCCAAATCCCTATTTGCGAGTATGTTGGTAGTAGGGCAATGACTATTGTTGCAACGGCCATCGTGATCGCATCACCAAGTAATGCATTCCTCCTACCGTACTTATCACCTATGTGACCGAAGAATATCGCACCGAGGGGCCTCGCGAAGTAACCGACTGCGAAGACTAGAAGTGTATATAGGAGTGCCGCTAATGGGTTTGACTTGGGGAAGAATAGCTCGCTTATGTATGGTATTAATGAGAAGTATACCAGGAAGTCGTAGTATTCAAGGGCCCACGCGAAGAAGGTCGATATTGACGCAAGCATTAAGCCCCTTCTCCTAACATGCTCGGGAACCTCCGGCCCGCCCATAGCGTATTATCGAGTTAAAAATGTATTTAAAGTATTACCTAGCAATATATATGGCTATTTAACATTTCTAACCCTTGACACGTGGCCCATTCATGGATAGGTATAAACCCAGTATTTCCCTCGCCAATTCACGCTTATGTAATGGGCCTATCCTCCTGGTAACCCCGTTCTTATCAAGGACGATAACCTCATCCCTCTCGGTACCAAAACCCCTACCCTTACCAACCAGGTGAGCCAGTGCCAAGTCCCAATCACCCTCACTAGCCCTCCTCAGTGTTCTGGCGATCAACTCCTCCTCTATGATCCCAACCTCGGCCTTGTAGGCTATTAGGAACGTATTTGGCGAGAATTTCTTCAGGTCCCTAGCGATCTTTGGCGCTTGAATAAGCTCTATCACCACCCTATCCAGGTCACTACTTATCTTTCCACTTACCCGATCCCTAACGTAGAAATCAAGCGGCGCTGCCGTGAGTATGGCCAGGTCATAATGACGCTTACTAACCAACTTAATGGCGGTATCGTACATCTCGAGCACGCTCTCGACCTTGTAAACCTCAACACCGGGTGGATCGCTAATGCCCACTGGCCCCTCTATCAGTGTTACCCTGGCACCCCTGGCAGAGGCCTCCCTTGCAAAGTAGTAACCCGTTAAGCCACTGCTTGGTGTGGTTATGTACTTCGTGGCGTCGATATACTCGTGGGTTGGCCCCGACGTAATAAGGACGGATAAGCCATCCATATCCCTCGGCGATAACAAATCAATCACCGACTCAACAACCTCCTGATTAGGCGCCAACTTCGCCTTACCCTCCTCAATGATGGGCTCCACAAAACGAACACCCAAGCCACGTAGTTTCTCAATATTCGCCCTAATGATTGGGTTCCTCCACATTGATTCATTCATTGCAGGAACAAGTAGTAATGGTACCCCTGAACCCAGGGCGGTCATTGCGCATAGTGTTACCGAAGTGTCGCCAATGCCGTTGGCGATCTTACTTATCGTGTTTGCCGTGGCTGGTACAATAACCACGGCGTTAGCCGTCGTGCAGATATTAACATGCTCAGCATAGCCGCTCAGCTCAACGTACACGGGATTACCCGTAGCCCACTCCATGACCCTCGGACCAAGTAACTTACTTGCTTTCCTACTCATGAACGTGATTACGTCAGCGCCATGCCTAATCAATTCCCTGGCAATGTCCGGAACCCTATAAATCGAAACACCACCCGTTAGGGCAAGCACAATCCTCTTACCACGTAGTAAATTGCTCCTTGAACCCCTAATCAACTCGATGTCCTCCCTAAAGGACACAATTACTGGGAAGCCACCGATTATTAAGTTATTTCAGACCATGCGATTCCAATCACTACTCATGACCCAACCGCCTCATCATCAATGATTTACTGAGTGAACCAACTTTTAAGTCTATAATCGTTAACGCCATTATAAACTCAAAAAATAGGCAAGACTCTCATTAATGATTACGTAACGTCCAAACTCGGCATTATGACACTAAATGCGTGAGAACCTGAGGAAATTGATAGATGTGTGGTCATAGCCGTCTCTACCTAGTAGGCTTGGCCATGCTTTGAATATGTAGAGTCGCCGCAATTCTATATACACGGCGACTCTCCAGGTCCAAATGCGGCGAAACCACATGGTATTACCATTATGATGATAATGAATGAGGTGCGTTTGAGCGTTGATTTAGGGCTTTGGCTGCTATTTTAATTCTTAAATTGTGGTGAGACCTGCTTTGGTATTATCATGTGTATTATCACATCATCGAATGGTTTTATCCCGTACCTCTCCCTGACCTCCCTCGGTATTGTGAATTGCCTTGATGCGGTGTGCCTAGTCCTCAGGAGTTTGACGTTATTAATCTCTATCTTTTGCCCGTTATGTTCAAGAACCACATCAACGTACTTAACCTTGTCAAGCCCTAGGGACCTAACTAGGTTTGCTGGTACTAGTACTTGGTTATTTATGTAAACCTTGATTGAGTACGGTAAGTCATCTATTGGTAAACCCCCCTACCAACCCTAATCTCCTCTGTGAATGTCATCAACTTTGCCGTAGCCCTAATGATCTTTTAAGGGCTTTTGTGAAACTGAATTGTGAAACAGACGTGAAACCTCACGGAGTGCTTATCCGCATTTTGTTTTGTGATTGAAACTTAATTAGTAATTGAAATTAAATCAAAGACCAAGTACCAACAAGGACTCTTCTCCTACTCATTCCCTATACCACAGCACACCCCTACCCGGTCAACCTAGTCAACATGACCTTCTCTCTCACGTAGCCAAGCTTTCTCATATGCCTCTTAATCAACTCAAGGAAATACTCATCCACAGATCTTGCCCAATGATACGTAATTTAAGCTAAATAATGATGCAGGGTTTAGATTCATAGCAAACATAGCGCCTTCTACTTGGAATCCCATTAAATAATGCGGTACGTAGTTATCTTCCTCGCAACGGTAAAATTAGGCATAGCCAGACTAATTCTAAAAGCCACACCGAAGCCATAATAAAGAGTACATAACACTAAATCAATAATTGCATGCGAGACCCTGATATATTAATTTATTCCATGCTTTGGGTGTGTAGAGTCGCCGTGATTATATAATTACGGCGACTCTCCAGATCCAAAATATGACTTATTTAATGTATTTTAAGGGGTCGTTGATGAGGATTATTTGGGGACTGTGGAGCTAGGTTCGTTGATAGGGTCACGGAAATTACCTGGCTTAGGGATTGGGCTTCGAGTTTTAGATACGCGCCTCGTATATACCTATGGTCCCGAGGGTTGTGGTAAGACGAGACTGCTTTAGAGATGATGGCATTGCAATTTATGTCGACGTTACCGAAGGTATTGACTTGAGTAAGGCATTGCTTGTTTCCTCAAATGTTGAGCTAATCATGGATGTTGTTAGGGAGTTGGTAAGCGGCTTCATTAGTGAGGGTGTTGGTAAGGCGTTGGCTAGGGTCATTACCTTAATAATCGAGAGGGCTGTGAGAAGTAGATTTGATGGTAAGTACGTTCTTCTGGCAATCGATGATGTTGCTAGGTCGATGGGCCTTGGGAACATTGAATGGTATATTAAGTGGCTTTATGAGTACATGCAGAGGTTTATGAGTGAGTATAAGCCAGAGCCATAAATATTATCGCCACGACATCGGAAGGTGAAAGCCTAAGACTATTGTTTAGGCATAATTACCTGGTCACCAGGTTGATTTGGAATCTCGATAAGGAACCCTTTAGGGAATTATACGAATCCCTCAACCCACCAACTGGGCTGGATTTTGAGGAGGTCTGGTCATTGCAGGGTGGTAATCCAAGGGCGCTTTGGGAATTGGCCGTCACCTTCAATTGGAACCTAACTGCATATAAGAATTCAGTTATGGAAAGCTCATGCCGGTAATTAGTGAGATCAGGGGTAGGGGATTAACGAGAGAATTAATGGAGGTAGTAAATGACTCAGACATAATTCAACAGGAACCGACCGCCAAATTAATGGAACTAAGTGAGATACTAACGAGAAATAACCTAATAATTTACAAATGGGTTGAAACCATCGGAAATGTAAAAATACCCAAAGACCAGGAACTCGGAATAGGCGAGTACTACGCATGGCAATTACCCATTTACCAAGCAGTAATGAAACAATTATTAACATAAACATAACATACTTTGCATATTTTGGATCTGGAGAGTCGCCGTAATTATATAATTACGCGACTCTACACACCCAAAGCACGACCAGGCTCACTAAACGAGGACGGTTACAACCAGTAGGTTGGCTCCACGCTCCTCCTTACCCTATCCTCGTCCATTAATCTCCATAGGCCCTCCTTTGCATTTAGTATCACAATGCCGAGTTGGGCCGTTACATAATCACTAATGAGTACCTCACCTATGTTTGGGTTTATAATGGCGTTAACGATTATGGGCCCCACGGCCCTATCCTCAAGCACGAGGCTCAGCGCCACGGCGCTGCCCAATAGGTAGGCCTCCGTATCCCCACCACCAGTCTCGAGGCTCACCAACTCGCCATCCCTGGGAGGCCATAGACCGAGCAACCTAGCTAGCGGTGTGGGTATTGCAATGTCCGGGGTATCGGTTTCGAAGCCCGTATTAATCACGGCAGACGTAACGACCTCCCTATCCCCGCTCCTCAGCCTTACCCTCACCCTCACCGCCATGCTCCTCCACCGGGACCAACCTAGCCAACACAGCCTTCCTCCTCATGTAGCCAAGCTTCCTCATACCCATCCTACGCTTCCTAATCAATTCGAGGAAATACTCATCCACAGGGTAATTAAGGGTCAGGGATTAAAAACCTTGCCCAATGATGCGTGATTTAGGCTAATTCACGATTACAAAATAATCACAGTAATGCCCAGGTAAATAGAATAAATGCTGCATAAATAGCAGAAATGAATAAACAATAATCAATTAACTCTAAATAATACAAAATAATATTTACTAAATAGGTAATAAAGACTAAACAATATACTACGTAGAACGAGGCCGAAATATATATATCGATTAAGAATAAGTAATTAAGGTGAGATAATGAAAACCGAAGTGAGAAGGGAAATCACGACAGCGGGACTAGCGCTGGTATTAATAGTGGTGCTAGCGAACTTCATGCCGATGATAGCCGCAGCCTTGTGGGCGTCCTATGCGGCTGCCGTTGTGGCTGTTTTCATAGATTACTTTATGCCGTACATGCTCTTACTTGATGGCATGGCCGTCATGAGCGGAAATCAACAATTAGCGACTGCGCTTATTATTCTTACTGCCGCATTAATACTCACGGGCATTGGTGCAGCTTAATTAAGGTGGTGTACTAAGTGATGAATACCATTAAAAATAGAAAAGGTGGTTCCTCCTTAATCATTTTGTCTCAAGTGATTCGTTACGTTATCCCCATAATTATCATAATCGCCCTTCTAATGTATGAGACTGGGCATAAGGTACTTTTAAACTACGTAATCATAACTGGCGTCATCCTTATACTCGCCGGTATTATCATGGACATTGTCCTAAAAACCCGCAATATCACAAAATCCTATGGACAAGAAGAAGTAATGATTGACAAGGGAGTTCAGAAAGGGATTCCAAGTAGATTGTCTGGGAATGATCAAATAGCCATTAAGGCGATGCTAACCGTGATCTTGATTACTGCCATCGCATCAACCATTTACGGACTTGCTCTATGGTTATTTTTAACTTACTACGATAATAATTTAACAACAGCCATAGTTACTTCATTATCATCACCCATTATCTTCCTGATGGGGTTATTTACTGCGGATGCCATGCTTCGCCTTATTAATAAATTAACTGGATACCTCAGTTACTTATTTAATGAGGATTCCTGGCTAATACGTGTTAATGCTCCTTTAGGTATGGTAATTGGTTCACTTACATTTGCCAGAGTCATTGTTGGTGGTGATGGCGATATCTACGAACTCATCTACAATCATGAATTAACCCATTATAATGATAAAGCTAATGCGAAGCTTTGGGTTGTATTTTCATTACTAACTATACCGATGAGCCTGATCGTGTTTACAATAATTAAGTTCAGGAGCAACTTGTTTATTTATGTTATTACAATGTCGACTGTCCTGTTACTCGCCATCACGGCCTTCATTATCATGATGTTGAGGGTTTTTGAGGTTCATGCAGATTATGGCGCGTATAAGGCGATGGGTCCTAGAGCTTGGGATGCATATTTAAGGCTTAAGGGTATGATGCTGGCGTCATTCCCGCATCCCATACGTGAGTTACGTGAGTTGTACTCGCGCATTACTCATACTGGTAGGCGTGACTTGGTGCTTGTTTATGGCGATCCAATCGCCCCTCATGCTCCCTGGGAGTTCCCCCTGGTCTTTGGTTTATTATCCTCAGCCCCACTCTACGTATTTAGCGTGGCATTGCTTGATAGGGGCTTGCTTGGTAAGGTGCCTGGTTGGTTCTTGAGTGATTACCTACCGCCAGTAGTCGCCGTCACCTCGATACTCACCTCCTTCGTCGTGATCTTCCTCCTCGGATTGATAATTAGGCCCATCATTAGGGCAATAGCTAAACCCCAACTTCTTAGTAGGGGCTTGATGAACCTATCCACGCTCGTCTCGGGGATCTACATACTCTCCGTAGCGTCCTCCGCGGCTTCCCTCCTCATAAGCCCTACGCCCCCTACGTCATCTATGCCGTGGGCTTCGTGGTGAATTACCTGGTGATTAGGCACTACATTGGGCGTGGGGCATTGATGAGTACTGCGGCGGTTTATGCCGTGTTTATTTCCGTAAACGCCCTCATACTCCTAACGCACCTATGGCCGGCCTAGGCAGGTCTTGGGCCTACGCATTATCGGCACTGCTCGGATTAATGCTTGGTTATGCCTACCACGCCGTGCTCGGGACGCGGTTTTCCTACAAGCCCTCACTTGGCCTTTATGGCCTACCGCTGCTCAGGCTCGTACTAATCAGGAACTCCTCATTCGCAGTAATACTCTTCCTACTCGGTATTTCTCCCTCCGCTCAATACATCGCCCTATTCATGTCAATGCTGGTGTCCGGAATAATGATTGCGCCGGCAAACCCATGCATTGCAATCCTGGGCACACTCCCTCACGGGTCCTGGAACTAATGGGCTTCACGCTCATCGCCATGTCGGGCAATGAGTATATGCAAGGCAATAAGGCGAATTCAACTAAATTAGTACTAGGCGCCTCGTTACTCATCATTGCAGCCGTAATAGAGAGTTACGCAACACCGATAATCCTGGCAAAATCAATCAATATGTGCTGAACCACATGCCCGCATAATTGATTATTAACTTTCGTCTTTGGGTATGCAGAGTCGCCGTGATTATATAACTACGGCGACTCTCCAGGTCCAAAGCACGGCATCTCCCATGTAGTATTGGCATTATTTATATTTAATTAGTTGATTTAACATAATTCTTGGCATTATTTCTATTTTTTTATTAGAGTAAAGCTTATAAACCCCTGGATTATTTAATCCCCGATGTACGTGGTCTTTGGTGTAACGAGTGGGATGTCCTCAAGGAGTTTTGAGGGTAGGTATAAGCAGCCTAATGATGTTAGGGATGTTCATGTGAGTGAGGTTCCTAGGATTAATCATGTGCTTCATAGCTTCGTTATTACGAATAATGAGGATGACCTCGTAATATGGACCTTCGACATACCTGGTTATGAGACCCATATATACTCGTTCATTAAGGAGAGGGCAACGTTACTTCTATGCCCAAGGGTTGATAACTCCACATACCTACTGCCCGATGTTTCATTAGTTGGGGAGTTGAACTCGATGCTGTATAAGGATGCCAGGTCAGCCACATACTTCGTTAGGCCCACGGACAGATCCTTCGTATCTAAGGCCTTAGAGACACTGTTAATGCGGCCAGGGCGTTAATAATGGAGAAGGTAAGCAATTTGCTTAGGTCGAGGGGTTTGGCCACGGTTAGGTTGATCGATGAGTTGGGCAGTATTAATGAGGACATGATTGCTTCGGCAAATTTATGGGTTAGGAAGGGGTTTTCCGAGGAGGTCTCCGGTATATACTCAATGATTGATTACGTGAGGTCCTCAATTGAGCTAAAGAGGAGTAGGTCGAGGAGGAAGTAGTTTATTTAATCAGGCTTCACCGTGTAGTAAACCCTCTTCTTATCCTTACCCCTACTCTCGGACTTCAGGAAGACGATCTCCCCAATCTCCCTCGTGTTAGCCACATGCGGTCCACCATCGGCCTGAATATCAATACCCTCGATCTCCACAATCCTCCACTCCTCACCAGGCGGTGGCTCCCTCTCGGCCAACTTAACAATGCCCGGTATCTTCATCGCCTCCTCCCTCTTTAGGAAGTAAATCTTCACTGGTATACCCCTCTTAACGACTTCGTTGGCCTCCGTAATCAAGTCCTGAAACGCCTTTCTAAGCGCATCACCGCTCAGGGTTAGGTTGTAATCATCCCTAGCGTACTCAGGGGTTATGTCGCCGCCGGTCACGAGGGCGTTGTACTTCTTATAGGCCAATGCCGCTATTATGTGCGTTGCCGTGTGAAGCCTCATCAACCTATACCTCCTGTCCCAATCGATTATTCCGTGAATCGTATCACCAACCCTGAACCTGGGCTCCCTATCGAGAATATGCACCGCATCCTCACCCTCCTTAACCACCTCCCTGACCACGTACTCCTCACCCTGCCAAACGAGCCTGCCCGTGTCATTGGCAACCCCACCACTCCTTGGGTGGAAGAGCGTCTGGTCAAGCCAAACCCTATTACCATCTATCCTAACCACGGTCGCGTCAAACTCCCTCTTATACGAGTCCCACCAATAGAGGAATTTGGTTGGCATGATCTTTTGACTACTAGTAATTACTTAACAATTGCGCTACTTCTCAAGGCCGAAGAACCTCTTCACCGCGTAAACCATCACGTCGTGGGTCCTCAGTAGGTCTTCCACCGTAACATACTCATTATATGCATGGGCCAATGCCAACTCGCCAGGGCCATAAACAACCGTTGGTATGCCCCTGGCCCTCAGGTACCTACCGTCAGTAGCCCCAGTCACTATTATAGGCTTCGGCGTGACACCAAGAACCCTCTCAATGCCCTCATGAATAAGCCTTACAATCGTCTCACCAGGGCTTGTGTAGTTCGGCTCGCTTATGTCCAAGACCTCGACATCCGCCATACCGCCCAACCCATTCCTTAAATAATCGATTACCTGGTTCGGAGAGACCCCCGGTGGAACCCTCATGTCCAGTTCAAGCTCTGCGTGATCAGGACCATGTTTATCTTCGAACCACCCCTAACAACGCCTGGATTAAAGGACACAGTACCAACAACCCTCTCAAAATCACTGAGCGTTAAATTAAGGCCCGAGGCCCTCGAAGCCTCCAGGTAAACCTCAGCCGAGTTCTTAATTGCATCAATCAACTCACTGGGTAACTTAATGCCCCTATTGAACTCATTAATTAACTCCTCAGCCTTATTAATCGCCCTAACCAACTTCATAATCGCATTATCACCGAGGATTGGCAAACTACCATGGGCAGGCCTACCCACGGCCACAAGCTTAACCTGGCAAAGGCCCTTCTCCCCAATATAATACCTAAAACCACCAGACGGTTCAGCGACTATTGCGGCATCGCCGATTAACACGCCGTCCCTCACCAAGGCCTCAACACCTGGGTGACCGCCGGTCTCCTCATCAGCCGTTGCCGAGAATATCAGCGTTCCAGAGCCTGCCTCTCGACCAATGGCGCCAACTCAGCAAACACGGTCATAATCACGCTAATCCGCCCTTCATGTCCGTGGCACCCCTACCGTATACCCTACCCTCAACCACCTTCCCCGAGAACGGCGGATACACCCACTTAGTCTCATCACCGGGAGGAACGACATCCATGTGACCATTAAGTATGAGTACTGGCTTACCCCTACCAACCCTGGCAATCACGTTGGGCTTATCCTTAGCATACTCCCTAACTTCACTTCTAAAACCCAGATTGTTTAACCAATCCTTAATAAAACCGGCGATGTTAACAGTATAACCAGGAGGATTAACGCTAGGTATTTGTATTAAGCGTGATGTCAAGTCTATTATTTGATTTTCTACCTTTGCCATTAAACAATATTATTAATTAAGGCGTTTTTATTTTTAATGTATATAAGGTAATTGAATGTGGCAATATCTCGAAAAATTTATAAAATACTTATAGATAAAATTGCTTTTGTATGACAGCAAAAACTAGTAAAGAAAGCATAATTAAAGTTATATTGTTAATTATTGTACCATGGTTGTTTATAGTGTTCCTTGCACCACTATATAACAGACCTTATCCTCAAGTTGGTGGATGGCCATTTTTATGGTGGTACTTATTTGCGTGGGTTTTCATTCAACCTATCATAACGTATATAGTATATAAGTTCATTGATAAGGGTGGTAAGTCATGATGTTTGCATTCATTGATTACGCGATATTCTTCACGTTAGTTGGTTTAACAATAATCGTTGGCTTTCTTGGCGCAAAGTGGAGAGCGCCCGATTTCTCAAAGATCTCTGAATGGAGTATTGGTGGTATGAAGTTTGGCACATTTATCGTCTGGTTCCTAATGGGTGCTGATATATACACAGCGTACTCTCTTATTGCGATACCAGGTAGTGCATATGCATTAGGCGGTTTTATACTATATGCTGTAGTTTATGGTTCAATATCGTATCCATTCTTATATATTGTAGCTACGAAGTTTTATAGAATAGCTAAGCGTAAGGGTTACATAACGGCTGGGGATTACGTAAGAGATAGGTTTGATAGTAGGGTTTTATCGTTACTGATATCATTGACAGGTATAATTGCGATGCTGCCCTACATAGCCCTTCAGATAGTTGGTATTAGATATGTTCTCGATGCTATGGGGTTCCCAGTAATTCCAAGTTTCGTAATAGCTTACATAATTGTTGCAGCATTCGTAGCGATAAGCGGGCTTAGGGGACCGGCCTTGAGTTCATTAATTAAAGATGCGCTACTTTGGGCCGTTATCTTAACGATCGTGATCACCCTGGGCATAAGGTTCGCTGGGTTTGGGTCTATATTTAGTGAGGTGGGGCCTAGTCATTATTTAATACCAAGCAAGTTAATGATTGGTTATATAACATTGGCATTTGCTAGTGGTATATCATGGTTATTATTCCCAAACTTATTGGTTGGCTTGCTTGGTTCTAAAAGTGAGGATATAATTAGAAAGAACTCAGTCTTTCTACCGCTTTATCAAGTATGGCTAATACTACTGGCAATTATGGGCTTAATAGCATTGGCTAAGAACTTGGTGCCGCATGGCATATCAAGCCTTGCATTTCCATCAGTAATCAGCACTTACTTCCCATCTTACTTCGTGGCACTTGCATTTGCAGGTATAGTAATAGGTAGTATGGTACCTGCCGGTTTGCAAAGTCTTGGAGCTGCAAACTTAATAACTAGGAATATATATGTGGACTTCATAAATAGAAAGGCAACAGAGAAACAACAAGTGCTTTGGGGAAGGGTTTCGGTATTTATAATGATAATAGCATCGTTAATATTTGCAATAACACCAGCAGCCAGTGGGTTAATATTTTATTTATTAACGTTCTCCTACGCATGGTTACTACAGACATTACCCGCAATAATACTATCAATGTACTGGTACGACCTAGATAAGTACAGCGTTGCGGCTGGCTGGGCCGTTGGTACAGCATTTGTAACTTACGGCTTAGCAACTGTGAAGTTTTCATCGTCATTACTACCCTGGTTTTACAACATCTACGTAGGATTCCTAGGATTAGTGTTGAACCTAATAGTGATGTTAATAGGATATGCAATAATTAAAGCCCTTAAAATAAAGATCTCGAGTAAATTAACACCACAAGAATTGCTATGAGAGATTTGCAATACATTAAAAATAAGAATATTTTATCTTAATTTTGATAATATATTGAGGAACAAGTCATTAATCTCCTTCGTCTTAATGCTAATTCTGAAGTAGCCCTTCATTAGTGGTGGTATGTTTGATAAATCCCGTATTAAAAATCCATGTTTTACAAGCTCCTCGCCGAGCCATGGTTCATGCCTTATCACGAAGTAGTGGGTTGTTGATTCATAGTAATTAATGCCAAGCCCCCTTAATGAATTCAGTACCCTACCCTCTCCTCCTCAACGTACTTGATCGTTAATTCCTTAAACCCGTGGGCGTGCTTCATGTACCTGGACACTGCGTACTCGGTTATTGAGTTTACAGGCCACGTGGGCACTAGGTCCTCGATTTCGATTTTGGTGAATACTGCACCGACCCTGAGCCCCGGTATTGCTAGGAACTTGGTGTATGACTTTACAATAAACACATTGTCATACCTTAATGCATCCCTAATTAATGATTCGTCGGTCCTCACGAAGTCCATGAAGGACTCATCAATGATTAACACGCCATTACGCCTACCCAGCTCCTCGGTTAAGTCAAGTAGTTGCTCACGCTTGATTAGGTAACCCATTGGTGAGTTTGGGTTTGAGAGGACGACGATGACGCCTGGCGTTGCATCATTAATTAGCAGTCTCACTAGGTCTCCACGTCCCCAATACTCAATTAACCTGATGTCGGCATTCACAAGCTTACCAAGTCGCAGGTAATCACCGTAGTTTGGTATGGGTATTAATACTCGGCGGGGCCTCAAATGCATGAATAGTAGTTGCAGGGCCTCAGTGGCTCCATTAAATACGTATGTAAACCCAGGCCCAACACCCTCAAACCCGGCCAATGAATCCCTTAATTCATCACCAAGCTCCGTTGGGTAGTGTGAGTAATGACCCTTATCTACACCCTCCCTAATCAACTCAATCAGTTCCTTTGGAGTCCCCAGTGGATTCATATTCGAACTCATGTCGATTAATCCATACCTCCACCCATACCCGCCATGCCCCCTGGCACCCATAATTCAGTTCAGGATTTTGTGAGATAAGTTAAATAAATCCCTGCTATTATTGAATTCGATAATTAATGCACCACGAACAGGGCCGCTTCGGGCCGCCGCCACAGTGGTTCATAAAGAGGAGGGGCCTGAAGTACTTGATACTTTACTTACTCAGTAGTAGGGGCCCGATGACCGGTGCCCAGATTATTGATGAGATCGAGAGACTATCGATGGGCTTCTGGAGACCAAGCCCAGGATCTGTCTACCCAGCTTGAGGAGCTTGAGGCTGACGGCTTGATTAAGGTGGCAAGGGTTGAGGGTACCAAGAAGTACTATGAGATAACAGACAGCGGTAAGGCCTTCATAGGCCTTCCGAGTATTGATAAGACTACGGCCGCAGTTAACGACTTCGTATCGCTGGCCAGGTACATAATTGATAATTGGGACGTACTTAATGAGGTTGATAGGAATAGGATTAGGGATGTGATTAGGGACCTCATTAAGACGGCAGGCATTCAATGCTAATCCATGTTGTAGAGAACCACGTGAGGCATCTTCAACTCATCAATAAACCACTTATTCCTAACCTCCATTATTAACTGCTTACTATCAATGTAATTACTCAATAATTTAGTCATCGCGTTACCAAGACCCTCACTAAGGCAGTAATCAGCATTCTCTAGGAGTATTAATGATGGCTTCTTAGCCACTATTAACTGAGTTGTTAATGCGAGTATTGTCTTCATGTGGCACGGTAATTCATCACCAATATGAACAAGGCCCCTCCTATCCACGTAGGACAGGACTAGCTCGCCGCCATACCAGCCAGCCCTGAAATTCCTAAAGCCAAGCTCACCAAGGAGCTTCCTAAGGAACCTAACGTCCGTATCCCTCCTCGGTCGGTGAATAATTGGGATAGGATCTCAATTATGTGCTCACCATGCTCGCCGATGAAGTCTGCCTGTGAGGTATCCGCATTCTTAATACGACCCCTAAAGTCTATGTACGGCCCCACCTTATAAATACCAACCGAGGATAGGTACTCCCTAAGAGCCTTAATTACTGACAGCGCTGCCTCATAGTCCTCCGAGGCGCTACCCACGAGTTGTAGTGCCTGCTCCTTGGGTGATAGCCCATCTGGGTTTAGAAGTATTGATGCATCAACAACCTCAACATCCAGTGGATACTTAACCCTACTAACACCATTCCTGAACTCAGTAACCATAACCTCCCTCTCGCCAACCTTAATTACGCTGGTATAACCATCGTCAAATCCAACGCTGATCGTCACAGAATCACCTGAATAACCCAACTCTTCAAGTCTCTTCTTAACCCTGTCATCCAGCAATATCGTGATATCAACCTAGCATCACCAATCCTGGGCAAATCCTCAAGGAATAACCTATCCCTAATACCCCTGAAGACCCTCCATATTAATTCAATAATCATCGACTTACCCGAACCAGGCGACCCGGTAATCACCGTTAAGGCCCAAGCTCAATACTAGTATTTACTCCATAGAACCCCTTAATGCCCAGCCTTGTTATTAACACGACATTGCGCTGAGGCGTTATTTATTAATGTTGAGTTTCATGGTTAATGTGTATTACGATATATTAAGTATATTGGAGTATAGTGTGGTTTATATATTTAATAAATAAAGCTTAAATAAGGATTAGTAACCACGGAGGCGTGGACCTAGACCTAGCACCAGACCCGCTACTTGTTGTTCCGGGACCCTCACAAATACCACCTAGGGTTATGAGGGCGTTGATGAGAACCGTCGATCATAGGTCGCCCCATTTCCATAGGCTATATAGGGACGTGGTTGAGGGCTTGAGGTACGTCTTTCGGACTAACGGCGACGTATACCCAATAACCGCAAGCGGTACTGGCGCCGTTGAGACCATGGTGTTGAACTTCGTTAAGCCTAGGGATACTGTTCTCGTGCCTGTATTCGGTAGTTTCAGTAGGAGATTGGTTAATCACCTCAGGAGGATTGGTGCTGAGGTTATCGAGATTGACTATGGGTGGGATAGGGCGCCCACCTATGATGATTTAAGGGCTAAGGTTGAGTCCATGGGTATTAAGCAAGTTGATGTATTTGCCACGGTCTATAATGACACAAGCCCAGGCATAGTATTTAGGGACTTGCCAAAGGTCGCCAGGTGGATCAAGTCCTATGGTGCCCTGGTGCTTGTTGACAATGTATCAGCTCGGCGGTGATTACTTTGAGGTTGATTCCTGGGGGATCGACGTTGCCGTATCAAGCAGCCAGAAGTGCCTTGCGGCTCCACCCGTCATGTCATTCATTGCCGTGGCCTCAGGCGAGGCTTACCGCAAGGCAGAATCCATAAATCACCCAAGTATTTACTTCGACATTAAGTTGATGAGGAAGTTCGGTGAGAAGTTCGAGACGCCATTCACGCCAGCCGTTAATTACCTATTCGCGGTTAGGGAGGCCCTGGGCATAATTAGGGAGATCGGCCTTGAGAACTGGATTAAGTGGCACATTGAGAGGGGTAGGGCAATACTTAACGCGTTCACCAGGGCTGGCCTAGAGCCGTTCATAAGGAATGACTATCATAGATCGACCACAGTACTCTCATTTAGGTATCCACCTGGTGTTAACCCTGACGAGTTTAGGAGGACTATTTATAGGCTTGGTGTATCCATCTCGGACGGCATGGATGAGGTCAAGGGTAAGGTGTTCAGGGTGGGCAATATGGGGTATTTAACTAGGAGGGATGTGCTTACGCTCGTTTCGAGTGTGATAGCCGTTTCACTAATCAACGGTGGTAATGCCAATAATACTGCAATAGGGGATGCATTCAGGGAGGTTTTAAATTACTGGGAACCTGAACAGTTATCAGTGGGCGAGGGTTAGTATTGCGCCTGTTAATGCTATTGTGCCTATCACGGCTACGGCAACGCTATTATTATTAATACCACGTCAACAGTTATCCTCGCATACTTCCAATGCCACAACTCAAGGAGTAATGTCCTAAAGCCTATTAGGCCGTGCGCCAACGCTGCGTAGAGTAGTACGTATATTGCGGCTATATATCCGTAATTAAGTATTTGATTAACAACGACTGGGTAGGAGATTGATTGCTCATAACTCGGCCACCTAAAGGCTAGGTGTATGCCTAGGACCACGATTAGCACTATTCCAAGGATGTATTGCCACCTTCTTAATGTTGATGCGCTCACCATACCCATCACCACACGAAGGCCACCAGTGTTGCTAATATGAGGAATATAATGACTACAATCACTGCTATGTACTTAAGCCATGCCTGGCCTGTCTTCTTAACCGAGGCACTGCCCTTGGGAATGTGTGTCTCTCGGGCCTTGGTAATCCAACGCCGAAGTACTGCGTCAGTATTAGCCTAAATCCGTTGGCCCCGTGAACAGCAGCTAACAATGCTATTAAGTACTCAATTATTGTACCAACATGCGCAGGCCCGGCTACGTGAGGCCCCTCCACAAAGCCTATTACGGTATTCCACGTCAGCTCTGATGGGTGCCCAAACCCAAGTGCGGTGGATATTACCAGGGTGTGCGCGATTAGGTATATCACCAGTATTGCGCCACTGACCTTCTGGAAAATCAGTAACCACTCATCAAGACCACTAAGCCAAAGAGACCACTTTGGTGGAACCCTCTTGACCTGCCTCTGCTGTGCCATCCCCATCACCTCCTACGCCTACCTGTTAGTAACCAGTTCTTCAAAAGGTTTATTGCCAGGGCTGGATCAACATCCTTAGGGCAGACCTTACTGCAGGTGCCGCTGTAGTGGCATGACCAGACGCCGTTCTCGCTATCAACGATCCTGAGCCTAAGCACGGCACCCTCATCCCTACTATCCGCACTCCACCTATACGCCTGGGCAAGGGCCTGAGGACCGAGGTAATCCCTATTCAGAAAGACCATTGGGCAGGCCGAGTAACAAAGACCGCATTTAATGCAATAGGCAAATTCCAAGTACTCATTTAATTGCTCCTCTGTCTGTGGGTAATAAGAGTCTAACTTCTCAAATTGTTCAGTCTCATCCTTCCTAATTAACCAGGGTTTAACACTCCTATGCTTCCTAAAGAGGTCGGAGAAGTCAGCCGCTAAGTCCTTTATTGGCTCAAAATTACTAAGTGGTTCAACGGTTATCACCTCAGTACCCAAGTCATAGGGCTTCGTTTCACAGGCAAGCCTTGGTACTCCATTTATTATCATGCCGCATGAACCGCAAATACCCATTCTACAGCTGTACCTGAAGGATAATGTCGCATCCTGATGCCACTTGATTTTTATTAACCCGTCAAGCACGGTTTCGTGGTTTGTAAGCTCAACCTTATACTCATGCCAATAATACCTCCCCTTTTCTGTCATACCTCTTGACCCTAAATACATAAGTACGCTTAATGGGTGAGCCAAGCGGTGGTTTTGTAATCACTATTTTCTCCGCGGCAACCGCTGTCTGTAATGCAGTGCCGGTCTGTTGAGAAGACACGCTTAGCTATTGATAATGACGTCTTTATAAGTTCTTCCTTGGAAAAGAATAAAATGAAATAGTTAATGAGCACTCTAACGTGGTTATACGGAGCATCATTACGATAAAATGCATAAATACTAGACTTTTGTCTATTTCTTAATGGTTGAGTATGAGGGTTTTATAACGGACATTATGATTAGGATAGCCGGCGATATAGTGCTTTCCGATAACCCTGGTAAGGGGATTAGGAAGTGGCGTGAGTTCTTTGAGATGTCTCAGGCAGAGCTTGCCGCCAGGCTTGGCACGTCACCAAGCGTGATTAGTGATTATGAGTCTGGGCGTAGGAAGTCACCGGGCTCCCAATTCATTAAGAGGGTTGTTAAGGCATTAGTTGATTATGAACTTGAGAGGGGTGGTCAAAAACTATACATACTGAGTAGGCAACTCGGCGGTGAGAGGTTTTGGGAGGCGATTCTCGATATGAGGGATTTCGACACGCCAATTGAGATCAACGACTTTGTTAAGTCAATAGGCGCCACGTTAGCCGTTAGCCCTGAGGGTTACGTTGATATTCACGGCTATACCGTGGTTGATAGCTTGAAGCTCGTCCTTGACGTTCCATCTCATGAATACTTAAAGCTCTATGGAAGTACCACGCAGAGGGCCGCCATATTCACTAATGTTAGGTATGGTAGGTCACCATTAATAGCCATAAAGTCAATGCTGGCATTCACGAGTCTGAGACCAGCCATAGTCGTTATGCACGGTGTCGATAGGCCTGATTACCTGGGTATCGAGATTGCCAGGAGGGAGCGCATACCATTGGCTATTGTTAATAATACAATTGAGGAGTTATTAACAGCCTTAAGGAATCTGGCTGAGCGACAGAGAGTGGTCACTAAGTAATGCCATTACTTGGCCTGGGATATTAATGAAGTGAGTATTCTTCGAACACCCTCCCTGAACTCCTCAATTGATGACTCATTAACGAGTATGTAATCCGCCCTGGCTATTAAATCGCCCAACCCATACCTTAATTCCCTAAGATCCCTCATCAGGAAGTCCTCGATTGTCTTTGGGTCATCAGGCCTACCCCTCCTTAATAATCTCTCGAATCTTGCCCTCCACGGCGCCACCACGTAAATTAGCACAACCTTTGTTGATAGCGCCTCCTCAATGGCTTCAATCTCCCTAATACTCCTGGCCCCGTCAATAACGACCACATTTGACTGCTTGGGTATCTTCTCAAGGGTTCTGTAGGCAATTGCCTAGTGCCTCCTCTCAATCTCAGGGTTACGGATGCCATTGACGAGGAAATACCACTCCTCACTGCCTCATCCCTAATCACGTCACCCATAGTCACCACTGGAAGCCCCAACTCCCTCGCCACGTCAGACGCTATTGTCTTTCCCGAACCAGGTAGGCCCGTTATTACTATTACCAGCACGTGTGCTGTGGATTATCTAGGCTTATTTTATTTACCCATAATGACCTCCCTAACCCTAAGTAAATCCGCGTTTGTTCTAAACCCCTTAATATGGAAGTGGGACCTCACGGCTTGATAACCAAGCCCCTTTATCACACCTATCACGTCATTAATGGGTAATTCACGGCCCAGGTCCTTACTAATCTCCGTGGTTAATGCATAGGGTATATTGGGGCCGAGTGACTCCTCAATAATTAACCTACTAATTTCCTTAGCCCTATCACTGAAGTAATCCCTAATATTCCTCATGAAGTGACCCATCAGGAACTCCGCATCCCACAGATTGCCAATCCATAATGGACCCGCTAACCTATACCTAGCACTCGTTGGTATTGGATATCCAGGAATGAAGCCTCTCTGCAGTGTGCCTGGCCTGTAGTAAGCATAGCCAAGGTTCTTGAGCGTTTCCAGGGCATACGCCCTATCCTTAAGAATTAATGCGCACACCCTGTAGTAATGGCCATCGAGGAATGATATTAGCGGCTGTATTCCATAGTCCATTGATAATGCGTGACGTGCAATTAGCGATATCAATATTCTAATACCAACCTCAAACCTATATGGAAACTTCTGTGGCAACGCCCCATAACGCCTAACGCACTTAATTGGGTACTTACCCGATAGGACACCCACGTCGGTCGCCGTTACGCAAAGTAGTCCCTCATCCTTAATCGCCCTAAGGCTATTCTCTATAAACGGTTGTGGAGATCCAAATGGATCTATGTCAATTACGTCACAACCACCCTCACGCGCGATCCTTAATAATAGGTTATTGGCGTCATCCCTATATACACTAACTACGTCATTAAGCCCATTCCTATCCACATTCAGCCTTATTAACTCATAGGCCTTCTCGGAAATGTCATTGGCTATTACCCTGGAGACCCCATTAACCTCCTTGGCATACCTAACAGCCCTAACCCCAGTCCCTGACAAGGGTTCGCAAACGGTAATGCCGGTCTTACTTGTATAACTTACGTATCCGTTGATTATTGCCGTTGATAATGACCTATTAACCTCCATCCTAGGGTTATAAAACACCGGCGCGTGAGCTGGCTCAGGCCTATTACCAACGACGTACTTAGATAGGTCTGGAACAATTATTGAAGCTAAGCCCTCCCTGACCTCCACCCATTGCTCCATAAATTAATCCCTCACCTCTTAAGTAACTCCCTGAGCTTCTTCGTTAAGGCAGGTACAAGCTTATAAATCTAGCGCCTGGGTTTGGGAACAATGGTTGAGGGTGTGGTTTTTATGCCTTGATTTAGGATTCTTGTCTCCTTAGGCGGTTATGTCGTTGAATGGGCATTCGTTGGGTGGTTCTTCCCTAACGCGTGCCTTGGGCTTGGTGCCGTCCTCATTGCTCTCCTCCCCTCGATTGAGTACGTGATTGCCCCGTCGCCGTCTGCCGTGGACGTGGTTGGCGAATCCACAGCCCTGTCGGCTCAATCGCCGACCATTAACGGCTTGAACATTTTAGTACTGATTCGGCAGTGGCTTATTAGTTCTGTTGGGAGTCAATCAATGGATGTCTCCATGGCTCTAGAGATTTGTTGGGGCAGGAAGGTAAGGGGCTCCAACCGACTCAAGTGCGGCGAGGAGGTCAATGACGAAAGAGTCATTGAGGAGGTAATGAGGCTAATCAGCGAGTTCCTAGACCGAGTGGAGAGGCACAGAGCCATATTACTCAACGAATCAGCCATTCCATTCGACAACGCAACCAATGCATTGAATGATTGGTTAAGAAATATCGAGACTAGGATTGGGGAAAGCAATGACGATGGCATAACCAACCTGAGGAGGGCAATGCTCGATGCCGGGAGGAGGATGCTTAGACTACTAAAGCGGGCAAGGGAGAGGTGGCTCAAGGCTACAAGCCAGAGCTCGAGGAGTTGATTGAGAGGTTGAGGAGCGGTAAGATAAGGATAATCATAAGCGGCGAGCCGCTCAATAAGGATAAGTCATTCACGGTTCATTTATACACGAAGCACTTGGCGATTGAGATAGCCAGGGTCGCCAAGGTAGGGAACATAACAATGCGAATGTCGTTCACTGGCCTCAAGGGTGTTCATGTTGCTGTACCCAAGCTATTCGGCGATGGTAAGTTGAGGGCAATGCAGTGCGGGT
This sequence comes from Vulcanisaeta sp. JCM 16161, assembly GCF_001316285.1. The sequence goes on along the minus strand of NZ_BBDO01000007.1, from coordinate 87 downwards.
TAATGCTTACTGATGGTGCAATTAATGAGGATGGCTACCCAGAGATGTCCACCAACCAGCTTTGGCAGGTCTTTGCCTGGCTAACTG
>NZ_BBDO01000006.1 GCF_001316285.1 Vulcanisaeta sp. JCM 16161 | reverse complement strand
AAGGATGAACGTTCACGTGAGTAATAGCAGTTCTGTCGAGCTTAGGACACGGCGTAGGGACTATAACGATGCCATGAGGATTTTGGAGGAGCTAAGAAAAGCGGGCTACGAGGCTGGGCCGAGGCGCAGTGGTGGCAATTTCGAGGTCTACATGGGCATGTACGTAATCGAGAAGGATCAAGAACTCACGAAAAAGGTCTGTGAAGTATTGAGGAAAATGCTCGAGGAGGCAGCCAGCGAGGGCAAGGAAAGGAGAGCAAAAGCAATAACAAAGGCAATGACAAAACTAAACTGCCCCACCCAGGGCCCACGGACCCAAAACAAACAAAACGCAACAATAATCAACCTGCGTGGCGGCCCCGGTGGGATTCGAACCCACGACCTACGGCTTAGGAGGCCGCCGCTCTATCCTGGCTGAGCTACGGGGCCAAGTTATGGTTTAACTCCTTGACTTTTAAGTTTTTATGCCACGCTGATTTACGGGGTTAGCGGCCTGGTCTCATTTACTATTCGTGTTAATGCATTTATTGCACCGTTCATGAAGTGTCTCCTTATCCAGGGCTTCATCAGTAGGAATAGTGGTGTTATTCTTACGTTCCACTGGCTAACTAATTGGTTCTCACTTACGTAATTCCTTACATAACCCCTTATCGGGCCCTCTAGGTAATTAATCAACACGACCTTCTCATCGTTGCTCACCACGATCCTCGCAATGCCCCTGTTGCCTGGGCCTGGGAATGCGAATCTTATCTTAACAAGATACGCATCGCCATCCCTACCCACTATCTCCACCTCCCTATGACCCCTCCAGTACCTGGGCATGTTACTTACATCGCTGAGTACCTGCCAAATCCTATCCACCTGTCCTGCATTTACCTCCCTACTCACGGTGAATTCAATACCGAGTATTGACATGGCAATTACTTGATTGCATGTGGTTAATGAGGGAGATAAAGAATGTTATTTTTGATTTATTTTTTTAGGAACTGCTTTATTTCAATTACCTATATGTCGATAATTCCTCGAGGCTCCTGCCCTTACCTTCAACACCAATCAGCACACCGGCTATGGCGCCTATTATCATTATTACCGCCATCAGCGTGAATGCTATTAACGCGGCATAGGGCAAAGGCTTGAAGGACACTATTATGTACGGCATTACGAAAGCGCCAATTATACCACCGAGCCTACCTATCGATACTGCCGTACCGACGGCAGCAGCCTTAACTGCGTTGGGAAGACCTCGGGTATCATTACGTAGAGGATGTCGGCAGCTGCATAAACGAAGAAGTACGTTAGGGCAAGCAGGCCTATAAGCCCGGCCAGGTTTATCGCCTTAACATAGTATAGGTAAGCCATTAATAGTCCAAGGAGACCACCAACGGCGTAGGATACCACGGCCATCGGCTCCTACCAACCTTATCGGCTAGGTATGGAATCACGAAGGCGCCCACGGCACCGAGCGCGGTGACTGGGACTAGGTATAGTGGTATTATTGTTGATGGAACACCCAATGAGGATAGGAATACGGGTATTAACGTGAATGCCGTGTAGTACGGCCAAGTCTCCGAGAAATTAAGTAATACGGCACTTACGGCCCTCCTAGGATATAGCGTGAAAACCTTCTTGGCCACTGTCCAACCCCTTGGGCTGGCAATAACCACATCAACGGGTTGAACAGGCGGTAACTCCTTAATCCCCTAGTTGGTTCTTAACGAGGTCCTCAACCTGCCTAACTATGTCCTCAGCCTCGTTGTATCTACCCTTCGATAACAACCACCTTGGTGACTCGGGAATTGACCTCCTAATCACCCATACGAATACGGCGAGTATCGCACCAACCAAAAAGGCGACTCTCCAACCAATGTTTATTGGTAGTCTTGATATTGCGAAGTACGAAATTAGTGATGCTATGACCGTGCCTACATCCCAACCGGCGCCAATTACGAAGCCAACCACTTACCCCTCTCCCTCGGTGGTACAAATTCCTGGATTGCACTATTCACAGCCCCATACTCACCGCCAATGCCCACGCCGGTTAGGAATCGGAATACCGTGAGGCTTATGAAATTGAATGAAACAGCGGACAACGCGGTGAATAGACCGTAAATCAGTATTGTTGTCATGAAAAGTCTCTTCCTACCAAGTACATCGGCAAGGACACCGAATAACTCAGCGCCTATTGCAGCACCTATTAGAAATAGCACGAGACCAAGTGTGGACTCAAGTGACGTTATTCTAAACACCTTAGCAACAATGGCAAGCACGCCGCCGTAAAGCGTGCTCTCCAGGCCATCTAGGAAGTATGCAGCTGTTAGTACGAGTATGACCTTCCGGTGAAACGGTGAGAATGGAAGCCTGTCTAGGCGAGCCAGTAGGTCTGTCTTCACCACTTTAATTCCGGACTCATCACCATTTGTCATGAATATTAGAAATAATTATTTTTAATAAGCATTATCCTAGGATAATAACGAATAAAACATTTTAATTTTACATAGGCTAGCTCCTTGGTCTATGAACGAGGCTTTAAAACTAATATTAAGTAAGGAATTGATTATACTGGATGGTGATGGAACCCTCTACATAGGTTCAAAGTCGTTACCTGGTGCCAGGGAGTTCGTAAGATTCCTTGATAAGTCTAGAAAGGGATTCGTGGTCATGACGAATAACTCATCCTTTAGTAAGGAGCATCACATTAAGAGGTTAGGCAGGGTATTAGGGAGGAGGTTTTCTGAGGATGAGGTCTTTATTTCGACGGAGGCCGCCATTGAGTACCTGAGGGAGATTAATGTGAGGAGGGTCTATGCCCTCGGTACGCCTGAGTTCATTCAGGACCTGGTTAGGTCCGGGATCACTCATGATCCCGAAAGCCCTGAAGTCGTGGTTATCGCCTTCGATAAGACATTGACGTATGGTAAGTTGGTTAGGGCTGTACGCCATATAATGAATGGTACTCCCTATGTCGTGGTTAATCCAGACGTATTGTGCCCTACGGATAGGGGTTACATACCGGATGCCGGTTCAATATGGGCATTGATTAGGACGGCCACGGGCAAGGAACCAATGGCAGTGATGGGTAAGCCAAGTAACTTATTCCTCAATTACATGCTAAGAAGGCTAGGTGTTAAGCCAGTGATGCTGTGATAATAGGTGATAGGTTATACACCGACATAGCATGGCGAATGAGAATGGTATTGACTCAATACTCGTCCTAACAGGTGAGACTAAGGCCGAGGACCTAGTTAATAGTAGGTATAGGCCTACGTTCGTGGTTAACACGTTGATTGACCTATTGAAATAATTACTGCTTGGCCTCAGCCTCCTTCGGCTTCCTCCTCTCTCGCTTCTCCTCAATCCTCTTCCTGAGCAGGTTTACGTGGAATAATAGCTCGTTAATACCCAGCTTATTACCAACCTCCTCACCGTACTTAAGCAATTCCTCAGCCTCATCCAAGTCCCTAGACCTGCCCCTGGCTATTAATTCCTGAGCCGTGTAAACCACGCACTCAACTAGCTTCTCCCTGAACTCTAGCGCCTTCTCCTTATTGCCCTCCCTCTCCGCCTTCTCAATTAATCCCTCCCACTTTGAGCAGGTTATTGCCATATCATCACCAAGCCGCAGTGTGGTGGTTGCGGGTTAATTTAAAAATTATGCCTTACCCTCCCCAGCCTTAACCTCCTGCTGAGCAGCCTTCCTGGACTGCCTCACCCTTTCCTCATTGATTAACCTCCTAACCTTCCTAATAATGGCTATGTAATTATCGAAGAGCTTCGCCTCCTTAGCCTCCTTCGTAGCCTCCTTGAATAGTTTAACGCCATCATCAAACTTCCCACTCCTTATCAACTCCTCCGCGTCCTTAACTTAATTACTAATTCCCTTGCCTTATTGATTAATTCCTCAGTCGACATCGGGACAGCGAAGCCCAGCCCCTTAATAAGGTTTATTAGTTATTAGTTGGTAATTATTCCTGATAATCGTATGAGGCAATGATTAGGGTCTGGAGCACTGAGCGTTGATGAGTGGTGAGCCCGAATTAATACTCATTAATGGTCTTATTCTTCGACTTATACTCCTTGATTAATTGATCAGCCACGTCGGGCGGTACCCTAATCGTATATAGGTAGTGCTTGAGCCTAGCCTTCAACTTCACATAGTCAGGATACCTCTTAACCCTAATCTCCTCCGCAGCATCCGCATACCTCCGCCATAACTCCACAAGGAATACCTCCTAGGCACGCCACTGCGGGTACAGGGGATTTTTTTAAGGATTTCTATAGAAGAAAATAATTAATCCCTAATCAACCACTTTTACGTGGTTGTTAAGACCGACGTATTGATAATTGGCGGTGGACCAGCAGGTTCCTACCTAGCCCGTTACCTTGTCAGGAATGGATTTAACGGTGATGTAATGCTCATTGATAAGAAGTCCGTGATATACGCACCAATAATATGCGGTGAGTTATTACCCAGCGAGGACCTCCTTAAGCCTTGGATCAATAGGGACTTATACGAGGTCCTGCTCACGACTATCAGGGAAACCCTACGCAGGGAATTCATCGTTAATGAGATCAGGTGGTTAAGGCTCGTAATTAATGACCGCGACATCGCCAAAATGCCCTTTAGGACCTATGTAATTGATAAGGCGGCAATGATTAGGGGCATTATTGAGGATGCGATTAACTGGGGTGCCAGGGTGCGCTTTGGTGCCACAGCCATTAGGTGCGCGGTTAAGGGTGATGGTTATGAATGCCTTGTTCATGATAGGTATGGCGGTGAGTACGTGATTAATGCCAAGGCATTAATTGGTGCTGATGCCTACCCATCAATTGTCGACATAAGCCTAGGCATGACCAGAGGCTTCGGTGCTGAGGACCTAATAATAGCGACGAGCGCAAGGGCTAGGGGGAAGTACGTGGATGACGAGGCGGTCATCGTGATGGATCCAGGGGTAGCACCGGGAGCTTTGCCTGGATATTCCCTAGGGGTGATGGCACGCATAACATTGGTGTTGGGGTTAGGAATAACATTGCATGGAGGGGTGGTAATCCACTTAATTATCACATGCTCTTCGTTAGCAAGTACGGTCTTGAGGGCATCCAGAAATCCGTGCTCATGAAGACGTTACCGGTTGGCGGCCTGTTGAATAGGTATGGCATTGGCAATGCCTACTTAATTGGTGATGCCGTTGGCTCCGTAATACCAACCAATGGCGCCGGCATAAACCCAGCAATGATAACGGCGCACCTACTCGGCGAGTCCCTGGTGCATGGCGGTAATTACTCAGTGCTTATAGATAGGGTGTTCAAGCCTCTAATGGATAGGATGGTCATGTTCAGGAGGATTGGTGATCCACTGCTGATGAGTAGGGATGCCATGGAGTTGGCGCTAAGGGTCTCGAGGGGTTACATGGCTAGTTCCATTTATGAGGCCACACTATCATCGATGAGGATAAGCACACTCATCAAGTTCCTAATTGGTAATCTACTGATTAGGCTAATCTCAGGCCTGGCTTAACGTGCATGTAGTATTTATTAAGGCATACTTTAAGGGGTTAATGAAGTAAATGGCCGTATTGAACCCGAGCAAGTATATGGAATTACTACCAACCGAGGTTAGGTCAGCCATTAATAAGGTCATTCAAGTGCTCGAGGAATCATTCCTAGGTCTCTGGATGCCTAACAACCTCTTGAACGCCACATACCACTACATAAGGAATAGGGGGAAGCTCATTAGGCCAACCCTAGTCCTACTGATGGCCTACGCCTGGGTAATGGCGGTGGCTGGAGAAGGCGATATTTCCTGCCGCATCGGTCGAGTTGATACACACGGCATCACTATTGCAGGATGATATAATGGATCAGCAGAGAATTAGGAGGGGTGTGGAGACGCCGTATAGTGTTTACGGCCCGCACACGGCAATGCTCGCCAGCGACTTAATAATTGCTAAGGCCGTGGAGTACGCCATAAGGAGTGGCGATAATGACATTGTTTTTGAGCTCCTGAACTCATCCATTAAGTTGGCAATTGGTCAAAGCTTCGAATCGGAGTTAAGTAGTAGGAGTGATGTTACGATTGATGACTACCTAAGGCTCATTTATTACAAGACGGCCTCGCTCATTGAGTCCTCAATGGTTGTTGGTGCCTACTCAGTCAATGTTAAGGATGGTGAGGTGATAAGTAGGATTAGGGATGTTGGTAGGTTTGTTGGTATTGCATTCCAGGTTAGGGATGACGTCATTGACTACCTCAACATGGATAGTAAGAACCCGGGGGTTAACATGGACGAGATTAATATCGTGAGGATAATGAGCAGGGATAATGGGGATGTCAGGGGCGCCATTGATAGGGCCAGGGGATTGCTTAATGAGATGCTCGACAATGCGGTTAAGGTGGTTAGGGAGGTCGTGAATAATGAGGTCCTCGTTAACTACATAAACCTCCTGAGGATTTAAGAATTGATTAGTTAAGAAAGGGCTGTAATAAGCCATATAATACATCGCAAAATAAGTCATCCCTAAATTTAAATCGCAAATTACAATCAATTGATGAGCGAGGTCTTCATAATAGATGACATACCGGTGAAGTACGAGGACCTATTCAGGGCTCCCGAGAAGGATGGTGCAGTGGTCTCGGTTAGGGTCCACAGGTCAGTAAAGGAATTACTAACGAAATTAGCCGAGAAGGAGGGGCTAGATGGCGTTTCAGAGTTACTTAGGTATCTCGTGGCTGGTTACATAATGGGCAAGTACAAATTAATCAAGCCGGAGCCAGGGTAATTACACAGCCCATATTCCTAAATGTAAACATAAACAAAAAGGCCATTGAAGAGCGCACGGATATGGCCCAGTTAGGCCTGAGGATGGAGATTGATGAATTAATTAAGGAGTCCATGGACGTAATAAACAAGGTAAAGAAGGGTGTAATAAATCCAAGGGGCAATGAGTACATAAGGAGACTAAGGAATAAGGCCGTTAAGTACATGGTGAAGGCCTCAAGTACGGGATGGAGGAGGAATATGAGAAGTTAAAGACAATCCAGGTAACACTAACAACACTACTCGAGGAAGAGTAATAAGAAAACTTTAAATCGCAGTTAATGGCTTATTGACCGCCGGGGTGGCCGAGCCAGGTCCAAGGCGCGGGCCTGGAGATTCCGCAGGGAACCCTAAAGTCCGTCCCCGCAAGGGGGCCCGGGTTCAAATCCCGGCCCCGGCACCAGGTAAATAATTATCAATTCCATTATCCATTCTTATGAGAAGTGGATAAAAATCTCCGCGTGTTAAGGGTGGGTAATGGGTTTGGGTAGGCTTTTGCTTGTGGTTATACCTGTGGTCATTATTGCCGTAGTTATGGTACTAAGCCTTAATTCAATCCTTCATAGACCATTTAAATTAAGGAATAGTGTTAGTTCTCCCATTAATGAATCAGCATTAGTAATTGTTAATGTTCCCGTATACGTCGTTGGTCCTCAATCGCTTATTCAGAAATTGATCAGTGTTGGTGTGAATCAATCACTGATTAGGTCGGTATCGATTGGTGAATTGCCTAGTCTACCAAACAACAGTCTTGTGGTTATTGATTGGTCTGTTGTGGGCTCAAATCTCATGGTCAATAAAAGTGGTGTTGTTTCTGTCAATGTTGATTCGAGGGCTTTTAACTTGATTGTGGGGCTCATTAGGCGTGGTGACTTCATAATCATCCACGGCAACTACAACACCGTGCCAATCATTGAGTATGCACTAGCCCTCGCATGGTCAAAGGCATACAACACGAGCATCACCGCAATACCAATACCCAAGTACCTAGGAGGCTTGAACTACGTAATAGCATTCGGCAACAGCAGAGTCCTGGTCATAGGACCACACTCACTAACATCAACCCTAGAGATCGTGAATAAAGTATGGTTACCAGTAATAATGAAGGGACAGATGGTAAGTCTCACTGATGATTTATGTACTGAGTTGGTTCAGGAGTATGAATCTTTAATGGCCAATCAATCAGCAATTCAGTACATGGCCTATGCGATCATTTATGGAGAACAGGATTATAGCGCTCTATTTGGTACTGCTAGCGTTGATTTTTGTATGTCATGGATGCCTATTGTCGATCAGGACTATAATGGGCACGTAGTCGGTTATGCCCAGTTTTACGACTACATTAAGTACCTATCAAGCACTGCAGTTACGATTAATTACCTGGGGTCCTTCCAGGATGCCTATGCATCGTACATTACCTATGAATGGGAGAATGGACGAAATATTAGTTTACCAGGTGATACGTTATTTATAGCAGGTAGTGGTAATGGTTTTGAACCTGGATATTGGACAAACGGTGCCGATTTTAGTCCAGGTCCATTAATATGCATGAGAAGCACGACATACGTGGTTAGCATGAATATTTTTATGGCTTAGGCCTTAATGTACCTGTGGTGTCCCAGACGTATGTTTGTTCGAAGGCTATGATATCACTTTTCTCAATGGGAAGTGCGGCGACGCCTGGCGGGTTTGGCGTAATTAATACAACGTGGTATTACAAACCATACCTAGCTAATGTTACGGAAGCCACGTTGGCAGTAGAGGGTGGTGGCTTTACGCCCGTAGGTACTGCATATGTCCCAAGACCAACTGCCTATACGGTGCCCGTCGGTGTCTTGGCTAAGCTAGGCGCTGGTCGTTGTGGCTTTCTTGATTTATTTACAAGGCATGTGTATGTCTCCTATTATCTTGATTGGCTTATTTGGGTTAATGTGACTAGTTTCTTTGGTAGGCCTGGGCGATTACCTATTTACATTTATTATGGTAATGGTTTAGGCCCTGGAAATTTTACGAGTGATGGGTTTTACATAGAAACTCAGTGTGGATAATACTTGCATTATCGATTGTTAATTCAGCATATCATCTTCATTGCACTATTTCAATATCTCGGCGACCTCTGAGAAGTCCCTCTTTCCCTTGCCTTCGTTTCTTGCGATCTCGAGTAATTTCCCGATTATAGACATTACCGGTAATGACTTACCCCCACTCATTGAGTGCTTAATTGTTTCATCAATCACGTACTTAGCCAGGTCTATTGAGAAGGACTCTGGGTAGTTACCGCTCAGTATCCAGGGTAACCTAGTCCTTAGCTGCGCTGAGTCGGCCCCGCTCATGCTGAGCGCCTTAACCAGGGTATTCGTGTCTAGACCGAGCTCCTTCATTAATGGCGATAGTTCGGCCAGTATCATGGTGTTGGCTATGATTATTGACGTACTGATTAACTTGAGTAGTGTTGCCTGCTCGTGGGTGCCTATGTAGATTGGCGTGCCTAACTGGCGCAGGAATTCCTCGGATTGCTATATAACTGCTCGTCACCGCCTACGAACAATACGAGGGATCCACTCTCGGCCTGCTTCGGCCCACCCTCAAGCCTGGCAGTTACGTACCTAAACCCCTTATTGCGGACTATGGAGAGTACCTGCTCAAGCTCCGTAATGCTCATCGTGGTTGTGTCTATCACTACGGCGTTAGTACTCAACTCACTTAGTACCTGGGCTGACTCCCTGCCCGTGGGTAATGCAAGCACTACATAATCAGTATCACCGCACTGTCCCACACTCTCTACCGTCTTTACACCAACATTATTTAATGCCGCGTATATGGATTTATTAACGTCATACCCGTAGACCACGTGGCCCCTATTAACGAGGTTTACGGCCATGCCCCTACCCATCCTACCCAAACCAATTATGCATACCCTCATTGCCCAGTTAGTGGCTTAGGCCCTAATATGCATATCGTCAATTCCTTGACCTGTCCATGATGGAATCCACGATCCTCCTAACCCTGTCAATGACGTCGTTGGATGTCGTAACATCCATCGGGTACTCCCTACCGCCGTACTCCTCAGGAAGCTTCCTGGTCGCATCAATGCCGACCTTACTGCCCAGGTTTGGGATTGGCGTTGATGGATCAAGCTCCTCCACTGGGTAATTATCAATCACGAGAATGTCCCTCGACGGATTAACATGGGCAGCGATTGCATACATTACCTGGCCCCAATTCCTCACGTCCACGTCGTGATCCACCACGATCACCACCTTACCCAGGACGGGTACTAAGCCCCACAATGCTGTCATGATTCTCCTGGCATGCCCAGGGTACCTCTTTCTAATTGATGCAATTATTACGTAGCCTAGGCCCTCAGGCGGTATTTCAATATCCACTAACTCGGGAAGTATTAGCTTTAGGAGGGGCTTCACAACCTTCGTTCCAAACCTAATTATGTTCCCATCCTCGAGCACGGGCTTCCCAGTCACAGTCACTGGTATCAGTGGGTCCCTCCTTGAGTAAATGGCCTTAACCCTAACCACCGGGTATTCCTTGGCTATTGAGTAAACACCCACGTGATCACCAAACGGCCCCTCCCTAACGTATTCACCGGTCAACTCACCCTCAATGACCAACTCAGCATTCGCCGGATACTCAACATCCACAGTCGAGCCCCTCACCAACTCAACACCCTCACCCCTAAGCACCCCGGTGATTAGGAGCTTATCCAGTGGGTGTGGTATTGAAACGCCCGCCATAAGCATTGTCACTGGGTCAGTGCCAAAAACGACAGCCACCTCAGCCCTCTCGCTGAGTTCTCCATACATGGCACTCCTGCGCCAGGGCTGCCAATGCATCACAAACCTATCCCTACCAATCACCTGCAACCTATAGTAGCCGAAGTTCCTGTAATCACCGTACTTAACAAACGTTATCCCAAAGGTTATGAATCTGCCAGGCTCGTGAACCCACTGCCTAATGGCTGGTATCCTCGTCAAATCAATGGAGTCCCACCTCAATTCCCTAACCGGTCCATTACCAACACTCCTTGGGAAGTACTGGGAAAACCTCCTCAACTCATTTAGGGATTTCAATGCGTCGAACAGTCCCTGGGGAATCCTCAGATTTACTAGGTCCGTTAATTTGGAAGCCATGGTCTCCGGGTCGCTACCCTCCATGGCAAGCATAACCCTATCCCACTTACCGAAGAGGTTGCCGACAATTGGCAGTGTGTTTTCCCTGGTTCTTTCAATTATTACGGCAGGCCCACCCCTATACATTAACTCCCTCAGTAATGCGGCAACCTCAAGATCAACACTAAGTGGTTCACTTATCCTGATAAGGTCCCTCCTCTCCTCCAAGGCCCTAATGAAGGTTCTGAGATCCTTAATGGCCACTAAAGAACAATGTGCATTAGGCAAATAACGGTTTCCTCCATGGAAATCCTTAAAACGCACTCGTGGTAATCATGACATAATGAGCATTAAAAACTGGTTGATTTCATTCAGTCCAACAACATTAACGAGCGCCTTCTCATCCGTGACCCTAGGCACTGCATTAGCCTGGTACTTAAATAATAAGTTCAATCTAATAACCTACGTAATAACACTGGCAGCCCTATTACTGGCTCAGGCAGGGGTTAACCTAGTGCATGACTACTACGATTACCTGAGCGGCGTAGACATACTATATAGGGCCAGCGGCTTCTCCCATAGGCCGCACCCAATAATAGACCTTAAGTTAAGCCTAGGGATGTGATTACCGTGGGTTACGCATTCCTGGCAATAGCCTTCATGGCAGGGATTTACCTATTCGCCCTGGTGGGCTGGCCAGTGCTAATACTAGCCATGGCAGGCTTAATAATTGGCGTTGGCTACAGCATACCACCATTGAAATTCCACTATAGGGGCTACGGCGAGTTACTTGCGGCTCTCGCCATGGGGCCCCTCATTACCTGGGGTTCATACATCGTCCAAACAGGCATTTACACAAACCCAGCACCATTGATCGTCGGCATACCAAACGGATTATTCACGCTACTAATACTCATTGGTTCAGGTGCCTTGGAGATCGATGCGTGCAGGGCGGTGGGTAAGGTAACCCTGGTATTACTGGTGGGCATTAGGAATACGAGATACGTGGTCTACGCATCAATAGCCTCATGTACCTGGCAATAGTAGTCTCAACCCTCCTGCACTACCTGCCATACACCTCATTAGTATCGCTATTACTTATTCCACGCACACTGAAGCTGGCGGGCCCACTGCTCAGTGGTGATGAGCGTGTAGTCAGGAGTAGGTGGAGGGAGCTTAGGAACTTATGGGCTGGCCCCTTCAGTGTCAGGTTGATTCTCCTAATTATCTTCATCACCTCAATGATAATTGCCCGAATATACCCACCACTATCGATTTAATCCAGGGTATAACTTAATAGGGTTGGTAATAATACGAGTATTTCGTGGATTCCACAAACATTCTAGAGAAAATGAGGACTAGGGCAATGTTTAGCGCATACTTGGGTTGGATAATGGATGGTTATGATGCGCTTCTCGTTACGCCAATAATGCCATTACTTGGTAAGTTATTCTTCCCAGGTCCATTCTCATTACTTGGTGGTTTATCAACGCTTGTGGCTACACTTGTTGGTAGGCCCCTGGGTTCTGTGGCGATGGGTTACGTAGGTGATAGGTTTGGTAGGAGGATTGGTTTACTAACAACAGTGCTTGGTTATAGCCTATCAGCTCTCATTATAGCCCTACTGCCAACCTACGCCACAATTGGTGCATTAGCGCCATTAGCACTACTAACTTTCAGGTTTCTCCAGGGAATATTCCTGGGCGGTGAGTGGGGTCCAGGAACTGCAATGATTATGGAGTGGAGTAGGTGGAGGAAAGAGGTAACCTCGGCATTTGTGCAGAGTGGTTACCCAATAGGTGTTGTCATAGCCACTATTGTTAACGTATTATTCCTAACATACATGGGTCCAACCTCATTCAATGCCTATGGGTGGAGGATTTACATGGGCACTGGAGCCATAGTGGCAGTACTAGCCTTCATTGTTAGGAGTAGCTTGTAGAATCGCCATTGTGGTCAAGACCCAGGGCAAACCCATTAACACTGTTATTTAGGTATAAAGGTGCCCTGCTTGGGTATGGCATATTATTCACGGGTGGATTACTAACAATTTACTACTCCACATACCTAATATACTCAGACTTCCTAAAGGTCATTGGTATGGCGAATATGATACCCAACGTCATGCTTGTCTCGACGATAGCCGCTGTTATAGCAGTTCTCCTCGCTGGTCCATTAGCCCTGGCGATTAACTATAGGTGGTTCATAATAGGCACATTAATTGCATCACTGGTTTATGCACCAATCGCCTTAATACTATACCCAAGCTTCACAAACCTGGTGATGCTAGCATTTATTGAGAACTTTGCCATGGGGCTTGTACCATACGTATTAATTGATAAGTTTGATGTTCAGTACAGGGCGAGTGGGTTGGGCGTTTCCTATAATTGGGCTTACTGATTGGTGGTTGGGCGCCGATGATTGTTGGTATGATAAGCCCATGGGCCTCGGCATGGTAATAGTGATGGCATTCGGCGTGGCGTTAGCAGTCACGGGCTTAATAATGCTAACAATAACTAGGAAGTAACCTCACCGTTTCGTTAACTCCCTCAGTATCTCCAGCATCTTCCTGGCATTTTCAAGCATCCAGTGATCATTGTTAAAGAATACATAAATCGCACCAGGATTAAGGGAAACAGCCTTAATCGCCAGGTCCCTAAGCTCATCCTCACCATAGTCATACATATACCAATCAGTCCTACCGTGAAGTCTCAAATAAATGATGCCGCTTGTGCTCCTGACCCACGTAATCCCGGGCTCGTCAATGGACACCACGGTGATGCCCAAGCCCCTCAGTTCATTAATGGCATCCTCACTATTGAACCAGCTCTCGTGACGAAACTCAATGGCGAGCCTAGGCCAAGTCCCGTCTCCCTGGTGAATGTCCTTATTCTCTCCATATTCTCATCATTGTAAGTGAAGGATGGAGGCATTTGGAAGAGGTAGAAGTCGATGTATGGGTCAAGCGGTTGGAATAGGTCTCTAAACCTACGCCAGGTATCTAATGCATCCTCCCTAAGTCTCTTAACATGGGTTATGTACTATGAACCTTAACAGCCCACCTGAGGCCAGAGCCCTTCCTAGCCCAGGAAGCCACCTGGTTCCTAAACGGGAACCTGTAAAAGGATGCATTCAATTCAACGGCATTAAGCCCGGAATTCCTCACGTACCAATCGAAGGTTGAGTCTGGGTTCCAATCATAAAGCCACCCTGACGTACCAACAAAGACCTTAACCACGGAGTAATCATCACTAACGCCTTATAAAGCTACCACGCACTGAATTAATGGGTGATGATGGCTGTCGGGACACCAGATCGGTGATGAACACCTGGAGCTGATAATTATTTAAGTCTCAACGAGTAATTTGCCTTGAGATGACGAGTAATGCCTTAAATGCCATGTTCATGAGCGCCCTGGAGATTCTAACTACGCCAAGGAGGAGCTTGACAAAGCCCTTAAGTTAAAGGATATGCTTCTATACAGGAATGCGGCGGATAAGGCATTCCTCGCATTAATCATAGCGATTAATGCATTCATATATGGGAAGACCGGGATAATCCCCAAGAACCATAGCGAGCGCAGGAGAATTCTCAGGGAGATTGGTCGCGAGGACTTGAGGCCCTATACAGTGATTTAATGAGGACACTTCATGACGAGGCGTTTTACGAGGGCGTTTATGAACCGGACGAGGTTAATTACGCCATTAATAAGATCGAGAACCTAGTCAGGGAACTAATGAGTGGGTAACGACTTAAGGATTAAGTACCCACTGTGTTGATTTTCCTTCAGTGATTGGGTTGTGCCGCCACTGACCCGGTGATGATGGGGTCAGCGTGATGATCCTAACCATCGCTTTTCCTGAAGTATATGTAGACGGTCTCACTACGGTAATTACAATTACTTAGCCCGTAAAACGTACAGTTTGACATTAGGTAAATATTTAGGGTTGGTCTCCAACCCGCCGGTTGGATCATGAAGATTACGTAAACGTAAATATAATTGCCGTACACACTTCGTGATGCTACGCATGCTAAGGAGTCAATGCGCATGTTTACGTAATTACTTGACAAATTATACGGTGGATATGGGACGAGTTTTATCGTCTTACTTGAGTTTATTGTTAGGTATAGGGTCGAGTTACTGATTACTATTTTTATTGTACCACTGGCGTTGGGCATTATGATTAGCGAGGGTATCCCAGGGAAGAGCGTGAATATGAGTACTCCCTTAGGTTTATTTACTATGAATGTGTATACATATTTAGAGGAGTAATCCATGCTTATGTATATGATCGATTCCTTATCAACGATTATTGAGTTATTCCCAGTCCTCAATATCATGCTATGTCATAATTATTAATAAACCAGTAGCCATTATAATAGGGGCATGCGGGAGGTGCGTATATTCGTTCTATTTTTTTGGTAATAAGGCAATAAGGAGTAGCCGTAATGTCTTGGTGGATATACCATAATCAAGCATAAGCGCTATTAATACCAATGCAGCTATCGCAATTAACATGATCATAATTGCTAATACCTTACTCATTCTCATTAAATGCGTATAGCCGTACCTTTTAAATATTAAATTTGAATCTTAATTTTGAAGTATAATTACCTGACCTAATTATCCACTGCCTATTCTCATAAGTCTTAGTATTACGTATTGATAATAACCGATTAAGTCCATGGCGTTCGGCGATATTGCCAATGCGCTGAACTTCTCCAGATAGCCGGGTATACCGGTTGGGTATGAGTAGGTGTGAACTGCCGTTAAGTCCTTACTTGTCCTAGCGTAGTTACCGGATATTCCAGTGACTACCGCACCACCGTATGGATTAATGATTTCTAGTGTTAGGTTCATGAAGCCGTAGGAATTGAGGGACTCGAGCACGTCAGTCTTATAGCCCATGCCAGGTGATGAGTAGTGCTCATGCGCGTTCATTCCTAGGTTCACCGTGGCGTATTGAATATACGCGGCTAGGTATGGGAATGCAGTCGTAGATCCTGGTAATGCTACATACGCAGTTACATTAAATACAATTGATGATAGTTATAGGTAAGACTTGATACGAGTAAGACAGTGCCATAATACTTTCCGTTAAGTGAATATGCTATGTTCTAATTAATTCATAGTGAGTTTTCGTATGTTCTTATTTACCCATTTTCTTCTTTTGTCGTCTTTAATTCGATTTAACATTTCATAAAGTTTAGTCACGACCTTAGCCTTAATATCATTATGTCTTAATATTTCAACCCATGGAATTATAATTTTTATTTTGTTATTGTATTTTCTTTTTCTAATATCGAAATCCTTACCATACACGTTCTTTACTTGTTTAATAATTTCATCTGCTTCAGTTTCGTTCTTTCTTAAAACTTGCAGTTCAACAGCAGATCTTGTAACACGTACTGTAAATTTTATACCAGCAATCTCAATTTGCGCATTACCTTTTCGGCGATTTAATTCCATATTAGCGATTAGCTTTAGGATGCTCCATTTCTCAAGTCCCAAATTCTCTAAAATATTAAGAAGAGCGCTCATTAATGGCGGTAAAGCACTAATTATTAGCTTAGCTAAATCAATGGCATAATTAGTACTAATTACGATATTAATCTTACCACCGCTCTCAATCTTACTCCATTCAATACCCATGGTTTTAAGTTTATTGAGAATTAATCTCCAATTTTCAAACTTAATAGAACCAATGGTAAGTCTTATCATTGGTTTAACACTATTGTTAAGTGATTCGATGGTAACATCACCATCGCCAAGAATTACGGCTAGCATAAAAATTAAAAATGCTACATTATCAAGCTTAATAGCGTCATTTAAGGCGGTAAGTTTGAGCGACTTATGATCATAAGCTCTTAACTGCCATACTATTGTTATGTTACTTTTATTTACATTAATGATAGGCGTAATTACATAAACCCTACCTGGATATAGCAAAAGCCATAGTAATACTTGCCACAGCTGTGTTGTAGCTATCGCTGGTTTATTATTTTCACGTTTACTTTCATCGGTAGCTGCCCAACCAAGTCTCATCGAAATAATGACTTTCTTTATGAATTTTCTATACTCCTTCTTGCCCATTAATTTCCTGAATACGTCAGGAACATCAATGTAAAAGCCACTTAAACCCTTTATTATTAATTGAACAACTATACTACCACTTGGAAAGATCTTATTAACGTTAAGCCCAATCCTCTCCCAATACACATGTACCATTAAGGACTTCTCTGTCTCGTTTATTAATATCTTTAGTTTATTATTCGTTAAATTATCGATCAATTCCTTAATTTCATTACTTACGTTATTAAGCCAATACTCTTTAAATTTATCCCCTAAGTGATTTAACAAAAATCTAGATATCTCGTTAGTCACATCAATAATTTCCTTAGTATATTCATTATTATCCTTGAACCGTTTAAATATTTCCATCACTCTTTCCGTGATTTTTGCGTACATTTCATCTATCCATTGAGTACTCCAGATATTTCGCTCTTCGATTCGATTAATAGCTTCATTTAATAATTCGATAACTTCCTGTCTTTTCTCGAGATCAGTAACAGGCTTAATGGGTATACATTTCTTACCCGATTTGCATTTGCCGTAATAAATCATTATTGTATCTGAAACTTTAAGTGCCATAATAATCCCCTAAGTAAACTCTGCTGTCTAATTAATAAAGTACTTATGATATCGAAAGAAAGTATTGTGTTCTTCGTCTTTTTATATATAGATATCCAATTATAATTCCCACGATAAAGCCGAGCAGGTGGCCTAGGTAGGCTATGCCGAAGGCGAAGGCAGTGGTGATAGTAGGAATATTATTGCTATTATGTTTATTGGATTCGCCAGTATCACGCCCCTGTGCGGTGTGGCTATTATGAAGCCAATAAGCCCAAACAACGCGCCTGAGGAACCGCCAACGAGGACCGGCGTCCCCATTGCGTAGTAGAGTATTGGCGAGAGTGTGGAAGCTATGCCGCTGAGCATGAAGGTGAGCCAGAAGTTTCTTGATCCAAACATGGTCTCGAAGTATGGCCCAATCATCCATAGGGTGAGCATGTCAAATATGTAGTCGGTATATGATGGGTGTGCGAATATGGCCGTTATGAAGCCCATGGAGTTATTGGAGGCCATGTACTGCCAAGTAATGCGACCATTGATTCATAGGCTGTTTGGCTTGTGTTCATGGCTATGAATATGGGTATTGTAAATGCCGTCGATATTATGAAGGCAATCAATGTGCCTCTAAACCTATACATCGCCTGCCTCGCTTTTAATTCATTAAAATGCTTAACGCACATGCATTTATAAGGGGGTACGCTACAGCCTCCCGAGTAATGAGACGACTCAACATAGTGTTTGGGGAGTTTGCGAGGGGATGTAGGCAGTGTCAACTTGGCATTAAGAGCGTACTCTTCATAACTGGGATATGCCCATTGAATTGCTTCTACTGCCCAGTTAGTAGGGATAGATTTGGCAGGGACGTCATGTTCATCAACGATAGGCCGGTCAATAAGTTCCCAGATGATATAATTGATGAGTTAGATAGGGCTGGGTCGAATGGATTGGCAATCACGGGTGGCGATCCAATAATGGTCGTTGATAGGGTAGTTACGTTGGTGAAACTGCTAAAGGACATTTATGGGCAGGGCTTTCACATACACATGTATACTCATGCTCTGAACATTAGTGAGGAAGCCATTAGGAAGTTGGCTGGCAGTGGTATTGATGAGGTCAGGGTACACGCGATAAACCCAGCCCAGTTAAGCGGTAAGCTTGGTTTACTTAAGATACTTAAGGACGCGGGTATTGAGCTTGGTCTTGAGGTGCCTGCCCTGCCTAGGTTCGAGGATAATATCGTTAGTGTTGCTGAACTACTCATTAATAATGGCCTAATAAGCTTTGTGAACCTGAACGAACTTGACGTAAGCCCCTCAAACATAAATAATTTGATAAGCATGGGCTATAAGCCAGGGCCTGACGGTAGCGTCATAGGCAGTATTGATGCTGGCATTAAAATAGCCAGCGAGATTAGGAGGAGGTGGCCTTGGATAAACGTCAACGTATGCACATCCCGCTACAAGGACCTCGCACAAATCGGTGCTAGGCTATTCAGGATTAACATGAGAATTAGCAGCGGAGATGAGGTAGTCCTTGATGACGGTACAGTGGAGAGCAGGAGCGAGAGTGGAGTTGTCATTAAGTTGAGAATAGGTAATAGGGAGTACGCCGTAGAGAGTGGTTAATGGCACTCATTTAGTGTCTGAAGTTCCTTGACGAGTTCCTTCCAATCACTTAACTGCTTAATCAGTTCGTTTCTGCAGTAAATCTCTATTGAGGCTATCCCGTAAGCATCAATTATTTGATGAGGTGGTGCTGGGAATGCCGAGGCCCAGGCCACGTAATTGCCCTCGGGGCTTAGGCCTAATTTCCTTCTCAAGGGCTATCATGTTCCTTGACTTCCTCAGCCTAATAATAACTCTGAACCCCTTATTCCTAACCATAGCTAGTACCTGCTCTATGTCCTTGATCGTAACCATGGATCAACCACCCTTAACAGGCTTAAATGTGAATGCCTTATAATAAGTGATAACCCCCTCAGAACTAACGAGAGCAAGGACCAACTGCGCGCCCATGCTCTCGCTATACTTCAGCACATTTAATAACTCCATTACCTGTATCCCAAGTCCCTCAGTGACTATCTTAATCATGTACCTAGGGCTCGAATTCACCGGGCTCTTTCCCTTATCCCAAACCAGGAAGTCCACTGGTCCATTAGTCACGGGTTTTATGAAGTAACCCCTCTTCCTCATGTCAAGGTAGACCGTTAATGCATGTGGGTTCTTCACATCCTTTATTAGCTCATCCACGTTCATCTCATTGCCATCAACTATTACCCTATACCCAGTTATGGATAGGTACACAAGCTCTACTGGCCTTAATATTATGGTTCCATTCCTCACATCACCAATACCCTTCTCCCTAAATTCATGGATATCGCCACTACTAATTTCAATAAGGCTATACTCATCAGCCCCCACCTTCCTAACGACTATCATCTTTTCCTGGTTCTTCAAATCCTCATCCCGCACTATCCGTTAATGTAAATCTTTAAAAACCCACTACCCATCACCATTAACGGGATTAATCGTGGGCAAGAGAATACTAGTGCAGAGACGAGGAAGAGGTGGTTCGCAGTTTAGGAGCCCAAGTTGGATTAGAGAGGGCCCAGTTAGGTATTTACCAATGAGTGAGGCTGAGCTTAATGGCGTTGTTAGGGGTGTTGTTAAGGAGTTGATGCACGTGCCCGGTCTCAACGCCCCTGTGGCTAGGATAGCCCTTGAGGATGGTAGGGAATTCCTTAATTACGCGGCTGAGGGCATGTACGTAGGTCAAATAATAGAGATTGGTGCTATGGCCAAGCCAATGCCAGGTAACATATTACCGCTCGGTAAGATCCCTGAGGGCTCGATGATCTACAACATTGAGAAGAGGATTAATGATGGTGGTAAGTTCGTTAGGTCAGGCGGGACCTACGCAGTCGTCCTAATACACAAGGACAGCACCACGGTTGTTCAGCTACCCAGCGGTAAGGTTATGGAGATCGATTCAAGGGCCAGGGCAACCATCGGCATAGTAGCCGGTGGTGGTAGGATTGAGAAGCCCATGCTCAAGGCGGGGGCTAAGTACTACAGGTCACTGGCTAAGTCCTGGAAGTACCCAACGGTTAGGGGTAAGGCAATGAATGCGTATGCCCATCCACATGGTGGTGGCAGTCACCAGAAGGGTGAGACGCCAGTGCCGAGGACTGCACCACCTGGTCAGAAGGTTGGTATAATAGCGCCCAGGTGTACCGGCAGGAGGTGTCCGCAGATCGTACCAAGGAGTAAGAGGGTTTGGGCATCTGGTTATCCAAAGAAGACGAGGCTTAAGAATAAGAGGACAAGCGCAATGCCGTCAGAGTAAGGCCCTAACCCTTACTCATTAATTCCCTGCACTTATTTAACTCCGTGCTTAATGCCGAGTACTTGCTGGCGTCCTTGTACCTGATTTCCTCAAGATACCTCTTGGCTCCATTTATTATTGTTCTAAGGATCTCACGTGATGATAGGTAATTCCCATACCTCTCCTGAACCTTATTAATAACGTCATTGCAATTTATCAATCCCTCATTCAACAGGCTTATGACGTAATTTACGGCATCCTCCATTATCTTCTTAACCTCGGTCCAGTGAATATCGCCAGCCTTAGTATGTACCATTCCCTGGGCAGGTAGGTTCGGTGACCAGGTATAACCGCAGTCCAGGCACTTAAATGTTAATGTCTCCGAAACAACAATGGCTATCCTCCTCGAACCACACCTTGGGCATGAAATGCCTGAATAGACACATCCATGAGTCAGTACAATTCTATAAAATGCTTATGCTAACTATCAGGAATTACGACGATTATATTACTCACCACGCCTAATCCGCCTACATTGTACACCCCTTTGGTTGAGCCAGGAGATTATCGTTGGTCCAAAGACAATCGGCACCTTACCGAGGTCATCAATACTCCTAGAGCCCGTAAGGAACATCGCAATCCTAAACTCCCTAAGTAGCTTACCAATGAACTTCTTGGTTTCATCATACCCCTTAAGCGCGGCCAGCAGGAGTGGCCTTGACATCGAGAAGGCATTCGCGCCAATGGCTATTGCCTTAGCCCCATCAAGCCGCTCCTAATACCACCTGATGCAATTATTACGCCATCATAGACGCTCCTTACCTCGCATATGGATATCGCCGTTGGTATCCCCCAGCCACTGAATACGTCAGCCTCGTTAGTTGTCCCAGCCTTATGCTCTCAATCCTTATGAATGACGTTCCGCCAGTACCAGCGACATCGATTGCGTCAGGGCCCACCCTAGAAACGAGCGCCCTTGCAACCTCCATGGATATTCCATTACCAACCTCCTTAACAATTAATGGCCTATTGGCCACCTTCCTTATGAACCTAAGCTTATCAATGACGCCCTTAAACCAGGGCTCACCCTCTGGTTGGAAAACCTCCTGGGCAGGGTTTAGGTGTATGGCTATTGCATCTGCATTAATCATATCTATTGCCTGCAAAACCCAGTCACTAAGCACCTTCTCATCAAGCCTGGAGACCTGCGGAGCCCCTAGATTGGCTATCTTGAGGGCTGTTGGTGCATTCTCGGCAACAACCCTAAAGCTCCTGGCAGTCTCGGGCTTAACAATGGCGACCCTCTGGGAACCAACATACATGCCAATACCAAATTCCTCGGCGCACCTGGCAAGTGTGGCGTTTATCTTCTCCGCGGTTTCCGTGCCCCCCGTCATTGCGCCAATGATGAATGGGAATGATAATCTCTTGTTAAATATGGTAGTTGCCGTATTAACATCGTCAAAGTCCATCTCGGGTAATGCGATGTGTATTAAATGCACCTCATTAAATAGGTTATTGCCCTCCTCTACATTATACTCCGATGCAATCCTAATATGGTCATTCTTCCTACTCTCAATCATTCAAACATGGATTAACCAACGAAATAAAAACTTATCCTAGGTTACATATGATATATAATTTATATAATTATCAAGAGTTAATATATTGATTAAACCCATTTCACAATATAAATTTATTAACAGAAAAGCCCTATCCTTGATTCGGTGATAAGAAAATGTTCATGCCTAAAGGAAGATCGCAGAATAACCAAGTAAATACCGAAAGGAGGATATACAGGGGTTACACGGTTGTTGAGTATCTGAGGATGGTAGGGCTGTTTTATGGAGCGGTGATAGGTCATATACGTTATATCTATGAGGTGTTATTTAAAAATTGAAAAATATATCTTATTAAAATGATTGATTTGCCTAAAAATGTTTTACGTTTTACCAAGACCCTTTATTTTAAACCAGCCATTAATGACCTCATTTAGCCAATCTGGTATGCTTACATACTTAATCAGCGATTCTATTGTTGAATCATTTATTTGGCAATCGTTGATATTGTTCACGAAGTTTACGAACCACTCAGGTAGCCCTGAGGTTACGGCTATTGCATATATGAGTTCCTTACCCGTTATATTATTTAACACTGTTTCACCGAGGTCAGTGTTCATTAGCAGGTAAGCGGCATAGGTCTTTCTTAGTATTGGGTCCGACTTAATGTCGATGTTTGTGTTGCCAGGATTGTTAATGGGCTTATTATCTACTGGGTCGGGAATGTTTACCTGTTCCACAGCCTTCACGGGACTTCTCGCACTTACCTGCACTGTTTCAGGGGATTGGTGCTGGTGAAAAGTCTCCCTGCCCCTTAGGTATGAAAACACGGCAGCCAATAGGGCTAGGATTGCGGCTGTGTGGTATGCGTAGTAAAAGCCTGCAGACATTGCGGGCGCTATTGCGCTTGGGAAGAAGGTTAACTTATCAATGTTGTAGAATACATTACTTGGCAGTGATATACCGGCCTGCTGGATCAGGGTCTTTATTGGGTCGTAACCTAGGAACGCAGCAAATAGGGCATAGACGGGCGGTATTGATACCAACCTTTCAGCATCGGCTATGGGAACCCCGGCACTTAGCAATGCCCTGTATATTGATTGTGTTAGCACTGTGGATGCCCCCGCGAGAATTAACGTTAGGAATATCGCGAAGCTCATTAGTAGGCCTATGTTTTGCATGGCTGATCTCAGTCCAGATGCTGCGGATCTCTCCGTCGGTGGTACAGCGCTTAGTATTGATACTAGGTTTGGTGATTGGAATAGGCCTGAACCAGCGCCCATTAGTAACAATATTGCCGCAAACCACATGTAGTTGAAGTTGGTTATTGGTAGTAACGTTAATAGCTCAAAGCTCACCGCAAGCAACACCGCGCCTAATGTGGATACTACCCTAGCACCAAACCTATTTAGTAACTTACCACCTATTGGTGCGAATATTGCATTAGTTATACTACTAGGTATTAGGTATATACCGGCCCAAAGCGGCGTGTCTACATAGGGCACGCCATGAAGCGGTAGGTAAATTGCCTGGAGAAGAAGTGATAGGACGAATACATTGGCTCCCTGGGCGAGGAATAGGAAGAGGCTACTTACTACGCCGTAGGTGAACTGCCTAATCTTAAACAGCCTAACCCTAAGCATTGGCTCGGTTATCCTGGACTCAATGAAGAATAATAGGGCAAAGAGGCGCCGCCAATGCCCAATAGCATCCAAACCATTGGATTACCCCAACCAAGTGATGACCCTCCATACGGCATCATTGAAAGCATTAAACCCATGAGCAGTAGCACCAATGATATGGTCAGTAACGATGCACCGACCCAGTCGATCCTAGCCTTAGTAAAGCCCGCAGGTAGCCTATAAACGCTCCTGTACGCCCATATAATGCTAATAATGCCTATTGGTACATTAAATAGGAAAACCCACCTCCAATTTATTGTTGCTAATAAACCGCCAACCACCAGCCCCAATATACTACCGGCACTGAATGATATACCGACAATTCCCTGCGCCACACCCCTACGCTCCGGTGGGAAGACATCAGTTATTAATGCGGCGCTATTGCCAAACATCATGGATCCGCCTAGGCCCTGGACAAATCTATAAGTGACCATTTGAATTCCAGCAATGGCTCCATAACCTGGCGTTAACCCTAGCAATAGTGATGCCGTTGTAAATACAATATCGCCTATTGTGAATACCCTACCTCTACCATACATATCCGATAACCTGCCAATTAGGCTACGGTTATTGCCATGATCAGTGGGTATGCAAACATTATCCATGCCATTATCATGAAGCCAATTGCTGTATTTATACTAAGCCCAATACCCCTGAGTATCGCGGGTAGCGCAATTACAACTGATGAGATATTTATTGATCCAAGCAATGCTCCAAGAAACGCATTTATCAATACAGCCCTTCTCTGACCCTCACTTATCGAAACCCATAATTCCCTCTGCATACGATTATGGCATTCGGATACCTAGCATTTATAAAACCTTCTTTGTTAGTGATATCGGCTATTTTCTCTATTTAGGGAAAGACTTAATTACCAATTGTCATAAATAGGACATTGTGGAGAAAGCATTAATCATTGGCCTTGGATTCATTGCAGCCAACCTAGCTAAGCACCTAATTAACAGGGGTTTTGATGTGCATATAACCTATAGATCTATTCACGGTAGTAAGGCGCTTATGATGAAGGATTTACTCGAATTAAACATTAAACCTCATAAGCTGGATCCGGGCAACTATGACGACCTAGTTAAATTAATTAGTGGTCTTAAGCCGAATTACGTATTTAACACCGTTGGTTTATTGAATGGTTCATGGAATGAATTATGGAGTGCGCATGTTGAGGTTCCCCGTAATATAGCAAGGGCAATACTCAGTGTTGATAAGTCGATAAAGTTCATACACATAAGCGCATCGGCGGCTTCGGGTAAGATAGGCAATTATATAAAGGAGGAGCCTGTACATTGTGATTACTCGTATGTGAGACCGAGAAGCGATTATGAGAGGTCTAAGTGCGATGGTGAGAGGACGATTAAGGAGTTGGGCGTTGACGGGCTTAATTACGTGATTGTTAGGCCAACACTTGTTTATGGTTATTACAATGACCATAACGAGTTCCTTAGCCTATATAGGTTTGTGAGGATGGGCTTAGTGCCCCAGGTCAGGGGCCTTATTAATGCCATTTACGTGGGTTACCTAGTGGAGATGCTCGAGAGGTTGGCGGTTAATGAGGAGTATAGGAATACGTTCCTATACGCGACAGAGTGTACGATGTATAGCCTAGGCGACTTTGCCGAATTAATGGCTGAGCATTTAGGCGTTGGTGGTGTTAGGATACCATTACCGCCAGGTCTTGTTGGATTATTCCTACCTGGTGGTGCCCGTTCATTACTTAAGTACGTTAATGTGCAGTATGACTGTGAAAGTACGAGGAGAGTATTGGGCAATGTTGAGCCTGCCATTGACATCGGTGTTAAGGAGATGGTTAATTGGCTTAGGAGGGTCTATGGATAGTAAGTATTTAATGGCTTAGTAACGCATTGCTTGATGAGCGAGCCCAGGGTTGCGGGTATACTGATGCTCATTAGTGGAGCACTCCTCCTTATCCCAGCCCTCCTTCTTGGTGCTGCATCGTTAATTCTCGTGCCAATACCCAACATAGGCACAACCATCCTTTGGGCATTAACATTGATAGTCATTGCCCTTGCCATAATGAACATAGGCACTGGCGCATTACTAATATCTAGGCAGGGTGATCCTGAGGTTCGGACACTGGCATCGTTGTTGCTGCCTTAAACCTAGTCTTTACCTGGTGGACCATAATAGGCGCCCTACTCGCCATACTTGAGCTAGTATTCTTAATATGATCTCCCCTCCAAAAGTACTCCTTATAATTACTTCAAAGTCCTTACTAGGTTGTGAGGGTAATCCCTCTAGGGATTGGTGGCTGGGTTTCAAATCCATTACTCGGCAATGTTGCGCTCATCGTTGAGGTTGGTAATTCGAGGATTTTAATCGACGCCGGCGAGGGCACCTACAGAGCTTTAAGAGCCTGCGGTTTTGATGTGGATAACCTGGACCTCATACTCATAACACATAGGCATGGGGATCACATAATGGGTCTATCAACACTGGCGCTCTTTGCAAGGTCCAAGGGAATTGCGCTCAAGGTTTATGGCCCTAGGGACGTGGATCTAGAGAAGCTCTTTGACGCATTGGGTATACCGCAGTACCTACCAACCATAGACTTTCACCCAATAGACCCAAGCCCTGAGCCGTTAACCGTTGCGATAGGCCATGATTACAAAATTACCGCAATATTGGCGGACCACACAGTACAAACCCTAGCTTATAGGATTGATGGGTTAGATGGAACGTGCATAACGTATAGTAGTGATACAAGGCCGACCAAGAACATAGTTAACCTCGCCAGGGGCTGTACATTACTGGTGCATGAGGCGTCAGGAAATCCGGGTACTGAGGAGGTGTCTCATTTACATGGTCACTCAACGACGACCGAGGCGATTCAAATAGCCAGAGAGGCTGGTGTTAAGTACTTAATGCCCATTCATTACTACGTGGAACCACCAATACTAAGTAACGTTGGCAGCGATGTTAATATTATTATACCATTACCATGCACACCACTTGATATGCAAAAATTGAAATAATTAATCATGAATTTATAAATTATTTATCTGATAATATTGTAATAGTAATAATTTAATAATATCAAAGGATTAATCCTAGGAAATACTTATAATTAGTGCATAGATACTCATCATGTGATGAGGGGTATTTCACGTACTACCTGGGTTATAATCGGTGTTATAATCGTGGTGATAATAGCCATTGGCGCCTATTACTATATCAAGGCTGTAACCACCCCTAAAACCGTAACGCTAGTGGTTGTGGCATACTCCGGAACTACGGCTCAATTTATTCAATTTGCTGGTCAATTATTCCATGAAGAGCATCCAAATGTTTATGTTAAGGTTATTACATACCCATTTAGTCAGTACGTTACAAATGAATTAACGGCACTTGAGGCGCACTCAACTGAGTATGACATTATAGAGTTTACGTCAACATCAGCGCTAAGGTTTGTGCCCTATGTACTACCACTTAATCCATACGTAGGGACCCTATTTAACATGAGTGACTTAATGACTCCTCAGGAGCCTTTGGCGGTGAGTTCTATAATACTACAACTGGGCAGATTGAGTATATTGGTATAGCATATGAGACCGTAACCTACATGCTAGCCTATAAGTGCTCAATCTTCAATAACCAAACTTTGGCCCATGAGTTCTATAGTGAGTACGGCGTTGAGTTTAACCCATTGACATGGCAGAACTGGACTACGGTACTTGAGATTGATCAATTCCTCGTGAGCCATGGAATCACTAAGTATGGGGTCCTAGTCGATGACCACGTATCGCACGGTATAATAGATGCCTACCCAGCAATATTTGGTTGGTGGTACATGAGGGATCCAAACCTCAACAAGGGCAGGATTGGCGGTCTACCCAACTTCAACATAATGTTCTACGGAGCACCAGCGCCAGGTTGCCCATACCCACTGCCCGACTTCAACACAACGGATGGTATTGAGGCGCTCGAGGTTTATAAGGAGCTTGTTTCATATGAACCACCGCCTAATGTTACGCCTATAACCTATGATAACCTACCAGAGCTATATGCCGAGTACGCACCTGCTGCGTTAATGTTCGTTAGTCAATTGTCATATCTACCATCAAATGTTTATAACGACACGTGCCTAGCGCCATTACCAGGTGGTTATGCAGAAACCGGTACCAACTTCCTAGCCGTTAGTAAGTATTCAACGCACAAGCAGTTGGCCCTTGAGTTCCTGGCATTCCTAGTATCGCCTAAGGTTCAGGTGTATGAGTACCTATACTTCCATAAGTTCCCAATATCAAAGGAGGCATTCCAAATGCTGTTGAGTAATAGTACGCTTAGCCCGCATGATAAGGAGCTTCTCGAGGCTGTTTATAACGCTGCTCAGTATGCCTGGGCAAACCCACCGAACATACCACCAACATATACGGAGTTAATACCAAGCTTTAACCAGGAAGTATTTAGCTACTTACTTGGGCAGGTGAGTGCGCAGCAGGCAATGAATACGGCAGCAGCATCCTGGATAAATGCCCTTGTTCAGACTTATGGTCCATGTTCAGGCTAAGCCAAACTATACCGCGTAGTATATGTTAAAAATTAAAAATTAAACTTTTCACGATAAATAATTGGGCTGGCATGAGGAGGTTTTGGCTAATACCATATTTAACGTATATATTGGCCTTTGGGCTAATTCCATTAATTCTGACCTTCTACTTCGTTGGTTTTAATCCATCATCAATAAAAGGTCTAATAGTGGATTTCCCACCTGGCACATTTAACCTAGCGCTTTATAACACATTGCTCTTTGCAACGATAACCGCCTTAGTATCTACATTATTGGCGCTAGTGCTGGCTATTAGGGTTGATAGCCTACCCATGAGGTGGCAGGTGCCGATGTCATTAATAATACTCGTGCCATATACGATACCATTCATATCATCATCAATGATTTGGTACACACTCTTTGATCCAATGTATGGGCCCCTCTATTACCTATTCAAGTTATTTCACATACCTATGCTGAACATGACCACGATACCCGGCCTATCAATATGGGCTGTGATAATAGTGGGGATATGGAGTAGTACATCCTTCGCATACCTAATGATCATTGGCGGACTTAAGTCAATTAGTAAGGAGCTTAAGGAGGTTTCCCAGGTAGATGGTGCTTCTCTCTCGCAATACTACAGCGGTGTTGCGTTACCCTATATTTTCAAGATAGTACTCACGGCATTTTTAGTGATATTCGTGCTTCAGCTGGGTAATTTCGACATACCCTACGTACTAACTGAGGGCGGGCCGGGCTACTCCTCAACAACACTGCCCCTACTCATATTCGATATGCTTTACTTCATTGGGAACTTCTCAGGTGGTGAGGCTGCTGCGGCATTACTCGCGGCCTTAGCCACATTACCAGCTGCGGCGCTGCTCTATATTATGCGTAGTGGAGGGCTCTACGTGAGGCTCCCTGTGGTTAAGGTTCCGGATAAGGTCTATGACTCGCTGCTATGGTTATTAACGGTAATAATATTGTTGTTCCTATTATTCCCCGTCTATTGGATGGTAATACTAGCCTTTAGACCTAATATTTACGACTTCATATCACCGCCAATACTATACCCAGTCGCGCTTACGGTTAAGTACTTTGTAAGTGCAATTACGAGTTCTACGCCCTACATATTCACGAATCTCGTTGTTGGCATATTCGTCGCATTAATATCAGCCATACTTGCAGGTACCGCCTCATACATAATGTCTAAGCAAAATATTTACTGGCTATTGCTGATCACGATATACCTATACTCATTACCGGCCACGAGCTTCATATTCCCAGTATACATCCTATTCATGAATTCAGGACTCCTAAACACCTGGTGGGCCTTAATACTTGCTGAGCCGATATTCACTGTGACACTATCCGCCTGGCTTTTATTCAACATATATAGGGACCTGCCAAATGAGTATCAGGAGTTGGCGGAGATTGAGGGGGCCTCCTCGACATATACCTTGTTTAGGATCATAGCTCCTATAACCAGGAGTAGTTGGTTTATGGTTATGATATTATCATTCATAATAAGCTGGCAATTATTATTCTATCCATTGATACTTACGGAGACTCCATGGCAATTCAACTTCCCACCAACGGGTGCACAAACAGTGACAATATTTGCAATAGAGGCAATAAGGAGTAAGGCGGTTGATTGGGGATTACTGGCTTCATCGGCACTTGTGGTTGCACTACCCGTCATGGTGCTTAGCTATATAATAATGGGTAGGTTGCTTGAGGGGTTCAATATTGGTGGTATAAAGGGTTAATTAAACGTATTCATTTTTATTAAATATTCGTATAAATACATGGTGAGAAAGGTTTTTAAATCCGATATCAGAGTCGATATTGGTGAAAAGAATGTTCGGCATTACGAGATGGGGTGCATGGATAATACTAAACCAAATAACGGATAGGATAAAGATGAGCGATTTAAGAAGCAAAGTACCGCTCTACGGCGCATCCTTTGATTACGCAATAAGTGCACTGCAAATGGCTGGTTTAATAAGGGTTGTTAAGGAAGGTGGTGAGGAGTACGTGGAATTGACAGACCTGGGCAAGAGCTTTAAGAGCTGGTACGCAAGCTACCCATACCCACCCGTACCGTGGGGCCCAGGCCTGGGTTGGCTATACGGAGGATGGCGTGGTTGGAGGCACTGGTGGCATTGGTGGTAATACAACGTCGTAGTTCATTAACGTAGTTAATTAAAAATTAAAAATAATAAGAAAGAATTATTTTATTATCTCCGTTGGTATCCTCATAATGACCCTAGCCATCGGCGAAACAATGTTTGCCGCTAACCTCACCAGCGTAACCATACTACCCCTAACCTCCAACCTCCTAAACACGCTGAGCATTGTTGTTACTGGATCATTCAACCCACTTAGGACCTTAAGCCATACATCATAGTCTGCAATAACCACGTATTGGTATGAATCAATGTCCGGGTTTATGATGAAAGATGCCTCACTGCACGAATTATTGAATTTAAGGAGTATGCCTATCGTATTGACCTTATCAACACCGTAGCTTCTCCGCAAGTAATTAATTACATTGAGCTTAGATTCCTGCCAACCAGTAGTACGTTTATTTCCCAGCCATTGATCGCGTTAAGGAAGTCCTTATCGTTATTAAGGCTCGAACATAAGGCATCAACCCACTCCCTACTTGGGAAGATGTATGTCACGCAATGATTTTTAACGAATGCTCTTTAAGTATTCCCTAATTTAATAACAATAGGTAATTGCTTAGGCACCTACTAAATTCCGATCTACACCTACGGCAGTCATCGGTATACCACGGCTTTAAGCACTGCATCATGGCCTCCTGATAGATTTTCCTCGAGTACTCAACTCTTTGACTATGCACGAGATCATTAATTAGAGAACTGTCCTAAAAATTTACGAAAACTCTTTAAGTAATGATCATTATTTAGTGGACACCCTTTCTATTAATTAGATATTATACATGTAATATTAGTTTTCTCAAATATGCCATGTTCTATTATATATACAAGCGTAGAAAGAGATACTTAATGCGTTATTTCATCTTTACTTTCAATTACCTATTAATTAGAAATAGAAATATAAACGTTCAACAAGGCATTTTAATAGGCATAGTAATAATTCAATAGATGCCGATGTTTAAGTATGTCTTTGGTCCTGTGCCCTCACGTAGATTAGGTAGGTCACTTGGTGTCAATGTTGTTCCACTTAAGTACTGCAATTTCAATTGCATATACTGCCAACTAGGCAGGACTAAGCACGTAATAAATGACCTGAGGATGTTCTACCCACCTGAGGATATTATCAGGGAACTGGAGATTGCAGTGAGGACTAGGGATTATGACTACCTAACATTTATTGGCGATGGAGAACCAACGCTTTACGCAGGCCTGGGTAAGTTAATTCAATGGGCCAGGGATAACCAGGACAAACCCCTGGCAATACTGACTAATGGAGCCAAGCTAATCGACGAGAACGTTAGGGCGTGGTTAAGTGAATTGGATGTAGTTAAGGTAAGTACTGATGCAGGGAGTGAGAGAACGTTTAGGCTCATTAATAGGCCTCATAGGGAAATAACCTTTGATAAGTTCATAGAGGGTATTGAGAAATTCCGTGAGGTATTCAGCGGGCAGATATGGACTGAGGTAATGCTTGTTCATGGAGTAAACGATAATGAGGATGAGATAAAACGCATTGGCGATGCCCTAAGTAGGTATAGACCGGATAGGGTCTACATGATGGTGCCCACAAGACCACCTGCCGAGCCCTGGGTTAAGCCACCAACATCTGATGTACTAATGAACCTTGCTAAGGTACTTTCGAGATATGTGAATAGTGATAGGATTTTCATAATAGACTATATTGAGAGGGGGGAGTTTCATATAGATAGGAATGACCCAGTGAATAGCCTGTTAAGTATACTCAAAATACAACCAATGACTGTTGAGCAGGTAATGGATGTTATTAGGAGGAATAATCTAGATATGGATATTCTCGATAAGATAAGGAGCTTAACGAAGGAGGTTACTTTTAATGGAATTAAGTACTTAGTTTACTCTGGTGAGTGATTTTCGTTAAATATAT
This sequence comes from Vulcanisaeta sp. JCM 16161, assembly GCF_001316285.1. The sequence goes on along the minus strand of NZ_BBDO01000006.1, from coordinate 205,075 downwards.
AGTTATTTTATGGGCATTACTTAATTAATTTAAGAAAATAGGTAATTGATGCCGGAATTCCTTAATTTTGACGTTGCAATTATCGGCGGTGGAATTGCCGGTGTATCGGTAGCTCGCGAGTTATCGCAGTATAATGTTAGCGTTGTGGTTATTGAGAGGCACAGTGACGTTGGGTTGGAAAGTACATCAACGAATCACAACCTGGTCTGTCAAGGTGGTGACGCATTATCATTTAGGCCGGGTACACTCCATGCTGAGTTGAATGTTAAGAGCATACCACTTTGGCCAAAGCTCGCTGATGAGCTTGGTTTCCCATTGAAGAGAATTGGCGGTCTTTGGTTAATTAGAGATAAGGCTGACTTTAGGAGGTACCTAAGGCTTTACTCAAGGCCTTTAAATCATCACTTGAGCCCAACGCGCCTTACTACATACCTGAGGGTAGTTTTCAACCCCTTGAGTTTGTGGATAGGAAGCGATTATTGGATATGGAGCCATACATTACACCAAACGCTCTAGGAGCCTTACACGACCCAAACCTGTGTATAACTGATCCCGTTAAGGTTGCCAAGCCCTTGCGGAGAATGCCAGGGCCAATGGTGTTGAGTTCCTACTTAACCAGGAGGTCACTAGGATTGAGAGGCAGGGAATAACATATAGTATCTATACTAGGCAGGGCTTGGCCATTAGGTCGACCTTTGTGGTTAATGCAGCGGGTATTGAGGTTGATAGGATTGCTGAGATGGTTGGTGCGAGGAATTTCTCCATTGTGCCATTAAAGGGTACGTTGACTGACTTCGATGAGGAGGTTGGCAGGTTAATAAGCCATGAGGTTCACGTATTGCCTAGGATGGAGGACATGCCTCATGTAAAGGCTGTATTGCCTAATATTTATGGTTTTGCCAGGTCAGGTATTTACTTAGAACTCACGTATAGGAGTGATAGGGTTATTCGTGAGGAGGCCGTTAACCATAACATCAGGGTTGCTAAGGAGTTATTCCCTGAAATACCCTTTGAGAGGCATGTTGTCAGGTCGTTCATAGGCTTCATGGCGTACACAAACGCGGACACCGGCTGGCATGACTTCGTGGTAGACATACCGGATTACGTACCAAATTGGGTCAACATAGTACTTGGACCTGCGGGTGTATCTGCCTCACCGATGCTTGGTAAAAAGGTTGTTGAACTATTGATGCAATCGGGACTTAAGCTTGAACCTAAGAAGGGTTTTGACTCAAGGGCCAGGAGGGGTGTGCAGTCATGAACATGCTAAGGACTATAACTCTCGATATTGCTAGAAAGATGATCGACGCAATGATTAGGTATGCCCAGGACAATAGGGTTTTGCCAGGTAGTTTTGCCGTGGTTGATGAGGGTGGTCATGTAATTGCGGCTGAACGTAGGGATAATGGTTTACCCGCAACGTTTGACATCGCGATTGACAAAGCCTGGACTGCGGCAACAATGAAGACCTCAGCCAGGGTTCTCGAGGTTGTTACAAGAGGTCAGGGTTGGAGACTTAATGTTAAGTATGGTGGTAGGCTCACAATAATTCCTGGCTCGGTACCCGTGGTATCGGGTAATAAGGTCATTGGTGGTATAGGGCATAGCGGTGGTTCTGCTGAGGAAGATGAGGCAATAGCACAGGCCGGGTTGAGTGCATTTTATAGGGAGGATCATATTGACTTTACTGGTGAGGATATGCTTAGGTCATTAAGGAGGATTGCGGATACCGTGATTAACTACGTCATGGAGAAGAAGTTACGCCCGGTAGCCATAACGATAGTTGATGAGTGGGGATGGCCAGTGCTGATTTATAGGATGGATGGGGTCCCCTACGGCTATATTGAGGTTTCACGTGATAGGGCTTGGACAGCGGCAGCCTTTAGGGTTCCATCAGATGCTGTGGTTAATGAAGCCGGCATTAATTACGGCGTTGGCTGGAATGAGAGGCTTACGGTAACAGCCGGTGGAGTACCATTTAGGCTTCAGGACTTAATGTTCGCAATAGGTATTGCCGGTAATAGGCCTCAGGATGATAAGGAGATAGCCATTTCAGCGCTGAAGAACGTTGGCGTAGAACCAATTGTCTAAGCCCAGCCCCTAATCCACATCACTCATCAGTTGGGCAAGTCATCAGCATCAAAGTAAGGCCTGTGCAATGAATTATTAACTTTACTTGATAACTACCATAACTTAAAAATAGGGTTCCCAATCAATCATGTGAGCACAAGAATTGGCCACATAACGTACTACATAGACCTGCGCTCAGCCTATGTGCAATTCGTAGGATGCAACTTCACCTGCCATGGTGCATAAGGAAATTGACCCCATGGGACCATCATCTAAGCAGTGGTGAACTGGTTAGATTGAGGTTTAAGGGGTTGTTAAGCCTTAACGATTTCCTGGAGATAATAGACGACGCTATTGCTCAATATGGCATGGAGGAGGTCGTTCTCGGAGGTGAGGAGCCGACGATCGACCCATCCCTACCCATGATAATTAGGGAGTTGAGTAATAGAAAGTTGAGGATAAGGCTATTAACAAATGCATATGAAATAAGCAACGAATTACTCAATGAATTAAGGCTATGCAGGGATTGCGAGGTTGTCATCGGAATTAAGACTCTCAACCCAAACAAGCACATTAAATACACGGGTAAGCCCCTCGAACCAGTCCTAAGAAATATAGGGCGATTACTGGAGAGTGGGGTCAGGGTTATCTTTGAGACCGTGTTAATACCTGGCCTAAACGATATTAATGATATTGAGGAAATAGCGAAATACCTAGCAGGTACTGTAAAGGGCCCAACTTTAATAATTGATCCATTAATACCAATACCGGGCACGCCCTGGAGAAGACCAACGCAGGAGGAATTAAGCGAGGCGATAAGTAGGGCAGGTAATTATGTCAGGGTAATGACCCATGAAAGAATTGGAAAACCCAGTAGGGTAGTTGTGCTATATCCGAGGCCTTGATCATAGGGCATCCCATAGCAACACGTATGCAGGTAAATTCATGACTACGGTTTCAACATACACATTATTTATTGGTAAGATCGATGCCTAAAGGCCGCTCTAAGCTCTGCGAGGTGTTGAAAAATAAGTGCGTGAAGGGATGACGAGCGAATGCGGAATAAGAGGGATAAAGGCATAGGAAAACCGGACGATGAATGTGAATTAAACAACTAATTGATCATCCCAATATCAAAGCCCCATACTCCAAATAAAGACTCGGAACGAATACTCCGCTGGTAGCCGGGCCCGGATTCGAACCGGGGTCAACGGGTTTCTACCCCTGTTGGTCCAAAGCCCGCCATCCTTGGCCGCTAGACGACCCGGCTAATAACAATGAGAAGGAACCAGTTTAAAAGCGCTACTCGTCGTGTCTTACGGCATTACATCCTTAATGCATTCCTCTTTGTCGCTAATCCCCTCGCTATCAAGAGCTTTGTCTCTATCGTAGCCACAGTCTCACCCCTCTGGTTCTTCACCTCATGTCTGAAGGTTATTATACCACCGTTATACTTCTCACTTGGTTTCTTATCAACGACCTCGGACTCCACGTAAATCGTGTCTCCAATCTTAACGGGCCTTAAGAATCTCGAATTAACCTCAAGAAGCGCTATTGTTGTCCCAGCGACCAATGGCGCGAATAAGCCAACAGCAAGAGCTTGGACCAATAATCCATGGGCAACCCTGCCCTCAAATATGGTCTCTTTTGCAAATACATCATCAACGTGTAATGGGTTATAATCCCCCGTTAACCCGGCGAATTGAATAATGTGTGTCTCAGTGACTGTTAAGCCTGTGACTTCATTTTCATGCCCACCTGGAAGTCATCAAATGTGTATGGTGGTAATTTTAGGCTCACATGTCCCTAATTAATAATAAATTATTAACATTTACCCGGGCCCATTAACTATCTCCTGCGTCTTATGATGAGTAGTACTAATAGTATTATTATAACTGCAATTATCACTATGATGTAGCCCGGTGATGAGTAGAAAATGGGCTGCACAGCATTCGTCTTTGCTGCACGTTGCGTGGTTATCGCCTTCGTGGTTGTTATAGGGCCTGTTGTTATGAAGTTTATTACGTAATTACCTGGCGCGAGGGTCAGTATAATGCCATTGCTTGCTTCTTGAAAGCCCTGTATATTACTTGGTATTGTCGTTGGTAGTACATTACTTGCCATGTAGACCTGGGCTTCGTAATCCGTGCTTATCCTGATTTGTAGTGTTCCATTATCTAGGACGTTTATGTATGGCGTGTATGTTATTGTTATGTTCCCTGGATTAACCATTGATAGGTAAACCTCATTATTCGATATATGACCCCCTCCTGCCTAAAGGGCGGGGTTTCTACGCTGGGGGTCTCGTGCGTTAGCCCCCTGGTGAGGGGTTAATGGTTTCACGCCGTTTGTGGTCGCTTGAAAGCTCATTATCTTCTGCCTAGCCTTCACCTCATAGCCCGCCTTCCTCGCTATGTTTATTGATGCGTTGATGTCGGCGTTTATGGCCTTGCCAGTCCTCGGGCACACATAGAGGCCTCTAAACCTCCTGCCATTCTCGTGAACCTCACCACATATGCTACAAACCTTGCTAGTGTACGCCTCATTAACCAAGCCGGCCTTAATCCCATACTCCTCAAGGGCATTGATTACCCATTGGGTCACTTTCCTAAACCACCAAATGTTGGTGTTATACTCATTACCATTGTCCTTGCTAACCATGTATGGGTACCCAATGAATACCTCATCAACCCCCAACCTCCATAACTCATCAGCGAGGAACCTAATGGCAGTCCTGTACAAGTGCCTAAGCCTCTCACGCATCTTGAACCGAGCCTCAGGTACAGCCCATGGTAGTAACGCCAATTGGGTAGTCCCCAATCCCTAAGCCTGTCCCTAACCGACTGCCAAGTGGCGACCTCCCTCTTCCACCAGTAATACTCACTCTTTATTAAGCCGCCCTTGATCAGGATGGCGTAGCCGTTGGTCGTCGTTACTGCAAACAGGTTGTTTAGGCCAATGTCTATGAATGCTTCTCACGCCCAATTGGTTGCCTCTGCTGAATACTCCTCGGGTTAGTAATCCTCCTATCCCTGTAGTTAGGCCTAACGTAACCCCTTGGGTTACTTTTAGGCGTCGGCTTCCCAACCTCAATCGGTATGTACGCGAACCACCTACCGGACTCGTACTTGATGACCAACCTACCCTGCTTGCCCTCCCACTTTATCCGCCCAGCAACTTAATGCGCATCCTAAAGTCCTTCAGCACTATGTACCCCTCACCACCATTGATAGGCTCAATGTGGTAGCGGTCACTCCTAACGACAATGATTAACCGCCTCTCCCAAGCGCCTTATCCTTCCAATAACCTGGCGGTGAGACACGCCTAATGAATGGTGATGACCTACCCTGCCTCCTAGCCTTGAGTAGCTCGAAAAATGAGGCCCAAGCCTCATTATTCATGTTGAGCAACTGCTGAACATTAGCGGAACCCAACACATCCTTATACTCATCATAGTACTTATGATAAGTACCCCTCAAGTCAACACCTTGCCCACTATAGAATTGCCTCCTCCTCTCATAAGTAACCTCATTCCAGCATTTGGCAAATAGTTTAGCCAGCCTCCTTAGTTTCCTCTCTTGACTGCCATTGGGTAGGAGCCTAACCCTAACCGTGCGGGTGCCCCAGTGGGTATCGTGGTTGGGATTCCCCCAACCAGGGACATTTCAAGGCTAAGTCCACCCACTGGGGCACCGAAAACAACCAAGTCAACCAAACTTAAAAACCTTCACATCCCCGCCCTAAAGGGCGAGACTTTCAGTTATTGTAATAGGGTATTGATTGCCCCGTACTATTCACCACAGTTACGGGGCCCAGGGGCTGCACAGGAAGTGTTATATTCATTAGTAGTGTTGGTGTATATAACGTTGCATTTATGGTGACCAATGAATTATTTCCCGCTAGGTATATGAACACTATGATTGATAGTAGATTAAGCACAACTATTGACCTAGTGCTGTGTTAAAAATCTTTCTTTCAATCACTAATTAACGGAAACCCCAAGGCCCCTAACCAACCTACGCCTATTCCTAATGAAGACGTTGGTCAGGTGAAGCATGTGCCAGCAAACCATGTGGCCCTTAGTAAACGCCTCGCAATCACACCTACCGACTATGGCAACCTCACCATTCCTCAACCTCCTAATCCTAACCTCAACACCATGCCAGGTACTTGGCCTAGACCTACTCCTAACCCTACCCCTAATCACCCACTCTCTACCAACCCTCCTAACCTCGTCAAAGATAACGTCCTTACTAACCATTATTAATCAACGATATTACCCACTAATTTAAGAACCATTCTGGTTGAATCACCTCATTGGCAGGTTAATTACCGTCCCCGTCTTAACATCACAGTACTTATCTCCATAATTCATACTCACGTAGTGCCTAGCCACATCACCAGAGCAATGTGCCGGGCATACATACCTTGAATATCCAGCAACAATATCAAGCTGTTGCGTGGATGGGCCATGGAAACCACCAATTACTAGGTAAACATCACCGAGCAATTCATGGCTCCTCCTCACAATATTATCAATGCCGGGGTGGGAACAACCAACAACTACGACTGAGCCATAACCATCTAACCTAACAATTAATGAGTGTTCATGAATGCCCATACTACTCATGACTCCCGTGGTCATGGCGTCCTCAAGTACCTCTCGGGAATCCCTAACCGTAACTGGGTTAAGACCCCACCTACGTAGTACGTTATCAACCTCTGGGACATAAACAGTCAATCCCCTCCTAACCTCACCAACGTATTTAAACCCGCCATAATGATCAGCATGATAATGACTGAGGAAAGCCGCATCAATACTATTGAGGTCTATGCCTAAGGCCTTGATGTTATTCTCCATAACCCTGGGCTCCGTATCAGCATCATAAAGCAATACCCATTTATCCGTCTCAATAAGCACGCTCCAACCCCAGTCATTTAATAATGGTGGATTTGGCCTATTGTCATTAATTACTGTGAGTTTAATCCACCTGACCATTATTTTGCCTCAGCGCTAATTCCTTAATAAGCATATATATGTGTATAACACAACTTAGCAGGTGATGACATGCACCTCCGCCGATTAATGAGGAGATTAGCCTGGAGCTGAGGATTTTATTTATAAATTGATCATCACTATTACTGGTCTGTGGATTAGAGTACGAGGTAATGGAACCCAGTACAATATTGATAGCTCGGTCATTAATTTGCTCAATGTGGGTAAATTCGATACGCGTAGTATTATTGATTTCATAATTGCCATGTTTAATAACGCATATCTCTTTGGCGTTCCCGAGAACCTACGCAGTATTTATGTTCATGGCAATGTGAGTTTCAGGCGCGTCTATGGTTATGTAATGTATATCAGTAGGTATAGGTCAGCAAGTATTCATGTTGGAGCCAGACGCATTAGACGCGACTTTGGAAACTGCGCCGCCTACTGGGGCTGGCAGGTCCTCGCCCATGAAATTGCTCATCTAGTGGGGGTTGGTGGTGGTCATTATCTTAGGCATGGTGGTATCCACCTCAGTGTAACTAAGGAGTTACTCCTTGGGTCCTTACCCATGGAGGTTGCGATATCAGCCGTTTGTTATTTATTGGTTGATTATTCCTTAGGGATAGAATGTAAAAGGGGCTATCCCGCGAGTTTAAGTGGTCAAATAATTAATGAGCTCAGTAACTCACTGTTAATTACTTAATTGATGCTAAGCACTATATTAATTGTTCTAGGGTATTACGTTCATTAATCAGGACGTGCAGGCATGACCTAGTGAACCATATTTAATCCTTCTATGAATACTGTTTGATCATGTCGTTATTAGAAAGGTTTATTAGGGCTACTTAACGCTGGGTTCTGATTATCGATGGCTGTTAGGATTATCGAGAAGAAGATTGAGGATATACTCTCAATAATGAGAAACCCTGCTCAGGTGAGGAATGCAGGTACTCTAGCTCATGTTGACCACGGTAAGACGACAACCACAGACTCACTGCTAATGGGTGCTGGTCTATTAAGCCCCAAGGTCGCCGGTAAGGCTTAGCGATGGATTACGTTGAGATAGAGCAGTTGAGGCAGATGACTGTTAAGGCTGCTAACATAAGCCTATACTTCGAGTATGAGGGCAAGCCCTACATAATCAACTTCGTTGATACGCCAGGCCATGTTGACTTCACGGGCCATGTGACGAGGTCTCTCAGGGTCATGGATGGCGCATTGGTCGTTGTTGATGCTGTTGAGGGCGTTATGACACAGACGGAGACCGTGGTTAGGCAGGCAATGGAGGAGATGGTTAGGCCCGTACTATTCATTAATAAGATTGATAGGTTAATCAAGGAGCTTAGGCTGAGTCCTAACGAGATTCAGCAGAGGATAGTTGAGATTGTTAAGGACTTCAATAACCTGATTGACATGTACGCGGACCCAGCCTTCAAGGATAAGTGGAAGGTCGACCCAGCTAAGGGACAGGTAGCCCTTGGCTCAGCACTTCATAAGTGGGGTGTGACAATACCGCAGGCCGCAAAGGCAGGTCTCAAGTTCAGCAACATTGTCGATGCCTACGAGAAGAACTACGTTGATGAACTGGCGCAGGAGTTCCCGCTCTATAAGGCTATATTGAATATGATTGTTGAGCACGTACCACCACCAAACGTTGCCCAGAAATATAGGATACCAAAGATATGGAGGGGAGACATAAACTCACCACTTGGTAAGGCGCTACTTGAGGCTGACCCTGATGGTCCAACAGTAATAGCAGTCAGTAAGATGAATAAGGATCCACATGCGGGATTAATAGCCACTGGCAGGGTATTCAGCGGCACGATTAGGGAGGGTGACGAGGTCTACCTAATAAACGCCAAGACAACAAAGAGGGTTCTACAGACGTACCTATACATGGGTCCAAACAGGATCGTAATACCTGAGGTACCGGCCGGTAATATAGTTGCACTACTCGGTGTTGATGATGCGAGGGCTGGCGAGACCATAGTGGCTGCCTCAATTAAGGATGTGGCGGCACCATTCGAGAGAATGAAGTATATAAGCGAGCCTGTGGTTACGGTAGCGATAGAGCCCAAGAATCCAAATGACCTGGCCAAACTAGTTGAGGGACTTAAGGAGTTAACAATTGAGGACCCAACACTAAGCCTAAAGATTGATGAGGAGACGGGCCAGGTATTACTAAGTGGCGTTGGTACATTACACCTTGAAATTGCCACATGGCTACTCAAGGAGAGGACTAAGCTCGACTTCACAGTGTCACAGCCACTGGTTAGGTTTAGGGAGACTGTTAGGACCGCATCACCAACCTTTGAGGGTAAGTCACCAAATAAGCACAATAAGCTCTACATAAGCGTTGAGCCGCTTGATGAGGAGACCATAAAGCTAATACAACTTGGTGAGGTGACCGATGACCAGGACCCGAGGGAGAGGGCTAAGATACTCAGGGAGAAGGCTGGTTGGGATACTGACGAAGCTAGGGGCATTTGGGCGGTTGATGAGCAGTACATCAATGTCTTTGTTGATAAGACAACGGGTATTCAGTACCTCAGGGAGATTAGGGACTACATAGTGCAGGGCTTTAGGTGGTCAGTACAGGCAGGCCCGCTGGCCCAGGAGCCCGTTAGAGGCATAAAGGTGATATTACATGATGCGGTGGTTCACGAGGATCCAGCGCATAGGGGCCCAGCCAGATAATGCCTGCGACGAAGAATGCAATAATGGCTGGAATACTGGCGGCCAAGCCAACATTACTTGAACCAATGCTGTCAATAGAGGCTAAGACAACTCAGGAGAATATTGGTTCCGTGATTGGCGTGCTGAATAGGCATAGGGGCAAGGTACTTGATATGATACAGTCTGAGTACATGGTAACTATTAAGGGCGAGATACCCGTCATTGAATCATTCACCCTAAGTGATGAGCTTAGAAGCGCAACTGCTGGTAGGGTGTTCTGGAGTCTCCAGTTCTCGAGGTGGTCGCCGGTCCCTGAGAACATGTTAATGGATATGATAATGAAGATTAGGGAGAGGAAGGGATTGCCTAAGGAGATTCCGAAGATTGAGGATTTCGTATCACAATACTAAAATAATAACTTAAGGAGTTTGATTTTTAAATACATCAAGTGTAGTTGTAATACGCATGTCATCGCAGAGTAGTCAGGGTGGAGGTAAGATTAGGGTTTCAGTGCAGAAGGCCGGTCCATTGGATACTGGCGAGATAGCACATGCAATGAAGACCATTAAAACGAAGTTCGCGATAATGAGTGGTAAGGGCGGTGTTGGTAAGAGCTTCGTCACGGCAAGCCTAGCGCTGGGCTTTGCAATGAGGGGCTATAGGGTTGGTGTACTTGATGCTGATGTTTATGCCCAACAATACCAAAACTACTCGGATTGGTTGGCGCCAATCTTTATCTTAGTGAGGATGAGAAGATAATACCTGCGGAGGGCCCATTCGGCATAAAGGTCGTTTCCATGGACTTCCTACTACCCACTGATGATACGGCCGTCATTTGGAGGGGTCCGCTAGTTGATAGGGCAATTAAGGACTTCCTTGGAAATGTGCGTTGGGGTGAATTGGATGCCTTGTTTATTGATTTACCACCAGGCACTGGTGATGCGCCGTTAACAATAGCCCAGGCCCTTGCCAATGAAATGACCGGCAGCATAATAGTGACGGCGCCAAGCGATGTTTCGAAGAGGATCGTGCAGAAGGCCATTGACTTCTCAAGGAAGGTTAAGATACCGATTACGGGTGTAATCGAGAACATGTGCTGCTTCTACTGCCCTGAGACTGGTAAGACGTATTACATATTTGGGAAGTTGATTGGTAAAGAGATGGCGGATAAGTACGGAATACCATACCTAGGAATGATACCGCTCGATCCAAGGATTGCGAGTCCAACGACCTTGGCGAACCATTCCTAATGAAGTACTCCACGTCAGATACTGCGAGGGCAATATTGAGCATTGTCGATACAATAATAGCCATGTATAAGGATAAGCTTGAGGCTAAGGTTGAGGCTCCCGCCAAGAAGCAGATAAGGTCATTGCTTAGGTTACCTGGTGAGGAAGAGGAGGAGAACCAGGATGAGTCATAGGTATTTTCTTAAAGCCTTGGCCGTCTCTATTATTGCCTCAAAGTCCCCAGGGGCCGATAGGTAAACACCGGGGAAGTACCTCAGTAATTCACGAGCCTATTAACGGCATCGCCTATCGGGTCAGGCCTTACCTGAACCTCGGTGTTGAGTATCCTGCTTATTACCCTCGCTGACCTATTAGTAATTATTAGTAGTGCTGGGTAGACATCAACATTGAACTCCTTATTCACATTGAGTACCTTAATCAGGTCATCCATTGATAATGTGTATTGAAGCATTGCAAAGTCAGGCCTAACGCTCAACCTATCCCTTATGTAGGCTTCCTCGAAGCTTGATATAGAAATACCAAACCTAGCACCACTGACCTGCTCAACACCTCTTAAGTAATTAATCGCGCTTATTGGTGTTAGGTCAGGGACTGCAGTAACGCCAGGTCCTAGGTCGCCCTCATTAATAGGTAATTCCTAACACCATTTGCTAAGCCGCCCATTATTAATGACGTGAGCCCAACCTTATTATGGTCAGCCACCCTAACATTAGCAATAACCTCGACATTACTAAAATTACGCCTAATCAATGCGCCTATGAGTATGGCATTAGCCGATGGATTTGCGAATGTGGAGTCAGGGATGTCTACATGAGTTACATAGTCGATAACACCACCGACCATATTCAAATAATTACTTACGTTATCGATCCTCCTCAACGGTGGTAATTCGGCTATTATAACTACCATTACGAATAATGGTCGTAACCACTAATTAAGAATTACGCTATTGAACCCTTTATACAGCTAATGTTTAGCCATGGGGAGATTAGGATAAACTCATTATTGAGAAGGTTCGTATTCTCCTGACAACCAAATTTCATTGAGCCATTCATCCTCATTATCATGAGGTTCCCAAACTCCCTGTAGAGTTTTTTCGAGAATAGCCTGGTGGCCACTATGAAGAATATACCGTGAGACCTACCAATCCTTACATTATTAATTAATGAATTCAATAAATCCTTATTGCCCATGAGCCCCTCAGCATTATCCACGACCATGATCACCTTATTATCCCTGGAACCTATAAACCACCTAATAATGTCCTCTATGAGTATGGTCTCGTAGATATTCATTAATGGGTCAGGTAATTCGTGAAGATCGATAATTGCAACCCTACTCCTTAAAACCCTTATAGGCTGAACACTGAGATGTCTATGTTCTCACCACCAATGTTAACCATAGCATCAAAGAGGCCCGTACCCTTCAACGAATACGCCAAATCAATGGCTTTATTTATTGGTCCCCTACCAATCATGTTAAGTAGTTCTGGATCCTTAACCGCGCTGATGAAGCCCTGCACGGTGTCGAGTGCCTTCTCATTCTCCATCATTAACGTAGTGACAACATACTTAATCTCTGGGTCCAGGTAATTAACTGTCCTCTCAATAAACCACCTAAATCTAATCGATAACGGCATAATACTCAACCTACCAAATCCCTTCCTTTGGAATTCAACGTTGAATTCAATACCATCACCCTTCGACATACTCATTGAAATCCTAACCCTCTTCCTCTGAAAGCCAAGGATACGCAATTTATCGGCAATATACTTCTTCAACTCATCAATATCTACTGGTCGGCCCAGCTTCATAAGATCCACTGGTATTAGCACTGATGTATCAATACCATTCTCGACAAGATCCCTCGTATACTCACCCGTTCTATCAAGTATTACTATGTTTTCATAACCACTCATTGAGTATAGTTCCTTAACCAACCTCTTTATGAAGAATGACTTACCACAACCTGGCTGGCCCATTATTAATAATCCCCTACTAAGCACGTCCTCATTAAGCGTTATTGGTATGTCATACCTATTAATTAACGCCTTACCAAATGATATATTACCAGTTAATCCAAGGAACTCCTTAATAACCTCACCACTTGGGTAAATAACCAAGCTACCGTTAATGGGTATGACTATTAATGATGTGTAACGAAACGAACCGTTCTCCTTTATTCGTGAAATAACGAAGTCACCAACTATCCTAACATACGTTGAGTTTGTGCCCCTTACCGAGAGAGGTGGGTTTATCGTGCTCTCAACCTTATTAACCCTGAGAAGCACTTCATTACCTGTTGATGAGTCAATAACCACTATGTACGAGCCAATAAATAGCTTACTAATTAGGTCGTTATAGCTAAGTCCTGAGCTTACAGTTAGTATTAATTTACTATTCTCATTAATGCTCTTTTCAACAATCCCTAATATATCACCTAATTTATTAATGCCAAGCTCACTAATGGCATTATCATTGACATTACCTCTCTGCATTGTGTTAAGGGCCACTTAGTAGCTTATAAGGATTCGTGAAGTATAGACTCACGGTACTTACGATAAACTCAACGTGAAACTCCATGAAATTTCCGAGAAACCTGAAACTATTGAGAGAGGTACTCCTTAATTGCCAGCGCCAGCCTCTTAATGCCCTCGAAGATCTGCTGTGGCGTTGGGTATGTGAAGTTAAGTCTCATGTCATTATGCCTATCCTCATTTGGATAGAAGGACTTACCTGGTACGTAGGCGACACCGTACTTCTTAATAGCCACGCTGAGCATCTCTCCTGTATCTATCTTCTCAGGCGTTGTTAACCAAATAAACATACCAGCGGATGGCTTGGTCCAGGTAACGCCCTCCGGCATGTACTCACTCAATGCCTGAAGCATTAGGTCCCTCTTAGTCCTATAGATCTCCTTAATCCTCGGTATATTCCTCTCAATAACGCCCCTCCTCAATAACTCAGCAGCTATGTACTGGTTAAGAGTTGATGTGTGCAGGTCAATGGACTGCTTAGCAAGTTCGAACCACCTAATCACCTCACTGCTCGCAGCAACCCAACCAAGCCTAAGTCCCGGCGCTGCGATCTTACTGAACGTGGATAGATAAATAACTCTACCCTCATTATCCATTGCCTTAAGTCTCATTGGCGGTTCCCCATCTCCAAAGTAAATATAGCCGTATGGGTCATCTTCAATAATTAATAAATCATACCTACTGGCTATGTCAAGCAATGCCTTCCTCCTTTCCATACTCATTGTAATACCCGTTGGGTTCTGCCCCGTGGGCACCACATATATGAATTTGATCTTACCGCCATCCCCCGTTATTTTCTTAATGGTGTCCTCAAGAATGTCAACCCTAATCCCGTAATTATCCATGGGTATACCAATTATCTTAGGTCCATAAATCCTAAAGGCCTGTAATGCGGCTAGGTACGTTGGGCTTTCAGTTATTACGTAGTCCCCCGGGTTAATGAATAGCCTACCGATTATGTCAAGGGCCTCCTGACTACCAACGGTGATTATCACGTTCTCTGGGCCGTTAACCTTGATACCCTCCTTACCCATGAACCTGACCAATTCCTCCCTCAACTCTAGAACGCCGCCGGTGGTTCCATACTGTAGGGCCTTCTCGGCCTTTGTCGATAGTACATCTCTTGTTATTTCTATTATCTCCTTAACTGGGAATGATGATGGGTCGGGCATTCCACCGCCAAAGGAAATCACGTTCTCGGTGACCCACTTCAGCAACTCCCTAATTTCAGAAGCCTCATTAGCCTTGACCTATCTGCCAGAAATTGATTAATGTTCATACTGGTCGCCATGATGTGATTTAAGGGATTTATATTGCTTTCTCTAGAATAAAAATAAGTATATTGAATAAATACTTATTTTTAGACCAAGTCATTGATTAGAAGAGTCGCTCAATTTCATCGAGATAATTAACAACATCCTTTGCAAAGTACGTGATTATTAAATCTGCTCCAGCCCTCCTAATGGCGATTAATGACTCGAGAACAGCCTTCCTCTCATCAAGCCAACCATTCATTATCGCTGCCTTAAGCATGGCATACTCACCACTAACCTGGTAGGCAGCCAGTGGAACCTCGGGGAAGTTCTGCTTCACAAGTCTGATGACATCGAGGTAGAGCATTGCTGGCTTAACCATGACTATATCAGCACCCTCATTAATGTCCATGGCAACCTCCTTAAGGGCCTCATACGCGTTCCTCGGATCCATCTGGTAACTACGCCTATCACCAAACTTAGGCGCACTAGCTGCAGCCTCTCTGAATGGGCCGTAGAACGAGCTCGCATACTTAGCGCTGTAAGCCATTATGACAACGTCACTAAAGCCAGCCCTGTCAAGGGCCTCCCTAATGGCCTTAACCTGCCCATCCATCATGCCGGACGGCGCGACAACGTCAACGCCGGACTCGGCATACGTCACCGCGGTCTTCGCGTAAAGCTCGATCGTTGAGTCATTATCAATTATATACCTACCATCTGGTAATTTCTTAACAATGCCGCAGTGACCATGGTCCGTGTACTCGCAGAGACATACGTCGGCCATTACGACGAGTTTATCCTCGAAGGAGTCCTTTAGGAATTTAATTGTCCTTTGTATTATGCCGTGCTCATCATACGCCGAACTACCCCACTCATCCTTATGCTCAGGTATGCCGAACAAAATAACCGACCTAATGCCGGAACTAACTAATTGATCAACGAAGTTTATCAACTTATCATTGAGGGGCCACCTATACTGCCCAGGCAATGACTTAATGGGCTCAGGCTCGTTAATGCCCTCCCTGATGAAGATGGGCATCACGAAGTCATCGGCCTAAGCATTGTCTCAGCGACCATATTCCTAATGAGAACACTCGACCTAAGCCTCCTGGGCCTATTAACAGGGTAATTAAACAAGTAACTCCTCAACCTAATACTTTCAGTAGTGACCACAGCATTGAGGTGCCAAGTACCAGTTTAAAAATAGTGCTTTCCCTAACCGCTGGGAGTGAAAAATGAATAAATGCCAAGCCCAATCATGAACAAGCCCAGTATGCCAAGGGCAATCCTACCGGCCTCAGCCACAACGCCCCAATCACCAACGCTCTTAACAATGCCTTTATAGATAGCCAGCACTATGATGGTCTGGGCAAGCCAGGAACCAAAGCCGAACATGAAGCCTACGAGGAATGATAACCCGGTCGTAATCACGGGGGCAATGGCTATGGTTAGTATCAGGACAATGAAGAAGTCGCCGCCGAATGCCGCGGCCAATCCGTGGATCCATATGAGCCTGTAATCCGCGGTCTTAACGTCATGGTGATCCCCATGCTTTCCAAACACTAGGTATGTAGCGACTCCAATCATGGTTAACCCAACAATTATGTCAACATACGGGTCGAGAACCGAGGTGTTAAGCAAACCCATTAACTCACCAACCAAGGCACTCATTAAGGTCCACACTAGGGTTAGGGCGCCGGCAAATACGGAAACAGCGGCGATAACACCCCTCACACTCCTCTGCATCAGGCCGTAGGACACAGTTATTGGCCAGGTATGCTCATCAGGCTTCAAACCATGTATTACACCAACGATAAGCACGGCAAGCAGCCAGTATGACTGCGTTGATTGTGAGCTGATAGTGACTAAGGAATTTTATGAATGGAGAAGGTGAGGGATTCCTAAGGGGGTTGTTTATGTTTTGATTTTTAAATACCTGTTGTTTTTGGCGGTATTGAGCGGGCACATGTCGGGCAGTACCTCCCTAGCGCTTACCCAAAGCCTGGCTACGTCCTCATCGCTGTCCTCCTCGATTGAATAAGCGGTTGCCCTGTCGCCGTCCAATATGCACGTGGCCAGCGAATCCATTGCCATGACTTTGCGTACTCCCTAATTGCGGTCTAACCCACTAACCGCAGACCATTAACAACCAACCATGAACCTCACGGTCTCGCCCAACCTCCTAACCGCATGCCCAAGCCAATTCGGCATTGGCTCGGTAGTGGTTTATTAGTTCTGTTGGGAGTGAGTTTATGGATGTCTCCATGGCTCTAGGGATTTGTTGGGGAGTCAAGGTCAGGGGTTCGAGGAGGCTCAAATGCGGTGAGCCTGTTGACGATCCAAGAATCATTGAGGAAACCATGAAACTAATCAATGAGTTCATTAACAGGGTCGAGAAACACAGAGCCATACTGCTCAGTGATTCGAACACCCCATTCGACAACGCAATCAACGCATTAAATAATTGGCTGCGGAGGATTGAGGCTAAAGTCGAGGAGGACAATGACGAGGGCATCGCCAACCTTAGGAGGGCAATGCTCAATGTTGGCGGGAAAATGCTCGAGTTAGTCGAGGAAGCAAGGAAGAGATGGCTATCTACGTACCGAAGAGAGCTAGAGGAGTTAGTTGAGAAATTGAGAAGTGGCGATGTTAAGGTAACCATGAACGGGGAGCCATTCGATGGTAATAAATCATTCACAGCACATTTGTACACAGAGAACCTAGCGATTACGATAGATAGGGTCGCTAAGTCGAGGAACGTGACAATACAGATATCGCTTACTGGCCTTAAGGGCACTCATGTGGTTACGCCAAGGCTTTTCGACGATGGGAGGTTAAGGGCGATGCAATGCGGGCTTTTACTGACAGATGGTTCAATTGATAAGGAAGGCTACCCAACGATGAGCACGGCACAACTTTGGCAGGTCATCGCTTGGTTAATTGCTTGGCCTGGGAAGAACCGCATACGCATACACGGCTTGAGCCTCAATGATGGCGATGTAAGCGTCACGTGGCAATTGAGGGCTGTTGACCACAAGGGCGTGTTCGAGAATAAGCCCGAGGTTGCTAAGGCGACTAGCAAGCTCGGTGATGAGGAGTTTCCACCGTTTTTGCTGTATGTAATACTCGGCGATGGCGATGTAAATGTTGAGGAGAAGTCGGTTAGGCTCTACATGGGCCGTTCAAAGCTAGAGTTGTGGGGTGGCATAATCGATAGGCTGGAGGGACTGGGGTTCCGGAGGAAGGATGGTGGGTATAGGGTGGTGTACGTGGTCAGGTACTCCAAAGCCATTGAGCTAGCCAAGAAAATGCTTAGCGAACCCTCAATCAAGGCTCTGATCGAGGACCTAAGCCAATTGCCAGATGCGGAGAAGCCTAGGCGATTAATCACGCTGGCAAGCATAGTGCCCAAGCCAAAGGGTAGGTCATCAATCGAGGTTGCCGGCATGAGGATGAGCATTCACGTGTATAACAGCGGCGCAGTAGAGCTTAGGGCTAGACGCTGGAATTACGAGGATGTCATATCGATTCAAGAGAGACTTAAGGGCGCGGGCTACAACGCAGAGTTGAGGAGCCTAAGCAGGTACTTCGAGGTCTACATATGCCATAGCGATGTAAAGAAACGCCCAGAACTAGTGGCTAAGGCCTGCGAAGTCCTAAAGAGAATGCACGAGGAGGCAGCGAATGAGGGCAAGGGCGAGAGGGCTTGGTTAATAGCAAGAGCTATGGTGAGGCTGAACTGCCCCGCCCAAAGCCCACGGACCTAATAAAATCAAACAAAACACGATCATCAACAACCCCGCATGGTGCCTAGTATTGGCCATAGTACCCTGCCTGGGCTTCTCGATATCCTTATTGTTGGGTATGATGAGAGTGATGCGAATAGGAATGCTATTAGGGCGAAGATTAGGTGGAATGGGTGTATGGTCTCTGGGAATATGCCAACGCCCATTGCGCCAATGCCTATTAGAGCTATCGTTGCTCCAAAGACCTTACTAAGTCCCCATACGAGGACTGCAGCAATTATTAATAGGAGACCCATGATTATTATTGAGGAATTGAATATGACAGCCACCGTCCCATGGACTTAACTATGTACTTAGCAAGGGGTTCAAGCACTTCAGGCATTGACATTATGGCGATGATTATAGCCACTGATATAATGCCCGCTAAAAGCCATACCCTCGATGACTTACCTGGGAAAATGGTTTTCTGCATATCGTTAGGCCTACCCTAATGGAAATTATAAACCTTTCTGTTAGGGTAGTCCTAATGAGACAAAAGGAACAGTTTTAAAGTAGTCCTATTATAGTAGTAAGTAGATAAGTACATGCAAAATAGAAATATAAAAATTCTTATTGCTGGTATACCAAATAGTGGTAAGTCCACCATAGTCAGTGAACTCAGTGGCATTGCCGTAAAGACCGCTAACTATCCAGGTACTACGGTTTCAATAAATAAAGTCGAATATAGTATTGACGGGATTAAAATATCAATCATAGACCTGCCAGGCACCTACAGCCTTAGCTGGTATGGTTGATGAGGCCGTGGCTGCTAGGGAGATACTACGGGGCGATTATGATGGTGTAATAGTGGTTGGGTCAGCACTTGATCCTGAGCAAACCCTCTACCTACTTATTCAAGTCATGGAGCTGAGCAGGCCTGTAATCCTTGTTCTTAATATGATGGATTTAGCATTAAGGAGGGGCTTTCAATACGATATTGAGGGGTTAAGTAAGGCCTTGGGAATACCCGTATTACCCACAATAGCCGTTAGAGGTTCTGGATTAGATATTTTGAGGAATATGATTATTAAAATACGTGATGTAGGGCAGGGTAATGTACGTGTAGTTAATTATGATAAGCTCGAGAAATACATAGAGGATTTAACTAATGCCCTGGGGATATCGCGAGGACTCGCAATAGAGATACTTAGTGATAACCCAGTTACGAGGGAATTAATGGGTAACTTACTGAATAATGACTATGTTAGACAGGTTATTGAGAAGGTTCGTAAAGAGGTTGGGGATGTGAATAGTTATGTTGCGGCCATGCGGTGGAATGCCGTAAGATCTTTCATTAGTAAGTTTGTTTCAAAGGGTGGAAAGCCCTTGGTTAGCAAATATGACGAATTATTCATGAATCCAAAATACGGCCCTATTATCTCTATCTTATTACTATTTGCAATAGCTGAGGTTATATTCCTAGCCCTAGAACCCCTGGTGGATTTGCTCTCAACAACCCTTGATTCATTGCCAGTAGATAGTATTGTTGCGAGTTACGTAACTAATGAATTAATTAAATCATTAATCGTAGATGGAATATGGAGTGGAATTGCCACATTAATAGACTTTATACCCTACGTCTTTGGGGTTGCCCTCCTAATAGCATTCCTAGAGGATTCTGGGTTAATTGTGAGGATATCATTTCCAATAGAAAGGTGGTTAAGACGTATTGGTATTCCCTCAAGAGGACTTATTTACCTAATTGCCGGCTCTGGATGCAATGTACCGGCGATAACCGCTACAAAGGCGATACCAAGCACCAGGGATAGGGTACTTACTGCCTTGATGATTCCCTACATACCATGCACAGCAAGGTTTGTGATAATATCATTAATAGCGGCTGCTGTACTGCCGCATTTAATGGGTCTCGTTGTGGTATTGCCCTATGCCGTAGCACTGATTGGCGTGATTATAATATCGAGTTTCTCAAAGGTACGTTTAAGATTCATAGGTAAAAGTGTGCCGTACTCCTACACATTACCCCCATTAGTATTACCATTACACAAAGCATTCATTAGGAAGGTCTGGCATTATACCTATGAATTTTTAATTAGGGCTGGGACGCTAATAGTGATTTTCGTAATAGTAATGTGGTTCCTCTCAATAAGTGGACCGGGTGGTGTGATAGGCCCTGAAGCCCTCGGTAGTCCTGTACTTCTTAAACAGACGTGGCTTGGCGTAATAGGTAACGCCATGGCACCATTGTTAAGCCCAATTGGTATACCCTGGCAATTCTCTGCGGCGTTAGTTTACGGATATATATTTAAGGAGGTTGTGTTGAGTACGTTGGCTCTACTCTACGGTGTTGAGGAGGGTGGACTGATACATGCCATAAAATCATTTGTTTCACCGCCATCAGCCATAGCCCTCATAGTTTTCACAACATTCTACTCACCATGTATTGCCACACTCATCACGGAGAGGCAGATTGTCGGTTTAAAACTTACGGTTATTAATACTATTCTTCAATTCCTAATAGCATTGGGATTAGCGTACGTTTCATACTATATTACATTAATAATTACGTTAGGGTGATTTACATGTACGCGGGCAGTGAAGGCATACCAATAAATAAAGTACCAAACAACTCAATAGTGAGAATCGTTAGGCCTGGCAGTGATAGGTTAATCGACCTTGGCCTAATGAGTGGTTCAATTGTTAAAGTACTAATAAGCATGCCCTGCGGCCCAGTTCTGGCCCAGAGAGAGGATGGTCCGTAATCGTGCTTGACGCCGATACTGCGTCTAATACGTTTGTAACTATTATATCGATGCCGGAACCCGCTAGACATAGACACAGGTGGAGACGAGGCTGGAGGCTTGATTTTTGCTTTTATATTTATTAATATCTATATAGAGCAAATACTTTAGAGCCCTAGTGCACATTGGCAATATGCCTCTGGACCCAGCGGTTAGGAGAGTCCTTGATGAGCTGAACAAGGTAATGCCACAAATGACAAAGATATCACTTGATGAATTTAGGAAAATGTTCAGGGCATTCTTCGCATCACAACCAAGGAGACCCATTTACAAGGCCTACGATATAACCATACCAGGTAGTGAAACGAAGATACCCGCCAGGATCTACGTGCCTAGAGAGGGCAGCGACTTCGGCGTACTTGTTTATCTACATGGTGGTGGCTTTGTACTCGGTGATGTGGAGACCTACGACCCACTATGCAGGGAGTTAGCCTTGGCCTGCGACTGTGTGGTGGTTTCCGTGGATTACAGGTTAGCCCCTGAGCATAAGTTCCCCGCAGCCGTAATTGACGCCTTCGACTCAACCAAGTGGGTCCTTGAACACGCGAGGGAAATCAATGGAGACCCCGAGAAGGTCGCGGTTGGCGGCGATAGCGCAGGCGGTAACCTAGCCGCCGTGGTGGCGATAATGGCTAGGGACCAGGGACTAAAGCCAAGCCTTAAGTACCAGGTCCTGATAAACCCATTCGTAGGCGTTGACCTGGCATCATACACAATTAGGGAATACTCAACAGGCTTGTTCCTTGAGCGTGAGGCAATGGCATTCTTCAACAGGGCCTACCTAAGGAGCCCAGCCGACGCCTTCGACCAAGGTTCTCACCAATACTCGTTGACAACCTAAGCAACCTACCACCAGCCTAGTAATAACCTCCGAGTACGACCCACTAAGGGACTCGGCAGAAACCTACGCAGCAAAACTAGCCGAGGCAGGGGTACCAACAGTAACCGTGAGATTCAGCGGGGTAACCCACGGGTTTTACGGCTTCCCAATATCACATGCGAAAATTGCAATAGGGCTAGTAGGAACAACATTGAGGCAGGTATTTTATGGTAAGTATTGAGGCGTAGTAACGCATAGTGTGTTAAATAAAAGATAAAAATCCATAAATACCTATTAGTATAGTATGGACATTATTCATTTACTTATACTAAAAGTGCTGTTGAAAATTATTTTACGCTTAACAAGGGATCAGAATGTAGCCAATGAAATGTCATTATATAAGCTAATTGCGGAATACGCGGACATAAGCATCGCAACAGTTTATAGGAAAATCTCTGAGTTAATAACATGGGGCTACCTAGTTAGGGTCAATAAAAACAATTATTTAATAACGGTAAAGGGTCTAATTACATTGGCATTATTATGTATGAATGGATCTATTAAGGATGATGAGGTATGTCAGGACGTAGTATCCCTACTTAAGCGTGAATGGGATTTAGAGGAGTTTAATGATGAGAACGTTAAGGCATACTTAAAATTACTTATTACTAAGGTATCTAAGGATGGTTTAGACCCATTGCAGATATTGCCAAATCTTAGTTTCCCAAGATCTGTATTGTTATTATTTCCAAATGACATTTTCCACATAAATAATAAATCATTTATGGATTTATTAATCGAAGACCTTGACAATGAGGAATTGGTGATTAAGGCTCAAGGCATAATTGCTAAGGCTTTAATGGCTTTATTACCAATAACGACATTAGAGGATGGATGCAAGGCTGTTACCATAAGCGGCAAGGTGATTGCCGTGAAGTGCAGGATAAAGGGATACACAATTAACCCAAGGTGTCCAATCCTCATGAAAACCACGATTAATAAGTGATTATTTTCGCATTATTATGAGAAAATTAAATCATAATATAACTTTATAAAATTTTTTTACTTACATGATTATATAACAATAATGTTTATTAACATAATATATTGTTTTAATTCAATGTCTACGCCAGATTTTGGAGAGGAAAAGGCAGCAAAATATGATGCCCAACTAAGGAGGGCTTTGAATTTCTGGGATATTGCATACTTAGAGATCGGTTCAATGATTGGTAGTGGTTGGATGTTCGCCCCGTTACTCGCCGCCTCTGTAGCTGGTCCTGCATCAATAGTTTCATGGATTATTGCAGGAATACTCGTATACTTTATTGCCGAGCATATACTGAGGTTGCCAGTATGTTCCCAAGGTCTGGAGGACTCGTTAGATTTCCACAATACACGCATGGCATATTTGCATCCTACTGGATAGCATGGACGACATTATTATACGTAATTGCAGTTGCGCCTGCCGAGGCTTTGGCAACAACGACATACCTATCAGCACTTATGCCTGGATTACTAATACCAGGTACGATGGAATTAAGTGCGCTTGGTTATTTAGTAGCGGTGGTCCTGCTTATTTTCTATTTCTTACTTAATTGGTTCGGCGTTCATGTAATGGGTAAGACAAACACTGCCGTGGGTTGGTATAAGTTATTGATACCGACCTTCACGATAATTTTACTGCTTGTCTTTCTGCTTCACCCCATTAATTACAGCGGATTACCAGGTGGCTTCATGCCCTATGGATTATCCTCCATCTTCCTAGCAATACCAACAACTGGAATAGCCTTCGCTTATTTAGGCTTCAGGCAGAGTGTCGAGTTCTCAGGCGAGGTCGTAAAGCTAGGGAAATAGCCAAGGGCGCTGTCCTGGGCTTCACGTTAGTTGTAATCATATACATACTATTAGAAACAGCATTTATAGGCGCTGTAGAGTGGAGTAAGATCTCGGTGCAACCCGGTGATTGGGGCAGTCTTGCAAAGTCAATACTATCAAGAGGCCCATTATACCAGTTACTCACGCTGTCCGGTATTGCAATACTCGCGGCATTTGCCGTACTATTCATAATAGACGCCGTACTCTCACCATCAGGTACGGGCTGGATTTACGTGGGTGGTACCGCAAGATCACTATATGGCATGGCGGCTAATGGGCAATTACCCGAGTGGTTCCTATACCTCAATAAGCATAGAGTACCAAGTGGGGCACAATTGCGGCATTAATAATTGGCTTCCTCTTCCTCTACAAATTCCCGGCCTGGGGCTTAATAGTCACGTTCATAACGAGCGCCGGTTATCTAACCTTCATAGTATCTGGTCCATTGGCATTAGCCTTAGGAGATTGGCTCCAAATGCGCCTAGGTATTATAGGATACCGGTAATAACTATCTTCTCGCATTGGCCACGATCTCCGTCTACCTAATTGTTTATTGGTCTACATTTGATATACTGTGGGGTGTCATTGTCTTCATACTTGCGGGTCTTCCGATATTTTACATGTACGTAATGCCCACCAGACTTAATGCAAATAAAAATAAAGGTGTCACTGCCGGGATTATTTATTGGGTTGTTTTGGCGTTAACGACGTATTTCATGCTCTATAGGCCGATTATCGTTCCTTATGAGGGTGTCGGTAAGTTGCCGTTGACGGGTTATTACGCTGGTTTATTCCTAGCGTACTACGTGATAATTCTGGCTATGACAGTCGGCTTAACACTGTGGCTTTCTAGGGACATCCCGAGTGACTTAAGGATCCATATTAGGCTGGTTGGTGGATTGTGGCCGTACTATTCACGGTATTCCCACTATCCTTCTTTGGGCAGTTCGGAGTATTCGCAAACCCACCAATACCATGGCCATACGACACGATAATAGCCATAATAATAGGCGCACTCATACACATGTACGGGGCAAGAAGCGCATTCATGACACCAGACCTAAAGCATGCATTGGAAAGGGTGCTTAGCAAATGAATGAGCACGATAACACTAAAGTAAGTCTACGTAAAGAACTAAGTTCAACGCACTTAGTACTGACTGGGCTTGTTGGTGCGATTGGTACTGGCGTCTTATTTAGTACCGCTAAGATGGCCGAGATGGCTGGACCGGCTGTAATACTAGCTTGGATACTTGGCGGCATATTTTACTTATTCATTGGGTTCACATACGCGGAATTAGGTACCGTATATCCAGAGGCTGGCGGTCCATCCAGGTACTCACTATATACCCACGGTAGAGTCACAAACATGATCAACGCATTTGCTGACCTACTCTGGTACCTATTCATACCACCCATTGAGGCTATCGCGGTGGTCTATGGCATAAACTACTTCGCGCATAATCTACTAACTCCAATGGGAACACCCACATTACTTGGCGCTATTGTCGCCGCATTACTAGTGCTCCTTATGGTTCCTTTTAACTACTTTGGCGTTAAGGTCTTCGGATTGTCAAACATCACGCTGGGCACGTTTAAGTTAATTTTATACCTACTCGTTGCCTTCGGTATAATGGCTGCGGTATTCATACCAAGCAACTTCGCCGGTTTAAAGGGCGGTTTCCTACCGTATGGCTTAGCCGCGATGTTTACGGCAATTCCATATGGAATGTTCGCCTTTGGAGGTGTTAGGGTCATACCCGACTTTGCGGAGGAAATGCGAAATCCATATAGGGATATTCCATTATCTATAATCCTAGTTGTGATCGGGCAACTACTCGTGTATATTCTATTTAGTATAGCCTTTGTGGGCGCAATTAATTGGGCTAAATTGAATGTTACACCCGGTGATTGGAAGAGCTTGGCATTCATAAGGAAGACCAACCCATTCCTTTACCTGAGCGGTACCTACGGAATTACCTGGGTCTTCCTGGTAACATTAATCGTAGCGATACTTGGGCCCTTCATAGTTGGTTATATATACCTTGGCGGTGGCACAAGGATACTCTTTGCCATGGGTAGATCCAGATACGTACCTGATTTAATGAGGTTCATTCATGAGAAATACGCTATACCATACTGGGCTTTAATAACATTTGGTATTGTAGGCATATTGCTGGCACTGCTAACGGCACCGATACCAAGCGTCTATGGGTTAATTGACGACGCAGTGGTGGCGGGCTACCTAGGCTTCCTAACGAACCCCGTGGCCATGATAGTGTCAAGAAGACAGGGCAAGGAACCAAGGTTTAAACTGCCCGGTGGTTTCTGGATAGGCCTGGTGGCATTCATAGGCGCCAGCTATATTGTGTATTGGTCTGGGTGGCCAGCCGTACCATACGCCACGGCCTTCGTATTCATCGCCTCAATAATCTTTGGGTTAATTTATAGGGTTAAGGAACACCTAAGAAATGCGTTATGGTACATAATCTACATATTAGCATTAACATTAATGACATATATTGGCCAAACGGCTGGCGGACCTATAACATTAATTCCCTTCCCGTGGGATATGGCCGTGATCACCATATTGGCCATAGCCTTCTACGTATGGGGCATATACTCAGGACTACCAAAACCATACACAAAATACGCATCAACGTAACACTAAGCACCGCAAAAAAACTTAAAAACAAATAATGGATATACCTAACTGGGCCCGTAGCTCAGCAAGGCCCAGAGCGGCGGGCTCCAGACCCGTAGGTCGTGGGTTCAAATCCCACCGGGCCCACCAATTTTGCATTCAACTCCTAAACGCACCGATGCCGTATCATTCTCGATCTTCGCATCAGCCATTTGCGGAACCTTAAATACATGCTTACCCCATAACCTCTGACCAAAACCATGGTTGATTGTCACCTCATTGACTTAGAGCAGGTAAGCCCCGAGCAACGAAGGGAAATAATCCTCTATTTAATTAATAATAAGAATATTAAGCCCAGGGACCTTGGCGTCACGTATGCATACATAAACGCGGTCAAACGCGATGCAGCCCGCGTCGGTGATAACTTGTTCCGCCAAGCCCTCAGGTTCCTCGATGACCAGGAATTGGCACTACTCCTTAAGGGGTATTGTTCCCGAGAGGAGGGCGGCATTCAATGGTGCAGCTAGGCAGGTGCTTAATCGTGAGTTCGAGCTTTATGAGCTGCGTAAGTTCTTCGCCACCTGGATGATCAGCAGGGGCGTCCCAGAGAGCATTGTGAATACCCTGCAGGGCAGGGCACCACCAAGCGAGCACAGGGTACTTGTGGAGCACTACTGGAGCCCAAGACACGAAGAGCTACGATGAGGAGGTTCTTCGCCCTATACATTGCGGGGCTTATTCTCACGCAAATAGCCTCAGCCCTAGCCCCAACCCTATCGCCGCCAGGGGCAGTGTGTTCCTCTTCATAATCCTGAATACCCAGCAGCGTACTCCCTGAGAGATGCGTTTAAGCTTTTGAATAAGTTAACGGGTATTGCTGAGTTTGAGGACGCCGGTAGGGACTACTGGCTTGGTGCATGGCTCTCACTAATCCTCATTGGAGCCTTCATAATATGGTACTCATACTACGTAATGATTAAAGCCTTTGGGAAGTTGAGGGCCCAGGCAAGGTAAGTCTATTTGTAGTAATACTTTAAAATCAAAAATCTGCTATATTAATGACCCTTAATGAGCGTTTCCAAGACGCTCTCGATAGGATTAATAATTGTTGTTCTAGCGGTTATCGCGGGCTTCTTCGCCTATGAGTGGTACGCAGCCGAGAATAATTACCACGCACTCTACGCCCAGTAAATGAGCCTGCAAAGCAATTACACGGCACTGGAGGCAGGTACTCGGCATTGCAGACAAACTACACAAACCTACAAAACCAATACAACTCACTTCAAAGTCAATATATCGGTCTGCAGGGGCTGTATAACTCACTCGAGAGTCAGTACAACACACTACAGAGCGAATACTCAAGCCTACAAAGCCAGTATAGCAATGTAAGTGGGATGTTGAATGCAGTAATTACTGGCATGAATGGCGGTTCAGAGACGGATACGGTTTCACCAAATAGTTATGATGCACCGACACAAATTTATGTACCGAGTGGATGCGTGGCAACGGCAACCTTAACGTTATCATCAACAGGCCCTGTTAATGTCTATATAATTGGTATGGATGATTTTATTTCCTGGGCTATTGATCAATACGTAACATCGATCGGTCAGACCCCACCATTAAAGTGGAATTACTACTATGAATTCAGCGGCACCTATATTCAACAAACAATTAAACTATCACCCCCGTACCCGTATGGTGGCGATATATATGCCGTACTTGTTTATAACCCCAATTATTATAATGTCACAGTTACAGCAAGTATATCGCTGAATCACTTAAGTTGCGGTAGTTCTAGTTAGTGAAATAATGCGAGATGTAAAACATGGTTATTTAAAAAGTAATGATGGTTTTATTTTGATATTATTGTTTCATTAACTGCCCTTTTACCAGTTTATTGATGTGTTTATTGTTAGTGGTGTTATGTTTATCTGCGGTACTGTTATGTTTATTGGTGGTATTTGTGGTATTGTTATGTTTGGTGTGGATATTGTCACGTTGATTAGTTGAATTGTCGGTAGTGTACCATTTATAATGCTTGCCTGTGCAGTGCTTGTTAATTGTATGTTCGGTGTCTGTGGTGTGAATGTTAGTGTTATATTTGTGAACAGGGAGAACGTGTTTGCGTTTGGGTAGTACATTACTAATCACTAGGTAGTAACCACCACTACCCAATTGCTGCGTGTCTAGGGCAACCTGGGTATTGAATATTGTAGACTCACCACCGTAGTAATAGGCCGGCCCGATAAACGACCAAGCCTGCTGGGCGTATATATTTGTTTAAATTTTATGCGTCATTATTAGCCCTGTGGTGCGCATATTAGTGGTCTCTAAGTAAGTGGCTGTGGATCTCCCTCAAGGCCCTATGTATCTTTGCTGTGATTCCGATAAATGAGTGACAAGGTCGTTCTTAAATCCCCACAATGTCCTATTTATCCCTCTTCATGGAATCAACCCCCTTCTATGCCTGCGGTGCCACGTAGTAATCTCTATATACCCGATACTAAATAAACTATAATTAGTATTATTAAAATGATTAAGGCGGGCAACATACTACGCCAGTTAAGAATTATTGCGAGAATACTTGCGATTATGAAATACCAAAGTGCAAATCCTGCAATCATGGCAATTATGATAATGGCTATAATCTTAAGGGTATCTAATACATTTCGATACCCCCTCCTTCTCTCCGTTTTCACCTTCATTTTACGGGAATCTTTTTCTAACTTCGAATGTTCTATTTCTATGGGTATAGTAAATACTTCATAATTCATTGATGATTCATACTCAGTGGTCGTAATCGCCGGCCCCCTCACCTCCTCTTCACCTCCTTTACGGTTTATGTTCGGGAATATTTCCACGAGCAATTGCCTAACCTCTTCTTTCGTACCATGAAGGTATGCTCTTTTTATCTCGTACCTATTTATTCTAAACTATTTAGTACATCAATTATGACTTTAATAATTATGTTCTTCGCATTAGGGCATTTATTTCGTTCACTATCATTGAGCATCTCATTGATGATGCTCGAGACATAAGATGCTATTTGCCAGTCATCAAAGCCGGACCTACCAACTCTCTTGTACTTTGCCATGAAGTTTTCAAGTTCGAAGACTCCATGAGGAAAACACTCACTAATGGTTCTCATATCGACACCTAATGGTTGTTGTCTCCATAATGCATCACAGATGGAGTAGCATGCTTGCAACGCCTTACTATCATCACTATGGTACTTAATGCAATACTGGTAACATTCATTAAGCCTATTTGAGGCATTCATAATTATCACCTATAGGTATTTCTAATAATGAACATGGAGATTCGCGAATGGTATGTATTATGAAAATTCATTAATAATTAATTAGTTTGGTTTTTCTTTAAAGTATTACATTATTAGTAAAATTAGTAGGTGGAGTTATTGCCATGAGTGGTGTTCTAGCTCCTAACATGAATAATAAGCTTATTAATGAGATGATAAATATGATTGCTGACGCAATTACTATATATGTTATGTATGCTTCGCCTTCTTCTTTGTTTAATATGAGCTTGCCCCCTAATATGAGGGCTATTATTGAGGAGAAGAATGAAATAATCATAGGCAGCATTATTTGTTCTATAAAACCATAAACCCACATTGAGGAGCCCAGGATTACGAGTATTACGGAAAAGGCAACAGCAACATAATTCTTAATGGGAGGTCTACGTTGCTTAATAGATATGGAGGGTGTTACTGATACTTGAGACACAAATGACCTAGGCCTTTCTGAGATTCTTGGAATTTGTTTTGGTGGAGCCATGTCGGTGACATTTGGAAATACCTTCATGATTAATTGTTTAACTTCATCACTCATTCCGTGTAGGTATGCCCTTCTTATTGAGTACCTGTCTATGCCCATCTTGTCCAATTTACTGGTCACCACCCTAATTATTGTCTCGTCCAGGTCTGGGCACTTGTTTCGCCTACCCTCCTCAATTATCTTACTGATGACACCCGAGATATGGGCAACAATCTGCCAATCATCAAGACCAACCCTCCTATACCTAGCCTCAAACTCACCAAGCTCCAGTAGGCCACTTGGGAAGCAATTCCTGAATTGCTCAATACCAACGCGTTGGATGCTAGGCTTCCACATGGCATCGCACATTGACCTACAACCCTGGAGTGCGGTGGGATTATCACTATGATACTTAACGCAGTACTGGTAACAATCAACCAACCTACTCGGTAACTGCTCCTCAGCCACGCTTGATTGAGCAAGTGGCATCTCCATATTCTTACTCGGTTGTTGTGGTGCCCTACTTAACTCCTCATACTTCTCAATGCAGTACTTCCTAAGGTCCTCAACCTTCCCTATGCTTAAACCACACATGCTTAGTAGCTTCTCAACCTCTCGGCATCATCCCTCGAGACGCTGCCATCCTTAGTGCTGAGTTCGAGGAGTTTCTCGGCCTTACTAAGGCAAATTTCATAACACCTATCCCTACCAGAGCCGATTGGGTACAAACCCTCACAATTACTGAGCAGTCAATGAATGAATCAAAAACACCCATTAAATTAGTAAAAACAGGAATAAAATTAAAGTATTGCTAATTAGAGTTAACGTATGATGGTGATTACGCCAATAGTGCTTAAGGCACGTAATCTATCCGATTTTGAAATTGCATGAGCAATGCAATGGGCAGTGAAAGGCCTTGCCCTGGCGATGTTGGGTTGGGTGTTAGTGGGGGTGGTTGATGGTGTGAGGTGGATGGGTATTGACGAGAAGATGCTTGAGGTAATCACGCATTTAACTGCGAAGATTAGGCACAGGGTGTGGACAGCGAGGGATCAGGGGTAACTCTTCACTGTAATCCAAACAAAGTATAGAACACCTATCGAGCACTATTGGCCGCTGAGGCATGAGGATTCGCGCTAATGGTAACTCAAGCATGCGCCATGTAATAACGTGTTTTGTGGGTTAATCATTTTATGACCCATTCCTTAAGTCCGCAGCCCCTATACGTGTTTTTGCCTGGGCACCTCCTTATCTTACTCTCAAGCAATTGGAACGCGTGCTGGAAGTTGAATAACCTATATTGAGTGTGCCCCATGTAAATCTTCCTCACCACATACGCGACGTAATCGGCCACTTGAATGAGTGGTTCATTCCTCGAATCCCTGAATACCACGGATAACCTAAATGTTGGCCTAGCACGGGATTTCCTAATGGCATACTCAACATCCATCTTAACTCGACCATTCTCCCTTGGGGATTGGGAATCAAATATTAAGGTTGCCCTGGAGCAATTGGGAAACCACGGCTTCGACATAAACACACGTTCAATAAGGTTTGTGATCGCAACCCCACTCACACATGATACTCATATTTTGTGAATAATCATTAATATTATTACTCATAGAATTTATTAATTATTAATTATAGTATGATTTTTATTTATGGCAATATTATTATTATCTTTCATGTTAGGTTATTTATCAATTGCTTTTTGAACATTATTTCAGATCTCTAGGAAATATTTTATGTTTCGTCTTTGATTATTTATAATGCTTTTCGCGAATTTCATGGAAGTAAAAATTTAAATATTGGGCTCTTTTTGATATAAAGTGTATGTCTAAGTTGGGTGCTGAGGTTGATGTTGCATTGAGGAGTTTCGTGAGTAATGCGGGTGGTGAGGTTTTGGGAGCCATGCTTATTCATCGGAATGGTTTTGTCGTTTCATCAGTGACAAGGGATGGCGTTAATGCGAAATCCCTAAGTGCAGTACTTGCAGCTATTAAGGGTAATATCGATAGGATGTTTAGTAAGGCTGGTATTGGTAGCACAAATCTTCTCCTATTCAGCTGGTAATTATCTTATTATTATGTCCCCAATAAACAATGACATTATTCTAGTTAGTCTCGCACGTCATGATTCAAACCTAGGCCTAATATTAATAGGCCTTGACCACGTCAGAGAAAGGATAGAGAAGGTAATCTATCATTAACTTTAACTAGTTAGTTTTAACTTATGGTGACGCGATACGCTTATAAGCCGCAATTATTACCTCATATGTAATGTGTAGGCTCGTTGTTGCACTTGGTAAATTTAATAATGCCAGGGAAGTATTGACTGATATTGGTAATAGTTTGGTAAAGGCGGCTTCCATGGATCCCTATGGTAAGGAATTCCTTAATGAGGAGAGACATAGCGATGGTTGGGGAGTCCTCCTTGTTAGAGTCAATAACGCATCAACTCTATACCATAGGAGTGTTAGGGCCATATTCATGGACGACGCAGCAAGTATTGTCAGGGGCTTCTTAGGCAGTGTTAATGATGGTGACTTAGTCCTAATGATGATGCACGCTAGGGCGGCAAGTATAGGCACGCCGATTAACGTATTCTCCACACACCCCGTTAAAGCCGTAACTAGGATGGTTTTGAGCTTTACATGATTCATAATGGCTCGTTTTATAGGGATGACATAGCGAAGGAGGTTGGTATTGATAGGAATTATGCGGCTAAGTTCAATGATACCTACATAGCCAATCTAGCCCTTTCTGGGCGAGTTAAGGATGACATCGCAAAGGACGATCTCAGTTGGCTGCTTAGGTTCGTGAGGACTGGCGCCAACTTGGGCATAGCGTTGGTTAGGGATGGCTCAATCACGCTTATTGTTGGTAGTTACTACAGGGTTGTTGATGACGATAAGAAAGTGTTTAGGGAGAGGTATTATAGGCTTTATCAATGTGAGTTACCTGGAGGTTTTATTTACGCTTCATCAACAGTGATTGACTTCTACAAGCCTAGCGCTGTCGGTAATTGCCGCGCATTGAGTAATGGTGAGTATCATAAGTACCACATATATGGTGATGGCTCGATTAAGCAGGTTGATTTATGGAACTTCTGAGTTATGGAATTTAAACGTAATTACTATACTTATGCTGCTCCTCGGGTCTAACGATCCACCTATCGACATACCTGGTCATGTTTTGTAGAACGACGATCCTGCTCGGTTCATCCTCATCCATATACCTGAAGTTACCGCCAAGCCTATTAATCTCCTCGAGCAACTTCATGGCCCACTCCCTAACCTCCTCATGCCTAAGCATGTCGCTCCTCTTCAGTCTGAAGGTGGAGTGCCCTAGGTGCATGTAGGACTTAACCTCAATGAAGTGTGGGTTACCAATGAGCATGAGCTTTGCGAATTCGGGTATGTATTTGAAGTCGTAGTTAAGGCTCCTTATCAGGGTTATCCTAATAACGGTCCTCGTATCCAACCTACTAAGTAACTCAAGGCTTCTTAACCACCTCTCCCATGCATCCTCCCTATACATTACAGGCACATTAATCCTATAGAACAACTCCTTATTTGGTGCGTTGCATGATAGGTATAACTGCGTTGGCAATGCACCCTCACGCTGAAGTCTCTCAAGCATCTCTGGGTGCTCGCCATTCGTGACTATAAACACCGACTTGGTATTCGGTAAGCCCTTGAGGTACTTAACGAGCTGTGGCAACTTTGGATATAGTGTTGGTTCCCCAGATAACGATATTGACCAGTGGGTTGGCACGAGGGCCTCCCTAGCCCTGTCCTTGGACTTTGGATTACCGAAGTAACCAGTCAAGAGCCTATACCTCTCCTTAAGTATTCCCTGGATTAATTCCTCGGGGTCATCAACTAAGTCCTCACTCGGTACAAAGGAGTCAAAGGACTCGGTAGGTCTCCAGCAGTAAACGCACCTATTACTACATATCATACCGACAGGGCTAAACTCGGCACACCTATGGGAACCGCCTGCCGGTGCTCCGTAGAACTTAAACTTGTAACAGCTTTGTCCCTTTACGAGTGCGCTCTTTGTCCAGTGACATAGCTCGACCGTTGAGTGATTGTAAATGCCGTAACCAGCTTTTATTAATTTAGTCTTTGTCTCATCAGTTATTCGTATCCTAATCCTACCATTAACCTCACCAATGGTATGATACCTCAATGACTCCTTAATCACTTGTTCAATCCTCTCCATTACTATCAAGCTGTAATTGTCTAAATTTAGAATTATAAACTTTTATCTAAAGCACCATTTAATTAAATAACGCCACCACCAATCCTCCTCCAAAGAGTGGAGTACCAGGTCGGTGTCCTCAAATCATTTACACTAACAGACCTGTCGGGTGTGTATGGTTTGATGTCCAGTATTGGCGTACCATTAAATAGGTCAAGCCCAGAAACCCTAAGAAACCTGCCATCCCTGCCAATGAGCTTAACAATACTAAGGCCGATTGGGTTCGGCCTATGCGGTGAATCTGTAGCGAATACACCAACCTCAGGCAACTCCTCAGGTCTAATACCAAACTTTACAAGCCTTCTAGGCCTAACCACGAGGACACTCCTCTGCTCCCTGGTGACTTTATTAAATAATGAAATTAGTATTAGATGTGAAAATCCATCAATATTCCTCAACCCATCGGCAAACTCCTCAAAAACCTCTATAATGCCATCAACACCCATGCTTGAATTCCTCACCTCATCATCACTAAGCCCATGCCTAACAACGCCTATTGGTCTCAGGAATAACCCACCATCACTCATCACGAAGTACCTGGACAACTCATTGTAGGCATTATTGTCCTTAAGCAATTCAATTACTAAGGCGCTTAGCAATCCATTCTCCTTAATTGCACTTATGATCTCCCTAATGTCCACAGAGCCAAAACCAATACGCGCCACTTTAAGCATTATTTTGCTATGCGGAGTTGAAATAGAGAGAAAAATTAAAAAGAGAAGGCAATTAAATGAGCATAATGTTCACAGAGAAAATTAAGAATGCAAAATATAGTAAAATGATACTAATAACCATGCTCATTGCATTAGCAATAAGTATATTAGTTTTGGCAGGTGTGATTTGTTACTATGAGGGCTTGTAACGGCCACGATACCCCAGGCACCATCAACATCCTATAGCGGTGCCAACTTCACATACACAACCCAACAGGCACTATACCACCAAATAGCTACGCAGGTGGTCACGCAAACCTCACGGCAACATCGAGGCTTCACCACCATCATACAACGCCTCTAGATAACCTTCTCAGGTCATAGGTACTTCCTACCCCCTACCAAACGCCATTACAGCCCTTACTTACGTGATAGCCTCGGCAATAATACCATTAATCTAGGGAAGCAGTAGGTAACCTCATACCCGTCGCTATTCACGTCCTCGCTCACAGTCATGCTAATAGTCACGGCCATGGCGAGCCATTTATTGATCTAAAGGGCATATTACCAACACCAGGTAATTACTACGTATCAATCCCTATACAACCAAGCCCTGTGATCCACTACGGCGATAATGCCGCAATAACGCTATACTTCATAAAGGCCCATGCCTAGGGGTATCCGTGGTACTGATACAACGCGTTAATAATTTATTCATTCACAATTAATAGGTATTTACGATGGTTAGTGGCTTCGGCTACTTTGAGAGATTT
Organism: Vulcanisaeta sp. JCM 16161; assembly: GCF_001316285.1. Next base: position 168,939 of record NZ_BBDO01000006.1, on the reverse strand, counting down.
GATGATAGGACTGCCAGGATGTATAGATTCCTTGAGATACTCCTGCTATGGAGTTACAGGTTAACCGCAAACATGGTTAGGAGATACGTAAAGCCCCCAGCGAGAGTACTCGAGATTGGTCCGGCACAGGTAGGTTGGCCGGCTTATTGAGTAGTTATGGTTATTACGTTGTTGGTGTAGATGTGAGCCTACCAATGATTAGGCAGGCCAGGAGGTTTTGGAGACCCGACTTCGTTAATGCAGGGAGTTGGTTATTACCAACAATGCCGGGGAAGTTTGACGTTGCAGTAGCCATGTTCACACTTCATCACTGGGGCGACCATTCATCATCCATTAAGAACGTGTACGACTCACTAAGGCCTAATTCTGTATTCATAGTTGTTGAGGCTGACGCCGACAGGGTTAAAGTATTAGGGGACCATTCATGTAGTGAAAGATGCTTGGTTAATGTATTGGCTCCATATTTTAATGTTAGTTTCATTAGGTCATTCCCCCTAATAATAGCGATTGGTAAAACGTTAAAATAAATTAATTATGGCAGAAATCTAACAATAAATGAAATGAGTGGTATATATGTTAGTAAATTAAAGAGGAGAGCCTTGAACGCGCTTCACATTGCTGAGAATATTGATGATTTTGATCTAGCCATGTTCCTTATAGATCAGGCAATTCAACTCTACGTAAGGGCCGTTTATTTCGAGTTATTTGGTTCTAGGGTTAGGGGTCATGGCATTAGAGAATTGATTGGTATGCTGATTAAGGGGCTTGGGTCTCAGGGCTTCAATGAGTTGGCGCGTGAATTAATGGATTTTGTGAGTGAGAATAGGGACATACTGATAATGCTTAAGGAGGCATACACTGAGGATAGATATGGTGAAGTTAGTTATGATGTAAACGACGTATCTAATGCACTTAATGTGGCTAAGGAATTAATAAAAATGTTAGATAAGGTTGTTAGTAATGTCAAGTTGGGTTAGGTATCATTTCGAGCACTTAAGAAGGTGGAGAGAGTACGCGGTGGCGGTTATGAGGCTGCCAGGGACTTAATACCCAATGCCAGGGTTTTCGTTATTGGCGGCGTCGCCGAGGGCAGGACGACAGTCCTTAGCGACATAGACATATTGATAATCATACCAAGAGGCACCCACGTTAATAGGAGCAGGCTTTACAGGGATATCCTGGTTAGGGCCATGGACATTTATGGCCTACCCTGGGATGCGCCGGTGGAGTTGCACATTGTTTATGAAGATGAGAGTAAATACTACCTTGAATTATCAGGCAGGGTCATTGAAATTAAGGTTTAGGTGAAGCATCCATTCTTTAGATAATGCAATACATAACTTACTGATATTCCCTCAATTGCCGTAACCGATAGTACAATGAGTATGTTTATTAATGATGGTGGGTCTATAACGGTGGTAAATAGGGCTATGGCTGAGGCTAGGGCTAGTTGGGAAATTGCTAATGCCTTTAGTAATCCTTTATTCAACGTGCATTTAAGGCTCCCTCTTACTTCTACCTGTTTTGCCATCAATAATTTAATGTGTGCAATGATTTAAGTATTACTCATCCATCACTAAGGGGCGGTAAAAGGTAATAATCAGTGTTAAAAAGTGTTAATTAATTATATTTATCGCGCATGAAGCTTGTAATTAAGTTGCGTAGCTTCTCATCGTCACTAATGGGCATGCTACATGCTGTGTAAGCACATACATATGCCAGTGTGACCCTTCTCTTTCTATATTCATTAATCATTGCCCTTACCGACTCATCCATTATAAGATCATCAACACTATCATTAATGATGGGGATAACCAACTTACCTGGCCTAAACGTACTTAACGCTACATTTAATAGTCTCATGAACTCATTATCCTCATCACCAATAATGACGACTTTAGGCGGGTCCCTCAGGTACCAATCAAGGGCTATGAAGTAAGATGCAGCGCCAGGGCCATACCTCACAGCCAATGGGTATAAAGCCCTTATTCCGTTATCAACCCCTCTCCTAAACCTATTAATGCCTGTTACCCTATATAAATTCATTAATGCGATTAACGCCAACGAATTTGGGCTCCAGTTTGGTGTGTCCCCAATTGGCTTGATCCTTTGAGCCATCGGTATATCTGGCATGGTAGTATCGTAGAAACCACCATCAGGTGCCTCGAATTTATTAATAATGTCATACCCAAGTCTCACTGCGAATTCAAGATACCTTCTATTACCTGTATGGCTATACGCGGTGATTGCAGCAAGTAATGCGTATGAGTAATCCTCCAATAAACCGGGCATTGATAATACGTTACACCTAAATGCCTGCGTAACTCACCGTTTATGTACATCTTATTCATTATGAAATCCACAGCCCTTAATGAATAATTAATAGTGCTAATACCTAGATAATCGCCGGCCAAGGCATACGCTACGGCCATGGCTGATGACCAACCCGCGTATATGGTCGTATCCACGCGTGGGCTCTTTCTACTGCTTCTTGTATCAATCAATTTCTTAATAACCGAACCAAGCAATATCCTAGCTTGGTCAGCGTTAATGCCTAATTTATTAGCGACTTCCTCAATACTCAATGCCCTATGCAATACAGCCTTTTCACCACTTTGAAACTTAAATATCCCAAAGTACCAATAAGCAACATTGAATTCATCATTACTCAATAAACTTCTTAACTCATCAATACTCCACTTATAGTAGCCACCCTCATCCTTAAAATCCACATCAGCATCCTGACTGGCGTAATAACCGCCCTCTGCATTTGCCAACGTACTATTCACATAGTTAATAATGCCTAAGCTGATGCTTCGTAATTCATCATCGCCAGTGACCGTGTAGGTCTCAGCATAGTTCATTAGGAGCTCCGCATTATCAATAAGCAACTTCTCAAAATGCGGTATTAACCAAGCCCTATCCACGGAATACCTATGGAAACCCCCACCTAATTGATCATAAATACCACCCCTCCCCATCCTTATCAACGTATCATGTACAATGTTAATTACGGCATTACTCACGTAGAAACCTCTGTAAAGAAGAAGAGCATGATATGTAACCTGGGGAAACTTAGGAGCGGTACTGAAGCTCCATACTCATTGTCATACATATCGATTATTTTTGTCAAAACCTCATCAATAACTCCAACGTTGACATCCCCAATGACTGTGGAGACGTAAGAACTCATTATTGCATCATTAACCTGCTTAATCAATTCATTTAACTGATCCCTCTTACTCCTGTACGCATCAAGCACAGCCCTTAACACCCTAACCATGCCAGGTAAGCCCATGACATCCTAGGCGGGAAGTACGTACCTGCATAGATTGCCTCACCCTTAGGTGTGGCGAACACCGTCAACGGCCAACCACCCTGCCCAGCAATTAATAATGCTGCCTCTTGATACCTCCTATCAATGTCCGGTCTTTCATCCCTATCTATCTTAATTGGTATGAAGTAATCATTAATTAATTGAACAACCTCTGGATCCTTATACGTGGTTTCATCCATGACGTGGCACCAATGGCACCACCCAGCCCCAATGTCAATTAATAATGGCTTATCCTCATTAATAGCTTTTTTTAAATGCCTCATTACACCAACCCACCACTTCACAGGCTGTTCAGCGCCTCAAGTACGTAGGGAGATCGTGATTGGGTAAGGCATTGGATTCTTTCATCAATGCTCATTAACTCAGTATCTGCAGGTGTGTTAAAAAGAGCGCTTGCTAAGTTTAGTAGGTATTAACAGGGCATTGGTAGTTAGGGTTCTTTACCACGTTTAATTGGAGCACCATGACGTAGCCAGTCTAACCAAGAACCAAGGTAAACCCTAACTTTACTGAAGCCGAGAATCTCCGTTAATGCAAACCATACTAGGGCTGACCTACTGCCAGACCTACAGTAAAGTATTAGTCATCATCAGGTGAAAGCCCATACTTATTAATTATCTTTCTTATTTCATCACGGTCCTAAACCTATTAGTTCTGGGCTCGAGGAATAAGTTCCAGGGCATGTTAATGGCACCCGGTATGTGACCCCATATATCCACATCACCACCTATGTACTCACAGGGAGACCTAACATCAATAAGAATAGTATCAACACCAACTTTATGTTTGCTTATAAGTTCATAAACCTGCTCGAAATCGGCAAAGTAATCCTTAAGGTTAGCAGTGACGTTAAATAGGTCCATGACGTTAGGATTTCCCTTAGAAACATGACCGTTGCAGGTGCATAGTGGGCCCTTATGAATTAACCAACTTACTTTACCACCATTTAGTATTGATACGTGATTAAACCCAAGGGCTTTCAATACCATGTAGGCTATTGCGGCATGCCTATTATCAATCTCATCAAGAAGAACCACATGCCTATCCCTAGTAACGCCCATGACAGCAAGATCCGCGATTAACTCCGTGTATTTCCTTATAGTTCCTAAATCATCTAATAAATCGCCATAAAGTTTTAATAATATTGCTTAAGGATTGGTACTCCTACCTAAAGGAGCTTAAGTCTGTCTATGGCGATAAATTCAAAATATACGCATGCCCACTCGCTGCACAACTCTATAACATAAAGAAGGAGGATTTAGTCGATATAGTTGATGACATTAACTCCGCATATTCACGCATGACATCAATATTGGGAACTAGACCATCTATGACCAGTTTCGTGAACTTCCTAATACCCTCGCTCAAAATGCTCATCTCCATAATAATATCATAGCCAGTAATTGGTATACCCATGCTTAACTCAAACCCCCAAGCATCGAGGCATGTTCAATTGCCTTATCAAGACCCAACACCTGCATTATAGCCTTAAGGAGGGACTCCACGGTTACTGGGTTTGTCTTGCCAGGCATTATGCTTGAACCAGCAACCTCGCCCTGTGTGGGTATATTCACCTCATTAAGTCCGGTGAATGGACCGAGAACATGAGCCTAATATCCTGGCCAAGCCTATAGAGGTCCAAGGACAATACCCTAATTGCACTTGATAGCATTAGTAGGTCCGTTAGCAATTTCATCTGCATGAATGGGTTACCCTTCACGAAATCAAGTCCGGTTATTTCATTTATTTCTTCTATTTCTTCTATCTGAGTGCATTATATGAGAGTTATGAAAATTAAAAACTATGAATTAGTAATATATTCATAAATCTTAATGAATCATTAATTAGAGAAGGAATTAACATAAGCTTAAGCTTAAAGATTAAAAATCAATATTAAATTGATAATCCGATGTTAAATGCATTAAGCGGTATTATCCGTGACGTTAAGGATTTAGTGGATGAGGGAATAATCGTCTCAAGGAGGGTTAGGTGGTCTATGGTTAGATTTGCCAATAACGAGCCGACAATAGCTAATAACTGGGTCACGTATGAGACGGCCATATACATCGCCAAGTCGAGGAGGTACTTAACAGCATCATTATCCGTAATCGATGAGAATATAATTAGAAGCAAGGTTCAGGAAATGATTAAGGAGTTAAGTAATATTCCTGAGGATGAATTCTACACACCACTGACTCATGGAGGAAAGCCAAGCCAACTGGTTGGTAAGTATGATAGTAGGGTTGAAAGTGATGTCGATAAGCTTATTGATGGGCTAAACGAAGCAATCCAAGCATCGCTAAGTGAGGGCTCACAGAGAAACGCAGGTGCAATGACCTTCGGTGTTGAGGAACGTTACTATACCGATAGTACTGGGCTTGAGCTTGAGGATAAGGCCTCCTTCGTGACGCTCACGATTAGGGCATTTATTGATGATATAACCGCAACATCAGTATCAATATCCAATACCCTGGATGGATTTAAACCAAAAGATGCGGGTATTGAGGCGGGTCGCTTAGTGAGGATGGCTAAGGATTTACCTGAGGAAAGCGTGGGTAATGGTAGGTATAATGTAGTTCTTGGCCCGTTGGTATCAGCCACTTATACGGTTTAATGACTGCCATGTGGTTTAATGCATACTCAGTAATAACAGAGGTGTCAGGCGTTTCCAAGAATGACATTGGTAATACTATAGCTAGTGAAGAGTTATCAATAATGGATCTATCAAGTGACCCCAACGCCTTTGGTTCAGAGTCCTTTGATTATGAGGGTAACAAGACAATGAACATAGAAGTAATAAGGAGGGGCGTACTTACGCAATTACTGCATAATAATAGGACGGCCGCTAAATTTAATACTGTCAGCACAGGCCACGCGGTTGGTAATTGGTTGAGCCCAGGCCAAGGCATGTGGCAATAAGTACGGGGCGGTTACCCAATGATGTCGAGGCCATAGCTGCTGAGCTTGGTAATGGCATAGTAATCACTAATAATTGGTACACGAGGTTCCAAAACATTAAGGAGGGCGTATTCTCAACAGTCGTTAGGGACGTAGCCCTCCTTGTTAGGAATGGAAGGTTAAGTGCCAGGGTACGTGGGTTGAGGATTGCGGACTCTTTTAGAACATTGCTTAGGAATTTCGTTGACTCGAGTAGGGAGCTAGGCAGGTCTATTGGTGGGACTCGCCATTACCTGGTACGGCGCCATACGTATTAATTAAGGATTTAAACATATCAAAGGGTTAGCGTGGGGCCTTCAAAACTCTAACATTGGCTACCCTGAAGGTAGGCCCACCCAAGTATACAGGTACCCCCTGCTCTGGATTACCCTTGCCACAGGTCCCTGGTAAAACCTTAAGTCATTGGCCACCGCATCCACGTTACTCCACAGGGTCTTCGTATCGACCTCAATGAATGGTTCCTTAACCATGTACTTCAATTCCCCATTCTCGATATAGTAAGCCTCAAAGCCTCCATAACGCCCAAACCAGCGCTTGTCATCAATGTTCCACTCCGTGTATGAGGCGATGTATAATCCCCTCCTCGTCTCCCTAATTATCTCCTCCGGCTTCCAATTACCGGGTGCTAGGTATGTATTTGCCATCCTCGGTATTGGCTCCTTATCAAACTCACTGGCCCTGGCGGCGGCATTACTCGTTAATCCAATGTACGACGCATACTCCCTATTCATTAAGAACTCATTTATTATGCCATTCCTAACCAGAAACCTAGGCCTAGCCGTGACCCCCTCCTCATCGACTAAATAGAAGCCGTAGCTATTGGGTATTGTTGGGTCGTCAATTATCGTGACAAGGTCACTACCAATCCTGTAACTACCAAGGTAATCTGGCTTAGCGTATGACTCGCCGGCCTCGGCGCCCTCCCTACCCATGATTCTATCAAGCTCCAGTGGGTGGCCTATGCTCTCGTGAACCATTATACCGGCTAACTCAGGCTTAATACTACATCCATGACATCATCATGCGGAAGGGGCCTGGCTTTATTAAGCACATCCTTAATAACACTGACCTCCCTATCAACCTCATCCTCAACCCTACCCAAAGCTTCAAAGCCGCCCGAACCACCAAACTCAATATTCCTCTGGGCACTACCACCCTGTGGGTCATAGGCAATTAATGAACCAAATAGGTAGACCCTAGGTATCCTACTCCTTACGTAGCACCGTCGCTCGTGAGTAGGAGCTTCTCGGTAATGGTAAGGCTTAGGAATAGGTTCCTAACCCTAATCCTGGGTTCAACCCTAGCGTGAGAGTCAAGTTCATTTAAGTACTTAACTAGGTACTCATTGGTTAAGTCCTCAATCCTAACCCTTTGATTAACCTCATACGTAGTCCTGGCAAGTCTCTCCCCACTAATTGTTATCTTCCTCCTCCTGAGCCTAGCAACAGCCCTGGCCAAGGACACAGCCCTACCCACGGCATCCCTAACCGAACCCCAGTCAGTATTGCTCGTGGCCGCGAAGCCCCACATACCATCAACCAATACCCTAACTGAAACACCACCATAGGAGTAACTACTCAATGACTGAAGCACACCATTCCTAACATTAACAAGCCTAACAGTATCAACTTGATACCTAACCTCGGCATAGGAAGAACCACTGCCCATTGCAAGATCAAGAGCCTTAGTCATTACATCCTCAGGTAAGCTCATTAAGTAGACGCCAAATAACGGCTTTATAGACATTATGTTCTGTCAAACTTTGCATTGAAAATCAGTAAGGATGTCCTTCATCAGGTTTCAGGGTCTAGGGACTCATCATAAACATGGTCAATAAGCTTGTGCATGAATATATTGATTTCTTAATTAAATAAAGGCTGAGCATTCGTATTATTAGTATGAGTCAGACTTGCCGGGTGATCAGCATCGGGTCAGCTAACCCTCTCTCGTCACCATAAACATTCACCTCTCACGTACTTAAAGCCTTTGCTCCAAGGAAACCAAAATCAGCAGTGGTCTTTCACCTCACCAATCAGGTACTGGGCCCTCATCACGAAATAACCATAGAACCAGCCTTAATAAGTCACTCTTAACAACACAACCTATGTAATACCCAATGACTTATTAGTTCCACCAATTAACTCCTAAAATATGGGAAGCCTAGCCCTAACATCATTGATACCAATTCTAACCTCATAAAACCACCGACATGGGAAGAAAGTAGGCCTTAGTCATGTCCTCCATGCAGTATTTCTCCACCAGAAGAGAGGGTTAACCTGGCAATACGCGTTAACGGCATTAAAATAATAATAGATAGTCCGATTCCGATTATGTAAAATATTTTAAATAAGGGCACATAATGGTTAAATAATGTGATGACTTCAGCCTTGCCTGAACACCTGATGAACCCAGGCGTCACTGAGCATAAATAAGCAAGGTGATCAATAAAGCATGGCCACAGCACCTACGGTCCTTTAAGGTAATGCCATCTATGTAGTTTTCACATCCTTAGGCTCCAGCCTTTCTATACCCGTTTTATCGAAATCCCTATCAAAGGAGACGATTTTAAGACCCATCCTCTTGGCATAGTAATAATGGAGGCAGTCATCAAAATCCAGGTTAACCTTAGCAGCTAGTTCCGCGGCCACAATCTCCTCTTCTAAAGGCAAGTCAATAATTGCGAGATCTCTCCACGTCATAACCTCTGAAAGGAATCTAGCTACTAAATCAGGCTTACCTAAAATTGCGGATATACCGTGAATCGTAAAACGAGGCACATAGGCTTTAATGTGCCCCGCCTTAACCTTATTTAGAAATTCGCAACATTCTCTCCATCTACCTCTCCTATATAGAACCTCCAGGAATATGTTAGCGTCTATTAAACACGTCCGTCCTCCTCAAAAGCCTCTATCAGATCCTTCCCATCCCATTGAAAAATCAGATTGAAGGCCAATACTAACAATTGAATCCACAGTACCGGAAGGCTCACTATGCATTCCAAGCTCCCTAGCTATAAGCTCAGCCACAGCCCTCGAAAGAGCACCACTACTAGATCCATACCTCTCAGCAGCATACCTACGAAGCCTCTCAGCAAGATCCCTCGGCAACTCAACCTTAATAACCTCAACATACCTCCTCCTTCCCTCTTTGCTCACTATATCATCTAAGAACTTTAGTGCAAAAGAACTTAAAAACCTATCAAAACAAGAAGATCATAAGTAATGGTAGTGAATATCCTAAGGAGAGTTACTGAAGGTCCATAAGTTATAAGTGCAAATTTAGGTTCGGTTTTGTTTCCTAATTTTATTGATGATGTTATTGTGGTAGTGGTATTATTATGTTTCTGGAATTTGTATTAAGTATGACGTAGCCGTATGGAAGTTGCTCGGTGTTACAGCCCTCAATTATGTTTAATCAAGGATTCTGTAAACTGATTTCGTGCATCATGGCAATTCATCATTCGTCAGCGGTGTAAGAACTCAATACCACGAAGCACTACAATCAAGAATTTAAAAACGCAATGCATCATGATGCTAGTCATGGATTTCGTGAAACAGTTTGGGGCCTTCTGTTTCATGGGACACCAAATGAGTCCATGGGTCTCCGTGAAATAGTTGGGGCAAGAGACCATGCGAACTGCTGCACGGGAAGGGAGGCCCTTTCCGGGATTTGCACGGTCACGTCGTGACCTAACGATTCTATCGACACGACCTGACTACGGAAAAAGGATTTCTGGTGTTTGCTGTTTTTGCGTTCAATCTCTCCTAGATAGAAATTGAATAAAGATCCCTAAGACTTAACAATGTACTGAAATACTTGAAATATGAGGATGGGGGTTCATCCACTCCATGGTGGCGGCAAGTGTGGGCCGCCCACCATGGAAGTCCCCCCACTGCCTGTTCATTATTTAACTCATAATACGTGCTTAAAAAGCTATCTCTTATGGGTGGGGCATTGATATTAGTCTCATGGTCCTTCCATTAATTAGTAAGTTGAAGTTTTTATTATTAGTGGGGTTCGTGCATATTAATGTGTTTATTAATTTACATTGATGAGTCGGGGAAACCTAATGAGCTTAGGAGTGGCCCTTTTGTCATAGCCTCTGTGGCTGTTGATAAATTAGGTGCTGATAATGCGATAAATAGTGTGAGGGATTTCGTGGGTTCCGTTTCGCAGAGGCTTGGCATTAATATTAATGAGATTCACACGAGCGATTTAGTCGGTTACTCCAACGAGTGGAGGAGAAGGAGGGTTGACATATCTAGGAGGGTCCAGGTCTTCAATGATTTTGCTCAATTAATTCTGGCCTGAATGTACTGCTGAATATAGTTGTTGTGAGGGCCTTGGGAAACGTGGTTGTGAGGAGCCCAGATGGTGTGAGGAGGGTCGGGTGCGCGCATATTTTTCGTAGACATTCTATTGCTAATCAATATTCAATTCTGCAATAATTATAATATATTTATTTACTGTTATGATTATTTATAAACTACATACTAATAGATATAACATTATTATCTCTCGTACTCTCTGCCAATGATTAAGTATATCTCCTGCTCTTTGGCCTTACTTGTTAAGTATTGTGACATCTCACTTTGCTCAAATATTATAATTATCATTACTAAATCAATCATGAATTTCATAATATCATCATTGCTATTAAGTAATTCTTTAAAAATTAATTAATTGCCGGAGTTGTATATGGCTAATAATGTGTCAGTTTTTAGGGCAATAGAGGACCTTAAATGGTCGAGTGCGCACACCTGGTCATTCATAGCCTTCGCCCTCGGCCTCCTCTTTGAGGCGTACCTAGTCGGTATTGCACCGATAGCCACAGGCTGGTTTTCACTCCCGTCATACTTAACCGCACTGACCTTAATATGGCCGTTCCTATGGTTAATAGTTGGTTTAATATTCGTTGGACCTTTATCGGATAGATTCGGTAGGAAGAGACTCTTCATTTTGACAATGTCAATGTACGCGGTTGGTATTGCGTTGTTTATAATAACAACGCTGGTCATGCCGAATTACGTATCGCTACTCATCACCCTAGCCATAATGCTTGCGGCGGCTGGCGGCGAGATGAATGTAATATTAACTGACATGCATGAGGTAATGCCGAGAAGGCACAGGAGCAAGGCTGCCTTCTTCCTAGTGAACTTCATAAATGTTGGGCTTATGCTCGTGTCCTTCATAAGCCTAAATACACAGTTGATTGGGCCGTTTTATCAAAGGCTCGCCATTGGGATCATAGGCATTGTGATACTCATTGTGTTAGTGATTAGTAGGATGAAGATGCCGGAGTCCATTAGGTGGCTTGAGAGGAAGGGTAGGATTAATGATGCCATTAGGGAGGTTGAGAAGTACTATGGTGTCAAACTAGACCCAACAAGCCTACCTAGTGCCGAGGTTCAGGTTAAGTCAGTTATGCATCCACCGCTTTGGTTTAGGTTTATTGTTGCTGTAATGATGATGACGGCAAATGACGTAGGCTTCGGACTACTTTCATACGAGGTTGGGCCCATCTACTTTAGTAGTCAGACGGCCTTATAATACTTATAACGGCATTGGCCGAGTTCATCGGTGCTTATTCATTGCGCCCTTTGCGGATAGGATTAGTAGGAAGGTTGTTCTGCTATTCTCCACAAGTGGGGCAGCAGTCACGACGTACATAATAGTCGCTTTTATGAAGCCCATAGTTAGTAGCTTCACGTTATTCCTCATCACGGACTTCATACTCAACATATTCATTGGCATTCAGTACCTAGCATGGACACGTTCAAGGGTGAGTTATGGCCGACTGAACGCAGAGGTACGTTTGTTAGTCTCGTTAGGTTAATATCAATTGGTTCCTTAATACCCGAGACTATATGGGCGGTCTCGGCACCACTAAGTCAATTCCTAATACTTAACATGGGCGTCTGGACGATGGGGCTTGCGGCAGCCATTGCCTGGTTTATAGGGGGTATTGAGACCAGTAAGGGAACGAGTATCGTAATCACGTCAGGCGAGGTATAGTTTAATTTATCCGAGGTATATTAAGTAGAATTAAAATTAATTTTGATTTACATTCACGTAAATACTGCCATTATTATCCGTGCTGAATATTATCATGAACCCATTATTCTCTGATAAATCAAGGTGAGTACCATAACAGAATATTTGTGGTATTCCTACTGAGTATGCATTGCCGCCGACATTCACAGTTATTGGTCCATCGTTGTGCCATTCATTGTATAAATGGTTAGGGTTATCTCACCAGCGCTTTTTGGCGGTATTATTATTGAGGGTTCCAGGTTGCACTGTGTGGTCCCAATTATTGTTGTGCCGCCAATATTAATTGGTTATTGCCGTTATTGCTAATGCTTATTGTTACTACGATCATGTCATACGTCTTACTCATTGTTGCGTTGGTCTCCACATAGCTTGGATTAATTCCCTCATTAGTACTCCACCCACTCATTAGTGAGTATATCATTTGCCCTAGACTATTGATATTGAAGTGAAATGGTGCAAGTATTGCGATTGCTAAAGCGACCAAAGTGATTACTATGAATATGTGTGAAAGGTCCATATTGCCCCTATTTATTTTGTAATTCATTAAATGAAGAAACAAGCATCTCATATTTAAATTTTTCTTCAATTTTCTAAGAAGCCCAGGTTTCTTTCAATTATTCAATTATAATATTCAATTCTTAATTTAAAGAAAATAAAAATAAAAATGCATTATGAAGACCAATTTGTATGAGTTCCGTAATAAGGATACCGGTGGCATTCATAGACCCTGCAATAGGCGATTTAGGCGCTCCGCCGGAATCCCTGAGCTTTCTCGAAAATGAAAAGAACGTCTTCATCAACGCCCTTAAATCCTCATTTCCTGGGGTTGAATTCGTAAATTATGATATTAGAGATCCGATCGATGTCCAGGTCTTTTTGAATACTGAGGGTAATGCCGTGGGTTATGTCGTTGTCACACTTAATTCATTAATGGGCTTTATAGACCGATAATTAGAAGTGGTAAGCCGGTTGTCATTATTTCTGAGGCCTATGCAGGCGCCGGTGAGTATATGCTTGGAGTTAGTAAGGCGTTGAGCGAGGGTTACCCAGTCATTGGGATTTCCACGCGTAACCTGGCTAGCCAAGCCGTGATTACTAAGGTTAGGTATTTAGTGGCATTGGCTAGGCTGAGGATGAGTAAGGTATTGTTTGTTGTCTCGCCAAGCCTTAAGTCGCACCTATATTGGCAGTTTGGTCCTAATACCGACATGTATAGTGTATTCAGCTTATTCAATCAATAACGGGGATTACGCCAGTTGTGATGGATGCCAATGAGTTCAGGTCTAGGTTCTTTGATAAGGTGAGTGATGATGAGGCGAATGAATGGGCAGATAGGTGGGTCAAGAATGCGGAAGCGCTTTATGACGACTCAATGAGCGAGATTAAGAGCTCGGCCAAGCTCTACATAGCCATGAGAAATGCCGTGAGGGAGTTGGGTGCTAATGCAATAGCTGTGGACTGCATAGTATCTACAATACAGGTCTTTTGAGGGCGTGGCCATGCCTTGGCTACATGCAGCTTTGGTATGATGGGGTAATACCAATCTGTGAGGCGGACCCGTATGCCGCGGTGCCCATATTAATTGCTAAGTACTTATTTAATAGGAATGGCTTTGTGGTAAATGTCGGTGTTGATGAGGAGAGGGGCGAATTCATTTATCACCACTGTTATGCGCCAACGAACCCACATGGCAGTGATAGGCCTGAGGTACCTTACATAATAACAAAGGCGCACCTAGGGACTAAGCACGCATCAATACACGTTAAATTGCCCACAAACGAACCAGTGACCGTCATCGGATTTAATCCGGAGGAACGATTATTAACCATTCACGTATCCAAGTCAATAGGCAATGAGTATTCACCACAGGCATGTGCAACGAAGTTGATAGGCGGTGGTAATGTGACCAGTGTTGTTCGTAATTGGCGCTGGCGCGGAGGCTGGCATAGGGTTGTGATTTATGGCGACTTTAGGAGGGAGCTTGAGGAGTTCGCCAGGCTGCTTGGTCTTAGGGTTTTACATGAGGATTTACAATCGTAAGACCCTCCTAACCCATTCACTGGTTTCATGGATAATTGGTGGTTTCCAATAATCACCCGTCAATGCCTTAAATATGCCGATTATCCATACCAGGAATACGCCAAGCCCATAAAGCACCTTTAGTGCCAGTGGTATTATTATTGTGAAGGCGAATACTATTGATACGATCTCAACGAGTATCCATGCGATGACTACAACTATCGTGAGGCCTATGGACTCCACAGCCCAGTACCTGACATAATCATCCCTAGGCCTAATGAGTAACGCTATTATTGCCCCAATTATTAGGAGGGCCCACGCAATCGCAGCCCAAACCCTACTCTCGGAAGCACTCATTGAATTCCTTGACCTGTGACCTCACTTATAAATAATTACTCCGTAATACAACATGCACGGAAATAGTAAGTATTATTAAATTAAGCCATGATAATACACTGTGTCTAGAAGGGCGAGGAAGAAGGAGGAGAGTAAGGAGCAGGGTACGGCATCAATAACATCATTCCTCTACGGCGCTGAGGAGAAGCCAAAAGCCGAGCCAAAGCCAGTACCTAAGCCGGCAGAGGTTAGGGCTGAGACCAAAGCCGCAGAGAGGACAGCTCCTCAGCAATCATCGAGTATTGAGGACATGGTTCTGGGTCATATAATGAGTAGGGGGGTTATCACGAAGGATGAGTTAATGGCCTGGGGTAAATCCAAGGGTCTCAGGGTTGCCGATATATTGAGGGCCATCGAGAGCCTAAGCGGTAAGGGTAGAATTAGGAAGAGACTTAATGACAGAGGTAACCTGGTCTATGAGTATGTTAAGTAATACCTAGGTAAGACACCAGTATTGAGGTCCATAAATTAATGAGTTCCTTTATTAGGTTAGACGTAATACACGTGCTAGGCTTAGGAGGATTAACAATGAAGTAGTGATGGGTCCCCAAGGTAGATCACCCTGGTCTAGCCAGGGCGAGGCCTTGGGATGATCCAAGGAAAAATACCTAGCATTGACTATACGAACCTCCTGTATAGATTGCCATACCTACCAATGAAGCCCCTAATCCTTATCTCATAACCGCATCTAGGGCACTTATAATTGGCTAACTTAACATCAACAACCCTATCCTCAAACCTCTTAATCAACACCGCACCACACCTTGGACAATACGTGTGCTGACCTGGGTGACCAGGTACATTACCAACATAGACATAGTCAAGCTCCTTCCTAGCCCTCCTCCAAATATCCTCGATTAACTCAACAGGCGTTGGCGGATTACGTAATTTATGAGCAGGGTAATAAGCCGTTATGTGGAGTGGTACATCCCTGCCCAACCTAGCCACTGCATTAATTACCTCATCAGCCTCATCATCATTGACCCCAGGTATTACTAAGTACGTAACCTCCAGGTGAATGCCCAACTTAACGGCATACTCAAGAGTACTCATTAACTTATCAAAATCAGCAGCCAACCACTGCCTATATGTTTCACGACCGCCCTTAATATCCGAATTCATGCCATCCATGCCGGCATCAAATAAGGCCTTCAGGGCCTCAGGGGTTAGGTAACCATTCGTATTAATCGAGGCATGTAAGCCCCTTGCCCTTGCAAGCCTAAAAACGTCGATCGCATACTCAGTCAGCATTGTTGGCTCGTTAAAGCTTACGTTAATGCCTGAATCCCCATTTTCAATTGCCCATTCAATGAGCCTCTCAGGCGGTACGTAAACACCGTCTAAACTAGCGAACTTGCTCAGGTGCCAATTTTGGCACCATGCGCAGGGGAAGTCGCAACCCCACGTACTAATTGTCAGCGCTGATGTGCGTGGGTAGTAGTGGAATAGGGGCTTTATCTCCATTGGTCTTGATTCAGCCGCTGTTAATAATCCGTATGTGGCTGTGTAGAGTCTACCGTTTATGTTGAATCTCATGCCGCAGAGACCAACCTGCCCATTTGACAATGTGCAGTGCCTATGGCATAGGGTGCACTTGACCTTGTTATTCTCGAGTTTTATACTAAATGGGCTTTCCCTAACGTTGGGTAGTCTGAGTAATTCGCTTGATGGTTCATACATTCTCAATGGCCATGAGTAAATGGGCATCTCAGTAATACTCATGGTTCGGACCTTTATACACTTTTAACCTTAGTTAAGTCCTTACAGAAATAATGAGTACTGGTGTTGATGTTGAGGAGTTCAGTAGGTGGATCTTAATGGCTAAGAGGACGCTCGAGTCAGCAAGGGGTGATGAGGAGAGGGGAGATTATAATTGGTCGTGTTTCAAGGCGCATCAGGCATCGGAATTTGCCGTGAAGGCTATTCTCTACGGAGTTGGTAGGCCCACGAGGGGTCACTCTATTACTCATCTGCTCAGCGAATTGAGCAGGATGGTTCAGGTCCCCATTGATATTATGGATTTAGGTAAATTTCTTGATAAGTTCTATGTACCGACTAGGTACGTTGATGCCTGGAGTGAGGGTGTGCCCTACGAGTACTTTACGCTTAATGATGCGGAAATGGCTATTAAGGCTGCCGAGAGAATTATAACGTTTATTGAGGATCTATGGAGAGGATTATTAAGTGGCGTGAGGAGTTGAGGAGTAGGGCGTTGGAACTAGCTAGGCAGGTCGCTGATAAAGTTCATGGTACGGTATTCCTAGTCGGTTCCTACGCCAGGGGCGATTTTGCTGAGGATAGCGATATCGATATTGTTATCATAGGCAGCTTTAATGAGCCACCTCACAGGAGGCTCCTTGACCTCGATATTCCACCTAATGTTGAGGCTATCGCGTTCAACGTCGATGAGATAATGAGGATCGTTGACCGGTGCTACCCCCTCGCACTAGACCTGGCCATTGGCATTGTCCTTAGGGATGACCTGGACATCTCGGGAGAGTTAGTGGCTAGGGCAAGGAGGTGCGTGAAATGAGGTAATACTCATTGATTTATTCATTGATCACTGAGGCAAAGCTCTTTAGCTAGTTTCAGGTCTTTGCCTCAATGGCTAGGGTATTCCTAGGGCCTGCTGGGATTCCAATAGGTGCCAAGGAGAGGAAGAGGAGTGCTAGTACAATAGATGGTATTAGGTATGTTAAGGAAATCGGTCTAAACGCCATGGAGGTTGAGTTCGTACAGGGTGTAAGAATGACTAGGGATGCGGCTCAGGAGCTGGTGAGGTTGCCAGGGAATTGGGCATTAGGCTATCGGTTCATGCGCCGTACTTCATAAACCTGTGCAGCGAGGAGAAGGAGAAGGTTGAGGCGAGTATAGCGAGGCTTGAGGAGTCCCTGGATAGGGGTGAGGCTATGGGTGCCACGGTCGTCGTCTTTCACCCCGCATATTACGGTAAGCTTGGGCCGGAGGGATGCTACAATGCTGTTAAGGATGGTGTTCTCAGGGTTGTTGATTGGATGAGGGAGAATGACATTAAGAATGTGAAACTCGGCCTCGAGGTCATGGCTAGGAAGAGCCAGTTCGGCAATTTAGAGGAGACGTTTAGGCTAGTTAAGGAGATTAATCATCCGCAGGTGGTTGCAGTCATTGATTGGGGCCACGTGTTTGCGAGGAATGGCGGCTCAATTGATTATAGGGCTGTGCTGAATATGTGGCATGAGTACTTTGGCGACCAACCAATGCATACTCATTTCACGTGCGTTAAGTTCAAGAAGGGTGAGTGGGTCGATGAACACGAGCCCATAGACACGAATAACCCACCATTCGAGCCGCTGGCTAAGGAATTGTCCAATGAGGATATTGAGATAACGATAATAAACGAATCACCACTCCTGGAGAAGGATGCGCTTAAGATGAAAGAATTACTACTTAGGTATAATAACACGCTCGTTGGAATTCAATAAGGTAAGCGGTCCTTAAGGAGGAGACTAGGAAGGCAGGGGAGGGGTTGGCTAAGTTGCTTGATGAGGCAGGATAAATACTTAGTAAGGTGCCGGATGAGGAGATAATGAGGGCTGTTAGGATGAGTCGTGATGAGAGACGAGTTACTTATTTGATGTCTCATTCATCATGGACATAATTAAACATATGAAACGGAAATTCTCGAAATACTTGGTAGGGGAAATAGCAATTAAAGCCGGTAAGGATTTTATGGATTAGATTATGGATTTGCGACCCACCTAAAACCGTACTTCTCGTATAATTGTTTAACGTAATCACTGCGTAATAGCTCAAAGACCTTAACAGCCTCATTACCTGCCACGGCATTAATGCGAAGGAAAGCCTACTAACCCTATTCCTACTGGGCACTGTGTATTTAAAGCCCCAGTAAATTGCCTCCGTCCTCCACACCACACCGGCATCAATTAAGCCATTACGAAGCAATTCAGGTATCTCCCTATGGTGTATCCTCGTTAAGTACACGAAGCCCCTACCAACTAATTCGGAATAGTCACCACAGTACTCACTATATAACTCCCTAAATAATGCACCAATACCCTCCGTGATGGGGTTTGGAATTGCAACCCTCCTATTCCTCAAATCGCACCAGTCATTTACGGGCTCGCCAACGTAGACTATCGCTAGGTCGTTCTCGGCATACTCAAATTTATCTCTTACGTTCAATTCACTAAGCATGTTAGATGGCAACGACACGATGTCAGGTCTAACATCGATCACTAAATCACCAATAATTAGTGGCTCACCCAGTGCTCTCCTCAGTACGAGACCTGGTGGTATGGTCTCAACATATACGGTAAACCCTCTCACTTTAAAAACGTCATTAATTCATCAATTACGAACCATTGATTACCGGCAAGGCTCATCTTAACACCACTTAATGATCCCCTCACGTCACTGATAATATTGAAGCCAGGTAATGTTATGTTGGCTCCGCTCATTAATCATTGTCAGTCGAGGAAGCCCTTTAAGTGGGTTTCTCAACGTTATATCGATGCTCAGGGTGGTGGTGCAGGTTTCAGATATCAATAATATTGACCAGGCATTGACCTCATGCAATAACCTAATAAATGAAATACCTGACGCTAAGGTCGAGGTTGTTTTTCATCAATCTGCGATAAATGCCGTGGTTAGGGGCAGCAATGTTGAGGATAGGGTTAGGGATTTAATGAGGCGTGGAGTCATTATAGTTGCCTGTAGGAATTCTATGAGGAGCAGAAACATAACCGAGGACCAATTAATAGATGGCGTGAAGATAGTCAATGCAGGTGTTGCGGAGATCGTTCAAAAACAGGCGGAGGGCTGGGTATACCTAAAGTTATAATAAAATTATGTATGTAATTACTTAGTGAGATTCTCATTCAACTTCTCAATAATCGCAACAGCCCTCCTCAATTGCTCGATATTACTCGGCTTGAAGGTGAAGTTCTCATCACCAACGGCATACTCAATATCGCACTCATTATTACATACCACGGAAACGTAAATGCCAAAGTCCTCACTTAACTCCAGTATTACGACCTTCTCACGCCCATACTCCTCAATATTCACTGCAATGCCAACTCCCTGGCAGTACCCACTATCCTATCCACAATATCGTTTATGTTAACCATCAATGCGCATATTTAGGCATTGTATTAATTTTTTTACAGCACTACGAAGAAATGGTAATAAACCCCAACCTCCTAGAAAAACAAGACCGCGGAGGGGGCTTGAAAGCCCACGATGATGCGTGTCGTCAGGTCCCCCTGTCAAACATAATCCCTTTTCATTACTTAATGCTATTACTCATTATGTAATTCATTACCTTATTAACAAGTATTTCTGCGATCCTTCTTTGAGCCTCCCTAGTCTCTGCGCCAATGTGTGGCGTTATTATAACCCTTGGGTGCTTAACGAGTTCTAATTCCCAAGCTCCTTAGGTGGTTCATTCTCAAGCACGTCAAGTGCCGCGGCAGCCACCTTACCATCATTGAGCGCCTTGAGTAATGCCCTCGTATCAATGACCTCGCCCCTAGACGTATTAATTATTATCACGCCGTCCCTCATCATTTGAAACTCCCTCTCACTAATCATATGCTTTGCACTTGGTGTTAGGGATACGTGTATGGTTATGAAATCACTGCTTCTAATTAGGGTCTCGAAGTTCACAAAGTCAACGCCGAGTTTAACGGCCATATCCCTAACATCCGCAATGTCGTATGCCTGAACCTTCATGCCAATAGCCCTGGCCAACTCGGCAACCCTCTGCCCAATCCTACCAAACCCAATAATACCAAGAACCTTACCAAACAGCTCAGTACCCATGAACTTACCCTTAGGCCAATCACCACCCTTAACAAGCCTGTCCTGAAGAGCCACAAGCCTTGCCGCGGCAATCATTAACCCAATGGTGAGCTCAGCCACGGACTGTGTTGAACCCTCAGGCGCATTGATTACCTCAATACCCTTTGACCTGGCGTAATTCACATCAATATTATCAAGACCAACGCCGGCCCTAGCGATAACCCTTAACTTACCTGCTGCATCAATGACCTCCCTAGTGACCTTCGTCCTGCTCCTAACCACTAGGATCTCATAATCACCAACAATCCTTAGCAACTCATCCCTATTGATTCCAGGTTTATAATCGACAATAACCCCATGCCTGCTTAACTCGTTGATTATGTACTCGTCCACTGGGTCCGTTATTAATGCCTTGACCATTCACTGTCTAAATAGGTTATGGTTTTTAAGCATTATTATCTATATTACCTATAAATCGAGAAAGCCATGTAAAGGTAATACCCCGGTGTATCATTTAAAAGTCATTTACAATAAGCCCATTGTTGTGATTCCTGCCGTAGCGTATGTTAGGGTATCGACTGAAATGCAGGACCCGACTAATCAGATCGAGTACCTAAAGCGGTGGAGTGAGTCTAGGGGCTTCCAAATATTGAAGTTTTATGTTGATGAGGCTGTTAGTGGGCTTCGCCAATAATGGAAAGGCCTGCCTTTAGGGACTTAATCCATGATATTGAAGGCAATGCATTTAATCCGAGACCTATGGTTCTCCTGGTCTATGAAACATCAAGACTTGTTAGGAATTTCCAGGAACTCTTTAGATTGCTGGACATCGTTGAGAATAGGCTTGGCCTGCTCATAGTTAGCACCAGCGAGAAGGAGGCCGTGCTCCAAAACCTAGACGGTGCCTATAGGCAGTTCCTTAGGACTGTGCTTGCCTTCGTAGCCTCCATGGAGAGGGAGTTCATTAGGCAAAGGACTAAGGCAGCTATGGAGAGGCTAAGGGCTGAGGGTAAGATTGTTTCTAAGGTCGACTTAATGCCAAGTGATGTGGTTAGGGAGGTCTTGAGACTGTATAGTGAGGGTTTGAGCCAAAGGCTATATCGACTAAGCTAGGCATTAGTCTTTATGCCGTAAGGAGAATATTGAGTAGGCATGGTTATAGGGGTAATTACACGTGTCCACGTTGCCTGCATAAAATGGTTATTGCAGATAGGGCATTAATACAGGTTGATGGTAGGTACGGTATTAAGTACGTGCTTCACTGCCCTAATTGTGGTTATGAAGAAACTAAGATTGAGTGATTTTAACCCAATGTCATAACTCGCCCTTTATGTATTCCCTGAACTTACCAAGGGCATTAAGCACCCTGGCAACCATGAGCTCGTCACCCCACTCCACGTAGTAAACCTTCCACTTATCAAGCTCCAACTTATCACCCTGCCCTAAATAACCATGCCACCATTGTAGGGATTCCTCGATAATCCTAATTAGGCGAACTTTATCATCTTCATCAGGATGAACATTATCTAAGTCCAGGATTATTATTGCGAATCTCCTCATACTAAACCAAATACATTAAGTGCTAACCCATTTATTAACATGTCCTTGCTAATCAACTACAAAGACATTTAAGAGGTCCCTTAAGTGCCAATTATGATGAGCTACACAGCATGGATTATATCGATAGGTAATGAATTACTCATTGGGAAGACCGTAAATACAAACGCCGCTTGGCTCGCCAGGAAGCTCACACTCCTTGGTTATGATGTTAGGAGGATAATAACCGTGCCTGATAACGAGGAGGACGAGGTCGAGGTATTTAGGGACGCCATTAGAAGGGGCGTTAGGGTTGTTATCTCAACAGGCGGCTTAGGACCGACCTTCGATGATAGGACGAGTGAGTACCTGGCCAAGGCATTAAATAGGAAGTATGTAATTAATGACGATGCGCTCAGACTCGTGATTGAGACATTTAAGTCAAGAGGCCTAGAGCTAACTGAGCCTAGGCTTAAGCAGGCAAAAATGCCCGAGGGTGCTAGACCGCTGCCTAACCCTGTCGGCACAGCGCCAGGTATCTGGGTTGAGGAGGGAAACACGGTAATAATTGCGCTACCCGGCGTGCCTGCCGAGATGATGGCATATTCGAGAACTACGTGGAGCCTAAACTACGTGAGATAGGACCTAGACTGCACTTTGTTGAGAGGTCGATAACTGTTAAGGGTGTTCCTGAGGCTGATTTGGCGCCCATAATCGAGAGAGGCATGAAGATGAGTAATAGAATCTACATCAAGAGCCACCCCAAGGGTCATGAAATCAAGTCGCCATTAGTGGAAATTCACGTATATGTTAGTTCTGAGGACGTTAGGAGTGCCGAGGATGAGATTAATAGGTTCTTAACTTCTTAATATCGGCGATAAAGGAGAAGGGAGGCGAAATTTTAACTGGGTGAAATCAATCACGGTAAAATTACGCGTACTTAATTATTGAATACTTAAGGCAGTCACCAGAACTAACCTTATGCGGATGTCCAAGCACGAGTATCCTCTCCGTATCATCGTACGAGAAAACTAGGTCAGGCTGTGCACCACAGAGCAATCCCAAGCCCATTAGTTCAGGCACTTGACCTGGAACAATGCTTGAGAAAACCCTCTGTATGTAGTCCTTCATCGTGCTTGACATACTTAGGTCAAATAGTGTACTGAGCATAACCTCGTTACCCGTTAGCGTCATGTCGCCTGGTTCAAAGCCGTAGGTATTGACGAAATCATCGCGAATATTACCAAACCTACTCCTAACGTTATTAATCACATCAAAGGCAGCCTTAAATAAATCACTTGGGCTAGCGCTCACCTCACTAGTTACGTTGTCCGAGAACTTAATACTAGCCTTCTTAGCGCAAATCACCTGCCCCAGGTCCTTATCCTCAACACTCTCAACACCATTATAGATGGACACCATAGAACCACTAACCCTAACACCGGTTGACTCACTCGGAGCCGACTGCATATAGCACTCAATACCGCCCATTAAGTATGTCGGGAAGAAATTCTCATTAATGCTAAAGAATCCCTTGAAGGCATTCACGAGGTAATTATTTGGATCGTAATTAGGCTCGGTAATTGACGATTGAATCAGGAAGACCCTCTTATTCTCGACTGTGCCAAGACTGACCTGTTGAGTCTCAAAACCCGAAACACCCCTGTAAATATCCACGTACTTGGAGAACGTACTTCTAATTTCATCAGCCATGTAACGCGCGGAACCAGACAGGGCATTCATTATCTCCCTAATTACCTGCTCCTCATTCCCAACCTGAGCCACTTAATTCGCCGAGTCTTGGTCAATGACCTTATTAATAAAGGTTTCTAAGTACGCAATACTAAACGAGATTTCTAGGGTCAATCCTTGATAGCCCTAGAACCCTATCATACGCATTATCTGTGGATATTATCTTTCTATCCTTATCATAAAGCAGACACGTTGCGGCATTGTACGCGTCGAAAATTGATGTAAGGCCGTACTGATCCATTAATGCTAAAGCCATTAAGTCTATATCAACTGTGGTTGGTACCCATTTAAGATTTGGTATACTTGTTAATGCTCCAACCTTATTCAATATCTCACGATTATTAAGTCCTACTCGTCTCAATACGTAATACATCTCATGAATAACCTCCCTACTTACTAATACCTCACCGAAGTCGCCATTCACAATGCGTAATAGCAATCTATCAGCCACGTCCTTAAGCCAATCCCTATCCTTCAAATGGGCAATTAATATGTCAGTATCAATCAGCATGGCCCATCCTCTTGGCCCTCATTAATGCATCTCCGGCAGCCTCCTCCTCAGCCTCCCTCCTTAATTCCTTGACACTCTTCTCACTTCTTATAATACCTGATGTTGCTGCCAATGGATCCTTGGGTATTGGGATGCCAATGAAGTACTCACCAACATCAATTATGATTACCGAGCCATATTTAGCAAGTCTCCCTGGCAGTCTTATCCTACCTCTGTTATCGATCTTAACCACGCTCCCCATATACAATTATTTATCCCACATTTATTTAAATCTTTCCGCATTAACCTATTACTTTCCTCTTTTTCGATTTATTTCCCACTCATCCTCTGCCGTGATGCAATTAACGCCGTAGTCTCTACATAGTCTCATTATTGAATTCAAGGTCTTACTCCACCAATCCCTGGTTACTGTATATGGTGTTTAACTTCCTACTCATAAACCTGGTTACTATCGGTCTTGGCCTAAACCTGTCAATTATTACCTGGGAGCGTTTCCTTGGCTAGGCGAATAATTGGTTCGTAATCCTCCACCTTATCATTCACGCCAGGTATCACAGGACCTAGGAATATCCAGGTCTCAACGCCCATGTTGGCTATTCTCTTGAGTGCTGATGCCCTCGCCATTGGGTGCGCGGCCATGGGCTCTATTACCCTGTACGTATCCCTCATTGTGGTTATTGTGAAGCCCACGTCCATTAACTCACTGCATCTACTAATTACGTCTAAATCCCTGATGATTAATGCCGACTTCGTCTGTATACTAACATGATAACCCGCATTGCATAATACCTCAATCGACCTCCTGGTTAGTTTGTACCTGGACTCCACGGGTTGGTACGGATCCGTTATTGTGGATACACCGACAATGCCAGGCTTAAGTCTCCTAATATCTCTTAGCAGCGCCTGTATTAGGTTTACCTTGACATAGACAACCTCACCCCATCTAACGCCAGGTTCGCCTCTCGTGAAGTCCATGGCGTAGCAGTAGATACAACCGTGTTGACAACCTAGGTATGGGTTTAGGGCATAATCGTATTCTGGCAATCCCGACCTTGATAATGCCGACTTAACCCTTATCTCCCTAATGATTGTGTTGCCTAGCTTAAATGCGCCGCTCATTTACTTACCGCCCAGCCAATCGATTAGGCTTGATTGTCTCGTGAGGACCCTAATCACGTAGGACCTCGATACCCAGGTACTTATTGGTAATTTTAGGAAACCTGCCACATACCTTAGGGCATCCCTCAGGTCGTAAAACCTTTCGTAAGGCCCATTAAGCATTGCCCTAATGTTCTCCCTAACCCACCAAACACCAATTGGCAGGTTGAAGCCTGGGTAGATCTCACGCCATAGTATGACAGCCGCCTGCCTTCGCATCGCCCGTAGGGCCTCAAGTACGGCTATCCTAGCTGCGTAGTAGCAACCGCCTATTGATGGGTAGTCATCACGTCCCCAGTAACCCTCATAATCAAGCTCAAGAACAGTATCACCGCCCCATAGGTTCCACGTCGAACCAGGCCACCAGGCCTCAGCCCACTCATATAGCCAGGTGTGCGGTGCTAGGATTCCCACGAAGGTATTATCCCTGAACCTCCTTACGTAGACTCTATACTCACTTATTAGTGGGTAATCACGAACCTCACTGAGTAATTTATCAGAGACCTGCTTATCAACTGCGGTTATTGACCACCTAGTTGGTACGAGCCTCCTCCTCTTACCAATGCCGAGGGCACCAACACTTAGTAACCTGGATATATGGTGTACGTCAATGCCATGGCTATACAACGTCCAGATAGCCTCAGTAGCATTTAGGTCAGTATCGCTATAAACCTTATCGATTATCCTTGGTGTTGGCGGTAATGAATATATCCGTAATTCCTGCAACGGTGCTGATGGCCCAAAGGGCGGTGAGTGCTCATCAAGCACATAACGGGCACCCACCGGCTTCTCTAGAATTAACTCAGAATCCACCGGATTACTTGATAACGCCATGACCTGTACATCATGCAATGCCCTAGGCGGATTCTTGCGTCCTCAACCCTAACCCTTATGGAGCCCCTAATTAGTGAAAGCCTACTTGATATGAAATCCTCAAGTCTCATGCTCAACCAGGTCTTTGGATTCTCGAGATTGCTTGTATCACCGTGCATAGGCGGTGTTGCTGGGTATACATTAATCCTCGGGTAGCCAATACGCCCAATGAATATGCTTGGTGGCGAAGAACCATCAACGCGTTCCTTATTAATGGCGTTCTTAAGCGTGTACTTGGCACGTAGCTCCACCAAGATTGGGCAGTAGGATAGCCCACATAGGTTGTATTCTCCCCTACACTTAATGCATAGTGCTGGGTTTATCCGCACTTCATTAATGATATGCCTTAAAGCGCTATATAGGCGTTTCGATTACTCTCTTCGTGAGTAGGAACCCTTAAAAGGCACTTCGTGAATTCTCACGTCAAATCTATGAGAGGGGCTTGGGTGAGTTAATGAGATGTAGCAAGGAGGTATTGGTGGCCAGTGGGTTTGGTTATTTTATTAAGTTGGTTAAGAGGAGGTGCATTATTGGTGATGACATGTTTATTGTTCATGTTGATCCTAAGGTGGTTGGTGTGTGGAGAAATGGTGAGTTAATTGAGCTTAGTTATGACTGGAGGGCTTCGTTTATTGATTATGAGCATGGTGTGGTGACGGTAATAGTTAGGGATAAGTCGCTTGAGACGATTATCAGGGTTATGGGTAATAAGATAATTGATGCGTTCATAATGGAGGTTAATTAATTTACTCAGGCGGTATTTCCTTGAATAGCATGTTTATGTCGATGTTCTCCCTCCTGAGCCTGTAAAGCCTAACTGCGTAGTAAATTATGACGCCAATCGTAAATAATGCCGCGAAGAATCCTATTATGTAGCGTTTATTGACGGTACGAATAGATACGCCATCGGGTTTACGGCTTCTTCATAGGCTATCCACGCAAATAACGCCGTTGTGTAGGCACCAAGCACCGTGGTCTCCATAGACCTAGTTCTTACGCCAAGTACGATGGCCGTTATTGTTATTACCATGAAGTACATAAGTATCGTGACCAGGGTACTCACATCCATCGTAGCTGATAGCGTTGGAACAACACTAAAGTTGTAAAGATACATTATCACTAGGGTTATAGCCAGGTCAGTCATGTGGGCCATAATTGGTGTGTGGGTTCTTGGGCTTACGTAGGCGAGGATCGACGGTAATACCCTATCGAAGGATAGGGCCAGTAGGTACCTGGCTATCTGTATTATTAGGACCGAGACAACATTTACGTACCAGGTAAATGAACCAATAGCTATCAACCACTGAATTACGGGGTTTCTCATTGCCATTATGAGTAGGGCCTGGGGATACGGTGGCGGTAGGTTGCTCGGCCAGGAAATACCGCTTACTAGGCCGTAATATATGGCGAATAATCCATTTAATCTATTAATGCCAATGGACGTAATAGTAACCCAGACACCAATTATTAGGAATATGGCGCTTAATGCGTATGTCCCGAATATGGCTATGGGCATTGCGCTACCCCTCCTGACCTCACCACCGACCGACAATACGAAGTTTACGAAGGGGAATACATAGGCCAGGTACGGTATTAAGTATATTGTGTCCATAATCATGCCATTACTCGGCAACTCCTCTGATGCAGAAACCGCCTGGCTAAGTATGTTAGGCGCCGTGGTCTTTATGGCGTTAATTATTTGCGGCGCATAAACATGAAGTAGTATTATTGTTAATGCGAATGTTGCTATACCAAATAACGAGATTGCGGATGCTAAGTATGTACCTGCCCTTGACGACGCGATATTAATTAACACGAGGATTGCGAATATCACGGAACCCATTAAGAACGCCATTAATGGATTGCTCATTAACGAGCTGCCGAGGGATATGAGACTTGGTACATTATTCGAGATGCCAATTGCCAGTATTGCAGGTGCCAACCCCGTGATTAATCCAAGGCTTATTAATACGGCATTAAAGAACATCTGGTCTACCGCAAACATAAACATTGTTGCAAAGCCTATTGATGGGTGTAGGTTCCTTGTTATGAATATGTAATCACTGGCTGTCCTGTAATATGTAATGCCTACCCTATTAAGTAATATCGTTAGTGGTAGAAATAGTAATGCGCTGATGGCTATGGCGATTAATGGGTTTCCCCTTGGGAAATTGAACATACTAGATATCAACAGTATAAACCCTGATTGGAATGCTATGAATGCAGTATTCATTAGTAGGGCTGTCCAAGGGCCAATTTCCCTAACGAGTCCCGTGGACTCCCTAAGGAAGAGCGTCGGTCCCTTCACGGTCAAGACCTGGACTAAGCACTTTAATTTCTTTTCTACGCATAAAATTACGGCTTCAATAAGTACTCCCTAATAACCTGGAGTAACTCACTATGGTGCTTCTCATCATCCGATATACCCTTAAGCAACTTAATAATAAGCTTTGAGGCTGCACGGTGTTTGGCTTCAATCCTAGTACTGGTTATTGGTAGGTAACTCCTTAGTAGGAAGCTGTAGACCCTCACGGCATTATCCTCATAACCCTCCAATTCATTTAACTTATCAATTATTACGTTCGTTACATCGTAATGAACCTTCTCCATTGAGCTTATGTACTCAATTAGGGACTTTGTGTGGGTTATGGCTTCCTCAATACTTCCCTGCAATGAGGTTAATGTCTCCACGTCAAAGACCTTCTTTGGCGGGCATTCATGAATCAACTCCTTTATTGTAGTTAATATGTAATTGTGCATTGCAGATTCAATGCTTATCTTCCTCATTATGGCGCTTATGAATGGCTCATTGGTGCTCGAGGCGGCTATGCCGTATAGAATGGCTAGGTATCTCTCGAGCTCCCTCATCATATCAATGATCTTAGATAATTTATCATTAGTATTGCTATTATGCATTTGTATTCACGCATGCTGGTTTAAAGGGTATAATTTATTTTTTCTTCCTTAATTCACGCAGTATGAGGGTCGTAATAATCGGTGGCGGTGCCGCTGGAATGAGTGCGGCGTCCAGAATAAGGAGGTTGAGGCGTGACTTTGAAGTTGTGGTTTTTGAGAGGACAGGCATGGTTAGTCACGCACCCTGTGGAATTCCTTACTACCTCGAGGGGTTATTCGATAATTATGAATTATTCATGCACTACACACCCGACTACTTCAGGAGGGAGAGGGGTATTGATGTTAGGACTAATGAGACCGTCATTGAGGTCGGCCCGGGTTACGTGGTCACGGATAGGGGTAATAAAGTGGGGTGGGATTACCTGGTACTCGCCACCGGCGCTATTCCCGCTATACCGAACATACCAATTAAGGGGGATCGCGTATTCACGGTGCATCACCCGGCCGATGCCATAAATCTGAGGAATGTGCTCTACTCAGTGGATAGCGTTGGCATTATTGGTACTGGCTATATTGGGCTTGAGGTTGCGAGCGCTTAGGTTTAGGGGTAAGGAGGTATTGATGATTGGTAGGTCTGGTTACCCATTACGTAAGTCCCTGGATGAGGATATGGGTAATATCGTTATAAATGAGTTAATTAAGCATGGCGTAAAGTTGCGATTGAATGAGAAGGTAATCGAGATTGATTACCAGGGTGATAAGCAGGTAATAATTACTGATGGTGGTAAGCACGCTGTTGACGCAGTAATACTCGCAACGGGCATAAAACCAAATGCGGAATTGGCAAAACAACTCAATTTACGCATTGGTGAAACGGGTGCCGTGTGGGTTGATAGTCACATGAGGACAAGCATCGATAATGTCTATGCCGCGGGTGATGTGGCCGAGACAAAGAACCTAATAACTGGTAAGCCCTACTGGCACCCCTTTGGGACTACGGCTAATAAGATGGGGTTCGTGGCAGGTAGTAACATAGCCGGTAAGCCCATGGTCTTTCCTGGGGTTGTTGGTACCTCAATGACTAGATTCATGAACCTATACATAGCAAGCGCTGGATTAACAACGCAGGAAGCAATGAGGCATGGATTTAAGGTGAGGAGTGCCGTAATAACCGCCAGGACCAAGGCAAGGTATTACCCAGGCGGTGGTTATGTGACGATAAAGCTAATAATTGATGAGGACAGCATGAGGATCCTGGCGCCAGGTACTTGGTGATGATGGCTCCTACGTGCTTGGTAGAATCGATACATTAGCGGCATTAATGGCTAAGGGGGCAACCGTTGAAGACCTATTCATGAGCGACCTGGCTTACCTACCTGCCGTAACCCAGGTCTGGGATCCATTAATAATTGCCGCGAGACAATTTCTCAGGAATTGACGCATTCTTTTATATTTAAATAAATTTAAGTATTTATAACTAAATGCTGATATTTTTAATGAACATACATATGCCTATTTAAGTAAAAATATAGGACGCATCACTATATAAATTGTTAATTCACATAACTATGTGCGATGGTAGACCAACCCATACTCGGGGCGCCAACTGATGTTAGGGTTGTGACTGCGGTTGGTGTTTTAACCCATGTATCAATGGCATCGAGTTTCCTTGGCACAATACTCCTGGCCGTGGTTGCTGAGTACCTATATATAAGGAGCCGTAATCCCTTCTGGTATAACACTGCCAGGACGTTCTCAGTAATATCGACAATATTCTTCGGCGTTGGTGCGGCCTTCGGTACACTGGTTGAGTTTGGCCTAGTTACGTTGTGGAGTAACTTCATATCGTTAATTGGCGAGGCCATTGTGTTACCGTTTTACCTGGAGTTGTTTGCATTCCTAACTGAGGTGATAATATTGCCGCTCTATGTATTTACGTGGAACAAGATTGGGAATCAAGTCCTTCACTGGATAATAGGTATAGTCGCAGCATTTGGCGGCTATTATAGTGCCTACAACATATTGGCGGTCATGGCATCATTGAGCATGAGACCGCCAGGTCTCGAGGTTATTAACTTGTACCAGGCCACTGGACAGAATGTGGTTGGTTTAACGGATTACGTGGTTAAATGGGCCTCGCCTACAGATGCTTGGAACATGTTCTGGTGGGGCGCCAATGTCTTCATATTCCACGGTATACTGGCCGCTGTCATACTTACCTGGTCGATAATAGCCGCGATATACCTATACCTATACATACGTGATAGGAAGCCCGAGAGACTAATGATGCTTAAGGTACTGGTACCCACTGTGGCCGTATTAACGGCGATTCAGGGCTTCGTACTTGGCCACCTACAGGGCGAGTTAGTTCTGCAGGATGATCCACTTAAGTTGGCGGCTCTTGAGGGCATGTTCTGGAGCGGTCTCAGAGTTGACCCATTAACGAGCTTCCTTGCGTATGGGACATTCAACCACGCCTTCTGGGGCTACTATAGCTGGCCTGCCTATGAGAGACCGCCAGCCTTCGTATTTGTGTTTTACTGGGTCTTCATGGTCATATTCGGAATATTACTTGGCATATGGAGCGGTGCCTTATCACTTTGGTACCTATTCCCAGGCTTCTTTGGTCGTTTTGGTTGGGCTAGGGCATTGGCAAACTTCTTTGAGAGGAACGGCGTTTACTTAATGCCGTTCTTTGCAGCCTTCGCGTCGATCGGCGGCGCAGTCTCAGCTGAGTCAGGCAGGTACCCATTCATATTAGTTCAGGCAGACCCCAACCCAAGTGGTGGCCCACCAATAATTACTGGCGTGCCCGTTGGACCAGGCGGTTTACTGAACCCAACGCTTTACTTCCCAGTTTGGTTGGCGGTACTTGTGCTTATCGTTGAGATCGCCATGCCATCGCTGGCGGTGTTCATGGTCTACCTATACCTAAAGAGAGCGCCTAAGTACGAAGAGACTAAGGTGAAGGCTGTGGAGTATTGAGGTGGTGGGTATGGTC
Source organism: Vulcanisaeta sp. JCM 16161 (assembly GCF_001316285.1). The sequence continues at coordinate 136,686 of NZ_BBDO01000006.1, read as the reverse complement.
TCGGCAACAGACATTGCCGTGGCTTAATCGCCTGGGCCTTTGCTGTTCACCTACCCTGGTCTATACTGTGCTTGGCCTTGGCTGGATACTACCAACGCTTGAGCTAATTGGTTATAGGCGTAATAAGCAGGTCTATGTTGACTTGGCGCACAATATGGCTAATTACTTAATTACTGTTTACGCAATTGGTGGTCTCTTTGGCACAATAATAACCGTGTTCCTCGCGGGCCTACTGCCGATATTCACGAACATAGCCGGGGCCCTATTATGGCCTGTTTGGGCGTTGCCATAGTCTTTGGAGTTGCCATAGCCCTACCCTTCATTGGTTTCTACTATAGGGCTTTGGTAGGATTAGCCCGATGAAGCATGTGGCTGTTGGTTATGGCATGGCAATAGCACTTACGGTTATACCGGCCATGTTTAGGCTCGTCTTCGCCTTCATAAACTACCCAGCTGGTGTTGAGGTGTTTAAGAATACCTCATCTATTGTTGGTTTCACACTCGGTATTAATTGGTCCCAGGTTTTCCTAAACCCAACGTATGCCCCATTATTCCTAGCGACACTCTTCGGCGCAATTGCAATGACTGGGATATTAATAAACTCCATATTTGGGTGGAGGTACTCAGTCGATAAGAGTGAGTATAGGCTGGTTGGGTATAGAATCAGTAATTGGGTGAGCCTAGTATTTGGTGTTCTCTACGCAGTATTCGCTGGATTGTACCTCTATGAGGTTTACCTATACTCACCGACGGTTGCCTGGTCCATACTCGGTAAACCACCTGCATACCTGCCGTCAAGTCTATACCCGGTCTATAAACCAACCATGGTGCTGACCGGCGTATTCTACATGGATATAGCCCTAGGCCTAGTACTACTCATACTGATAGTTCTATCCTTCAAGTTCATTAATAGATCAATTTCAGCCTTAAGTTAGTCCTTGTATTAATGCTAATGATTAGCGCTGAGGTGATGAATGGGCTGGCGCACCTACCCTACGCCATAGTTCCGCCCTTATCTGCGGTACCCGTGCTTGTTAAGGCATACGGCCTGCAATTCACGCTTCAAGTCGCCAATACATTGAAGGTCTCCACATTATTAACGCCTGAATTAAACGCCCTGGTGCAGCTGGTGTCCGTGCAGCCCGGATTACTTTACGGCAGTTTCGTGGTGTTCGCCCTATTTAATGCGTTACTGCTCTACGTCATTTACGCCGCCCTCTCATGGAAGTGGACACCACAAGTACTTAAAGTTGAGGGGCAGTAATTGTGCTGATTATCCTCCTTATTAAAATAATCATTAAACTCCTTACATTTCCTGACACGGCCATTGCAATACCGAAGTAAATGACCAGCGTTATCAATGATACGGCCACCACCTGATACAGTGAAATAATTATGCTTGGGTAAAGTATGAACCTCATCTCGTGCGCGATGATCATTAAGGCAGCTATTGATAATAATGACGGCACTGCATAGTCCAGAATTAACGCCCTACCATTAAGCACGGATTTAAGGTTACCAAGTTTAATAAGTCTAAATCCCAAAGCAGATATGTTGGCAAGTAATGAGGATACCAATGCCCCAGTCACTGCGTAGTACGTAAATTCCAAGTCCTTAAATAGTAGAATTAATGGTATCATTGTTGATAGATAAACAATTGTGAAAACAAGCTCAGCCAAGTGGGTATGTAGGATGAGGCTTCTCAGGTAAACGCCAGGCCTTATCTCACGGGTATCCTGGATATCCCTCTTATCAATGCCCTGCATCACATTACTAATGAATTGATTAACATTACCCAGGACGCTGTTTACCGCGAGGAGTATGACGGGCAGTACCAATGGGTTTATTTCACCCCTTAGGCTTGGCCTAACAAGGTTTATGTAGATGCCGGGGAAGAACGACAGTGCCAATGCCACATACGTGGTTATTAAAAGTAGTATTAGGAAGTCCCTATAGATTATGCTCAACTTGCCCCGCTCAAGAAGCTCTCCATATGTGACATTGATGAACGTGCCGCTGTAACCAAACGGCTTGCTGAGTATGAAGATCACGTACCAAATACCCAACTGGGCATAGCCAAAGATCCCAATGAACATGGCGTCCAGGGACCTGAAGGAATTAATTGCGTAGCCCATTAAAGGCACCCAGGATGCACTAAGGACCTCCTTCAGGTATCTGTGCGTGTCGTAGACATGCACATTATACCTTAGTGAATATATGAAGGCGTATAGCGATGGTATGAATACTATGAAGAATGTTGACCACAAAATGACCTCTATGGTCCATCCAAGGACCATTATCACAGGTATTGCAATGAACTTAGTAATTGATTGAATAATGGACGTCACTACGAACCTACCCCTATCCTTAACCATCAATACGGAGTTAGTTATGGATTGCAGGTATGATGTTATTTCCGAGAGCACAGCTATGGTGAGCACGAGCCAGGCATAGGCCCCATCTTAGACCAAACGCTCACTAGGTAGGCTATGGTTAGGGCAAATGTAATTAGGTAGAAGATTGATGATACATTTATGGCAGCCGCAATGTTCAACCCATTATCCCTAGCCGTCAACCTTGGGTAGGCAAAGTTTATCAGCGCAGTTGGTAGGGTTGAGAAGGCTATTGTGGCATTAAGTAATGATAAAAGGCCAAGACCGGCTGTCGGTATTTTCCTCGTGATGGCAATGTTATATGTAAAGCTACTCAATAGGCTAGTAATGACGCCAAGACCGCCATTGTCCTTACGCTTCTCGCCATTGACGCCGAATCTACGTATTAGTTACTGATTTAAAAATTCCTCACATTGATCTGTGTTACGTTATTTTAATCATAAACCTTTTCTATCACGATAATGACTATTCATTAATGCTAATATTAATACATGGATCGCTGGGGCTTGATTACCTAATTCATAATGTACTATCAAGTGATGATTGGGTAATATCCATGGTATGCCCAGGAAGTAATAACGAGACTGGTATAGACATTGAATTAAGCCCTGGGGTTATCATGAGGATCGCATTAATGTGGAGTAGAATACTTGATTTAAGGGATGATGATTTAAGGCTACTCCTTGATTCACTCACTAATTCGACGAGACTCTACGATGCCGTGAACTACGTGATCGAGACATACATGGACTACAACGCATCAAGGCTTTATTACTTCATGAAATTAATGAGCATGCTTAATGTATGGAGACCAATAGGTAAGGGCTGCATAAATATCCCGTTAATAGAGCCTGTAAAGTCATTGGTGGCAGCCGTTATATTGGCTCATTACGCATCAAATATTATTAAGGGCTCGGCCATACTTGCTACGGACTTCATAGATGAGATTAGGGATTCATTGCAGGAGGTTAGAGGTCTTGGTAATATCTACGTGTTTTCTAACCGCATGCCTCGTGATATTGGTGTGTTTGATGAGTTAATAATTACTTCATTATCAATTCCACAGGAAGTCTTTGGCAGATTAATCAGGGTAAGTGGTGGTTCGGGGTCTGAGGTATTAATGAATAGGCTTGGACTTGGCACCGTGCGTAATAACTTTGAGTTTAGTAGGGAGGCCCTGAATGACGTTGACCTGGAGATTTTAAGGATTGTTAATGAGCTTGGTTTCACGACTATGGCGTCGCTGATCGATATGGTGACCCAATCAGCTGCTGTGGCTAGGAATGACGTTATTAAGGAATTGATTAAGTTATCAAATATGAACTTAGTTAAAATTAGGTACCTGAGCGATGGTAGAGCCATAGTCACACCGACCGTGGCCGGCCTTAAATTATTGATGGCTAAATAAGCCTTATTACCATTAAATATAACCTATTTACTTAATTATTGATGATGAAAACCTATAGAGAAGAATTTATTAATTAGATAAATCCCTGTAAAGCCGATGCCACCCAAGTGGTACTGGCCAATAGACCCAAGTAACGTGCCTAAAATAGTTGTTGAACCACCTGGTCCAAAGGCTCAGGAGATAATAAAGATGGATGAATCATTAATAATGCAGTCCTTTGGCCGGTGGTATCCATTGGTTATTCGGCGGGGTTATGGGCCTGTCGTTGAGGATGTTGATGGCAATCTGTACATCGACTTTAACGCCGGTATTGCTGTTATGAATGTTGGGCATAGCCATCCACGGGTTGTGGAGGCCATTAAGCGGCAGGCCGAGTTATTCACGCACTATAGCATGACGGATTTCTACTATGAATTAATTGTTAAGCATGCATCAATGCTCAGGGAAATAGTGCCAATAAGTGGTGATAAGCGCGTGTTCTACACGAATTCGGGCACCGAGTCAATCGAGGGTGCATGAAGATATCGCGCGGTCACTTCAGGAATCAGAGGCCGTACATAATTGCATTCCTTGGCGCCTTCCATGGTAGGACGTACGGCTCAATGGCATTAACAGCCAGTAAGCCGATTCAGAGGTATGGTTTTAACCCAATGCTGCCCAACGTGATCCACATACCATATCCATACCCATACAGGTGCCCCTTTGGTAAGAACTTGAGTGAGGAGGAGTGTGGCGAGGCTGTTCTTGGTTACCTGGAGGATTGGATATTCGGTAAGATGGTCGACCCTAGCGAGGTTTCGGCAATATTCTTTGAGCCAATACAGGGTGAGGGTGGTTATGTCGTTCCACCAAAGAACTTCTTCCCTGGCCTTAGGAAGATCGCTGATAAGTACGGCATATTGCTTGTCGATGATGAGGTGCAGGCTGGATTTGGCAGGACTGGTAAGTGGTTTGCAATTGAGCATTGGGGCGTCGAGCCGGACATAATAACAATGGCCAAGGCAATAGCCGCTGGGTTGCCACTTGGTGCAATTGTTGGTAGGGCAAACATAATGGATCTACCAAGGGGATCGCACGCGAATACCTTCGGTGGTAATCCAGTAGCCTGGCAGCCGGTGTTGAGGTTATTAACATAATAAATGATGAGGACCTGCTTGTGAATGCCCAGAGAGTTGGTGATTACATTAAGAGGAGGTTTATGGAGGAGATGGATCACGTGGAATTGATTGGTGATGTGCGCGGCCTTGGTCTAATGATCGGCGTTGAACTTGTTAAGAATAGGAAGACGAAGGAGTATGCGACGAAGGAGATAGAGCAAGTGCTTTATGAGTCGTTTAAGAGGGGTGTTGCGGTAATAAGTGCCGGAAAGTCTACGATTAGGATTGCACCACCGCTAAACATAACCATGGAGCTGGCGGAGAAGGCCGTGGATATAATAATTGATGTTATTAAGAAGGTTGATAGAGAACGCGTTAAGTGATCCCTAATTAATTAACGCATCCTTCAAAACCTCCCTCTCCTCCTCCAGGTACCACTCAAGTACGTAGTCATGCCTATCCGCGTAATTCCTCGCATACTCAAAGGCATTTCTCCAGTCATTATCCTCATAAATTATCCTCCAGCCCTCCTCAATTAGTGATAAATCCTCAGACTTACCACTAACCAGGATCCTACCCATCCTCCTGTTTATGAAGACTTTATACCTGCCAGTCATCATATCACGTATACGTGTACAGGTTAAAAAGTCCTATCAGGTTTTTATTTAAAGAGTACACTGAAACTTTCACTGAACTTACGCAGAATTCACGAAACGACTAATGATACCCACGTATTTATAAATATCGTCAGGAAAAATCAATAGGTAAGTAACATCGCCAAGCCTCTCCCTAACCCTGAGAAAGGCATGAAAGACAGCACCACTACTAAGGCCCACAAGCAAGCCCGTACTTCTGGCCACAGTAATAACCCCCTTAACCGCGTCCTCAAGGCTTACATCAACAACCTCATTAACAACCTCACGAACCCACCTAGTGCCAGACTCAAGTCTCTTGATACCAGGTATTGCGCTACCCGCCGCAGGCTCAACACCAACAACGTATACATCACCAAACACATCCCTAAGCCTCCTGGCAATACCGGTTAAATGCCCACCAGTGCCAATACCCGCAATTAACACCCTAGGCACCTTACCAACACTCCTGAATTGCCTAACGATTTCCTCACCAGTAACCTGATAATGACCTCGGGATTATCCACATTCTCAAACTGATTAAGATTAATTGCCCCATTCCTAACGGCCTCCTCACTAACCCAACGCCAAAACTCCTCATCAATCATGTCCCTATCAACCCTAACAACCTCAGCACCTAAGACCTTGAGAAGCACCTCAGTGGTTTCGGGCAAATGCTTCGTGGCGTAAGCCCTGTACCTAAACCCATAAACATTGGCTAAAGCCGCAAGGGAAATCGCCACATTGCCTGAGGAGGCCTCAAAGACGAGGTGACCACTTAAACCATTGTTTAAGTACTTACGTAGCAGGAATTGCACGGTCCTATCCTTAATACTCCTACTAAGTGGATTGAAAAACTCAAGCTTAGCCCAAACATCACCAAAGCGGTCAAGCCTAACAAGGGGCGTCGGGTAGAAGCCATTTATGAAATCAACTACACTAAGAAAAACATTCTTACCATTGCTGCCTGCAAATACCAACACCTGCCATACTAACTGGCAGGAATAACTAGGCCTTAAAAGCATTATTTCGGATTTCATTGTTGAAGAATCGCTGATATGCAGGTTCACAATTGCCGTGTCGCCTATTTAATCCATGGCACTTTCTTTAACAGTAAATTCGTCATTATTTGATGTTTCATTATGAATAATTGAAAGAGAAAGTGCGGATGTACGGAATCCCCGCGGTTCGTCCGTCCGCATTCATTGGGGACCGCCACGGTCCTCTCTGGGACTGTCGCGGTGTTAATGTATTAATTGCCATGTTTATAAGTCTTTGGGTTCCTTACAAAAGAAATTGTTTTAAAGGGGTTATTTGTACGCGGCTTGATGGTTGAGGTCATTGTGAAGGAGATGCCCGAGAGACCTAGGCCAGGTGAGAAGGTGCAATTACCCAATGGCGAGACTATTAGGGTTAGGCATGTTGGCATTCCCTGGCTCCTACCGCCCAAGAAGGTTTGTAACGACCCTGAGTGCCCATGGCATGGACACCTAAGTGTTAGGGGGCAGATCTTCACAGTCGTTGTTGAGAAGGTTCATGGTAGAACCGCAACCGTTGTCCATGAGTGGCTGCATTATGACCCTAAGTATAAGAGGTATGAAAGGAGGAGGAGGAAAATGCATGTTAGGGTTCCTCCGTGCATTGACGTTAAGCCTGGCGACATTGTTTATATTGGTGAGACCAAACCCCTGGCTAAGACCATTAAGCACGTTATAATTGGTAGGAGAGAGGATATTACTGAGGTTAAGTCTCAAGTGCTAAGGCTTGAGCAGCAGCAATAACCCTTTAATAATCCCTTATTCTCATATAATTAATGCTTTACGATGCACATACGCATTTGCACGAGTTTCTGGATAGTAGGATCGCTGAGTTCGTTAAGGAAATTACGATAGCCGCTGTCTCCGATGATTACCCATCTTCGAAGAGGACCATTGATTTATCGAATAATTATGATAATGTCGTGCCGTGCATAGGCATTCACCCATGGAATGTGGATAAGGTTGGGCTTGATGAGTTAAGGCAGGTTGAGAAGCTATTATCTGAGGCTAGGTGTATTGGTGAGGTTGGGCTTGATAGGAGGTTCGTTCCCCAGACCTTCAATAGGCAGGTTGAGTTCTTCCAAGTCTTTGTTAATTGGGCTAGGGATTATGACCTACCACTTAATATTCACGCGCCTGATGCCTGGAGGGATGTTCTTGAGATGGTTAGAAGGGCTGACGTGGACAGGGTTCTATTTCACTGGTATACCGGGCCTCTTAATCTTATTCAGGAGTTGAGAGATTATGCTATTACATATCGATTAATGCCGCCATAAAGATTCAGGAGAAGTCAAGGGCTGTGGCTAAGGAGGCACCACTTGACATGGTACTTCTTGAGAGTGATGGGCCATACGAGTATAGAGGCATCACGCTTGAGCCTCCCATGGTTAAGGATGCCGCGAGAATAGTGGCTGAGATAAAGGGTGTCAGTATTGAGGATTTGTGGGACGTCGTTAGTAATAACTTCTCTAGACTTTTTAATCTGTAATACTTACCCTATTTATTAATTGATACTCTATGTTCGTATCTACGTACATGCAGTATCAATAGTAATAGTTATTAAGACCCAATTAATGGCTTAATCCGTATGGCGGAGAAGACAGGACCCTTCCAGAAGGTCGTTGTTGATCAAGACATATGCATCGGCTGCGGTGCGTGCGTAAGCGTGTGTCCATACCAGGCATTGGAGCTTGATGAGAATGGTAAGGCTAGGCTAATATGGGATCTGTGTAAGGATGACTTTAGCTGCGTGCCTGTTTGCCCAGTGAACTGCATATGGAAGACGAGCGAGGCGCCAGACTCGGCCAAGGGCAAGGCTAACTGGTATAGGTTCAGTAAGGCCTTGAGCGATGCTGAGAAGAAGGAGTTTGAGGATTGGAAGGCTAAGTATAAGATTGCCTGGGCACCTGCGTAATGCAATAACTTCATTTAATTAAATGTTTAAAATCCATGTTTTCTTCATGATAGAAAGATTAAAACAGAGCACTTTCTAAACTGCCTTAATGATAATGGATAAGTTAGATAAGGAAATACTTAGGGAAATTCAGAAAGACGGTAGATTACAATTAAGTAAATTGGCAGAGATCCTTAATAGGCCAAGGACCACAGTAGCCACTAGATTGGCTAGGCTTGAGGGTGAGAAAATAGTTACATCATATAGGCAGTAATAGATCCACTTAAGGTTGGCTTCTCGCTCCTAGCTTCGTACTAATTAGCGTTAGGAGGAGCGCACCAAGTGGCGGTAAGTCGGCCAGGTACTCCTTGTTGAGAAGATCCTGAAGGATAGTGACGAGGACCCGAGACTTCCATGGATTGAGGAGCCTATGTAATAACTGGTCACTATGACCTATTGCTCAAGGTTTGGGCCAAGGACCTCAGGCAGCTTAGTTACTTCCTAATTAATTACCTGCCAACACACCCAGACATTGCACAGACGGAGACCATGCTAGTCCTAGAGCTCGTGTCTGATTGGAGGGATAGGTTATTACCAATTGATAAGGTTCTTCCTGACTAGGAACAATTAACTGGGTTCCTAATGGCATTCAACACCTTAAGTGCTGCTTCCCTTGGCGATTCACTACTGATTATTGACCTACCAACAATCTCAAAGTCAGCACCACTGGCTATTGCGCAGCCGGGCCTACCACCCTGTACGCCAACACCCGGCGATAATAACTGATAATTACCACCAACCATAGACCTAACCTTCCTTATTACGTCTGGTTTCGTTGCAGGCACTATAAAGCCACTAACGCCGATGTTCATACCAAGCGACACATTATAATCAAGGTTCTCATCATATAACTCACCACCTGAACTCATGGAAACGAGCAGGTATACGTCAATATCCAATTTACGTGCCAGGTCTATGGCAGGGGCTAGATTATCCCGACCAGCCACAGCATGCATTATGACACCGTTAATGCCCAACTCATGGGTCCTCCTGACCACATACTCATTAATATGCACAACATCACCAAGCTTAAAATCAGCCAGGAAGTACTTACTAAAATTGCTCGTTAGTTCCCTAATCCCCTGAGGACCAATGGTTAATAATTGGTACCAACCAATCTTAACAGCATCAATAAGATCACCAATTTCATTTAAGAACATGATTGACCTCCTCACATCCCAATCAACATCGAATGCCAGGATAAGCCCTGTGAATCTTCGTATCATTAAGAAATAATTGGAAATTAATTTTATTTAAATCGTTTAGCGTAAATAACTACTTCCTCTCCTCCTTTATTACGCCCATTTCCCTTAGCACTATTTCTAGGTCTTTTGTTGGTATTCCGCTCCACACTGACCAGAAGAAGAGTACTAGGGCAACTATTGCAGCTGTTACTGTGTCCCATGGGAATGGTAGTGGTGGCGACTTCCAAACACTGAATGGCCCTACGAAGTCGAGGATTAATGTCGTGAATAAAACGCCGAGGACCCACCAACCAGCCCTAATGTGCTGCCTACCCTCCTCATTAGACCACATGTGAATCACGTATATGAAGGCCACGGTAACCACAAGCATTATTACGACATATGCCACGAATGGCAGCACATACTTCATGCTGAGTGGTAGTGGGCCTATGGAGTTGTATGGGGTGATTATGTCGTAGTATATTAGGAATATTGTCGAGAGGGCTAGGATAATCCAGTAGATAACGCCGAGAATTGCGGCATTACTCCTCTTAACACCAAACCTATTAACGGCAGTATACACGAAGAATAATGGTAAACCAGCAAGAACAAGTGCCGTGACACCCCACATAGTCGTAAAACCAGACCAATACGGTATTAGGTAAGCAAATATGAAGGCCAACGCACCAAACACGTAGGGTGCGGGTAACCTAAACGGCCTGGGTGCCTCCGGAGCTGTCTTCCTAAGTACGACAAGTGTTGATCCAACCACTACGTATGTTAATACTGTCGTTGAGCTTATGAACGTGATAATATAGACCCACGCTGGGTATGGTATTAGGAATAACGCGCCAACAAGCCAGGCGGCGATTGTCGACCACTTCGGCACCTTCCACCTATTTAGCCTCAGGAACCAGTCAGGTAGGTGGCCATCGGCTGCCATACCATAGAAAGTCCTTGCTGATGTACCTGTGTATATCCAGCCCGTGCCCGATGGCGAGACTATCGCGTCAATTAATAGGACTATGCCAAAGGCCATTAGTATTGGTATTCCGCTTATCTTCATTATCTCATAGAACGGCCCACTACTTAGTACTGTTGATGTTAAGTCCGCCCAATCACCAGGCTTAAGGCTAAGCTTTGACCAATCAACGGCGCCAATAAAGGCAACCTGGAGTAATACGTAAATAGCCATGCATATTAGGAAGCTACTACAGTACCGAGCGGCAAGTCCCTCTGCGGGTTTTTAGCCTCACCGCCATACTCAACGCCCTGCCTAAAGCCTAGGTATGCAAATACTATACCCGTTGTTGGTAGCGCCATGAACACAGGCGCCCAGCCGTAAGGTACGAATCCACCAGGCACCGCCGTGAAGTTCGCGGGATGTAGGAATAGACCAAGTAATAGGCTATCGTGAGTATTGGTATTATTAGTTTCCACCAACCAACGCCAGTATTCGTCTTACCCATAACATGAACACCAAAGTAATTAAGGAGGAAGAAGAAGGTTAGGAATGCAAACGCTACAAGTCCACCCTCAAGGGTTAAAACACCGGTTGGTGTGAGGAGGCCATGCACGTATGAAGACATGTACGTGACCACAGCCTCAGCCTCAGCAGGTGGCACCGTTATTGCGCTTAGGAAGTAAGCCCATGCAAGTATGAATGAGGCGAGACTACCATGACTATACTGCGGATACCTCACTATGGATCCTGATTTCGGTATCATACCACCTAACTCGGCGAATGAGAAGGCGACAAACATTAGGAATATACCGCCGAGTAACCAGGAGATTATAGCGGCAGGGCCTGCTGTTGCCGCTGCATAGAATGAGCCAAATAACCAACCACTACCTATTACCGCACCAATTACTAGGTATGCGATATCAAACACATTCAATGCCTTCCTGAGTTGTTTATCCGTAACCTCAGCCTTCTCAACACCGATCTTTGGACCCGTCTCTGGTGGGTTGGACATAACAAAAAGTTGTATTCTTAATCCATTTATTAATTTTTCCCTTTATATTTATGTTCTACTGGTGTATCATTCATTATATGACTAATGATTTTTTTCATTTTACAAATATATTATTTATAGTATCAATGTGTTCTTACATTCAATTTTATAATCTATTTACAGAATCATTCATCATTAGTTATTTATAAGTCCTCCTGAGATTAAATTATTGAATGCTTGATAAGTGCTGTGTTGAGGTTGGTATTACAACGAGTGGAGCGTCCGTTGGCTTAGTACCAATTCAATTTTATAAGAAGGCAGAGAACCTAGCCTGGAGGAGCAGTTAGTCATTATTCATGATCCATACCTCGAAGATGAATTGTTACTTGGTGTTGTTAGGAATGTGACGAAGCTTGAACCGCTCATTAGGGATAGGGTTAGGTCACCCTTCGTGGATAGGCCTGAGGTCCTTGACCAAACAATACTCATGCCCTTCACGTCAGCCGTGGTTAGGCTTTATGCCGCGCTGAAGCCGAGCACCAAGTCCGTACTCGAGGTTAGGCATGTACCAACGCCAGGCTCTAAGGTTTACGTCATTAAGGATGGTAAATTCCTCAATGATTATGTAAAGTCTAACCTGCCGATTCATGTGGGTAGCCATAAGTACAGTGGTTGGCCCATTAGCCTGGACGCGAGCTTCATTAATCAGCACGTTGGTGTCTTTGGAGCCACTGGCGTGGGTAAGTCAAGGCTCATTAAGGCGTTAGTCGAGGAATTAATTGGGATTGGTAAGCACGTAATAATCTTTGACCACAGTGGTGTGGATTATGCACCGTACTTTAGGGATAAGGTCATTACCTCTAAGGAGATTGCCATCTCGCCACCAACAATAGCCTCCGTAATTGCTGAGAAGGCAAGACTAAATTGGCAGACCTTCGGCGAGTACCTGGAGGTCGCGTAATAACATACGTGAGTAATGACAAGAAGATGAGGAAACAGCAGTCAGTTCAATTAATTGATTCACAACAAGGCACTCAAACGAATCAAGTGATTAGGTGGGATAAGGCGTTGTTTACGAAACACCTCGTGGATAGTATGAGGGGGTTGGGCGCCAGGGACTCAACGGTTGAGAAGGCCAGGCTCTTCATTGACTACTTCATAGAGAATGAGTTCTTTAACGAACTTAATAAGAGAACCCTATCACCCATGGATATCGTGAATAAGGCATTGGAGTCAAACCTCGTGGTCATCGACCTAAGTCTCGACCCAGAGCTTGTTGTTAAGCAGGCAATAGTTGCTGACGTCATAGACGCAGCCTGGAGGCTGGTCAAGAATGGCAAGTCGCCACTTGACCTGGTCTTTGTGATTGATGAGGCCCAGAACTACGTGCCTGAGAGTGAGTGGACGATTTGCGGCGATGTCATTGAGACCACGGCTAGGGAGGGCCGTAAGTGGGGCCTATCGCTCATAATCGCCAGCCAGAGGATTGCCAGGGATGTTAGGGCTAGTGTCAGGGCTAACCTTGGCACGGTATTCTTCAGCAGGTTGAGCGCCCAGGGCGATCTAAGGGAGATAGCCGCATACATGGACCTGGCGGATGTGAGCGATGCAACACTGGCTCAACTGGGTACTAGGGAATTCTTCGTGGCAGGATTAATGAACCCACTGAGAAAGCCAATACTAATTAGGGTGAGGGATGCCTAACAATCAATTCCCCGCTTACGTAGCTCCTCCACAATCTTAATACCGAGCCTGGCAACCTCCCTATACTCCCTATTACCTATTATTCTACGGATCACGTTGGTGTCGATTATGCCGTACTGGTGAACCACGATATTCCTAAACCTAACGACAGACCTATACCTACTAAACTCCTCATTACTAAGCAATCCGGCGCTCACCAACTTATTGCCGGCGTCTATGTAGCCCTCAACCTCAAAGCCCATGGCCGATGCGCTTAACGGCTATATCAATGAGGGATTGGGCTTGAACCTGTAGCAGGTACACGGCGGAGAAGTACCTATATACGTCCTCCAGGTCATTAACGCCTAGATTATCCAGTAAGGATGTGTAATGAAGAAGGAGCTTCAATAAGCGCTCTATTGCGCCCATTTTTTGATCACCGCATTTATCTGAGTCCTCAGCAGGTCAAGTTTCTTAGCATCAATCATAAAGTCAAAACAGGGTGCTAAAACCCTCAACTTAATGTCGAGGTACTCATCAAGGTCTCTGTAGTAAATTACCCTACCCCTACCCAACGCATCTATTATTAATGAGCAGGGTAGGTACTCATAGTTATTAAGAACCACTAAATCCACGTCCTCATCACGTACATGGAGAAACCTAGCCAACGCGTACTGAAGGTCGAGGTCCCTATTAACATCAGTCAACCAAACGGCGACATCCCAATCACCCTTAACCACCTTGCCCCACACCCTAGAGCCGAATAGTATCGCGAAGACCACGCCATAATCACTCCACGGAAATAGTCTCAAATCGCCAACACCCATACTTAATTCCTTAATTAATCAGCCCTTACTTATACTTATTATTGCATAGCCCAACTGAATATCAGTGCTATTCCAGGTACATGATTGGGATTGGCTTGGTAGCCCTTGATATATCCATGATGGGCTGGCTAGAGTTACCTGCTGCCCTTCCCTGCAATTATATGCAATAATTGCGTATGGCTGTGCTGATGAGTAAAGTAGGGTTGTTGCTTTCATTACTCTCGTCACAGGACCTAGGCTTGCTGTCACGGTTATGTTGGCCATAAGTTCCAACACGCCACTTTCATTCTTTGGATATAGCGTTATGTTGTAGTTTATGGCTAGTCCCTGGGTCGAGAAGGACGACGTGGGCAATAAGAACGTAAAGTTAAAGCCCCCGGCAACATCGCTGAAGGACGCTATTGAGACTGCAGTCTCCATCTCATGCTTAAGCGCTGACGTTATCAGCGAGGTTATGTAATTAGCAGTGTTTAGTAGGTTCATGGATATGTAGTAATTCATATACCAGGTAAAGGCTATCACAAGCGCCATTAGAGCCACCGTCATTATTATGAAGGCCAGCGTATCCATAACCATCACCCGAAGCCAACACCTATCTGAACTATGGTGACGTACACGGTATTACCCACCACAACAGCGCTCGAGCTTACGGGCTTGGCATAATTACCGAAGTGACAAACCTCACTAATCCTCAATATACCGCCGTTACTAAGAACTATTGACTGAGACTAATGTTCTGAATGCTAATGATCAACTTGTTCCTACCCTGATTGCTAACCAGGTTAAGCACGGGTATGTACACATACCCAATCCCACCAGGTCCAGTACCGTTTATAGCCATAACCCTAGGAACCATGACCAAGTAAGTGCCATAGTTAATGCCATTGAGGTTACCATAACCAAACTGTAGAACGGCCATTGACGTACCCAGCAACACACGTGTTTGGTAACTAACAATTAAGGATAAGTCGTTTAATGATGATGTGGGTACTCCATTGATTGTCGAACCCCTCCATACATTACTAAAGCTGGGTGGTAATGAAAAGTAGGTGGGCGGTACACCGTATACTAATCCACCGGTTGTCTCATTAATAATGTTATTATTCGATGCCGTATTAACGGATATAACGCACAGCGTATTCATAAAGTTGTAAGTTCCGTAATTAGTATTCGGTAATTGATACGTGAGTACAGCACCTGGCATGAACATGAACGTATCAATGTCATCAGCGACATTCGTTAGAATGATGCAACATACTCAATGGATGATTGGGAAACCTCATTACTAAATCGCACCATGGAGAAAACCATGAATATGCGCTCACAACCATTATCACGGTAATTAGAATAACCGTGCTCAGTACATCGCTCTGTCCAGCCCTCCATTTCGTATTGACGGGCCTACTTATCATTCAATCACCCATAATACACATATATGTATACTGGGAGTATTTCAATTTTTCCATCAAGCTTAATACCGCCATTCACTATCTCATTATCAACACCACACGTGTAATTAATGATGTACGTCCTAGGGCTATTATAATTATAATTAACTGGAATTGGGTACGTCACATTAAACACAAGCAGATTACTAAGATTGGGCTTAAAACGACCGACCAAAATAGGCACCAACAACTCATACTGGCCGTCACCCATGGTGAATACCGCCACCCTAGGATACAATGCAATGAATTCGCCATAGTGCATCCCTGAAACCGTGGCTGCGCCATAAAGCACCACATTGAATAAATTACTGGATTCATTAACCACTATCAGGTTCCTACTCCCCAAAAGCACATTAATATAACCGCTGGGCATTGAGCCATAGCCCGACGGCACACCAAATATAACACCCCCGCTGCTATAGACAATAGTTCCATTGATTGTTAGGCTACAGAATGAAGGCGCCACGTTGTAAGTACCATAATTAGTCATGAAGACTGGGTAACCGAGTACGCCTGAGGGTATTGGACTAGACAACGCGCTATCTAGGTCAGTGGCTATGTTGTCAAATAGGGTCTCGACCTGCGAAATAGACACACTTGCCGATGCCCTACCAAAGTTAATACCAACAATTATGTAGAATATAAGACCCAGCGTAATCACCACACCCATCATAATGACCACACTAATAATCTCGCTCAAACCCCTACCCATTGCCCATCACCCACCAGTCACGCTCATTAATCCAAGGTAAACCAAGTAATAAGTACCATTGGGCAATTGAATAATGCGTAAGCCGACGCCGTGGGCGCAAAAGCACCGAGGAAGAACCTCTCCCTATACTGCAGAGGCACCACGTTGTACCTATTAAGTAATTCGAAGTTGTAGGAAGTCGTGATGGGCATGTAGTAAGACGTTGTCGGTGTAGGAGTTATCCATAGGTCATAGATTATGGTCGTGGCATTATAGACATAGTAAACTCCGTTATTCGGATTTTGTGGAGTGCTTTGTTGTATTAACAGGTTGCTGGGTACCATTGTCAGGCTTACGCTAGTTATGTTTGGATCTGTAGTTAATTGGGTACAATTAAGTCCGTTATTACTTGTTAAGTTGTAAAAGTATGACTGGGATACACCACTCATTGTGACTAGGTCATATATGGACGCATTCATATCTACTCCGCATTTCGCAGGATTTAGTGACAGTGATAATGTGAGTAGGTATACGTAGTAATAACTGGGTAATTTCGTGGTATTAATATTGCCATTGACACTTAAGGTCAAGTATTCATGGGTATTTCCATAGGTCTCGATTACGTCCACATTCCCAATACTTATTGGGAATGATGCTCCCGCCATTGTCCCTGAATAATCGTTAATGCATGTACCGTTAATAAAGCAGACATTTAACTCAACCTCAACATTGCCGAAGCCAAAGGTAAAGTTAGTACCTGGTATTGACGTTAATAATTGACCAATTAGGTAGGCATTAATTCCGACCACGTTATTGTTGCTAATACCTGCTGGCACTGGTAAGGTGCAGGACGCCGTTGTTGGCGAATTTAAGCTTTGACCAGAGGCGGTTCCACCACTCGTTTTTATCTTAACTAGGTAATTAGTACCGCTGTACATGCCATTACTACTCGAGTAACACTGAGATAGCGATTGCTGCGTGTAGTAGTTTATGAACTGCGGCTCATTGTTATATGGGGCATTGAATGAGGAATACATGATATTGCTGACGCCACCGATTGGGTAGCAATATGGGTATTGACAATAAGAATTACTTAGCACATTGAAGGGGGTACTCCCGTTAGACACGAGCATGTAAACATTGCCGGTGGCATTAAGCCAAACCACAGCAACGCCAGTGCGTGGGTCGAAGTATTCAAGCCACCAACTGAGCATCCTAACATTACCGCTTTCAAGGCATTGCGTTATGTTCGTCTCAAGTGGATTCTTGCACTGTATAAAGGCCACGTTTGATAATGGCACACTGGTGTTTATTGAATAACTACTGCCAAGTAAGGAGTTTATTGCGTATATGTTTAGTGAGAGCATTGACGCACTCGTACTGGTCACAAATATTGGCATGCCCAACGGAGGCGCATAGTAAATACTCGGTATTATACTCAGTGGTACCAGTACGTATCTTCCACGATTCACAATAGATGTTAAGACCACAATTTCTCTATATGGAACCACGGCAATATACCAATCATACTGAGGACCGACAATCGTATTGAGCAGTGAACGTATGGCGCTCCAGTTACCGTGTTGTACGTAGTACGTGAATTGCGGATTATTTATTGCCGTTAGTAATACGTCGTATGCATACCATTCGGTATTCGTCTGCACCTGGCTCCTTAGGGTCGTTGTTGGTGAGTTGAAGATTATTGGCAATAACGCAGCTAACATGAGCACGATTATCGTAGCCGCAATCGCCTCGATGATCCTTGCCTGACCGCGATTAAACCTATTGGCTGGCTTTGTCATAATCACCACCATGGCGGATATTGTTGCTGGCAGGATGGTAACTGCAGGCTCGGTGTATAACCAACGTATTGAAGCTGCCCATTTGCGTATATATAATATAAATTATAATTAGCATATGTATTACCGCTCTGAGATGTTCCCTGACAATTTAGTATTGTGTAGTTGAAGTATGTGTAGGGTAGTGTTTGGTTGGGGAAGTGCTCGTACTCAGTTACCCAGTTATAGAGCCCGCTTGGGTAATTAGCCGTATTGCCATAACCGGTTATGCTTGTTTGTGCCGGTGGAACTACCTGGCTTATTACCGTGTAGCCTGTGGCTAGGTTATACAGGGTCTCGTTGAATGTGAATATTGACATTACGTGCATTGGTAACGCATTATTGACCTTGAGTATGTTTAATGTCGATATTGGTATTACTGGACCTATTACTGCATATTCATATCCATTAATTATATTCGTTATATACAAGCCCGTACTCGAACCGTATATCGATAGTAATGTGGGTACGCCAAGGTTTATGAAGTAAGTATTAATAATTAACTCGTTGCTTGTCTTATTAAGTACATAAGCCATGTATGGCACGAGGGATGTAGCCGAGTAACCTCGCGGGATCATGGAGTTTTGCGGGCGTGACCAGGGGTTTAGTGCAAGTATTATGTTGCTGTAATTAACGAGTATTAGGTACTGGGTTGTTGGGTAACCCGTGGGCGGCCAGGGCATTTGTACGTTGAATACTATTGTGTTGCTCGTTATGTTACATACAGTGTAGTTAATGCTGAAGCTTTTCGCTCCCAATGTGGGTGTTACGGCTAGTCCGCTGAGTGTTGCGCCTAGTGCCGGGTTGTTATTTATGGATACCTCTATTGGTATGTTTGTGGGCAGGTTGTAGCTGTTGAGGTACTTTACTGAGGCGTTTATTACCGCGGCGTTATTAAGTATTAATGCTACCCAGGAGCCACATACACATTATAGTTGGAGTCATAACCACTTAACATATATGCATTATTGCCAAATATTGTGTTTGATATTAAGTGGAAGTTGGGTAAATAAATAGATATAGGTTCTTGAGGTTGACCATTGACATAGATTGAGGCTGTTCCGATGGTGCTTCCGCTAAATAAGTTTATCGGTTCTTTTGGCGTTATTATAACTGTCACATTTATTATGGTTGAACTCGATGTATAGCTGACTGTGCATATATTATT
The DNA here is from genome assembly GCF_001316285.1 of Vulcanisaeta sp. JCM 16161. The sequence goes on along the minus strand of NZ_BBDO01000006.1, from coordinate 117,371 downwards.
GCTGGATTGTGAAGTTAGTGGTGTAATACAGATGGTGTAACCATTATTACCTGTACCGCTGGTTGGTGGTGTTGGTGTTAGGAAGTTTATGCCCACTAGGTAGTTGTTTGGTGATTGGGTTACGTTGAAGGTTGCGGATATTACGAAACCGCTTTGCCCCATGAGTTCATCGACCGGGTACGTGAACACCAGCGGGTATGTGCCGGATGAGACCACCCAACCAACGCCTTCTTGCCAATACTCCTGGCTTGGATATGCCCTGTAATAAGGCGCCCATAGTGAGTTGGCTTGCCCGGTGGAGTATATTCCGGGTCCGGTGCATGTGTAGGTGTTTGTTTTGAAGTTGAATATGCACTCTAGTGTTGTGTTGTAGGTCATTGTGTTTGGGCTTATGTTGCATGCGCTATTTAGTGCTATTGATGCTGTTAGGTTTATGGTATAGTTTAGGGTTAGGTGTTGTATTCCTAGGCTTGGCAGGTCGTAGGTCTGTTGTGCGCTTGCCAGTATTAGTGATTTATTGCCTCCTGAGTACACGTACTTAATGCCGGGTATGCCGAGTGCTCCGTAGAATCCGGTTATTGCCGCTATACGTGCGTTTAGGTTGTTCTCTGGTACTATTAGTCCTGTTGGTGTGTATATGCTGCTTATCATCAGCTTTAGTTGGGTCTCGATCACGTTGGAGAGCGAGTAGGATACCGGCATGGAGGTCAGTGCGTGTAGGTATAGGGTTATCCCCTCATTCATTAGGAATTGACTGTAGTTTATGGCATAGCCAGTGACCACGGCATTCATCACCTGTATTAACTGTTCAACGATTACCTGCGGGTCGTACTTAAGGGCGTAGTACACGCTCCTTTGGTATATGTATGCCGGGGTCATGGTGAATTCCCTGTAGATGAGGGCTATGACGAGTATGAGGAGGACCAGCAATATGGCGATTATTAGGAGCCCCTGACCCCCCTTACTTATGCTAGCCATGCTTTATCACCCCATTGGTCCGAAGACGTTTCCTCCGTAGTATAGGTATAGGGTTGCGTAGTAAGCTGAGTCTCCAATGTAGACTAAGGATGTTGCTGTGCCGGCTGGTGCGTCCTTTATTGATTTTCCGAAGACTATGATTTTATTGCTTAGGTAGAATTGTGGTGATATTCCGTAGGGTATTACGAGGATTTGCGATTTAGGTATAATGTTTGGCTGCCCCTGGGAGTTTCTGTAGACCGTGACTATGAGGAACATTGGCGAGCTTGGTACGTTCCAGTAGCACACGGAGCTCTTTTGACCGCTGTTTGGGTTACCATTACCTGGGTAGGTGGCTGTGCAGGGTACTGGATATGACCGTTGGCTATTACCGTTAGCTGGGTTCAGGGTAAAATTAGTTTCTTGAAATACGTAGCCATAGACCGATTTATATATCGCCATTACCCTAAGCCCAAGTGAACGCTTTCCAGTAATATTATAAATGAGTTTTAGGCATGTTGTGTTGAAGACACTTGGGTCTATGAAGAATATGGAGTTAATATTTGTACTGTTGGGCAATATCATTACCATTAGTAGCGGTATTGTTATGTTGTTCGGCCACACTAGGTAGCCGTGGTCCCCAATTCCGCTTATGCTTGCATAAGCATCTATATATATGCTTGATGCGTTGCTTATGTATGGATGGCTCACGGTCAGGTTTCCTGCCGTATTTGTACAGTTTAGAGTTGCCATGTTAAAGGTTACTATTCCGTTATTATTCGTGGTCTCCGGCGGTGATGTTCCTGCACATATTGCAAAACTGAATTTATTGCCACCTGAACTGCTATAGTACATTATTGTGTATGTTATTTGCACGGTTGCGTTGGATACCGGTTGTTGCGGGTTTGTGCTAAATCTCGTTACTTTTACCGTTACTGTATTTGTTAATGTGTTATTAGTTACTGTAACGTTAAACACAGGATATATTATCAGTTTGAAGTTGTAGTTCTTGCCAAGACCCAGCATTTCTTTTACACTTGTGTAGTTAAGGGATGCCTTTGCAAGGTTAGTAGGCATTAGTATGAAGTAATCAGTTATGTATAGGCTCGTAATGTTGAGACTGTTTAAGTACCCGAAGAAGCCACTGCTTGATTGCGGTATTTGACATACGGCTGATGTTCCCGAGGGTGGTGGTAGTGGGTTTATCCCGTTTTGGTAGTCCCAGTAGGTTAGGGCTAGTACCTTAAATGGGTCTAGGCTATATGGTTGGTTTGGTTCGGCTAATCCGAAGGCTGCCAGTTGGCTTGCGTTTAGTCCCCAATTGGGTGGGTTCCCGGGGTTAGTTACTATGTATTGGAGTAGTGATTGAGCATGGCATTTAATTGGAAGGTATTTACCTCCGAGCCTGCGGAGTAAGAGTAACTTGGCATTAAGGCTATGAATATAATTATTGCGATTATTATTGCCGGTATTATTATCGCTATCTCAATGGCGCTTGATTGTCCTCTTGCGCTTAATTTGGAATTGAGCATTAATAGTAAATTGAATGATAGGTTTTTAAACTTAGCTGAACGTGAAGTACGTAATACATTCAATATAAGGTTATCGTTTATTATTGTCTCTACGGTACTAAACGCTTTAATAGGGGTTTGCGCCATGGTTTTCGTCATGGCTAGGCAGCCATACGTGTATGAGGAGGTGGAGGTTCCGGAGGGTGTTAAGGTTGATGTCAGTGGTAGTAAGGTCGTTGTTAAGGGACCATTGGGCACTTTGGAGAGGGACTTCGGTAATATACCCGTCATTATAAGGCCTTCTGATGGTTCCATAATCGTCGAATCCTACTTCGCGGGCAGGAGTGAGAAGGCTATCGTTGGTACTGTGGCTGGTCACATTAGAAATATGATTCTCGGAGTTACGAGGGGCTGGAGGTATAAGCTTAAGATTGTGTTTTCCCACTTCCCAATGAACGCTAAGGTTCAGGGTAATCAATTAATTATTGAGAACTTCATGGGCAGGAGGTCAAAGATAACCCTCAACATACCTAAGGGCGTTAAGGTTTCAGCAACTAAGGATGACATCATTGTTGAGGGTATTGATAAGGAGGTCGTTAGTCAATTCGCGGCAGATATCGAATTAGCCACGACATTGAGGGGTGATGAGAGGATTAGCCGCATGGACGTGAGGGCGGCCCAGGCGTTCTCGACGGTATTTATGTCTACGCCGTTGAGCACATGAAGTAAGTTCATTCAAGGTATATCCCGGATTTCTCGAGTCTCCTCTCTATTGAGTCCTTATCATCCGCGTAGTAATTAATGGCCCTCTTCAGGTATTCCTTATCAATGCTTATCCTGCTCTCTGGGTCTGCAAGCATTTCTGCAATCCTTGATAGGAATTCATCACCCTCCTCACTGGCCTCCCTGGCCTTTAGGACCAGCAAATCCTCAAGCCTTATGCTCCTTATCTCGATCCCATCAACCCTCACCTTAACCGCGTTCTTTATCATCTCCTCGGGTATGTATATGTCGAGGATGTTTTCCATAAGGTCGACCCTAATGACCTGGGCATCAACTAATATTTCGTAGTACATCATGCCGTTCATGTCCATGCCCACGTCCCAATCATTCTCCCTGGCGATTTCCTCGAATGTTTCGGGTTCTGTTATTGTTGATTTATTTATTATGAATATGTCTATGTCGTGCACGTTCCAATCAATTCCATAAAGTAGGGGTAGCACCGCACTGCCGATGAGGATGAAATCAATACCCCTCTTACTCAATTCAGAGCTAACCTTTACCAATGCCTTCCTTATCAAATCCACGGCTTCCTTGGATTGATTACTACCCATGCGTAGACTTTAAATTACCATTTAAATTTAAGTGTTTTGCCAAGTATGTCTGGGGTTTCGTTTAAGGCCGTGGGCATAAGGTTTGATTACCTACACGCTGAACGCCTTCAATTAATACCGCCTCAGACCCAGGTCGCATTCAATGTTAACCTGGTCATTGGTCCCAATGCGGTGGTCAGGGGTGATATTGTTGAAATACCATTTTCACTGGCGGCTAGTTCAAACCCATCAATAGTTAATGTATCGATTAGGGGCGCATTGATTATCCAGGGTGATCCAAGGCAGGTTGAGGATATTGCGAAGTCCGTGAATTCAGGTAAGTCTCCGCAGATTATTCAGATAATGATTGGTCAATACGTATTCTTCGAAGTAAACCTACTGCTTAAGGAGTTGGGTATTCCACCTGCAATGCCGATTGCGCCTCCGCCACAGCAGAGGCAGGGTGAGGGAACGACAATGTATGCCTAACTCTGTGTCTGCTGCATTGATTGATACCTCCTAATCGCCTTTGCCGTGTATTGCAGCGGGTTTTTAACACCACACCCTAGGTTTGTCGGGCACAGCCCTAGGCTATTCATTTCCTGGCAGGACGGGGGCATGTAGAATTTATGACCACCCCTTAGGCCGGCTATATGCTCCACTTGATACCTGGTCACCTTCTCGTCAAAGTCAGCCACGGTCTTAAATAAATTAACGACCTCATCAACGCAATCCTCTATGGGCCTACCCTCGAGGTCATGGCACCTCCTGAGCGTGTACGCAGCCACGGCAAACCTGGCCTGGTGACTTGGGTTACCCCCAGACTTAATCTCATTAATTATAGCCTCCATGCATGGTGGCATTAACCCAGTTATTTGAACCTTAACCCTGGTCATGGAACCAGCCCTATACTCCATGAGTTCCTTCATACCGCCGAGTGCATCAATTAATTGCTTGGTCTCATCCAGGTTCTCTGACGCCTTACTTATTAACTCAAGCACCTCTTCTCAACAGCCTCCTCCACTAGCCTAACAAGGTCCTTATACGTCATTAACACCCAACCCTTAAGTAGGTACCTATTAACGAGCTTCCAGTAAGGGTCATTCCTGGGCATGAACTTTAAGTAATCCCAAACCCTAACGCCAACGTCAAACGCCAATGCCAGGCTTTCATCGTAGATGTCCAGGTCCCTGAGCCTCACGGCATTAATGCCGAACTCCTTAGCAATGTATATCACGCAGTCAGGGTCCTCAAGCGCCAACTTGCCTGAGAACCTCTTGCTCTCCACATCCGCAAACCTCCTCCAGAGTGACTTATCGAGGTGCGCCGCGAGTATCACCGCGACGTAGTGGGCCAGCAGCTCATCCTCACCTAGGTCTGGGTCGTCGGTTATTGAATTCTTAGTAATGGCCTCACTGAGTATTTCATAAGCCTCTGAAGCAGTTGCCTGCCTATTACTGAGTTTGCAAGGTCGTTGATGTATATCCCCCTCTCACTCGTTATTTCCCTGAACCTGGTAAGGCCCTCCTTGCTGAATGGGTATTTCACGATAAAGCTCACGTAATCGCTGAAGCACCTAAGCACTGAATTCACCAAGTTAATAATTGCATGTAGGTATATAAAGAAATCAAGCTAATGCCCGGTGTATTATGAGGCAGGATCACATACTGTGTAGCTTATCCATTATCAATGCCTTGCCCAGGTCATGAATACTGCTGATCTTTATGAATAAACCACCGCCAATCTTTGAAAGCCTCATTAGTAATTCATCATCACTATTCTCGCCAATGGCTATTGTGGATATTGTTGTACCACTTCTCCTAAGCCTAACAGCCTCCTTAATGCACATGCTTGAGTTCACAGTCCTACCATCAGTCACGCAGATACATGCTTAGAATTGCTCCTGGACCTAGTAAGCACCTCCCTGGACCTCTCGAGGGCATTCGCCAGGTTTGTACCGCCACCCGCATACACGTACTTAAGTATGTAATTCATCTGCTGCCAATACCTCCTAACCTGGTGCAACCCCCACAGTACGTCAGCCCTGAAGTTAAAGAGCACCATGGCCAACCTATCATTGGTTTTTGATAGGAATTGAATGTACTGAGCAACCGCGTCCTTGGCAATCTCTATCTTAGGCATTCCATTGCTAAGCTCCCTCATACTACCTGACACGTCTAGGCATAGGACTATGTCTATGGTCTTAACATTCGCGTATTCCTTAACCACGATGTCCTTATTAGTGAATAATTTATGCATCATGGACTTCCTACTCAGGTTCATGGCCGTCTTCTGTAGGTCAACATCGAAGTAATTATCGCCTATTTTATACTCCCTAACACTAACAACATACGTTGGGTACTTGTCAATGTCCGTAAACCTAACGATCTTAACCTGCCCCATACCACTCATGGCATTCCTAACCACATTCCTCAAGGCCTCAAACACCCTCTCCCCATCCTTACTCCTCCTGAAGTCCGTTGGTAGAAGCCCGTAGTTCCTAAGGTATGGCTCCATCTTCCTAAGGACCTTAACCTTCTCCACAATGTTCGCGTATGGGTCAATGAACATGTTTATTAATTGGGCGAGGTTTAGGAAGTTTACCGTACCAACACCGCCATATAGAATTTCGTATATTGTAGATATTATTGAATCGAGCTTGGCATCTTTACTATGCTCATCAACGTTGGCAATCAATGACCTGCTCATTGATAACTCCTGCTCTCCTCAGCACTATACTCAGCACCAAAACCGCCACTAACATTGCCCGTACCCCTCTCATAATCACTCCTCTCCATGTTCTCGCCCTCATTAATTTCACCACCACTACTAACATTAAATCCAGCAACCTGCTGTGCCGAACCCTCCTCACCCTCCTCCTGCCTTTTCTCAACATCCTCAAAGGCCCTCTCAAATGCCTCCTCAAGAACCCTCTTCTTATCATCTGGGTTCGAAGTTTCTACCGATAGGTATAGGTTCTCAATACCAACCCTAATGACCGTCTCCTTAAACCTGTCATAGTCAACACCACCCTCAATCAGTATCCTCATCATTATATCATTAGCCGCAGCCTCAAAACTCCTCACCGAGCCAGGCCTAACAACCCTCGAATCCTCCTGTAAATACTCATAAACCTTACTAAGCACCCTCGTGATTATCTGCGCCGGGTCAACACTTGCGCTCAAGCCCTAACCCCAATATAGATAATGTGCGCCGTATTAAATAACTTACCCATCTAATTACTTATGCCTGTTCATACTAATGCTCATCTCCTTGAATATCTCCTATACATCATCACAGCCTCATCAAACTTACGTGCAAGGTAATCCTTCTTCTCAATCTCATTTGCGAAGTTCCCACGCACAACATTAACCATATTACTGATGATTTCCCTCTTTAAGTCATTAAGTGAGACCTCCCTACCCTCAAGCCAGGCCCTGGACATGGCCGTGGTTATGGCATAAATGGCCGACCTAATGCTCGGGCCAACCTCAATATTACTGTCCTGAGCGACCAATGTCATGAACGTAGCGGTAACCTCGGTCAACGCATCGGGAGCCTTAAGGCCTAGGTGCTCCATGTATAGGCCACTCTTCCAGGAGAGTATTGACTTAAGGAGGTCTTTGTCTGGATATGGTATTTCCACGACCTTCATCCTATCGGCCAACGCCTCACTGAGTTCATAAACGCCTGAGTACTCGGCTGGGTTTGACGTGGCTATTACGAGGAAGTCACTCCTTATTTTAAAGCCCCTTATGAATACGTAATGCTCCTGCAAAACCTGGAGCAACGCCGCCTGGCTATATGGATTCAACCTATTCACCTCATCAAGTATTAGTATGCCGCCATGAGCCATAACCAGGGGGCCAGGTATATAGGCCAGTGGGTGGTCAAGCCCCGCTTGTAGTGCTACGGCTATGTCGATGTCCCCGGTCAATTCCGTAGCCGTCATGTGGCTGTGACATGCGACCTCGATGTATGGAGGTTCCGAAATATGAAGAACCTCGGCCAACGTCTCTGCTAATGTTGTTTTTCCTATGCCCACAGGCCCCATTATGAGTACGTGCCTACCCACGGCAAGGCTACTTAGCACATCCATCGCTATATCATTAAGCCCCTTAAGCTCCCTCTCCAATTCAGTCAGTATTTTCTTAATGCCCTTTGTCCTTATGGCATCCGCAACCAATTTATTAACCTGAATTTCCTCCCTCTTAACCAGGTCTGACAATCGTGGTAGTAATGCCATTAGTTCCTTGCCTGTTGCCATTCAGTACAAACGCAGTTCTTGAGCTTTAAATTTTTAGTGCTACATCGTTTTAATTAATTTGCCTTTGCATGAGGAGAAAGGTATTAATATCCTTACTCAATAACGCCTTAGTCGTTTCGAAAAGGTGGTTTTAGTGAGGTATGGCTACTCAGACGAGGAAGATTTAAATGAATACGAGCTAAAGCGAGAAATAAAGGATCCAAAGCAGCGATGGATCGTTAGGATAATTAGGTCAATGAAGGATTATTATAAGAAGTGCCCATACTACGATACCAGGTCCGGCGATTGCTTCATATTATTCAATACGGAGGATCATAAATGCCCAAGGGAGGGCAGGTACGAGGGATGCCCAATACTTGAGGCATTCCTGGCAGAGAGATATGATGAACTCAAGAAGAGGGGCAAGCCGATACCCTATGATTTCAGGGATTTAGCATTGTATTAAGGTAGTTATTGAGTAATCAAGCTTAAATAATTACGTAATTAATAATTATATCGTGGAAGTACAGTCAGTAGGACCCAATGAATTTCTGAGTATTGATGGTCCAGCAAGTATTAGAATAATTGATGGTAAACTCTATGTATTGGGCGCCGAGTATGGGCCTGGATCCTCGTTCACGGTCATGAGAGGTAGAAGAATAGTTGCGAAATCACTCGGTGAGGGTAAGATAGATGTTGTGCTTGGACCTGAGGGAAGAATAGAAAGGATTGATGGAACCAACGAGGTAATCGATACGTGGGATAGGGCATTATCTACTATACAATTAAGGAATTCCGTTATAGTGGTGCTCGGTGCCATGGATGTTGGAAAAACAACAGTAACCACAATACTCGTTAATAAGGGTGTAATGGGCGGGCTTAAGGTTGGTGTTATTGATGGTGACCCTGGCCAAAACGATATTGGACCACCAACAACGGTATCCGCGTCAATAGCCACGAATTTTATAACCCATCTAACGCAGTTGAGGAATTTGAGGTCAATATTCGTGAAGACCACAAGCATAGAGCACGTGTGGGATTATGTATTGAATTCTATTTCGAAATTGGTTAATGAACTTAAACATGGTCATAATGTTGATGCCGTAGTAATCAATACGGATGGTTGGATCTCCGACCCAGCCGCTGTTAAGTTTAAACTTGAAATGATTAAACACGTAAGTGCGAACTACGTCATTGTTATTAGGCGTGGTGATGAGGTTAACGAATTACTTAAGGGGTTGGCAAGCATTACAATTAATACTATTGTATTACCATCACCATCCAATGCCAGGATTAGGGATAGGGATGATAGGAGGATACGGAGGGAGATGGGTTATAGTAAGTATTTAATGCCCTCCAGGGAATTGAGCATAAACCTTAGGGAAAAACCTATTGTGAACTTACCGTTATTCAATGGATTAAGGTATGACAATTATATTACAAGGTTAATTCGGAGGAGCCTTAACGTACCAATACATTACATTGAGCAGTGGGGAGGGGTTGCCGTAGCCATAGGCGATGTTAAGGAATTTCAGGTTAAGAACCTTGGCGATGTGAGTATAGCGATATTGCCAGTGAATTGGGAGAGGGGGTTGCTCGTGGCATTGGAGGACAGGGACAATTACCTATTATCCCTGGGCGTATTACGTAAGATATATTATAACACGGGTAAGGCCGTGATATCGATACCCAAGTCCTTCAATAATGAGGATTTGGTTGATCATATTAGGCTCGGCATGATTAGGGTTAATGATAATTATGAGGAGATTGAGAAGACCCTTTACATTGGTAAGATTGAGTCGTTATTATCCTCGCAAAATATATCTAGGAAGCAATAATTGGGACAAATGTTGATTATTTAGGAAAGGTATTTTTAGTAAGATTTTATTATAATCAATTGATATGGTGAATAAGGTAGTCAAGAGAGATGGCTCCGAGGAGGACTTCATAATTGAGAAGGTTATAGTTAGTATACTTAAGACGGGAGCGCCAATCGATGTTGCTAGGAGGATTGCCAGGAAGATTGAGTGCCAATTCATGGATGTTGATAAGGTCACCGCTAAGGACCTAACCAAGGCCATATTAACTGAGCTTAAGAAGGTTAATGAGGAGTGGTATAGGAATTGGATAGTCTTTGATAGGGCTGTGAAGCGCAGATTAACCGAGAAGGAGCTTGAGTAAGGATTTTTCGACCCATCACTCTTTAAAACCTCATTTCCTACCCTTCCTCCTCTCCTCCCTCCTCTTCGCAACCTCCTTCCCCACTTTCTTAGGCTTTAGGCTATTTTCATAGGCCATATTTATTAGGACGATGAATATTGTCGCAATTATCATGACCATGATAATCCAGGGAACTACGCCAAGCATTAATGGACCCAGTGCGCCTGATGAGAATAACTGATCAACGCTTATTGAGCTTGATGGAACGAATGTGTAACCATGCCTAATCAGTATTACGAAGTAGGCGGCTAATCCTATCATTAGGCCTGCGTAGGCCGCATTTGCATACTTAACAATGCTCTCAAGGTTCATACACGTATACCGCGAATAAACGCTTTTAAAAGCGCTCTCTCCCCTCATTAACCGTAGAAATGCGTAGGGTTGTTTACCTGGGTAGGCACCTAATGCTTAAGTCGAAGTACCTGGATAAGTTGGGTAATGGTAGATTCACGACGATTAGGCTCGGTATAATTAGGCCGAAGTACAGGGAGGTCTTTATTCATAGCGGTGGTATGGTTGTTGCCAAGCGCGCATAGTAAATGTACTTTACAAGAGAATTTCTGAGTTAACGGATGAAGATGCCATTGCCGATGGTTTCACCAGCCGGGAGGCATTAATTGGGGAGTTAAGGGATATCTATGGTAATGTGTCTAATGATGACTGGGTAACAATACTCACGCTTGAGGTTACTAGGGCGATTGGGCGTAGGGATGATGGTTCCATTGGCCTTAGCCCTGTCGATATTGCAAGGCTTGCGCTTAGATATAATGTACCAATGAGTGATGAGGAGAGGAGGATATTGCAGGAGTTGGTTAATGAGGGTAGTGTTCGTAAGGCCGCGATTAAGTTATTCAATTCCTTTAAGGGTAGGGTAGTAATTAGGAGGGTTGTTAGGAGGGCGCTTAAGCATTTGATGCGTATGGGCGTTATAACGGATTATTGAGTTACGCGTTCTACCCCTATCCTAATCTTCATGTCCTCAATATCCCAATCCATGGCAAATGCGCTTGCTGGTACGTTACCAATCACTATATCTATTGCCCTAACCTCATTCATTATATAACCCATGAACTCCTTAATTGCTGATAATAAGTCATCACTTCCGGTACTCACATAAACCCTTATCTTCTCATCAACCTTAAGGTTAGCCTTAGCCCTCATAGTCTGCACACGCCTAACAACCTCCCTGGCCAACGCCTCGTAGTACAACTTCCTATCCATGACCTTACTAAGGCATATCTCATAACCCCTTCCCTGAGCCCTAACATACTCATCCTCATTACACTGCCCAAGCTCGCTCACGAACTCAACATCCTTAACATTAGCCAAATACTCAAGCAGGTGCTTAATCTGCCTAAGCATATCTAGACTACTGGCATTCTCGACCTTAATCACGGCCTTAGCAAGGGCCACCTCAACTTGACCTTTATCCTATTCCTCATCTCAGCAATGTCTGAGAACATCGTAAATAATAGGCCAAAGGCCTCCTCCAATTTCTCATCTATATACCTCTCATTGACCTGAGGCATCAATGTGAGGTGAACACTCTCTGACTCATTCCCCTCAAACTTCCTTATGAATGCATTCCACAAGTACTCAGTTATGTGGGGTACTAGGCTGAACCCATTATCAAGGCTCCCTTAATCACGTGATAGAGCACAGCATAAGCCGCATACTTATCCTCCCTACTCTCCTCAGTCCAAACCCTACGCCTAATCAGCCTGATATAGCCATGGCTCAAATCATCAACGATAAGGCTAACCCACTCCCTGGCAGCCATGTGGAGTTCCATATTATCCATGTAGTTAATGAATCTACGCAACCTACTATTGAACCTGCTGAGTAACCACCTATCCTCGATCAACCCCTTATCAATTAATCCCTCAAGCCTATGCGTAGCTGGGTCAAACCTATCTAATGTCATGTAGGTGTCCGCAAACTTAACCACATTCCAGAGTATTGAAAGCACGCTCCTGGTTTCGGCAATCTCGTCAGGGTCAACAGACATGGTGTCCCAGGGAGCGGACTTAGTAAGTAGGTAGAGCCTCGTTGGATCCGCACCCCACCTATTGAATAGGTCCTCAGCCCAGACAACGTTGCCCTTGGACTTACTCATCTTCTGACCGTACTTATCAACGACATGACCACTAATTAGTATGGATTTATAGGGCGCCCTGCCCATCCATAGGACCGATGTGACGAGTAATGAGTAGAACCAGCCCCTTGTCTGGTCTATAGCCTCCGTTACCCAATCATAGGGGTATAACCTATCGAATAACTCCTTATTCCTAAGACCATCAACACTGGCTATCCAGCAACGCCACTATCCATCCAAACATCAACAACGAATGGCTCCCTAACCCACTCCCTGCAGTCCTCAGTCTCTATCCTCACCATGTCAATCCACGGCCTATGAACAAGCATCTCACTCGGCACGTTAGGTATGAACTTAGCGTACTTCCTCAACTCATCCAGTGAACCTATCACCAAGACCTTACTCGGGTCATCCTTACAGCGCCAGACAGGTAATGGCGTACCCCAGACCCTACTCCTCGATATAGTCCAATCCCTGGCATTCGCAACCCAGTTATCGAACTATCCCTAAGGAAGTCCGGGTATATCTTCACCTTCTTAAGCTCCTCAACAAGCCTGTCCCTATAGGCCGACACCCTGATGAACCACTGCCTATCAGACCTGTAAATCAATGGTGTACCGCACCTCCAGCAGTGTGGGTATGCATGTACTATGGTCTCATAATGAAGGAGTAAGCCCCTTCCCTTCAAATCCTTGATTACCTCCTGAGAGACATCGAGCCAGTACTTACCCCGGAATTCACCGCCATTCTCATTAAATATGCCGTTAATTTCCACGGAATTCGTAATAGGCAAACCATACTTCTTGGCAACCTCAAAGTCCTCGGGGCCATGGGCAGGGGCTATATGGACAAGCCCAGTACCCTCCTCAAGCGTCACGAAATCCGCCAAAACCACGTAGTGAGCCTTCTCAATGTGGGTTGCATGTATTGGCACCCTCTCCATGTATATATGTCTATACCTAGTCCCAGCCAATTCTAAACCCTTAACAACCCTAACAATCTCGTAATCCTTAATGCCGAACTTCTCCATTAACTTCGGCACAAGCGGTTCGGCAAGCCATAAGTACTCCGTATTATTATTTATGTTGACCCTGACCAACGCGTAGTTAAAGTTTGGATTGACAGCAACAGCCTCATTATCGATTAATGTCCAGGGTGTCGTGGTCCAGATGACCAGGTAAGTGTTGCTTGTACCCTCAACGGGGAACTTAACATATATTGATGGATCCTCCCTATCCTCATAGCCCTGGTCAACCTCCGCATCGCTTAATGCCGTTTCACACCTTGGACAGAATGGTAATACCCTGTAATCCTCGAATAAAAGCCCCTTTTCCCAGGCATTCTTTAGGAATGACCATACATGCTCTATGTAGTAGGGCTTCCTGGTCTCATAGGCCCTCTCAAGGTCGAGCCATAGACCAAGCCTCCTTGTACCAACTTCCCTCCACTTCTCGAGGTAATAATCAACAAGTGAGTTACACTCAAGGCTGAACTTGTCATAACCAACCTTCTCAATATCCTTCTTAGTCTTAAGCCAAGCTTTTTCTCAACCTCAATCTCCACGGGAAGTCCCTGCTCGTCCCAACCACCCTGAGCCCAAACCCTATAACCAAGTAGCCTATGGTACCTAAGTACAACGTCCTTGTACGTCCTACCCCTAATATGGCCAACGTGTGGAAAGCATTAGTTGTTGGCGGTCCCTCAAGGAATGTGAACCACCTAGTGGCGTTCTTAGGTCCTTCATGCCACTTACCCTCAATATTCGCCTCACGCCAATACTGCCTAACTACTTCCTCAATTCTTTTTACATCGAACTGAGCATCCAGGGTAAAGCGTGAATCAATAACGGACACCCAATCCTAAGGCATATTGAGTATTTAAAAATTTCACGCAATGAGGTTACCGTAAACTCTCATTAACTCATTAACAATACTCCCTGCTAACACCATGAATGCATTAATCGGTGTACCAACACCCTCCGTCAATAAATGGACCAGCATCTCAGCGTAGAATGAGGCAGTTAAGGTGGAGAGCTTACCTAACGTAATTATTATTTGATCCTCAAGTTTATTATCTTTCTCAATTCTTGAAGTAGCCAATGAGGTATGTTGTATTGGTAAGGCTATCAATGCGGCGACACCAACATTAGCACTAAATAGTTTAAGCACGTAAATTCCCATCCTAACCCAATGCTCATTTTTATCAACATCCGTTATTAAATCACGCAAAAATATTTATTAATTAATTAATCAATCCCACACACTCACCTCCCCTAAAGAAGTCAATGCCCTTGTCGACATAATCGTACAATAAATCTCCGCCAACTCATCACCAATACCCAACAAGTAATCCCTTAATCACTAAGAAGCTTTACATCCAATGAACCCATCTTAAAGGCATCCGGTATTTGATTAAGAATGTGATTCACGAAAAACATGTAATTACCCTTCCTCACCTCATCCATATACAATGCCTGGTGATTCTCCATACCATGCCAAAAACAAACGCATGTTGTATTTAAGTTCTATTTTCCATAACCTCGGGAATGCAATAACGCCGTATTTAATACATCAACGAGCTTATTAAGGCTGTCTATGTCAACCCCCTGCCGTGGACCTATGGCGTTCATGTCCAGGGTCAATGGCGTAAGCGCAATATTGCCCTCCCTATGAACCACGTACGTATCAGTGTCTGGTTCAGGTTCAAGCAATGAACCAAATAGCCAATAATACTTACCTCCACGTGGGTCAACCCTAACATCGATCTTCTCCGAGAACTTAAGCTTCGAGCCCTAACAAGCTTAACCCTAGCACCCCTACTGACCACCCTTGGGAAATTAATACTAATTACATCAACCCCCCTGGGCATCCCATGTCTAAGTACATACATTGCCGACTCCCTAATCACAGCCTTAAGCAAAGGCTCAAGTTCCTCATTATCCTCAAGCTCATCACTGCTCTCAACATCCACTGAGTATGCAATGGCAGGAATACCAAGTAGCGCTGCCTGGAATGCGGCGCCGAGTGTTCCTGATGATAGTATTACCTGTAATGATGTGTTATCGCCAATATTTATGCCGGAGAGCACGAGGTCCACATTCCCCGTTATCTCCAGGGCAGCTAAGTATATAGTATCTGACGGTGTTCCTGAGGTTGCATACACCTTAAAGCCGCATAGGTCCATCACCGATACCCTGAGGGGCTTATGTAGGGTTATACCAAGCCGGAGGCCGACTTTGGCGTTTCTGGGGCTACTACATAGACCTCGCCCAGGTCCTTAACGTATTCATACAGCATCCTAAGCCCTGGCTATATATGCCGTCATCATTCGTTACGAGTATCTTAACCACAAAGGCATTTAGGGTATAGGTTTATAAAGGGTTTCGTGCTCACTAATCAAGGATTGCAAGAGGACCTAGTGGTGGATGAGCCATGAATAAGGAGGTTGTTGCTCCAGGAGATATTGTTGGTGTTGCTGAGGAATACCTGCCGGGGGAGAATGTTGAGGTTGATGCGGATGGTAAATTGAGGGCTCAGGTCATGGGTATCGTTGTTAGGAATGATAGGGAGCACGTAATTAGTGTTAAGCCTATAAGAAGTAGTAACTCACTATTAAGGGTAAATGATATTGTGTATGGTAAGGTGGTGGCCATACCTAATGATAGGGTTGTTATTGTGAAAATAATTGGCGTTGAAAATAATGGCAATAAAATCGTGTTAAAAGATGATGTAACGGGCATAATACCACCATCACAATTACTAAATGGTAAACCAGGTAATGCCAGCGAGCTTCTCGGCATTGGCGATATAGTCAGGGCTAGGGTAATATCGAAAGATCCACCATACACACTGACACTGAGGGATGCGCAGCTCGGTGTGGTTTACGCAAGATGCCCTAGGTGTGGCCATACACTTAGGTGGAAGGGCAATGAACTGCTTCAATGCCCTAATTGCGGCGCTATGGTTAGGCGTAAGGTTAGTCTTGTTGAGTATTGGGCATGAGGTCAGTCGTAATACCACTCCTCATTGCTCAGGGGTCGAGGTGGTCATCACCAACAATAAGTGCGTCGGGTAGGTATTAAAAACTTCCTTGATTAATCTGCACTAGTGATGATGACTGGTATTTCTGAGCAATGAGGAGTGGCACCAGAGCTGATTCATGAGTAAAAACATTAATACCGCGGATCACTCCGTATTATGTGAAGTTCTCAATAGATGATAGGCTCAGGGGTAAGGTCTTCGTTGGTGTTGGTATTGTGCGCAATGTTAGGAATGAGGAGTACCCAGGCGAGTTATTGGCTATAATTAATGACGTCGTTAAGGAGGTTAGGTCGAGGCATAGCCTCGACAAGCTTAAGGATGACCCAATCATTAGGTATTACAGAGACTTCTATTGGCATGAGCTTGGTATAGACGACCAAGCAAAGGCCTGCCCAGGAGGCCTTACTTAGGAGGGTTCTTAGGGGTGAGGACTTGCCAAGGATTAACCCGATGGTTGATATTGGTAACATAGCCAGCATAAGGTACTTAGTACCAATTGGACTTTATGACCTTGATAGCTTTGGTGGTAAGGACCTCATAATTCGCTATGCCAGGGATGGCGAGATCTTCAATCCTATCGGATCACCAAAAAAAAGACCTTGAGTAGCAATCAAATTATTTTATCAACAATAGACGGCCTAATACTTCACGTATACCCATATAGGGATTCTGAAACCACGAAAATCAGGCCTGAGACGAGGAATGTATTAATAGTGACGGCGGGCGTTCCCGGAATAGATGATGATAGATTACTTAATTCCGCGCAGTTCATTATCGACTTAGCAACCAGGTACCTGGGAGGAAGTGCCCATGTGAAACCGGTTGTAATTAAGGATGAGACAGATTTACCATCGTAAAGCAACAACACTTAATTTTATCAATATTAATTATGATTGAGGTATGTGCACTCGTAAGGTTAAGGTCGTGAGGT
Organism: Vulcanisaeta sp. JCM 16161; assembly: GCF_001316285.1. The sequence goes on along the minus strand of NZ_BBDO01000006.1, from coordinate 100,058 downwards.
ATAGTGAAAGGGCCTCCTATGATAGGGATGAGCTCATAAGATTGCTGAATAGAAATTTCATATGCCATGTCGGGTTTGTGGATGAGGGTGAACCGTATATAATACCAATGCTTTACGTAAATGATGATCAATATATATACATGCATGGCTCACCAGATAGTAGGTTAATTAAGATAATTGGTGGTGGATCCCCAATCGTGATAGCCATTACTGAGGTTCGCGGCATAGTGCTCTCGAGCAATTTATGCAATAACTCGATAAATTACGAATCAGCCATTATATACGGCAGGGGATTCCTCATTGATGACTTAAACGAAAAACTTCGTGTATTCCAATTAATGATTAATAGATTAGTACCTGGCAGGATAGGTGATACTGAGTTACCAACAACTAATGAGTTGGAATCGGTAGCCGTTGTTAGGATTAAAATTGAGGACTTTGCAATTAAGAGGAGAGAGGGTGGACCCACCATTAGTAGTGATAGGCATTGGGAGGCATAATCCCAATAATTATGGCCTATGGTATACCCATAAGTACGAATAATAAACCAATGCCGAAATATTTAATGGATCTCGTCACATCTCGTAAACCTACTTAAGCCTTGCACGTTCGAGGAACTCATCAATTAATTGGCTAATTGTTGGTCCCTCGATAACCTTAAGTCTCCATTTAGCCCTAACGATTGGCTTATCGATCTTAACCACATCCTCTATATGGGCTGGCGTGCCCATGATGACTACGTCGGCGGGGATCCTCCTTATCGTCTCCTCCAAATCCCTTATCTGCTCAGGTGTGTAGCCTAGGCTTGGTAGCACTGGTCCCATGTGTGTGTACTTTGCGTATGTCTCCTTTATTATGCCCACGGCGTACGGCTTTGGATCGATTATCTCGGCATTGTACTTCTTAGCGGCTATGTACCCCGCCGCGTATGGTAGGCTCCATGCGTTACTGTTGGCGCGTCCTCAATTATCACCACCCTCTTCCCGGCCACGGCATTTGGGTCCTCTAGATATACCTCAAGGTCTGCCTGCGTTATTGAAGCCCTCGGGTTAACGGCCTTTATATTATTAATTATAGTCCTAACATTCTCAGGGGTTGAGTCGGAGACCTTGGTCACGATCACGGCATCGGCAAGCCTGGTATTCACCTCACCTGGGAAGCTGCCGACCTCATGCCCTGGTCTTCTAGCGTCAGTAACCGTTATTAGGTAGTCTGTGTAGTAGAATGGAAAGTCATTGTTTCCGCCATCCCACAATAACACGTCTGCTATGGACTCAGCCTCATTGAGTATCATCTCATAATCAACGCCGGCAAGTACAGGTACACCAATGTCTACGTAGTGCTCATACTCCTCCCTCTCCTCAAAGGTGATCTTCATTAGGTCCTGCCTAGTCCTAAATACCTGCACCATCATTTCGTCCGGGTTCATGTATATCATTGGATGCCTAATCGCCGCGACCTTCAATCCCCTCCTAACGAGTTCGAGCGTTACCTCATGAGAGACCGTTGACTTGCCGGCGCCGGTCCTCGTAGCCACTACGCCGATCATGGGCTTCGATGACTTTATCATGGTATCCCTAGGACCAAGAATACTGAAGCTGGCGCCATTTGCCAGCACAATACTTATTATCCTACCCACATCATTATAGAGCAGGTCACTATAGGCTAAGACAACCTCGTCAGCGCCCAAATCCCTTATTAAGCGCCCGAGGTCCTCAAGATCCTTAAGCCCAATAAGCGGTATACCACCTGGTTGATATAGGTCTCCAGCACCCTTTATATACCGCTTGCCACCAATACCCGGTATTTGAACCTGGGCGACAGCCACAACCTTATACTCTGGGTTATGCCTATAGTACATGTTAAATACGTGCAGGTCTCGACCGCCCGCGCCCAGTATTATTACCCTCCGCAATGAGGAATCACCGTTCCCTAGTTATAAACCAGTACTATTTATTATTTACCCACTACACCATCAATCTTGTTAATACAGGGACAACCCCGTAAATTCTCAATAACGCTCCTCGATAGTGAGATTTCAGTACCATCGTTAAACACGAACGTTATTATCGATTGCTCATTACGTATGGTGATTAATTCATCCCATGGGTAAAATATGTCCATGGGCTTTACGTATATACCCCTCTCATAAACCGCGTAATTATCAATGCTCAATAACTGCGAACCCCACATGCTCAACAGCCTTCTATTTATTATCCTATTAAGAAGAATGATAAGCACAAGTAGGGTCAATATTATTACTGGCGCGAAGATCGGGTCGACAAACCTTATACCCACAACTGCGGCTATTGCCAGTGATAGGAATACGAAAACCTTAATTATTAAGCCCATCATCCTAACACCAATCCTCATTACAAAGCGGTTCTTCCCTACAAATTATTAAAGATAGCTCACCTTATTAATCACTCAATCACGCCTCAAGCCTCCTCACCAGGTAAGCCTTCTGTGGATTTGTCAATTGAAGCATTGTTAATAGGGCTGGGTTTAAATCCTTCGAACCCTTGATTATTAAATTCCTCACGTAATCCAGTATTTTGGGATCAAGCCTCACGTACTCATCAACCCTGTCAAGCAGGAATGGGTAACCAGTATCTGTCGTCTGTGACTCAAGATACGCCACCAACTCCTCAATACTCACCCTATCATTTGGATTGAAGACCTCGAGTTTGACCGCGGGTGCGCCATTACGCGGTTTATAAAATACCACGTATATATCTCTAAGCATCCTCAAACCTGGATGTTTGGAACCGCTAAATACCCCCTCAAGGTTTGCCAGACCCTCGCTGAGTCTCCTACTCATTAAGTCCCTGACATCATTACAATTCGTACCCTTACACCTTTTCCTTAACTCGCAGTCGCTATAGTTTACCTTAATCCACTGGGGCAGGATATCACCATAGCTACCGAGTACCATATACTCACCATTATTGAGTACCAGGCTTGCGATGAGTTTATCATTCATTGGCAGGCATTCATTAGTTAGTATCGATAGGAACCTCGACCTAACCCTCTTAACAACACCAATAACCGGTGTATTGTCCTCACGGCCAGATCCATCAGGTCACCAATTACGTTAGTCACGCGGGCAAGCACGCCACCCTCAACCGGCAAGTTGTATGGTAGTGGGTGTATTGGTATTTCACCATCAAGAATTATTAGGTCAACCTCCTTCCTCCCCCTGGCCTTATTACGAAGAAGCTTAATCGCCAACTCCCTCTCCCTAACCTGAGCCCTCCTCGTAATCACCCTCTCAAACTCACCAACATCCTCAAAAACAACCTCACCGGTCATGTACCTATCGTAGGAGCCATTGAGGTAACCAACATAGCCATAGGAAAGCACGGTCATAACACCGCCAATTAACTCAAGAGGTGGTGCTGGATAGCTCGAATCAATTGCATAGGCATTAAAGGCCTTTGCCGATGAACTAATATTCCTAATTAAACCCTTATCCTCGATAATCTTCCTTAACCCACGGATCAGGGTAAGTATTTGAGAATCAACACCTTCATCCAACATCCTCTTAACATCGGATTGTATGGAGAGTAGTAATGGAGGCTCAATCCAAAATTCAATATCTCCAGGTCCATAATCACTGGGCAACATTCAAAATAATGACCACAGGGAGGTATATAAAGCACTATTGAGTAATTACTCCATAGGCATTAACATTAACGATTAAAAATTAAGTTCTTGACATTACAATTAACCCTACCTAATTGTTGGAGAATCACTCACGGTTTTATATAAAATGACTTAAAGATACTGCTTCAATATATTCTCGGCCTCTTTAATCAATACCCTAACTTTATTGATGTACGGCATTAAGTCATTCACACTCAATCTAGCTTCATGAAAACCCCATACATGTAATATATATGCGCTACCCCATCCATTAGACACCCAATCACCCAATCTCACAGAAAGGTACCTGCAGCCCTGGTCAATAAGTAGGTGAACCACCTGCCCTCCCTCACGGCCTCTTGATACTCAGGTATATTGAATTTCTCAGCCAAAGCCTTAATGACTTCCTCGGCGGCCTTGTAAGCCTTCTCCGAGGCCTGAACAGCATCACCCTTTCTTAAATACTCATCCATCTCGGCTAAATATCTCTCGGCGAGTTCCATCCTTACCTTCAATCCCTCCTGAGGATCAATCCTTGATAATGCACCTATTATTAAATCCTCAACATCAATACCACGCTCCTTAGCAATCCTCATCAATTCCTCCATACAACGTCACTAATTACATCATTAAATACCTAAATAAAGTTATATTTCGTTACCGTAACATTAATCTCCTCTTTGCAATCAACTATATATCAAAATATATCGAATTTAATTAATTACAGTAAATATCTAAGGTGTCCTGCTCAGCAAAATTTAATGATACTAAGGACGCACTTAAATCCATAAGTCCCAAGCAGGGTCTTAGCGACTTTTAATCTCACTATGATTTACCCGTTACATATCTTATTCCGGTATTGTAATCCATGTTCCTGAACCTTTCCTGAATCACCCTAATATTCCTTAAGTCTCCTATGCTTAATCCTAAATCTTACATAGGCTGGCCTAACATTTTAGATCTCTACATATTAGAATCTTAATAATTTTCAGCAAGTATTAAACATAGATTGATAAAATTCAACGGTCAGCCTCCGGTGGGAAGTAGCCGAAGCTTCCATATATGGCCGGTACGTCGGCCAACCTATAGCCCTTCAATGCCTCCATGAATCCCCTGAGCAGTAGCCATGATGGTGTGACCATCCTTAACCTATATGGCACGTTGCTGTGTCCATCGGATATTAATGTGAATAGTAATAGTCCTCTTGAGGCCTCCGTTAATGTTGTTACCTCGCCAGCGCCTGGCGTTAATCCCACGTGGGTCTTTGTTAGGAATGTCCTTACATCCTTGGCTGCCTGCGGTCTGTCCTTTGGTGGTATTCTTGATAGTATTTTCTCACTTAGTATTGGTGTGTCTGGTATGTTCTTAACTGCCTGCCTAATTATCTTAATGCTCTGCCTAATCTCCTCAACCCTAACAAGGAACCTCGAGTATGAATCACCCTCATCAGCCACCGGTATATCCCACTCAAACTCGTTATAGACCTCGTAAGGTTCCACCTTCCTAACATCATACTCAACACCGGAGGCCCTTAGGAATGGGCCGACTAATCCATACTTAATCGCCTCGTCCTTCGTTAACACGCCGACCTCCTTAAGCCTATGTATTGTGACCGGGTTCTTAACGAATATGGACTCCATATCCTTCATCTTCCTCTCCAGGTAGTTCGTTAATTCATAAACAAAGTTGAGGACATCGGGCTTAACATCCCACCTGACACCGCCCGGCACGGTATAGCTAAGCGTTGTTCTTGTGCCTGTTATTCTTATGAAGCCTCGTTGATTACATCCCTAAGTCCAAAGGCCCACATGTAGCCCGTGCTATGACCAATGAATACGGCGAGGATTCCAGTATCGTATAGATGCGTAGCATCCTACTTAACTCGGCCAGAATTACCCTAATGTACTGGGCCCTCTTGGGCACGTCTAAGTCAGCCAGCTTCTCCACTGCACGTGAGTAGCCAAGGTCAAAGTTAGCCGAATCCTGTATAGTAGGTCTCTCGATAAGTGGCAATATGTGTATGTATAGCCTGGTCTCGGCGAGCTTCTCCACACCCCTATGGACATAACCCGGATCCGGTATTGCATCGACAATGTAATCACCCTTGAGCCTAAGTATTATCCTCATGTGCCCACTACCTGGATGTTGAGGCCCAATGAATACCAAGTACTCGTCACTCCTGTAGGCCTCCTCAACGTACTCCTTTGGTATTGGTACGAAGTTCCTAACGAACTCCTCAGGTACCTCCATCCTAACGGGCAACTCTGCATACCTCTCATTACCGCTCATACTCATCACCCTGTGCCACTCACCTCCTGCTTGCCCTCACCTGGTTTTTCCTGTGCTGGTTTTGCCTGTGGTTGCGTAGTCTCTGCAGGCTTTGGTTGTGGGGCCTGCTGTGCGGGTTTTGGTTGAGCCGGCACTTGAGCTGGCTTCTGCGGTGCTGCCGCCGGCTTCGGCTGTGGCGGTGCCACGGGTAGTCCAGGGAACTCCCTATCAACTATGTAGAACTCCCTGACTATTGGTACGTCCTTCCTAAGCGGGAACTTAACAGGCGTGTCTGGGTCGAGTAGGAAGTTCCTGCCCATCCATGGGTTACCCTCAAACCAAACACCGAAGAAGTCATACATTTCACGCTCCATGTAATCCGCACTAGGCCAAATATCGATTAAACTTGGCACCTTAGGATTATCCCTAGGAATCTCCGTAGTTAATGATACGAGTATGGGCATCAACTCCTTCCTGCTATAGCTTGAGACCCAGTACTCAACGTAGAATTTGTTTTCGTGCGGTACATCAATGACATTAACCGATTTAACATGGTCAAAACCAAGCTTTAACAATGATGATGCAGCATCCCTTAACTTATTGGGCTCTGTATCTACGCATATTCTATTAACGTCAGTTACAACAATCCTCTTAGCCGATTCCTTGAGTGCGGGCATTAGTTGATTAGTTATTAATTCATAGCCAAAGGGCCACTCAACCTTCTTCTCCTGGCAAACCGGTACGTGTGGGTTGGGGGTTATCCTGTGCGGTGGGTTTGGCGCAGGTTGCTTGGTTGGGGATGGTGTTAATATCTTCGTTAGATCGATGGTCTTTGGCTTAACATTAGCTAGCCTCGCCCGTCTCTATTTTCCTCTGGACTATCTTAATCATTTGAATAACTGCCTCAGGTGTTGGTGGGCAACCAATGGCGTATGCGTCAATTGGCACTATTTTACTGACCGGTACAGTGTGGTAACTATTCCAGAATATACCACCCTCAGCGGCGCAGGAGCCCATGGCAATCACGTACTTAGGATCGCTCATTTGCTCCCAGATATACCTGAGGACCCTAGCCATCTTGAAGGTTATTGTACCCTCAATTAGGATTAGGTTTGTCTGCCTGGGTGCATGCCATGGCAGTGAGCCAAGCCTTTCAGCGTCATATGTTGGGTTCCAGGTATGCGCCATCTCAACACCGCAGCATGCCGTTACGAGGTGAATAGGCCATAGGGAGTATTTCGTACCCCACTTCTTGTAGGGTTCTAAATATTTGTCAAGCGACATTCACGTCACCCACCACTTGGCCTTCTTATAAATTCTTTGGGATACGCTATTTTCAGTGCGTATTTATAACCAACATAGATGCTTGGTAGGGTTATTACGAGTATTGCAAGTATTATGTAGGTTATTGGTAATGCGATAATGGCGGCTGATGACAGTATCAATAATATTACTATTATGGGCTCCATACCAAGGAACATGAGTAGGAAGCCCACGTACTGTATTGGGAAAACATACCTAGCCTCACCAACTGGTGGGTTGCCAGCCTCATACCTTTGGAGCTTCGATACATTCGGATTCTTAGCAGCAAGCCTCTTTGCTACGTACATTATCGCAGCGTCGGTTATTAGGCTACCACCACGATTACTATCAATATTGCTAATGCGTCGATGAAGGCCGACATCGTGACCGAAGGAATTAGCAATTGGGCATTTTTAAGTAATAACCTCATTCAATACACTGCCCAAGCAACTTATTAAGCGCTAGCGTTAGTAATGCCGTACTACCCACGTCCCTACCAACTACCTTAACCTGCCGCCCCAGGCTCAACTCGCTCTGCATAAATGGTTGGTCGGATGCCTGTATTACTAGTAATGTCCTGCCCTTAACCTCATTCCCCATGGAATCACCCTGGTGCTTAAGAAGAGTATTGAGTCTGGATGAAGAAGTTCAATGGCGTCCTTAATGTCGGGCAGCACAATCAACGTGGCTCCAGACCTGAGCACAAGCCTAAAGGCCTCCGGCACGCCCTGCTGTGCTGCTGTACCCACGGCCTTTGTGACGATTATCGTCTTTATACCAAAACCAAGCGAGACCTTTACCGCATCCAGCAGTTTCTGTACGCTGGCAGGGTTATGTATTACGGGTATTACATTGTTTATGGCTTGTTGGCAGTCCATTGAGGACGAAATATAGCGCTCCATTTATAAAACTATAACCTAATTAAAATTATTAAAGGGCTTCACAAATCAATTTCCTGATGAGTACACCCAGGGTCAACGAACTCATGGACAACGCAGTAGTAATTGCAAAGCCCAGGGATATTATTTCTAAGATAATTTCGGACATGAGGGATTACAGGGCATGGGTTGTCCCCGTCATCAACGAGAACGGCAAATTAGTGGGTGTGCTGAGTTATAGGGATTTGCTCGAGCGAAGGATTAGCCTTAGATCCAAGGTCTCGAGCGCCATGTCACCGCCATACTCAATAAGCCAGGACTCAGACCTTGTTAAGGCCATGTCCAAAATATTAACCCTGAGGGTTAGAGCACTGCCTGTGGTTGACTCTAGCATGGGGCTTGTCGGCATTTTAACTAGGGAGAAGATACTGAGGTACTTACTCGATAATAAGATGCTGCCCCGTACATCGGTCTCATCGGTAATGTCCAAGCCCGCAATTACTATCGACGCGAATGAAGCCGTGGCAAGGGCTAAGTGGCTCATGATTAGGCATGGAATAACACGCCTGCCGGTTCTCGATTCAGGCAAGCTCTACGGCATAGTTTCAATGCGCGACATAGTTGAGCGACTGTACTACGCATCAATACCGCGGCGTAGTAGGAGGGGCGATGTTGTTGGTACTGAGGATGACATACTCGCGGCTCCCGTGAAGGCAATAGCAACTACGCCAGTAATAACCGTTGGTGAAGGTGATGATATCTACACCACAGTTAATTTAATGCTTGATAAGGGCATCTCAGGTATGCCCGTTATTTCTGGGGAGTCCGTGGTTGGGGTCGTCTCGAGTTACGACATTATAAGGGCCGTCATCAAGCCGTACGAGGAGATACCAGTTGAGGCTAAGCTTACTGAAATTGATGAGGATGCTAAGCCATTAGTTGAGAAGGTGATCTCGAATTATATTGCCAAGATAAATAGGATGACCAACGTCATCGACATGAAGATAAACATTAAGAAGTACGAGAGAGGAGGCGAGGAAAAGAGGAATAAGTACTCAGTCCACATAATGCTTAAGGACAACACTAACACATACACAGTAAACGAGGTTGATTGGGACCCAGTAAACGCCGTCAGGTATGCCTTCGAGACCTTAATCAAGAGAATTGAAAGAGAGATAAATAGGACAAGGGATATAAGGAGAAAGGGTAGATTACGTGGAGGACCACCCAGCGAGTAAATGATTTGTTGATGATGAACGCACCCTTTAATGACCGATGATTACTTCGCTAACGACTGAAGAGAGATCAATCCATTTATTTACAATAATTTTTGATGCTAAATTAACGAATATGATCAGCCGGTACGTGAATTCTTCATGCGCTGTCCGCTCCGGGGGTTGTCATCACTAATTATATGCTCAATGTATTATTTTTAAGCTAGAGCTAAAGCTTTTATTTAACTACCTATTCCACATTGATTTCGTGATTAGGATAAGTATTGTTAAGGCCGAGGACAATTACCTAGAGGCTATAATTCAGGGGGAGACATACACATTATTTGCGCCGTTGATTGAGTACCTACTGAAGAGACCTGATGTTGAGTATGCGATGTACGATGTCGACCACCCATTGACCCAAAATGTTCGGTTTAGGATAAAGACAAGGGGTAAGCCGCCTCTTGATGTTATTAAGGAGACTGTGAATGAGATATTGAGGGATGTTGAGGAGCTGGAGAAGGGATTTTTAGGCTCGTCATAAATTTAACAAAATACGTTAAGTCCCTGGGTATGGTGATCTATCCTTGATATACGTATTCGGTGAACCACCTCAATGGTTAATTGATGCGGTTAGGGAGTTGGGGGAGGAGATTGTTAGGATTAATGATTGCAATGCACCGCCACGTAGCATCGTGATTTCAGTAAATAGCGAGTGCGCGGCTAAAGGCTTTGTTGCCCTGTCCCTAATGCCTTACGGAGGGGTTATACCAATTCAGAGGAACACTGCAAGGGGCATACTCTCAACCGTGATTAACTTAACTCGAAGAATTGGTAATGCGAAGGGTATTGACGATGCATTGTCATCGCTGGGTTTCATTAAGACCCAGGTAATTAATGCATTTGGTGTGGCCGAGGTTGTGATTAGGGACCAGGTGATTCCTGGGTCGATATACACGGTAATCGTACTTAATGAGGACGGGGGTAAATGCGTGGTAACGCTAGGTAGGGGTACTGCTAGGGGGACTTTGATCCTTGACTCGTCAATAAGTTGGTTATTAAGTAATGGTGGTGATGTGCGTATTGCGAGGGGTGATCTGGTGCTTGAGCTTATGGCTTTATCCATGATCTTTGGTATTAACCTTATTCATTCTAATCCTCCTTACTAGATTAATGGCTGAGAGTATTGTTGCGGCACCATTTAGTATTAGAAAGATGAGGTTCCAATTAAGTGCTGAGTATGCCGTGAGTAGGGCACTGCCTATTAGGTATGGTATTGTTAACCTGAGCGGTGGCACATCACCTAGTGCGAGCACCCAACCAACCGCAATGAATAGTAGTCCGAGCACTCCAACAATTATTGTTATCATCACCCTGCGAGTAATTGCCCGCATTTTTAAGGCATACATTATCGAGATCGCCATAGTAAAAAAATAAATTCTTATAACATTCTATAATTAACAAAGATGAAGGGATTATTGATAGCTATGCCCAGTGTTATTGATGAGGTTAAGAAGTTAATTAATAATTATCCATACTTTGCTGTGACTACGGAATTGAACGAGAACCTTAATGGTTATGATATCATAGGCATTGTGGGGACCGATAAATTCATAATAATGAACCTCCATAAGTTGGATTCATGGGATGGGCCGGTCCTCACCGTGGGGTTTGGCCTGAGTTTTCTGAATTCCGTGGATATAACCAACCTGGATAAGGCATTATCGATAATAATGAGCGGCAATTACGATATTGAGGACATACAAAGACTTTCTGTTAATGTTAAGGGTAAGAAATTACCATATGCAATAAATGAGGTCGCAATCTTCCCTGCCAAGAGCGCGATAACCCTTGAGTATAGCCTATACGTGAATAATGAGTACCTATGGCATGACGTTGCCGATGGCTTAATAATATCAACACCCACGGGTTCCACGGCATACGCAATGTCGGCTGGCGGCCCATTAATACATTCGAGGGCCCAGGTCTTCGAGATCGTGCCTGTTAATAGTACGAACCTAGCACGCGTGCCTGTCATCGTACCCAGTGACTCTATAATTACAATAAGGGATTTAATCTCTAGATCTAGGGTTGAAGTAATAATAGATGGTAGTATCAGGACATTCGTCGGTAATGAGGTCAGGATAACGCCTGGAAAACCACTTAAGCTTGTTAGGATTGGTGAGGTCTCGAGTGCCATTGGGCGTTATGAGAAGAAAATAAGTCTACTGGCAAACATGGATTTACCACCAAGTGCTAAGTTCATACTCAAGATACTTGAGTATGAGGGTCAATTAACGCAGAAGGAGATCATTGAGAAGACTATGCTTCCGAGTAGGACTGTTAGGAATGCATTGAGTATTTTGATTAGGAAGGGCTTGATTCAGAGGCAGGTAATCATTAGGGGTAATAAGGAGGTTATTGTTTACTCCCTAAAGTCCACTGGGCAGTAGGTCCTTGTTTCATCATGAATTCAATCCTTGAGCACCTAATACTCCTAATCTCACTCTTATTTGATAGGCTGGTCATGAGTATTACCTTCACGTGATTCTTAATGCTTATGATTAACCTCGGCCACATTATTAATTGTCCATAGGTTATGTACTTCCTTAATTCATACTCCGCCATACATCTATTGCTTCGTGAGCCAATTAAAAAGTAGTTTGTAAGGCGCAAAATCTGCATATTTTCCATAGAACAATATTATCACTATGAACCATAAATTTAATAAATTCTAAAGGTGATAGAATATTGATGGCTATTAATGATGAATCCAAGAAGGTGAACAACGAGGAACTCATTGAGGAAGGTCAGGATTTCATAAGGAGGTTAATAGAACCATCACCAGCCATCGTGAGAATTCATTGCTATAACTGTAATTTCGACAGTGTAAAAATACCGAATGGTGTCGAGTTCAGGTTTAGGCTATTAATGCCATTCATGGCCGCCGTGATTAGGTATAGGCAGCCAATCAAGGACTTACTAATGCTTGACTCAAAGCCCGTGATAACAGCCATCTACCAGTCGAGGGTTAAGGAGAAGAAGACCGAGAGACCCGTGGTGGTGATTTACGGCGAGATAAACCCGACGAAGAGGATATGGAGGGTCCTAAGTATTTATAACCTGGTCCTTGATGATTATAAGACTCCATAGTCAAGCAATTCAATATAGTAACGAAGAAGGAGATTTGGCACTATCACCAAAGTGTCTCGTTGAACGGTAAGACACAGCACATAGGCATAGTCCTTGCAAACAAGGTATTACTTAGGTACCTAACGAGGTTTGGTGAGGATGGCGCATCAGTAAAGATGGTATTGCTAACGCCTGATGGCATACAAACAAGGAGACTGCATGTTGACTCGGAGGAGGAGGTCACAGCCGAGGAGAGGTCAATGATTGGTGATTAGGCATTAGTAGTAAAATTTAAAACAATGATCAATTAATTACTTAATTTATGACAAAGAATAACCGGAACGCAATAAAAATTACGATTATAATAGCGGTAATACTCATAATGACGTTGATTATACACGCCTATTCACCTAACCATGTGTATGTACGTGCGCACCAACCACTGCCAAGAATGGCGCCAGCGGCGTCCTTTGTTGGCGCCTTTGCTTACGTGTCTAACTTTGAATACGTTAATGAGCCACTCAGTTATTATGGGTGGATACCCATTAGCGGGCAGACGCCGGTAATAGTTACGCAACCTAATTACTGGGGTGAACCCGCGTTGGAGTCTACTGCCTTAAATGGCGAACCTCAAATTGATATTGTTAATTCATCATTAATAGTTAGGGGTGATCAATTCCTATCCTTCCAGGTGGCGATTTATTACGGTGATGGTGGTAGTGGGTTCTTCGGCTTAGTAAATAGTAATTATGAGCGGTTGCCATTGTCGGTGTTGCTAATGGTTATGTATGGGCTGGCCCAAACCTAACGGACCTAAAGCCCGTGGTTCCCCTGTCAAAACTTTCAAATGCGCTTTACCCACCTGGTTGGGTCTTCATAATGGTTAATGTGTTTAATGCGAGCACCCCATACAATAAGTTTCCGTGCCAAACGCGGGTAATTACTACACGGTAGCCATAATCACGACGAACGGGACTGTCTATTACACGGACATAATAGTCACCAGTCTCGAAATACCCATATACCTGCAGAAGTACGATAACATGGAGGGTTATGGACAGGGATCAGGCCTTCTCGTCACCCTACTACCGCCATTCTATAACCTAACCGCACTCGTACTACTTAGGTATTGGAATACACCACAGGTCGGTATACTGAGCTTCCAGATAAACGCCATGAATTATTACGGAGCCACCAGGTCATCCTGCGTTGGTTTCTTCCAGATTGGTATTGACCTGGACCCAAATGGCACAATTGCCCCTTGGTACGTACCTGGCAAGAACTGCATAGCCCATTACTACTTCAATGAGACTACGATGAATCCAGCGGTGCTACCCGGCGTACCAACACCCAATAATACACTGCTTAAACTAATGATTTACTACAACATGTCCTCTAAGGAGATAGTCTTCGAGATTTACGACTATAATACGAGCCAATTATGGATACATGCAATACCATATAGTGGAACGCCATTCTACGCAACATACACGCAACTTGAGTTTCAGTATGCATATACTAAGTACCCGATATATGATTATGTGTTTAATGGTACGATGTTCGACATAGAGGTCACATTCTTGAATGGAACCACTGCGACATTACCCGCAAGCTACATGATACCCTTTGAACTAAGTGCGCCACCTACCTGGGACCTAACCTACTACAACGTTAATGCCTCCGGCTATAACCAATTCGCAAGGTAATCCCGTTAATTAAAGGGCAAATATTAAAAATCACATGAATTAATTATACCCCCGTGGCCAAGAACCTACCCAATTTATGGAATACTTTAAGCGTAATGGATGTTGGTGGCATCAAGGTTCGCTATTACTCATTGAAGGCGCTTGAGAGGGAGGGCTTTGACATTGCCAGGTTCCCATACACGATTAAGGTCTTCATAGAGAACCTGCTCAGGAATTACGATGGGCAGGCAATCACGGAGGAGGATATTGAGAACCTACTGCATTGGAACCCGAAGAATCCAGGCACTAAGGAGGTCCCAATAAAGGTTGCCAGGGTCTTAATGCAGGACTACACGGGAGTACCCGCCCTAGTTGACCTAGCCGTGATGAGGGAAATAGTGGCTAAGTACGGCATTGACCCAAAGGTCATTAATCCGCAGGTACCGACGGACTTAATCATAGACCACAGCGTACAGGCCGACTACTGGGGCAGGCCTGACTCCGTTAGGCTAAACATTAAGCTTGAGGTTGAGAGGAACGCAGAGAGGTATGAGTTCCTTAAGTGGGCTCAGAACGCCTTCAGGAACTTCAGGGTCTTCCCACCGGGCACTGGTATTATTCACCAGGTGCACCTTGAGCATATTGCGAGGGTTGTAATGACCGAGGACCTTGGGCCCAATGAGAGACTTGCGTACTTCGATACCGTAGTCGGCATGGACTCCCACACAACAATGATTAATGGGCTTGGCGTTGTTGGTTGGGGCGTTGGTGGTGTTGAGGCCGAGGCCGCATTACTTGGTCAACCAATAGCTGTACTGCCGCCACAGGTTGTTGGTGTTCACCTCTATGGCAAGCCAAGACCTGGTGTTACGGCGACGGACATAGTGCTCTACGTTACCGAGACCCTTAGGAAGTATAACGTCGTTGATAAGTTCGTCGAGTTCTTTGGTGAGGGCGTTAGGGAATTACCCGTCCCTGATAGGGCAACGATAGCTAACATGGCCCCTGAGTACGGCGCAACCACTGGATTATTCCCAGTGGATGAGCAAACACTGGCTTACCTAAGGCTCACTGGTAGGGATGAGTGGTTGATATCACTCATTGAGAAGTACTTCATGGAGCAGGGGGTCTTTGGCTCGCCTAAGGAGGGTGATGTCGAGTATAGCCAGGTAATAAGCATTGACCTATCAGCATAGAGCCAAGCCTGGCTGGACCATCACTCCCATGGCAGAGGAGGTCCCTAGGCGAGGTGCCTAAGAGCCTTGAGCCAGTCATTGAGGATAGGAATAAGAAGAGGGGCATGAGTGGTAGGAGGAAGGTAATCATAGAGATTGATGGTAAGAAGGTGGAGCTAGAGGATGGCTTTGTAGCCATTGCAGCAATCACAAGCTGTACAAACACGAGCAACCCATACCTATTAATGGCGTCCGGTCTCGTTGCCAAGAGGGCTGTTGAGCTCGGCATATCACCGCCACCATACGTTAAGACCGTCTTAGCACCAGGTTCTAGGGTTGTTGAGGAATACCTAAGGAGGTCAGGCCTGCTTCAGTATCTTGAGAAGATTGGCTTTTACATAACTGGTTTTGGCTGCATGGTCTGTATAGGCAATACCGGCCCACTTCCCGAGCCGTTGTTAGGGCTATTAGGGAGAATGATTTGGTGGCAGCAGCCGTACTCTCAGGAAATAGGAACTTTGAGGGTAGGATACACCCGGACGTCAGGGCTAATTACCTGGCCTCACCACCCATGGTCGTGGTCTACGCACTAGCCGGCACTGTCAATAAGGACTTAACCAAGGAACCGGTTACGTATACAAGTGATGGAAGGCCCGTTTACCTAAAGGACCTGTGGCCCAGTGATGATGAGGTAAGGAATTACGTCGAGAAGTACGTAACACCTGATGAATTCACGGAGAAGTACACGAAAATAGGTGACCTGGTGCCAGACGAGTGGAACATGCTAAAGGCACCAAGTGGTGATCTATACCAGTGGAACCCGAAGAATACGTACATAAGGAGGCCGCCGTTCTTCGACGACTTCGACCCAGACAGGCTCGTTGAGGTTAAGGACATAATTGGCGCCAGGGCATTGCTGGTACTTGGCGATAACATAACCACGGACACATATCGCCGGCAGGTTCGATACCCGCAGACTCACCTGCAGGTAAGTACTTAATGTCACTTGGCGTGAAGCCAAGCGAATTCAACACCTTCGGCACGAGGAG
Organism: Vulcanisaeta sp. JCM 16161; assembly: GCF_001316285.1. The sequence goes on along the minus strand of NZ_BBDO01000006.1, from coordinate 83,710 downwards.
GGGTAATTGGGAGGTAATGGTTAGGGGTGCATTCTGGAGTAGGGGTGTCAAGAATAAGATGGGTGGTAAGGTCATTGAGGCGGATACACAATACACTGGCCTGATGGTCAATTAATGACCGTGTTTGACGCGGCCATGAAGTATAAGGAGGAGGCGTACCATTAATAATACTTGCCGGTCAAACATACGGTGCCGGCAGCTCAAGGGACTGGGCGGCTAAGGGCCGAAGCTCCTGGGCATAAAGGCGGTCATTGCAAAGAGCTTCGAGAGAATACACAGGAGTAACCTTGTTGAGATGGGCATACTACCGCTTCAGTTCATGGAGGGTGAGGATGCGGATAAGCTTGGCATAACGGGCGACGAGACATTCGACATAATAGGGCTATCCCAGGGATTAAAGCCTAGGCAAACCGTTGAATTAGTCGTGCATAAGCCGATGGCAGGGTCATAAAGACAAAGTTGCTTGTGAGACTTGATACGCCAATGGAGGTTCAGTACTTCCTGAACGGAGGCATACTACAGTACGTACTTAGGCAAATAATAAGGAAATACAGACAAGGAGGTGGATAATCATAATCGTTGGGCGGCATCTCGATAAACATTATCTAAAAATTCATAATCTTTAATTATACTAAGGGACTCCAACTTATTAATTATCCTCGTCAGGCTAGACTTGGGGATTGTCTCACCAAGCCTCTCCTCAACTATTCTTCTAACCTGCCCCCACGTCCTTGCACCCTCGGCAATGGCCTTAAGCACAGCCCTCTCTCTCCTGGATAACCTCATTAATTCACTAAGCGCTATGGAAATTGCCTGCTCCCTAATGGCATTTATGTCGCGTATTCCATCTATATAATTTCTACCAAACTGGACGAGCCACCCAGGTATACCATCAAAGATGTCGACGGCGTCTTTAAGCAGATTCTCGGGAGGCTCAATACCTCCTGCCTAAAGCCGAGTCTCAGGAAATCCAGTGACTCATCCCTTGAGAATCTACGAACATCAACCTCAATAAAGTACCTACCATATAGTGGAGACTCTGGATTATCAACACCGATGAAATCGCTCAACAACCTAACCTCAGAACCACTGAGAACAACCGTTATATTGCTTAAATGATCATAGGTATATGCCAAGACCCTCCTAAGCTCAGCAGATATGGGTGGTTTTGCATCCTGTACCTCATCAAGTACAACAATGAATTGCCCTCTACGATTCAACTCCTCAAGAAGCCCCAATAAGCTTATGGAATCCGTACCCCTCCACCTAATCTCAACGCCAAACTCCATGATCCTAATACCCCTAATACCCTCGATAATTCTCCTCAACTTACTAAGACCGTTGCTTAAACCCTCAGATAACCTCTCATAAAGATCTAAGTGCGTAGCCGCACCACGTAGGTCGATGTAAATGCCATTATACGGCTCAAGAAAGGACTTAACAAGGGATGTCTTACCGATACGCCTAATACCAAGAACAACGATAAGAGGCCTACCAACGGATTTATCGAGAATCTCCAGCTCATCTACTCTATCAAAGAGTTCACTCCTAGAACTTTTAGGTCTTGGATCGAATAAGTTCCGCACCGGAACTAAGTTCCGCCTAGGAACTATAAACCTAACGCCAACAAAACATAGCCCATACCAAGCTCAAGCGTACTCATTCCCAATGAGTTTAGTTTTTAAGACGATAATGCCGTTTTAAACCGATATATATATATATGATTTTTAACACGAAGGTTAGTAACGGGGACATTATCCTAATTCTCGCAATAATCATATGTCTCGAAATAATATTCCTACTAATCAACCACCAACTGGGCACTATATTGGCGAGCTAATAAACGGTAGCGGCTTAATCGTGGTCAATGTTCCATGTGGGACCATGGTCAGAATCGATGTTGAATTTACGAATTTAGGATCGTCATTGGCAATGATTCATATGCAAAATGGCACCATTATAACGCTAAGCCCAGGTCAAGTTAAAGGTATATCGCTATTGCTATTATCAAAATCGTACACGCTGTGCTCATCAATCGCCAATGGGAGTCTCGTGGAGGTTATTCAGGGCGGCGCAGTACAGGGTATGGTTGGTAATGCCTATGTGAATGCCGTGATTATACGTATTAGCGGCAATGTGTTTGTGTACATTACTTATTGGGTGATTAGGTTATGAGTATTGAGGAGGCTAGGGCTAAGATACTTGAGTTCAGGGACTTCCTAATCAATATTGATAGGCTAATGCCATGGCTGACGCACTACCTAATATAGCAATTAATATACTCTTAATCACTATAATTCTATCAAGTGCTTTAATACTTTATGAATTCATGTACGTATTTCTCTATAATGTCTCAGTGATAATGAATGTGATAATGGCTATAGCATATTCATTAATTTCGGCATACGTAATCTACATAATCGCAGTGAAGGTACCTAGGAAAATACGAAATGCGGGCAAAGATGCTGCAGTTAGATATGCGCATTGGGATAGGCTATTGAATGAGGTTTACCAGGCATTATTGCCATACTTGAATCTATAAATTACGATGAACTATCCATTAAGATTCACAGAGCAAGGCTTGGTTACTTAGTGGCCGTGTTGGTTTATATCGCCATATTCACGTTAATCGCAGGCTTCGCACTATACGGATTAATATTCTTGGTGCTGCTCCCCATGTTCATATTCCCAATACCAACGCAGTTAATGCAATATTCAATACCCATTAGCCTGGTGCTGGGCTTCATAATAGTCATGAGGGTTAGTTGGGGCAGGGTAAGTAATAGTGTAAGGACTTTATGGATGATTGACTCCGCGATGTGGGAATTAAGGTGGATTGAACATGATCTCAGAAGATTCTAGGAATTTAAACCAGATCTATACGTCATTGTGAGGATAATAACCGTACTTCACGAGCAGGGCCCATGAATCGCACAAACCTAGCCACGGCAATTGGTTTATCCTACGATAGGGCAATGAAGTACCTCGCCTGGATGAGTAGTAGGGAATTGATAATCATTGATGACAATGGGTATGTCAGATTGACGAGGAAGGATGAGGAAACATACACAACACTGGTTCAGTGGGTAATTAACTACGTTAGTAGGTTAAGATTTCCACGTAGGTTAACCAGGAATAGGCGGTGAGTAGATCACATTAACGTAAAGCCCCAGCAAGCTCCATAATCTTCTGTCTCCAATCCCTAGCCTTAACAATCGCGCTCGCAACCAAAACACCCTGCGTGCCAAGCTCTAGGGCCTTCTTAACGTCTTCGTAACTCTCAATACCTGCTCCCGTGATCACGGGAATGTCTGGGTTAACCCTCTTCGCGAGCTCCACCGTCTTCACAATGACGTCAGGCTTCTCCCTACTCACGGCCTTACCCGTACCAATGAGCTCAGGCGGCTCAACAGCCACGGCCGTTGGCTCCAGGGCGGCGGCAGCAGCACTTGTGTATGGGTCGGGCGCGCACACGAGGGTCTCTAGGCCGAGGCTCTTCGCCCTGTTAACGAGCCAGCCAAGGTCGTTAAGTAACAACCTATTCTCGCTATGGTTAAGTATTACTCCCGAAGCCCCAGCCTCCTTAACGAACTCAAGTGGTACATGACCTGTCCTAGCCCCAGGCTCGACCGGGTCAGCGCCCTGTGCATAAACGGGTATCCCCACGCCCTCAGCCACAAGCCTAAGCTCAGTGACTGGTGGGGCAACCGCAATTGATACGCCCAATTCCCTAGACACGGCCTCTGCGACTTTGGCCAGCTCAAGAGCCTCTTACCAAGTACCTCAGGGTACACCTTCATGTTTATGATAAGTACTGGCAACCTCATACGCGCTATAAGCAGGGCTAATGTTTATTAAATTACTAGGGTTTAATGGGAATAATAATCCCACCTAAGCAAGCTTTTTACTCAGGCTGTTCTTAAATAGTGAATCAAAAAAAGCAAGACACTTCAGTGCATAGGGAATAATGTAATAATTATTTTATAGCCAATCAATGTCGTAACTCCCCTCGCCCATGTCCTCCCTTATCCTGGCGAGTACATCCATTGTGCCGAGATACGTCATGTCCGTTAGGTAAACCTCAATGTTACCTAGTATTTCCCAGGTGCGTGCGTAGTGGAGTATTGTCTCGACCTCAACCAGGTCCTTTGGGAATATTTCAAATACGTCCATGCCCACGGTCAGTGGGTTGAATGTGGGTAATACTACTATGTTCATTGTGCCTGTGGTTCCTATCTCGGTGTTGTACATGTTTTTACCGAACACGGACTTATCAACGCGTATCTTTACAATGACTGGTGCCCTCATTACATAACCAGTCACGTCCTGTATGAGTATGGCTGGGTGGGTGTGCCCCATTATTATTACGTCGGCATTCATGAAATCCTCAATCCTAGGCTTCGAGTTACCGTGAAGCAGTAGTAGGTTTTTCCCGTCCTTACTCCTCATTATGAAACCCCTCGAGTCGATTAGGTACACGTTAGGCTTCACGTCACTACTCAATATTAGGTCGAGGTTACCATCATGGTTGCCCTTAACAAGGACCACCTTATTGAACCTACCACTGACCCTGTTTAGGAATTCCCTAATCTCCCTGGCACTCTCGACTATACTGGCTATTTCATGCTTAACATCACCGAGTATCGCTAGCGATGTTGCACCAGTCCTCTCGGCGAAGTCCAGGACCAACTGGGCAATCCTAGTAGACTGGCTCGGTATCCTAACACCCTTCTTACCAAGCTCAACCTCCAGGCCGACGTGAGTATCGGCAATAAGTAGCCACCTCTCACCATCATCAGAATCCACTGTAATGCCTCGAAACTCCTCAACGGACACCGCATTAGTAATCAGCAATTACTGCCTTAAAACCATTTTGCGTAACAACCACTAACTTAAAACCTCCCTAATTACGTATGTCAAAGCCTCCCTAACACCAACCCCATATTGACCAGCGCCATCATGAACCCACCGAATGACCCAGGGATCATAATGAATAATACTGGGCTCTAAACCACTGAGCTTACCAACAACGGCAACCCACTGCCTACCCAGGGACTCCCTAAACATATTAATCACAGGGCGACCAATACTAATCGAAAGCCTCCTAACAAAATGCACTAGGTTCCTCAGGGCAACCACCGAGCCAAGGTCCTGAATACCCACCGGGTAAACAACATCACATTCACCCAATGCACCACTAAACACGTTATCCAGGTTAGGCTCAAATGATGGGAAGTCAATAATCACGTGATCAACACCAACCCTATCAACCAAGTACTTAATCAGCAAACCCAACTTCTCCCTAAAATCCCCATACTCATTAATAAGCGCCAAATCACCGTGACCGGAGGGTATTAGGTAAACAGGGCCATGCTCCGTTGGAACTACATGGACAACCTCACTAATCTTAGACGCATTTATCACGTAGGTAGCCAACGTATGCCCCGGCATAGTACCAAGTAGACTAAGTGACGTGCTTGGATTACCCATGGCCAAGTCAATGATGGCTAGCTTAATACCGAGCGCGGGCGCCGCCCTGGCAGTCAGTATTGTTAGCGTGCTCTTGCCAACACCACCCTTTTGACCGGAGGCCATGCATTTAATGCCCACGTTAATACAATAACATCTCAGTTAATAAGGCACTAACATTAGCATGAACAAGCATTTTTAACCCAGCATGCACAATATAGGTTGTGGAGATACCACGGTTAATACTCGACGAAGCTGAGAAGAGGGGGATTGACATCATCGATCTAATAGCCAGGGCACTATCGCTTGACCCATCAACAACGACCAAGGCCCACCTCGAGCTTGCCGAGAAGTCCCTTAACGAGGGTGAGTCATTGATTGATAGGGACCCCGAGCAGGCCAGCGAGAAGCTATACAAGGCTGCTGAGGAGGCCATTAAGCTTTAGCCATAACCCTAGGCCTAGACGAGGCGAAAAAGGCCTCTGAGATTGGTAGGTGGACAGCACAACTGCTATTTGATGCTGTGGATAATACCACCGACAGGCTTGGCAGGAGGGAGGTCAGGTGGTGGAAAAGTGCATGGTTCTTACATGTTGAGGGGTTTCATGAGGCAAGGTTAAGGCCTGACCAAGTCAGGAGGGACCTACCCGACATTGAGGCTCTCGTGAACCTTGCAAGGAGTATTTCTGGAATCAGCTAATGGGAAACATTTAATTAGATGTTGTTCATTACTTTATGCATGAGTAGTCAAGAGTTTAATTGCGGTAATGCCATAATGAGTAGGAGGTTTATGATTGTTTACTTAGTTGTTGCTGTGTTCTTTTTAATTACGTGGATAATTAACACGTCTAATTTCATAAGGTTGGTGGCCTTTTTAGTATTCCTAATGTTTTCCTTTGTTGCCGTTAAGCCACCGAGGATACCAAGTGCTGAGGAGCGTAAATGGAGTATCATATTTAGTGTACTTATGGTTCTATTTTTCATAGTTTGCTTACCACTATCTGTCTATATGGCCGTTAGGCAGCCGGTCATTGGCTCAACGCTTATACTTACATTCCCATTAGCGATCTCGGTGTTGTTTCTTGGCTTAATAATCGCCTCGTACATTAAGTATGGTATTTGCCGTTAATTACATGGTCGTAAATTATTTTAGCCCTTGGTAAGCTAATTTTCTGTGAGTAAATATAGCTATAGGGTTAGGATTAGGGGTAAGTACGCAACCGCCATTAGTAAGTTAGCGCTTGATCTTGGTTACACCATTGTTCAGGCATCTGACGTGATAATCAATAGGTTTAATATTAACGTTAATAATTCTGCGCCTGACGTCACTATCAAGGACTCTGAGAGGGTTCCTGGGGCATTAACCATCATGGGCAAGTGTGGTGCAGTTAATGATGTTGTTACTAACCTGCTCAGGGTTGTTGAGGAGGAGGCACTGGTCTGGAGGTCTGTCGTTCCTCTTCATAGGGTCGTCATGGGTATCGTCAATGTTGTTGATAGTAATTATTTCGTTGATGTTGGTAATGGTGTTAAGGCCATACTTAAGGCGCCGGGCGGCGCGTATAATGATGGTGATGTGATCCCTGTCGTCATTAGCAGGACTAGGGTTTATCCAGGCGATGAGTTGGTGGCTGTGCCTGGCGTTAGTTGATACTGAGTACGTCTCTATAGTACCGGGCAGCGGTACGGTGTTATTTAGCAGGCATATTAAGGATTATGAGGTTAGGCAGGCACTGCTTAAGGTTGGTCTTAAGTACGTTGGTAGGTTAAGTGGTTATAGCATTAAGTGGAGGAGTAGTGCTCAATTCCTGAATGAGAGCGAAGCTGTTAAGGAAATTGAGAGAGCTATAAATATGCTTAATGAAGTTGAATTGGCTAGTAAGTCGTCAGCCCCTCACACGGTACTACAGGACGGTGAATGCATCACTGAGGTCATGCTTAATGGCAGGGCCAAGCTCCTTCTTGATAATGTCAGGAATAACGTCATGCCAACAATAATTGGCCATCACACGTATAAGACCTTAAGGAGGAATACCGCGTTATTGGATCTCGTTGAGGCATTACTTGGTCATTGTAACGATAGGGCCGGTTTTAGCGCTGAGTTCATGAGGCAGTTAATGAGTAGAAGATATAGGGTTGGTATTGTGCATGTTAAGCCCAATGGTGAGGTTATTAGGCTTGGTAATGCGGATGTGCTTAAGCCTGATCCTAACGACATTGTTTTAATGCGTAGGTTGAGGGGCGGTGGACACCTAGATGGCCTTGGTCTTCCTAAGGAGGAGGGTGACATGGCAATATCCTGCTCTGCAATTGGTAATGAGTACTTGATCCACGTCTATGTTGACCATGCCTGGAGACCCAAGGGCATTTACATCAATATTAACACACCCATTGAGTTTACGGGCGGTAACATACTATACATTGACCTCGCAGTCGATGTTATCAAGAGGTGGGATTCAAATGAGGCTAGGGTTATTGACTATGATGAGTACGTGTCATACGTGAGCATGGGTGTAATACCGAATAGGTTAAGGGTTAGGGTTGAGAAGCTGGTAGGTGATTTATTGGCAAGTGCCATAGGCTTGGTGAGGAGTGCCTTAACAAGGCCAGGGAGCTTGCTGAGTAGCTTCATACACCACCGAATACCTGCATGATCCTCACTATCTCGAATCCTGTTGTGTCGCTACCGACTAAGCCACCATTGTCATTAACGACCAGTCCACCCCTGAGGAAGCTCCTACCCCTATTAACCGTGCCGACATTAACCGGTAAGCCGAAGTAATCCTTTACCTTCTTTACATCCTCATCCTTGGCCTCAGGGCTTAGCAGGACGCCTCTATCATTAGCTACCGCAATCGAGCCCACCAGGTAAGTGCCGCAAATCTCGTCAACAATTACTTCGGTGCCCAATGTATCCCTTATTAATCCCACGTATTCCTTCTCGATTATTGGCGATACAACGGTCTTCCTATTATTCGTAAGTATTAGGTTGGCGATAGCGGTATACCTTGTGCGTATTATCGATACATTGAGGCCGTTCCTCCTCAATTCATTTACCTCATCCTCCGTGACTATGCTCGGCACGAGTACGCCATTGTCATTACCAACCATGAATATGCCTATTAATGGTGATTTAGCAAGTGATGCCTTAATGACGCTCGTACTAAGGGTATCCCTTATCGAGTTAATGACCTTATCTGGAACGTCCATTGGTACCACAGTCAAGGTATTATTTGTAAATAGGTAAACACCTATTGTTGATGTTCCATAAATGCTTAATGGCGCCACCTCAAACCTACGCCTACTCATCCCTATCGAATCTACAGACAACTTAACAACTATTTAAATAATTATTATGGGTTATACGGTACTGCCCCCATCCCAGGTAACCCCGATATATAGATGCCGGCGATGAGCAACGCTAATAGTAATGCAACGGTTATGTAATCGACTTTACTCATCCTAATGTCCTTATAATACGTCCTCCTCCTATAAGCCCTGAATGCCCTCATGTCCGCCGCAATCGCTATCTGCCTTGCATCCCTGAGGTCAGTATTACGATGCTAACGAGAGCCATAACCACAACCCTAATTATGAACAGGGACTCGACAATGAACCTTATTGGGTTCCTACTCCTGGGTCTAAAGTCAACTCCCCTTGCCTTTAATGAGTTAAGGACCACCATCGAATTCTCAAGAACCTTGGGCACGGAACTAACGGCCAGCAGCAACGTGAACCCAAGCTCAATAGGCAACCCACTCTTCTCGAGGGATCTAAGTATGTCTGATGGCGGTGTACTAAATATGAGTAATAAGCCGGAGGCTATTGCTGCCACGGCCCTGAACGTTATTTGTAAGCCGTATATTATGCCCTCCCACGTTAAACCAACTGGGTTATTAACATAGCCTAGGTATGGTACGTAGAACGTACCCGACCCCTGCGTTATTCCCAAAACCGCTAGTGATTGTGGAAATACGTAAAGGAACGTCACATGATGGAATATTACCTGTAGGTATGAGTATGGTGCAAATATGGACTCGGTCCACGCTGTTCCTATGAATGAGGCCAGTATTAATGGCAGTGCCACCCTGAGCTTCTCCTTAATATTGCTTAGTAATGCGTATAGCGCCATGACCGCTATGAACATTATTGCCGATATCCACCAGATTGTTATTGCGGCAACGGTGGTAACTATTATCGAGAGCAAGATCTTAGTCCTTGGGTCCATTCTATATATTATTGACTTACCCTCAATAAACCTAAACAATGACATATAGCCCTGGAAGCCAATGAGCTTAAATATCAGGTAAACAACCAATACAGGCCCGTAAAACAGTATTACTAACGTTATTATCCAATTAATGACTGGGTTATACAATAATTGGTTAAGCAGCATTCACCCTCACCCTCCTAATGCTTGCCGTTGGCTTGCCTATGTTTCTCGTGACCTCAAAGACCTGTGGTGGTGAAATGCCCCACTCAGGATGCCTATGCGACTCTTCAAAAACCTCCTCTGGAGTCCCACTAAATGCCACAGCGCCATCGTACATAATAAATGCCTTATCACTGTATTCCCCAACCTGTCTCATATTATGGGTAACCATGATTAGCGTCATCCCTCTCTCCTCCTTAATTGTTAGTATTAGGTCCATTAAAGCCGTACTCGCCTCATTATCAAGCCCCCTCGTTGGCTCATCAAGAATCAGTATCCTCGGCTCAGCCACAAGTACGGAAGCAACGCTAACAAGTCTTCTTTGGCCCACGGATAATTTATGCGGCTCTGGTTCAGTAAATCACCAATGCTAGATAATTAACAATCCTCTTAATCCTATCCTCAGCCTCCCTACCATGAACACCAGCCAACTTAAGCGTAAATTCCAACTCACCCCTAACAGTGCTCGAAAAGAGCATTTGGTCGGGATCCTGAAATACATAACCAATTAACCTAATCCTATCCCTACCAACTAGTTTCGTTGAATCATAATTAAATATTTGAATACGACCACTACTTGGTTTATAAATACCCGCAAGAAGATACATCAACGTTGACTTACCACTACCATTAGGTCCTATCACACTAACAACATCACCATCATGAATAACCAAGTTAACGCCCTTCAGAACCTCCTGCGTACTACCCGTAGGTAAACCTCACGTTACTTACTGCCACAGCAACCTCACCATCATCCTCCCTGCGTCTCTCGACGACATTTAGCTTATCGGCAACGCTCATTTCAAGGAATTCATCAACAGATATTGGGTAGTAATCGGCATTCTTATTAATCATTCTATATAACGTGGTTACCTGAGGCTCTTCAACACCTAGCTTTGTTAGGTCCTTAGCCACGGCTTTATGAGGCTCATCATCGATGTATATCGTCCCATCCTTAAGGCCGATAATCCTATCCACCATGCCTATAACCCTCTCAACCCTGTGTTCGCTCATTATTATCGTCAATCCCTCATCATTCAACCTCTTAACAAGGTTAAAAACCTGCTCAGCACCAATCGAGTCAAGCATTGATGTGGGTTCATCAAGTATTAAAATCCTTGGTTTAACCGCAAGAACACCCGCAATAACAAGCCTCTGCTTCTCACCACCGCTGAGAAGGAATGTTGGATGCTTCATCTTATGAAGTAGATTAACTAACTTAAGCGATTCAATAACCCTCTTTCTCATTTCCTCAGGCTCAACAGCCCTATTCTCAAGCCCAAAGGCAACGTCGTCATCAACAATCAACGAGAATATTTGGCTCTCCGGTATTTGATAGACAGTACCAACAATCATGGCCATTTCATGAACAGGGGTCTTCCTAGGATCATGACCAGCAACATTTATTGAACCCCTAACAGTCGCACTTATTATATTCGGTATAACACCATTAATTACATTAAGCAATGTTGACTTCCCAGAACCCGTCTTACCAACGAGAAGGACAAACTCACCCTCCTCAATCTCGAGTGATAAACCCCTGAGAACGGGCTTGTCAGAACCGAAATAACGAACAAAGAGATTATTAATTTTTATTATCTTCGACATACACCCCCCTAGGTCAATACCTTCTTAATATAGTAAATGAATGGGGCAACCACAAGACCAAGCACAGCACCCGCTCCTATGCTAGCTATACTCGTTATTAACCAAAAGCTTGGCGTAAACGAAATCCCAAGTACAAATGGTCCCCAAAAGCCCCTCCACCAAAATGGGTATGCAGCTGAAATTGTAATGCCGCCTAACAACGCATCAACTACGAATAATGCCTTAGCGGGCTTTAACTCCTCCTCAAACTCCTCAGCGGTTACGGATTCACCACTTGATACCTTAGAGTCAGTCACGCCCTTAAAGACACCCCTGAATGGTATCATGTAGTACTTACCCCTATAAATAAGCCATAGATCTATTATTGCGGCGTATGATGTAACCTCATAAATAAACCAGAAGGCTCTCCACCAAAGCCGTAATGAATAATATCAGCGAGGAGTGTGTATATGACCATTGTTAACCCAGCCGAGCCAGGCTTACCGACTAGGGCGGCTGCTAACATTACCAGGAAGGTCTCCCCAATGATTGGGTAGTAGAAGTACGTTGTTACTGTACCAACCTTGGGTATTAGCGGTGATATAAAGAAGTTATAAACAATAAGTAATGCGGCTATTAATGCTATATAAACGAAGTCAATGGTCTTAAAATTACCGAAGGGCCTTCCCTCCTTTGGCCTCCATGCCCATGCAAGTAATGCGAAGTAGAGTACTGTCCATATGAGTATGACATACCAGGGTATTATTGTGTTCAAGTTAAAGTGCACACCATTCCAAACCATATATTCACCAAAAGGTATTGATGACCTTATTTAAAAAGATTTACGTAAATAATGTAATTATATTATCTAAAGAATTATATACCTTAGGTATTATTTGAAAAATATCAAAAGCATAATAATTTGCAAATTACATGAAATTAAGTAGGAAGGCTGATATTAACCTCGCTAACGTATTTAAACAATAGCGACTTAAGGCTTTCCTCCTCAGCACCTGGAATCCTTATGTGACTCCAGGGCAATTCGCTGTTAAGTGGTTTCCATGAGTATACATACTTATTGAGCAGGTCCTCATACTTCCTAAGCAGTCTTCTCCAGGAACCTCTATCGAGCCCTGTTAATGAAGCCTCAAATACTAAGTTACTCACATCCCTATCGCCAAGTGATAGTAACGCTTGAACCTTTGCATCAAGTACATTATATGTTGAGAACTCGGTATATGTCCGCGCACTTCTTAAGGCCTTAATCCTGCTATTGATGATGTCATCATTGGCCATTGGTAACCATTGTAATGGAGTATGGGGCTTGGGTATCCATGGATTAACAGAAAGTGCATGCTTAATGCCCAACCTCTTAAGTCTCAATAGCAGGTTAATTATTGACTTCACATCGTCGTCATTCTCACCTGGCAATCCAGCATGAAGTATAGCTTCAGGTGATCAATACCCGCATTAACCGCTTCCATGGCCGCCCTAACAATATCATCATCCGAAAAACCCTTACCCAATGCCCTTCTCAATCTTTCACTTGACTCTGGAGCTACCGTGAGGACTCTTTGACCGCCCTTCGCAATTAATTTAATGATGTCCATATCTAATGAGTCAACGCGTAGTGAAGGGACAGAAACATTAAGACCTAACTCATTAACTAAGAAACTCATTAGCTCTTTAAAACCTGGGTGATCAGTTACGGAAAGACCTATCAGGGATACCCCACTAACTAACCTTTCATCCCTACCCAAATCCCTGAGGATTAATTCCTTAATGGAATTATGTCCGCAAACCTGACGGGCCTTCCAACAAAGCCCTCCATACAGAATAAGCAACCTCTTGGACAACCCCTCATAACCTCAAGAATGGCTGGGTTACTAAATATGGACTTAACATTACCGAGACTTAGCTCAATTGCTGTATCATGGATGAGCTTGATTGAGTATGACAAGTCCCTTACGAATGCCTTAGTTACAACATGCTTGCCAAGTGATGGTACGTAAAAACCCACTAAGTTTGCATATTCCTCAATATTCTTACCGTATTCTGGGTAATAATTGATAAGTGTTGGAATTAGTACCTCAGCATCGCCAATAAGCATTATGTCTGTGAATGGCGCCATGGGTTCGGGGTTGGCCATTAATGTTGGTCCACCCATTACAATTAGTGGATCGTCAACAGCTCTCCGAGAGCTATATGGACTTATGCCACTCATTTCCATCATCTTTAGTATACGTGGATAGTCAAGTTCATAATGTACTGAGAATATCACTATGTCGAAATCCCTAAGTGACCTGGTTAAGGATTTGCCGTCATCGCTTATAAATACGAAGTCTGAATACACGTTGGGGTGCTCATTTAGTAGTTTCCTGATTATGTGTATTGATAATGATTGAAGGGCAACCCTAGCATTTGATGGATAGGCAATGGCTACCCTAATCATTCCCTTCCTGTAGGACTTTTGGTATGCGTTCATTGTCGTTATGAAATTCCCTGGTATGGCTGTGACGGGCTAATTCTAACCCTGAGAATCACGAGTGGTTGATTGGAATCTCTTATTTCCATTATCTTCTTTAATAGCCTTAAGCGTATGCTTGTCATGTTCGTTGACATTAATTTCAACGTACCATCCTTCCCATACTCATTCACGAGCTCGCTAAGCGTTGTCCTTAATATGAAGTCTGAAACCACATCAAGGCTACAAACCTCATTCTGCCTTATTAATTCCACGATTATCTCCCTACGTAACTTATCAACTAAGTTCTTGGGAATGCTCTTAAGTATTTCATCGGCGTTAGCTGAGGATTTGCATTATTATTATCCTCACTGCTCAATTGCTCATTCTCACTAAAGACAAGCTTAACCCTCTGTCTCCACTTAATAACCCACCAATTAAACCACTCATCAACAATCCTCGTCACTTGATCCTCATTCCTCAAAATCCTCTTGCACAATTCATATGATGCATCCTCATTACTCAGGTTAAGCAATCCAAACTTATACAATAAGTAATACCTCAGGTCTTGATAGGCATAATCTGTTAGGAAATCCTGCTCGTTAGGTTCCAAGTCCCAGGGCAGGGAGTTAATCCGTTGCTGAATCATGGAGACTAGCTTACGCTCACCAAAACCCTCCCTGCATGCTATGTCAATGTCGAAATACGCCACAAAACTCCCGTATGCATATTATTTTATTTATTATTTAAACATTTGGTCCATGTTATGCTTAAATACGACTAAATAATTTATTTATATCCATAAAATCATGAAGAATTTTTGAAATAACAAAGGGACTAGGTAATGAATTATACCACCTACTTACCAAGTAATTAATTACGTAGGAAACATCATCACTACTCAAGGTCCAGGCCGGCTCCCTATCGCCGTAACTCACACCCAGCAGTAATAATCCGTAGGGCGGTGCGGGTGGTATTGGCTTTCTAATCCTCAACTCTATCAAGTCCCGTAGCTCATCAATAGTTAATATGCCAGAACCAACCATCCTAAGGGCATTAACAATCTTCCTAATCATCTTATTCCTAAACCCACGACCAACAATAGTAAATACTATGTAATCATTAAGTCTCTCAATATTAACGTTGTTAATCATTACCGTGGTCGGCACACCCCTCTCCCTAACCTGGAAGTTGGACAGATCATGAACACCCACGAATAATTCCGCCGCACTTCTCATTAGATCAACATCCTCATAAAGCCAGGGCATCACATAAACGTAGGTCCTAGACACGGCAATCCTCGCACGGAAATCATCATCAACCTCAGCCCAAGCCCACACTCTTATTCCACTTGGTAGCCTAGAATTTATCATGCCCGGCATCAACTTAACATTATTGCCATACTTTACCGAAATCACATTGCCAACGGCACTAACGCCAGGATCGGTCCTCGAAGCCTTACTTAATTTAAAGTCCTTAATAAAATACTTAATGGACCTCCTCAGGTAATACTCAATGGAGTTGGAACTACCCGTGAACCCACCAAATAATGATCCATCATAGAACACCTTAAATGCCATCGCCGGCATTGAGTGTTACGTATATAACTAGGTATTAAAATCAGCGCCGATCACAGCCAAAGCCAATGGACTATTAAGCACCTTTATTGGACTTAACAACGACTATCCTATAATTACCATCATCCAGCTACACAGCCTCCCTAATCTCCGCATTAAGTATTTTCAATATTCTTCGCATCATTGCATCATTATGAAGCATATGAAGTCATAAGTTATTACCGTAAATACCGACCAGCCTCGGCCATACCCATTTCAGGACATTACCTATTGAATTAATTAGACGTATTAACACGCCGTAATTGAAGCGCTTGAATTAATGACGCCTAACCTAAACGAACCTAATACCCTCAAGATACCTAATTTCCTCCTCAGTTAACCTCCAACCGGCAACGCCCAGGTTCTCCCTGACATGGTCAGGGTTTGATGCCCTAGGTATGGGGAATACATGCTCATGCTTACTAATAATCCAATTAAGTACTATTTGGGCCACGGTCTTTGGACCATGAGTCTTAGTTATGATTTCCAGGGCATCCCTCGGAAACCTAGTGATGAGCTTACCATGACCAAGCGGGTAGTAGGCTATCACAGCCATGCCGTTCTTCCTTGCGTACGGTATTATATCACTCTCAATCCTCCTATCCATTAGGCTATAGGGCATTTGGATGGAAACGACCTCGTACTTCTTCAGCGCGTTCTGGGCTTCAATAATTTGATTAAGACTGAAGTTGCTAAGTCCTATGAACCTTATTAATCCGGCATCGACCAGGTACTCCATCGCTCTCATGGTCTCCGTGATCGGAATCCTCCTGTTCGGGAAATGTATTTGGTATAAATCTATGTACTTAACACCCAGTCTCTCAAGGCTTCTTTTCGCAGCCTTAATAACGGCGTCATACTTAAGATGTGTCGGCCATACCTTAGTGGCTATGAACAATTCCTCCCTATTGAAATCCTTTGTGGCTTCACCAACCAGTGGTTCTGAGCCGTAAATCTCAGCCGTATCTATGAAGTTAATGCCTCCCTCTAGGCCAACCCTTAAAGCCTGAATTTTCTCCCGTAGCCAGGCCTTATACCGAGTCTTGATAGTATTATCCAGCCTGGGTCGTAGTACGTGCCCATGCCTATTATGGATACTTTAACGCCAGTCTTACCAAATACCCTATATTCCACGGATGCCGTATATAAACAGGCCCTATTAACCTTAATTCCTTAGTTATAAGTGTAATCAGGTACCCCAGGATCGATCACCAGTCACATGGCATGTCACTCATCACTAGCGAAGAGCTCAATCAGGGTCTTAAAATACTTAACTTGGGCATTGCTTCGTTGGGTTTATAAGCAGGTTGCATTAGCTTTAGCAACGTGAGTGTTAGTAGCAGGGACTTGGTCGCCAAGAAGATGGCTCAGTTAATTAGAGCCGGGGCAACGCTGACCAGCTACACATGCCCAGTCTGCGGAACCCCACTGCTTAGGCTTAAGACTGGTGAGTATTACTGCGCCAACTGTGATAGGCCTGTAGTTATTGTTAGGTCTGACGCTGAGGAGAAGGAGGTCATGATTAAGTACGGTCTCATGGACATTAGGGATACACTCTATGAGAGGTTAGTAATGATAAATAACGAGCTTAAGGAGACTAAGGATATCGATAGGATAAATGAACTCGTCAAATCCATGGTACTTATCCTGGAGGCTTATGATAAGATAACGCAGATAATAAACCAGGGACTGCCCGGAACAAGCACTAAGGCTGAGAAGAAATAGGGAACCTAAGTAGTGCGGCGATACCACCAATGCTTCTCAACTTCTCACCACCCTCTGTACTTAGCGGTATTATTACAAGGTTTGCTCTCGTCTTAAGCACCATGCTTATTAAATCCCTCATTTCACCACCCCTCTCCTTGTATGTCTCATCAAGGACTATCATTGTTTCAACGGCGCCAAACTCGAGCGCTTCCTAACCTCGTCGAAGCCCACGGCAACCAATCCATTACCCGCACCTAGTCTATTAAATACCTCGTTCACGTACTCCTGCCCAAGGCTTATATTCAGCTTCCTAAGAACATCAACACCAACCCTCTCAAACTCATAAACACCTGCTAAACCACCCTCGCCCTGCTCATGATAAATGATCGGTAATCCTAATCTGCCTAACTCCTCATTAATTACATCCCTAGCAATCGACAAAGTCATGTGATTACCGACAACCACAATATGCGTCGGTCTCCTACTCTGAACCCACTGCTTAACCTGAGTAAGCGCATTCCTAAGTGTCCTCCTAAACCTATCAAGTGAATCCTCGCCCTCCTTACCACCGCCCTGTATTGATATTGTCCCGAGCAACTCCCTACCAAACCTACGAATATGGGCAACAGCGACCTCCTCCATGGATACGGAAACCAATAAAACACTTATTGATGAGCCACTGAACATCTCCAGGACCTTGCTTATGAACTCCCTATCAATACCGCTGGGTTTAACCAACCTATACTCAAGTCCATAGGTCAACTCCATCGTGTGGTGACTACCCCTGGCACCTTCAAACCACTCAGGAACCTCTATCAGTACGCCCCTAACCCTAAGCGTGCCCCTGAATGCGTGGTACTCAAGTTCCTCAACCCTAAGGCCAACATATATCCTAATCCTCTCACCCCTGGAACCCTCCCTACCCCTAAACTCCCTAACAGTCCAACCATAAATGACATCACCTGGATCAATCAGCAGGTAAATTACGTATAGATCATCCTCACCCTCGACCACGAAGTCAACCCAATCCTTACCAAGATTAATCTTCACGAGAAAACCAACGAACCTAAGCAATTAAAACCCTAACTATTCACTGGAACCCATCCCTTGACCCTCCCTTGCCTTCTTCTCTTCAAGTTTCCTAAGCGTTATACCGTGCATTGCCGCCGCATACCATAACAACTTCCAAACATCAGGTCCTTTATCACCATACTCCATGACGAACTTCCTAGCCAACTGCAGCAATTCATCGGCCTCCTCAAGCGTTAACTCATCCTTATCAATGAGCTCAAGTAATCTCCTCTTCTCAGCCTCTGTAAGTGGATTAGTAGCCATTGTAATCATACTGCGCAGCGTAGCCTTAACAAAATTCACATCCTTACTATCAAGAACACCCCTAAAACCGAGAAACTCGGTGATGAACTCGTTCTGGCCAGAAATAACATTAATGAGCCTATTAAATCTTCCATCCATGTAATTCCTAAACTCACTAAGTTTTGAGTCAACATAACCCTTCAACTCATTAATCCTTAAATCGACATAACCCTTGAGTTCACTAAACCTGGCGTCCACGTAACCCTTTAAATCTCTCTCGAGTACGTCAAACCTCTTATCTATTTCATTAAAGCGTTCATCTATCTTTTCGAATCTCTTATCTATTTCCTCGAACCTTTTGTCGATTTGCCTGAACCTCTCGTCGACCTGCCTAAACCTCTCATCTATTTGTTTGAATCTTTCATCGATCTGCTTAAACCTCTCATTAATTTGCTGAAACCTCATGTCAACCTCCCTAAACTTACCACCAAGCCAATAAAGCGTCGTACCCAAAATCGTAACTATAGTAACTATAGGCCCAACAATACCCAAAATTAACGATAAATCCATCATTTATTAATGATCGTGATTAGTTAATATTCCTTGCGCAAATCATGTTTTAATTCATTCGTGGATTTATGCCGGGAAGTATTTATAAATAGGATAGATATCCTATCATGATGATTAGCGAAAAATGGAATGAAGTGCGTGCGTTAATTTTCACGGTATTTTCCATAAGCACCACAATTGAGGCTTACGTATACTCCATAGCCTACATAGCCTCCAACTGGGTCTCGGTACCGAGGACTCTAATTGCCCTACTATCCGTCTGGCCACCTCTATGGTTACTAATTGGCGGTGCTATAATGGGGCCCATCTCAGACGCCATTGGTAGGAGAAGGAGTCTTTACTTATCGTTGATTATGTACGTAGTGGGCTCCCTGAGTCTAATACTTAGTATTAATTATGCATTCTTGCTATTTTCCATAGCCATATTAATGCTCGCCGTTGGTGGTGAGTATAATACAGTTATGATTTCATCCCATGAATACTTCCCAAGCAGTGTTAGGAGTCGTGCCGTCTACTTAATACTTAACTTCACGAACTTCGGCGGCGCTTTGGCCGCGGCCTTGGCCCTGGCCAACATAACGTCAGTGACGCTTCAAAAACTTGCGCTTGGATTGACAATACTCGTAATAATCCCAGTGCTTTACCTACTTAGGTCATTAATTCCCGAATCACCATACTGGCTCAGGCTAGGAGACCAATTGCTGAGGATCAGGGGCTTAATTTAGAGGAGGGTAATCGAACATCCATAAGGTTACCACCATTACCAGTTAGGGTAGTGATTGGGGGCTTAATCGGTTGGTCATATACTGCTGGTTTCACATTAATGGTGTTAACCTTCGGGCCCTACTACTTCCCCAGTCTCACTAATTGGCTTATCTTCGCCTTCTCGGCAGCATCCTTCATCTCTGGAATACCAGTAAGTATGTTCGCTGACAGGACTAGCAGGAAATTACTGTTACTCATTTCATCGTTAGGATCCCTAGTTACCTCAGTACTTATACTATCGCTAATTAGTGGTCTCGTAAATGACCAATACATCTTCTGGGTGCTCTTCATATTATTCTCAATACTCGTAAATATGTATTTCCTAACTGAAGATACGCTAAAATCTGAGTATTGGATTACGAGGCGCAGGGGTTCCTACACTGCGGCTGTTAGGGTTATGTCGTTGGGTGGTTCGATACCAGTGATATTCCTGTCGTCTTACCTGCCAGTGAGTTTGTATCTAGCATTGGCGGTTACGATATTCGGTGTTGGTTTCGTAGCTTCCCTCGTCTGGTACTTAATCGGTGTTGAGACTGGTAAGGGAATTAGCATTAGTGCGTGGGAACATGAGAAGTAATGAGGATAAATTTGATCTAGTAATAATCTCTGACTGTGTTTTGGATATTTATTATAGGGTTAGGGAATTACCAATTAGGGCTGGTGACGTTTCTGTATCCGATATAATCGCGTTATCACCAGGTGGTGCATGCACAACGGCCTTGGTTGCGCGTAAACTCGGTCTTAAAGTCGCTGTTATTGATAGGGTTGGTGATGACCCCTTCTCAGACATACTCATTAATTACCTTAGTAATAATGGTGTGTATACAGGATTCATGAAAAGGGTGCATGGTTTCACAACAATATCCAATAACATTATTGGTACTGGCGGGCACGCATTCGTGGGCTACCTAGGAGTGGGTAAGGACTTAACAATCAGCGATATTAATGAGAATATTATTAGGGTCTCAAGAACCATTTTTATCAATGGTTTTTACGCAGCATTTACGAGGAACATTATTAATGCATTCGTGGAAGTCGCCAGAATCGCCCATGAACGCCCAATACCTGTTTTCCTCGATACGGGACCCTCCATTAACAATGAAGACCTCATAATTGATCTAATTAAATCAGTAAATACTGTCTTTATGAATGAGGAGGAGATGAGAAGGTTATTTGGTGATATAACGGGGCTTGTTAGCGCTATGCATGGTTCTGACGCTATTGCTGTAGTAAAGTTGGGTAGTAAGGGTGCCGTTTTAGTGCATAATGACTTAATTAGGCATTGCCAAGCTCATAATGTGGGTAATGTGGTGACTACAATAGGCGCTGGTGATGCATTTAACGCAGCTACATAGCTGGTATATTACGAGGTCTAAGCCTGAAGATTCATGTAACCTAGGCAATAGGGTCGCCGCACTAAGAATTCAGTACCTAACCCCATTGGAATTGCCTAATCTTGAGAATTACTTGATTAAGTAAGCATTGTATTCGTTAATAATTGGTAAAGAATTGGTTATTTTATATCAATAATAATTCATCATTATTCCCGAACTTAGTAACAACCCTTTTAATGGCGCACTACCCAGTACGAATTTCGTGAGTATAATACTTCACACAGCAAAGGGACCCTACGAATATAAAACATCAAGTGGTGAGTCAGTGTGGATATGCATGTGTGGTTTGAGTGATACATACCCAATATGCAGTGGTAAGCATAAGCTTGTGCGTGATGAGGAGGATAATAAGGTCTATGCATATGATCAGAGTGGCAATAGGCTTGGTGCAATAAATCTAGAGAACATCGAGAAATTAAGGAGGGTTTAATTGAAACCTCAGTATATACTTAACTTAAAATACCAATACCTGATACCCATTGTTTATGTAATACGCCACCCTATCACCGGCAGGGTGCAATTTAATGCCCATCTTAGTTAGCTGCTGGTCTATTCCCTTATTCCTCGCATAATTAATGCATGCACTATCAATTGCACCAGCCTTAACAACTTCTCAAAATTATCCTTAGCAGGACCCTCAAGTCTCAGAAGCCTTTCCTGGGCAGGGCCCCAAAAGATAACCTTGAAGTCCTCATACCTATTCGTATCGACCGTATTTGCGGCCATCGTTAGTGCTAGATCCATCTTAACGTCATCACTCATTATTAGGAAGACTACCTTCGCCATCGTGTTCCACTGCATTGATTAATTTATGTGCATTACGCGCCTGTTAGTGGTTCATTACCCGTTTCATGAATTCTCGCTAGACGCGATTGGTTTAAATAAGGATTAGGGTAGCCCTAACGTTGATGATCCAAGGAGAGAAGGGCAGAGATAGGTTGACAATACTTGGATTAACATCAATAGGGCACTTCATTAATGATGGAAACATGTGGCTAATACCTGGCATAATACTTCCTGTCCTAAATCAAATGGGCATTAACTATGCAATAATTGGATTATTATCAGCACTCTATGCCGCAGTATCAGCAATAGCGAGTCCATTGGTACCTCTTAGCATTAAGTGGCTTGGTGGCCACATGAGGGCCATGGCATTAGGCATGTTCCTATGGGCATTCGCCATCGGGCTATCGGCAATAGGCTTCTTGATACATAATCTATACCTCGTGTATATAGGCGTTGTTATAGCCGGTGTAGGCGCCGCTACTATCACCCAATAGGTAGTGCATTATTATCGGCCACCTATGGTGGAACCGCCGGCTCTGCCTGGGCATAAATGGCGCATTTGGGAGTCTTGGTAGGACGCTATACCCATTAATTGGGTCAATACTTGTGTTTGCAGGTACTGTAAGTGCCGTTTATAACTTATGGCTACTCGCCTGACAACCTTTATTGTGGGTCTCGTAGTATTATTATATGGTATTTACAAATTCGATATTAAGGCTTACGAAAGAAAGGACGGCGGGAGAGACCCACCTAGTAATTCCAGGTCCCTTAAGGCATCAATAATGCTAATAATATTACTATTCTTAATAACATTGCTTAGGAATACCGCTGGGCAGGGTATACAGACATTCCTTGGCATATACATAAATAAGGTGCTTGGCATAAAACTTAGTATAACCTACGGTGAGGTCCTATCGATATTGCTTGCCTCAGCCATAATAGGTCAACCAATACTCGGCTGGTTAAGTGATAGGGTTGGTAGGAGGTTCATGGCCTCCTTCTCAACATTCGCCTTTGCCATACTATTCATAGCCTTCATATACACGGGTAACTTGATCTTCGCATTCTTCGCCATACTCTTCGTATTAAGCAACTTCCCACTAATAATGGCTGTCCTCGGCGACTTATTCCCAAGGGAGCAGGTTAGTTGGGCAACATCGATTGTTTGGAATGGCGCTGTTACCGGCGGTAATGTGCTTGGATCATTAATAACGGGTTTGCTCGCGCAATATTACGTGCCGATTTACGGCGAAGTCGGCGCCCTTGAACACGCATTGCTAATAGTGCTTATACTGGCATTTATATCAGGTGCCTTATGGATTGCCGTACCCAAGCCGCCGAAGCGTACTAAGGTACCTCTATTTGGATGAATTGCATTTAGAATGCCCTAGTTATCAATGGGTCACTTGGCTTATAGATGTCACCATCCTTAACCAGAAATGATGAATCCACCAGGTTTTGTAATAACTCTGTCACTTTCTTATCATCGATGCGATAGCCCTCCCTAGCCTCTAGCATTCTCTTAACATCGCTCCACCTACATCCGTTCTTGCATAGACCATTATGGCGTAATAACGTTCTCTAGCTCCTCCCTACCCCTAAGGAAGTTCTCAAATTCCTGCCTAACAAGCTGCACTGCATACTCTAGCGTCCTCTTTATCGCCTCCTCATGATTGCCGAATTGCAGGTAATTAAAGCCGTAGTACGTTAACCAACCAGGTATACCACCCAGCTCATCATATGCACTTTCAATTACGCTATTACTTACGGAAATACCAACCTCCCTAAACCCGGTCTTAAGGAACTCAATCGATTGCTCTCTCGTAAATGGATTTACGCGAACTTCAAACATTGCTCTCCCAAACAATGGCGAACCTGGATCCTTAAGTCTTAAAAATCTATAAACCATGCCGATTTGAGACCCAGTAAATATGAAGCTCAATTTAAGATTATCGTAAGCATAGGCAAGTGAATACAATATATTAAATCCCTTCAGCTTCCTAAGTTCCTGGGATTCATCAAACACAATTACGATTCTACGGCCTTCACGCTCACTAATGCTAGACAACCTATCAAATAAATCAGCAAGCTCAACTCTATCTTTACCCCAACTTAATCTAATCTCGAACCCAGACCCCGAAATAATCACCCCACGAATTCCACGCAGTAATTCCCTCAGGAATCTCGGCCAAGTATTTAATGCCCTCTCGAATTCGTTCAATAGATGCCTATAGGTTATGTACGTATAGCCCTCATACTTCCTCAGGTCAAGGTATATCCATATTGCGTCTTTCTCCTCACTCATAAGCACCTTAACTAATGACGACTTACCACTCCTCCTTATGCCAAGCAATAAAGTGATTGGATAACCAAGCCCGGTCCTAAGCTTGTTCAATTCATCATCTCGATCAAACAAATCCTCTCTTCTTTCCTTAGGCTTTGGATCAAAGAGCACTGGCTACCTACAGTTACTGTAGGTAGCCAGTTATAAGTTTACACTTTAATGCATATAAGGACGCCTTATTAAACTAAATATTGTATATGCCCAGTTTCAGGTTCCCTAATGAAGTCACTGTGGAGTTGATTAAGGGCGATATAACAGAAATTGAGGCTGACGCTATTGTTAATGCCGCTAATTCGTATCTCGAACATGGCGGCGGTGTTGCCGGAGCCATCGTTAGGAAGGGCGGTTGGGTTATTCAGGAGGAGTCCAGGGAGTGGGTTAGGAAGTATGGTCCAGTTCCTGTGGGCGGAGTTGCTGTGACCAGTGCGGGTAGGTTGAAGCTAAGTACGTTATACACGCCGTTGGTCCTAGATGTGGTATTGAACCCATTGAGAAGCTTGATGACGCGGTCACAAACTCCCTTAGGAAGGCTGAGGAACTTAACCTAACGAGCATTGCCTTCCCAGCAATTAGTACAGGTATATTTGGATGTCCGTATGAGGATGCGGCGAGGATAATGGCACGTGCGATCAAGAGGGAGGCTTCAAACCTTAGGAGTGTTAAGAGGATAATCATTTGTCTCTATGGTGATGAGGCATTTAACGTATTTAGTAGGGTATTTAGTGATGAACTGAAAGAATTCAAACCTCAGTAAGGGGTGATCTCATCAATATCAGCCCGGAAACCTTAACATCACTCAAACAATTATAGCAGGACTCTTTAAATACTTATATTGCGCAACCTTTATTAAATTGCAATCAATTCCTCTTTTTAATATGAAGACCTGGTTACTAATAGCGCTGGCCTTCCTAGCAGGCCTTAGCGGAATGGCCGTTGCCGCCAACATGAATGGCGTACTCGCTTACCTAAGCTACCACTTACTCTTACCGCCACCCCCAACATATAGCACCGTTGCTGCCTACATAAACCTTGGTAACCTAACACCAGGGATGAGCGGCGTGGCTAAAGTCACGGCATATTTATACGTTAATTCCTCCGGATATTTCAAGGTTCAGCTTCACCATGAAGGCTTAGATGATGTGTTTAGTAATTTCACGGTTGTCGTAACCATAGGCAATCAGACGGTGGTTCTTAACCTACATAGGGATGAACATACCATTTACTTAATGCCTGGTAATTACACGGTATCAATAACCGTCTACTACACAGTTAAGCCTAATCCCAAGGGACCACCTAACGTTATCAATAGGCCATTAATAACGATAAAGCCCGTAGGTGAACATGAGGAGAAGCATGGAGGCAATTACACAGGATCTGATGATCAGGGTAATGACGATAATCAAGGATCTGAGGGTTAATATACTGATCTCTTAATCCTAAGTTAAAAATTACCTAACGGGTTTCTGCTTCTTTCCTTGCAATATTGCCTTCAGGCTGACCCCATTAACCATTATAACCCTAAACCTAACACCCGGTAGATCTCCATAAGCCCTACCCTCAGGTCCGCCTATTCTCTCGATTATTACCTCATCATGCTCATTTATTATGTTCAACCCACCATCCCAAGGCACGAACGCCGTGACCACCTTACCATTCTTAGTTATTTGGACCCTGACACAGTTACCAGTTACTAAACCATTAGCAATGAAGTTGTGGTAAGGACTTTCTGTGGTTACATCCCAAAGTCTATCATTCCATTCAACGGGCTTAACTTCAGTAACGATATCCCATACAAGGCCTGAACTGCCTAGTCCCAGTGTGTTCTCAATAACCCATTTACCAAATGGTGGTATTCTAGCGGTCTTACCTACGTAATGATCATTCTTAATACCCCTCACCCATTTGTAAATCGTAGCCTTATTAACCTTATACCCAGCGCTTCTTACTGCCTTAATAATGCTGTGCCAGTCATGTCCCTCGGCCAATAATTTCTTGGTTAATTCATAAGCCCTTACGTAGTGTTGCCAAATCATGGTCTTCCTACGTAAGTACTCATATGCTAATACCGCTAATGAATCACGTTCTCTATTGTATGCATAGCCAATTCTTCCAAAGAACCTTAATAGATTCTCAGTCCTGCTGAGTATCGTGAATTTCAACCTAACGGTCTTAATGCCATCTCTCCTAATGACACCTTCGTTAATAGTTATGGGGGTTGTCTCTATGCCAAATTCATTAAGTAGTGTTCTGATGTCGTTTAAGAAGGCAACACCATTATCCACTAAACTCTCTGCCTTATGGATTACTAATGACAATGGCTGGAACGTCTTACCATTTTTCTCTACCCGCGGTTTTTCTAATTCACTACCAAAGTATGCCGCTAAGAACTCAGCCTTAACATCCAGTGGCGCCTTCATTATCCACTCAGGGACTCTATATGCCTGTAATGCCTTATCACCTACAGGGACTCCCAGCGCCTTAAGTAGTACGAATAACGTTATTGAATTAACAAAAACAACGTATGATTTACCACTAATTACTTGAACTTGACCATCGCTCCAAGTAACGATACTCTCACGATTATACTCCTTGACCTTTGATGGCTTAAACCCCAACTCAATAACATCATTAATGATATCCTCAAGGTCAGCGGGATCTCCGCTAAACGCCACCTTACCCTCGTAACCATTGCCACCCCTGGCATAGCTTAATGAGCCATCACCAAATAAGTGACCAACGAGTCGTGCAAGTCTATAAATATTCCTATTATTATATTTAAGTGGCAGTAACCCGAGCCCCTTAAGCTTGTTTATTATATCATCAACCTTAGAATTGGGCGGTGCTACCCTCTTAATATCGTCCTCGGTTAGTATAACCCTATCATCACTGAGGGCGTAGGCTTCAATGGGCTCCCTTGGATATACAGCCACGTAATCACCAGGCCTAACCTCCTTTAACGGCACCACTCCCTTGCTCGTATATATAGGATGGTCTCCACTAGCTATTATCCTCCTACCGTAAAGTGTCTTTAATTCATAAACACCGTCTTCCTTAAATTCCTCAGATCCTATATGGAAAAAAATCTATAAGATGCGTGGGCTCGATTAACTTAGAATCCCTATTAAAATGAATTATTGATATCTCATGCCACTTATCAATCAAATTTATTATCTTAGTAGCCACCCTGGGCGTTAAATTAATCAACGTGTCTGGAGCCACGCACTTCCTCACGGCAGCGTTTGGTTTCCTTGCCTCCACGCCGACCTTCTCAAGGACTATCCCCCTAGCCATTGGTGCTCCCTCTAACGGGTCAAACTTCTTGGCTATGCCTAGCATTCTCCTCTTATAGTACGTGTCGCTCCACCTGAACCTCTTCCTCTTCTCCTTCAATCCCCTGGCAGCAAACATGCCAAGTGGTGATTTTTTTACCGGGCATTGCTATCACCGTGATTTAAGTGCTTATTTACTTTTTCCTCACGTCACTGGCTTTGTTCTGGTGATACTATCTTTATTTTATCAATATCGAAGTACCGCTTAGCTAATAACTTGGCTCTATTTATGTTCCTTCCCTGCCTACCTATTGCTATTGCCTTGTCCTCATTGTGTACCGTGGCTATGGCTATACTTCCATTATTGGGTAACTTCGTTATTTTAACTGAGAGGACCCTCGCTGGGTAAAGGCTGTTTTTAATAAGTTCCTCCGGAGTCTCTCCATACTCAACAACCTCGACATCCTTACCCGTTAATTCCTTCAGTTTCCTAATATTAATACCATTCTTACCAACAGCAAGTGGTGCGAAATTCTTATCAACTATAAATATTATTCTGTTGTATTGAGGGTCTATTACCGTATCCCTTGGTGTTATTCCAGTTATTTTTTTCAAACAACGCTACATATCGAATTTCCTCTTCTGTTAATCTAATGCTTGGCATTATGATCACCCAGTACGTTGTGTTACTAAAGCCAATATATTGCTTTCTCCTGGATCAATTATGGCTATTGTCGAGATCTTAAAGGGCTTTCTAACGGCTGCACCAAGGTCCCAGCTTGATCCCTGAAACACATACACAGGCACATTTGATAACTTTGCATAGTACTGTACTGTGTTCATGACATCAGCCGGCGCATTAGACGCTAGTATTACCAGTTTTGCTGAACCGTCAATTACCGCCTTAAGCGATTTCCTATAACCAAGCATTACCTTACCCGTGTTCAACGCAACCTGTAGTTCTCGTGAAATATCAATCATTCAAGACAGCCCTGAAAAAAACCCTATTTAAACCTAATGCCAACGATAGGCCTAGGTATTATTTTACTCGAATTCCATTAGCAACTGAACAATACCTGTGCCAATCGGTATGTACTTACCAGCAAGAACGCTCTCGACAACACCCCTGAAGCTCTCCAACTCACCCTTAATTGAGGCCTCGACGAGGTTCTTAACCGTAACCTCAAAGGCAGCCCTGGCCAGCGGGCTTTCCTTCTCACCAACAACGCCATGCCTACCAACCTGCCTAACCCTGCCTGTCCAAGTCATTACGTCGGAAATAAGCATTAGGTGCCTAATATCCGTGTCCAAACCCTGCTGGTCAAGAACCTTCTTCAACTCCCTCATAATGACTGTCCTTGCAGCCTCTATGCCCAATACCTCCGCAACCTCATGAATATCGTTGGATATCGTCCTCCTATAATCAACCCCGTCTATTGTGAGGACTGCCTCCAGGTTCGTACCCTCAGTCTCTATTATCCATTCACCATCCTTATACCTAACTAGGGTCTTCTTAACATTCTTAATACCGGCAAGCCTGGTCTGCATCACCTTATCCCTAATTCTCCTTAGCTTTATTATGTCGGCCTCCTCTAACGTGATCCTAATGACATTACCCTCAATTTCCACCTGGGCACCCTTACCCTTAATCCTCTCCACAACCTTCCTAACATCCTCCATACTCAAACCCCTTTGCTTAAGTTCATCCTCGTCAATCTCAATGGTTATTTGTGAATTTATGTAATCAACCTCAACACTCTTGGTAACGTTTTCTATCGTCGTTAACTGGATCTTATAGGCAACCTCCTGAGCCTTGTTCGGGTCATTCCTATGCTCTTCATCTAGGTATATCGTCATCATGGGTACCGACGGCTTCCTCCTGGCATCAACGAGTTCTATCATTCTTGGTAAACCAAGCGCCATCGAGAACTCCCTAAGCCCTGCGAAGTGGAATGACCTAAGGATCATCTGTGTGCTTGGCTCACCAACAGATTGCGCAGTAACAATGCCAATAGCCTCTCCTGGATCAATAAGCATTTTATAGTACTCATCAACCAATATCTTAACTAATCTCGCTAATTGCTCCCTAGTTATTTCCACGCCTGATAACTTGTTTCTCAGTTCATCAATAATCCTTGGAGGCAGTATATTAGCTAATTGGGCTAATATGTTATTCAACTCCTCCTGCGATACCACGTTCCTCGCCTCAGCCATACCCATCACCTATTAATGCCTGCCCTCCTAAATATCTCATCTAAATTAAGCCTTCCGTGGTCGCTCTTACTAACGTCAATACCATCCTCAGCATACTTAGTCTGTATTATGGAGCCTGAGGCGTTCCTCACAGTTCCATCATAGGCAACATAAATATCCTGCAATGCATTAATGAGCCTCCTCTGCATGTAGCCGCTCTGGGCTGTTCTGACGGCAGTATCCACTAGGCCATCCCTACCACCAGCTGCATGGAAGAAGAACTCAATCGGTGATAAGCCCACCTTGAAGTTGTCCCTAACGAATCCCTTAGCTATTGGCCGAGGTCACCAGGTTCGAAATGAGCCGTAGTCCTTCCAGTGAATCCCCTCTTAAAGCGCTCACCCCTTATTGTCTGTTGACCAATCATAGCCACCATCTGCGTTATATTGACAATACTACCCTGGCGCCTGTCTTAGCCATTATGTACGCCTCACCGTCCTTATTGATATACTTCTCAGCAACACGGGCTGCGGCCTCCCTAACACGCTTAACTCTATCGTTATGTCATTCTCTAATGTCTCCTCAACCGTTAAGCCAGGCTCAGCCTCAAGCTTACCCTCCCTAAACCTCTGTATGTAATCAAGGACCTTCCTCTCACTCTCCTCATAGAGCTTCTCAAGCTCCCTATAGCTCTCGGGTGGCATCTCCAGTGAATCGATACCCATCGAGAATCCCCTAAGGTCTAGGAACCTGAGTAACGCCCTTAGTATTGAGTCGACCCACTTCCTTGCATAGTCATTGCCGTACCTCTTAACTATTACGTGCCATAGCGAGTCAACCTGCTCAGCACCAATGGACTTCTTATCCAGGACTCCAGTGGCCATATAACCATTAATCACTATTATGTACTCATCTGTGTAGCAGTTGTATGGATCCTTGCAACTCTCCTTAATTGCCGTTGGTTGAACCCAGTTTAGGTCCTTGGGCAGGAGCATTGATATGACTTGTTTACCCGTCCAAAGCTCCTTCGGGTGCATTATGGCCGGCTCATCAATTTCACCATCATAATTAGCCGCGGCCAGTAGGTACATGAGCAATTCCTTATTTATGAATGTGTCCTTCCTAGTTAATAGGTAACCGCCCGTTATGTAGTCCTGCCTAGCACCTATTATTGGCCCACCATACCTAGGCGTTATTATGTGATTCTGAACAAGCATCAACGTCTTAGCCTCAGCCCTAGCCTCCTCATTCTGCGGCACATGTAGGTTCATCTCATCCCCATCAAAGTCCGCGTTATATGGCGGGCAAACAGCTAGATGAAGCCTAAAGGTCCTGCCAGGCAATACCCTAACTATGTGGCCCATCATCGACATCCTATGTAGACTTGGCTGTCTATTGAATAGCACAATGTCTCCATTCATTAAGTGCCTTTCAACTATGAATCCAGGGGCCAGCTTATTGGCCAGTTCACGCCTATCCCTGAAGTACCTAAGGTCAACCCTTCTACCGTCTGGGTAAATCACGTAATTGGCGCCAGGCCATACCTCAGGACCATTAAGCACCAACTGCCTAGCCAGTTCGAGATTCCACTCAGTAACCGTCATAGGTACCGTTAATATCTTAGCAACGTCTATTGGGACACCAACTTCATTGATGCTTAGGTTGGGATCTGGGCTGATTACGGTCCTTGATGAGAAGTCAACCCTCTTACCTGATAGGCTTCCCCTGAATCTACCCTCCTTACCCTTAAGCCTCTGGGCCAGGGTCTTTAGTGGCCTACCGCTCCTATGCTTGACTGGTGGTAGGTTTGGTAATTCATTATTGAAGTAGGTGGCCACGTGATACTGGAGTAGGTCCCATAATTGATCAACCACACTACTTGGCGCGCCTGAGTCAATGGCCGTTCTAAGCTTCTCATTGACCCTAACAATATCAACGAGCTTATGCGTCAAGTCATCCTCACTCCTCTGCCCTGTCTCTAGCTGTATTGAGGGCCTAACCTGCGGTGGCGGTACAGGTAATACCGTTAAAATCGCCCACTCAGGCCTTGCGAACTTCGGATCCCAACCCAATAACTCCAGGTCGCTGTCTGGAATCTTCTCAAGTCTCTCCCTAATCTTCATTGGATCAAGCTTCTCCAAGACACCATTCTCCTTCTCCTCATAGAACGTGTACGGCCTCTCAAACCTAATCTTATACTGCTTAGCACCGCAATGTGGGCATACGGTCCTCTCCATGGCCTTCTTCCTAATCCTCTCAATAAGCCTATCGGCAAGCAATTTCCACCTAACCCTCAGCCTAGCCAACCTCTTACTATACTTCTCGATCTCCTCGTCCGTTAATAATATCCTACCGCATTCCCTACAGGTTGTCCTAAGCAGGTCATGGATATACTTAGCATACTCAACATGTATTACCGGCCTTGCGAGCTCTATCCTACCGAAATGCCCAGGGCACTTATCGGGTGGATTGCCACAGGTCTCGCACCTGGCACCAGGCTCAACAACGCCTAATCTCCTATCCATTAATCCACCGACCATCGGCCTACCAGCTCATCATAGGTCTCCGACGTCGTTATCTCCATGACGGACATCGACCTTATGATGTCCGGCGAGAGAATCGAGAATTTAATGGCCTTTATGGCCTTAAGCGGTATTTCCTCCTCCCTAACGGATACCTTCTCGGTCTGGGCTACCATCCCTCACCACCTCCCTGACCAACAATTAAATAAACCTTATCAGGCCCTCCTCTCCTCAATTAGATCACCCACCTCAATCCTTGGGTAAATACCTAGACTCATTAATTCCTGGAGCAATAATTTAAATGCATAGGGCACAACAACCCTCGCAATCCTACCCTTATCACCGTGTATTGGACAAACAGGCTTACCCTTATTGGAGTCATACCAAGCAATCATGCCGCAATCCTCGCAGACATACATAACATACTTATCACTGGACTCAACAAGTCTCTCCCTAAGTAGGGCGGCTGCACCATGGGCTATCAATACATCCCTCTCCATCTCACCAAGCCTGAGACCACCCTCCCTAGACCTACCCTCCGTTGGTTGTCTAGTCAGTATCTGTACGGGACCCCTCGCCCTAGCATGTATCTTATCAGCAACCATATGGTGAAGCTTCTGATAATAAACAACGCCAATGAATATGTCGGCTCAAGCTCCTACCGGTCAATCCACTATACATGACCTCCTTACCATCCCACCTAAAGCCAGACCTAATGAGCAAGTCTCTGAGCTCCTCCTCAGTCACGCCCTCAAACGGCGTTGCATCAATCATGACGCCCCTCAATGCCGCGACCTTACCAGCCATGGACTCAAGTAGTTGGCCAACGGTCATTCTACTCGGTAATGCATGTGGATTAACTATTATGTCTGGTGTTATTCCATCCTCTGTGAATGGCATGTCCTGCATTGGTATCATCATGCCCATGACACCCTTCTGCCCATGCCTACTGGCGAATTTATCACCAAGCTCCGGCACCCTCAACTCCCTGACCTTAACCTTAACGAGCTTGTAGCCTTCGTTAGTTTCCGTAACCACCACACTATCGACAATGCCCTTCTCACCACGCCTAACGGTTATTGACGAATCCCTCCTAGCGCTGGATACCACTGTTTCTGTATATACGCCATAGAACCTCGGCGGTGATGTCTTGCCTATCAGCACCTCACCGCCCGAAACAAATACCTCAGGTGATACGATACCATCCTCATCTAGGTGAGCGTAGGCCTCAGGTCCTTTATAACCCCTGACCTCGGCAGACGGTATTTCTATCCTATCCTCCTCACCACCTGGGTACCTCATCTGCTCTGTTTCGTATGTTCTAAAGAATACGCTCCTATACATACCCCTCTCAATGGCTGACTTATTCAGTATAACGGCATCTTCCATGTTATAGCCCGTGTATGTTAATAACGCAACCACCGCGTTCTGCCCTGCCGGCCTCTCTAAGTAGCCATTAAGCTCTATTCCCCTCGTTATTACCAACGGCCTCTCAGGATAAATAAGTAGGTGACCCCTACTATCCATTCTAAACCTGTAATTAGCAGCTGGGAATCCGAGACTCTGCTTCGCCATTGCAGCCTCATAGATATTCCTGGGTGATTGGTTGTGCTCTGCGTACGGTATTATGGATGCCACGGCACCAATCATGACTGACGGTATTACCTCCATATGTGTGTACTTACTCATGTCCTCCTCGGGGTTAATGGCCACCAGGCATTCTCCTCCTCATCACCATCAAGGTACTCAATTATGCCATTACTAATCAGGTCGCTCCAAGTCCACTCACCCTTCCTCAACTTCTCAATATGTTCGGGCCTTAGTCTTGGCTTTCCGTTATCAATGATTATTAATGGTCTTCTAAGCCTACCACCGTCACAGTTAACCCTAACCTCATCAAGGTACTCATTCCTTATCCTAGCAACATTAATCTCATGATTAATCTGCCCCCTCCTCCTCATCTCCCTAATCGTACTAACCAACTTATCAGGCTCTGTATGAATGCCTATTAACCTACCATTCAGGTAAACCTCAGTACCCTTAACACCCTCCTTCCTAGCCTTCAGTATTGGTACAACGCCTAAGTCATAAAGCATTTTCTCGACCTCATTCTCATCAACACCGACTGTTATTGTGGCTAGTAATGCCAGGTTCTTCACCAAGCCGCAGTTCTGGCCCTCAGGAGTCTCAATTGCACAAAGCCTACCCCACTGGGTTGGGTGTAAGTCCCTGGCCTCGAAATGAGGTTGTGTCCTGCTTAGATTAGAAACGACCCTTCTCAAGTGGCTTAGTGTTGACATGATGTTGGTCCTATCAAGCATCTGCGACACTCCTGTCCTACCGCCTATCCAGTTACCCGTGGCCAATGCATGCCTTATCCTCTCAGTTATTATGTCTGCCCTAACAAGCGTAACTAAGCTCGGTATCTTACCCCTCGAATAATGCCTCTCCAGTTGTTGTCTAATGTCCTGAATCACCTGCCTAAACACGGCCCTAAACAACTGAGCCATTAGGTCACCAACGAGCCTAACCCTCTTGTTGGCTATGTGGTCCTTATCATCGGGCTGCCTACGCCCAAGGTACATCTCAATTACTCCCTTAACCATCTGCCCAACCATCAATGCCTTCCTTATCCTGGCATCCTCGGTAGTGCCAGGTGAGGCAGGAAGTACTTATCAAGAACCTGCTTCGCCCTCTCAATCCTAACCTCCCTGGGCTGCCCAATGGCTACCTTACTGCCTATGAAGTCCAGCGCGTCATCAACCGTGCTGGCGATTTGAACGGAGAATTGAAGTGAAGGTAATAATTCATTCTGTATGTCAGGGTCATCGCTCACCGCAAGCACTATGTCCTCATCCGTCTCTAGGCCAAGCGCCTCATTACTATTGGGAATGGTATCCTGGTGGCTATTGCAGGGAATGTCACGTATATAATGCCGTCCTTATGCCTCTCGACCGTGACGGTAGTCTTATACCAGCGCCAATCGATATTACCTTGGCTACGTGGGTAATGCTAGCCTTGTCACCCTTGTCGTAAAACGGCTTATTTGGAGCCAAATCCTCTTGGGAGACTATGACTCTCTCACTACCATTAATGATGAAGTAACCGCCTGGGTCATCCGGGTCCTCAAGCTTACTGATTAATTCCTGCCGTTTAAGCCCATATAAGTTGCAGAACTTTGACCTAACCATTATTGGTAGGTCGCCGATGTAGACCTTCTGCCTATCAACCTCCTCATCATTCACATAAAGCACCATCGTTAGGTAAAGCGGTGCTGCATAGGTTAGGTTCCTGAGCCTAGCCTCCATTGGGTAGAGTATGTGTTCACTTGCGTCTGCCTCCCTAACCCTTGGCTTCCCAACCTCAATCCTCTCAAGCTTTATGTAGAGACCCTTAACCTCTGTCTCGATTATGCTGTTCTCATTAACAATCTCCTGCAGCTTCTTCTCCACAAAGTCATTGAATGAATCAATCTGATGCCTAACGAGGCCGCCCTCCCTAATGAATGCCCTTACCAACTCCCACCTATCGTCTGATGATGGGAATGCCGTGTAAGCCCTCTTAGACCTTAGGATTGGTATTGGCACTGAGTTCAGCATCTTACCATGCTCAATGTTAGGATTATCCGTTGGCATGATTAATCACCCCATGCAAAATCAATATTTAAACTCTTTTTTTCCAGGATGTTTATCCATAGACTGAATAATCATGCTCTTACCCTCTTATAAAGGGCCTATTTAAATTGCTTTGTATATCAGCCTGGAACCACGAACCTATACGTAACGAACTCGCCTGCTGTGTCGGACTTCCTGATTATCCTAATTACGTTACCAGCTTAGCGCCTATGGCCCTGGCCAATGGATCGCTCGCCCTAATCCATGGAAGCTGGAAAACCTTAGCATTCAACTGCTTAAGAATCTCCTTAACCTCCTCCTTAGGCACAATCTCGGCCTTAGGCATGTATTCATGCTCAAGAATCCTCCTAAAACGCTCCTCAGTCTTCCTCCTCCTACCTCCTGAACTCACGATGTTGCGCTCATCATAAGGCTATATAAGCCTTACACCAAGACCTAATCAACAGCATTAAAACATTTAATAGTTAGAGGTTATAACAATTCTTGAATGAGTAATCCATATAATGAAGTGATTAGGGACGTCCAAAAGCTCCTTGAACTTTTAAGCGCAGAAATCGGAATTGATACGACTAAGTACATTAATGAAGTAATAAGGCGCCGCCGCAGTACGGTTATCTAGCAATTCCAATGCATAGCATTGTGAGGGAGCATAAGAATATTGACGAAATAATAAATAATAAGATAATACCTCAATTAAAATTAATAAATAGAACCATATTAGTTAATGGCTATTTAAACATTGATATTGATATAAGGAATTATGCAAACATAGTATTATCATCAATTAATAACTTGGGTAATAGGTACGGCCTTAGTGATAAGTGCCCAACAGGTAGCTATGTAATAGAACATACAAGTGCGAACCCTGCTAAGCCAATGCATATTGGTCATGGTAGGAACGCGGTGCTTGGAGACTCATTGGCGAGGTTACTACGCTTCTGTGGTGCCTCAGTTAGGGTTCACTTCTACGTTAATGATTGTGGTGACCAAATGCCGTATGTCGGCATTGGCTATTACGTGGCTAAGGACCTCGTGCTTAATAGAGTTAATAGTGGTTGGAAACCTGATGATGTAATGGGCATAATCTATTCAGTAACCTATGCAGTAAGCGAGATTAAGAGATTGAGCAAGCAGATTGAGCAGCTTAAGAATGAGGGTAAGTATGAGGATGCCAATAAGCTAATTGGCGAGAGGGATGAGTGGGTCTCCGTAATTAATAACTTCATGGAGAGGGATAAGGAGCTTACTGAGACCTTGCTTAAGGGATTGAGTAAGTTTGAGGATCTCCCATTAATGGTTAAGCAGTGGTCAAGGGCTTATGAGGAGGGTGATGAGTTCGTTAGGAAGGTCATTAGGGAGGCCGTTGACATAGTGCTTAGGGGCTTCAGGATAACACTGGATAGGCTTGGAATAGGTTTTGATTCGTGGGATTTCGAGAGCGAGGTTGCCGTGGATAACGGTGGTGTTTCCAGGGTAATCAATGAATTGCTTAGGAGGGCTCCACAATACATCGAGAGGGATAATGGCGCATTGGTGTTTAGGGCTGATAAGTATGCCCAGGACCTTGGGCTTTGGGACGAGCTTAAACTACCTAGGTACATACCGAAGGCCACGCTCCTCAGGAGCGACGGAACAAGCCTATACCTAACGAGGGATATTGCCTACGCCCTCTGGTTCTGGGATAATTTCAAGTTTGATAAGTTGATAAGGGTTATCGGCTCTGAGCAGGCACACCCACAGGCACAACTTAGGCTGGCGTTGTACGCGATGGGGTATCAGGACCTGGCTAAGAAGCTCATTCATTACTCCTATGAGATGGTTAACCTGGCTGGAATGAAAATGAGCGGTAGAAAGGGGGTTTACGTATCACTTGATGAGTTGCTGAATGAGGCCAAGGATAGGGTTATGGAGATTGTAAAGGGCAGGTTTTCGCCCGATGAGGCTGATAAGGTGGCAGAGGCGGTGGCGGTCGGCGCGATTAGGTACTCCTTTCTATCGGTAAGCCCGAATAAGCCATTGACATTCTCATGGGATAAGGTGCTGAATTTGAGACAGAATAGTGGTCCATTTGTTCAGTACACATACGTAAGGACTAACGGAATACTCGAGAAGGCTGGTGATATTCCCAGGCTTACGCAAATACCCAACAATATCGCTAATGAGGAGAGGGAATTAATACTGTTACTTGGTGAGTATCCTGAGGTCATTGCCAGGGCTGCCCAGGAATTAAGACTTGAGAACATAATTGAGTATGTAAATAGGCTATCCCTGGTATTCAATAGTTATTATGAGAAGTACCCCGTGCTCAATGCCGAGCCCGGCATTAGGGAGTTTAGGATAAACCTTGTGAATGCCGTGAGAACAGTGCTTGGTAATGCCATGGACATACTCGGTATACCTCGATTAAGGAGGATGTAGGAAACCGCTCACTTTGATATGTAGATCTTCACGACAGCCCTATGCCAAAGCCTTGAATTAACGCCAAGTCTCTTGCCAGTAATGGCGTCAACACCCGTGATAGCCCTCTCGGCAATCTCGCTATGGATTTCCCTAGCCAAATCCAGTACCGTAGCATCCTTAGGTAGTAATAAGACATCCGGTAACACATTACCCTCCGTATCAGTAAACCTCCTTTCATCTGCCACTGGGTAAACCGCAATCATGCCTAGGACATCGAACACGGCAGTATTCAACGCCTTAATGACGCCAGTACCACCCCACTTATGCATGAAGTCCCTAATCCTCTCCAGGGCATCCCTTTGAGCCTTCGTTAAATTATTCGAGATAACCTCAAAGTCATCATCCCAGGTATGTACTTAATCAGATTCGCCTTAGCCGCCCTTCTAAGTGCGAGCTCATAATCAGCACTCACGGGGATAACCCTATACCTATTACCGACCTCCTTAATAACCCTCTTATAATTATCCTCGGCCTCGGGAATATCCATCTTATTTGCCGCAATGACCATGGGCTTACTCAACTCCCTGAGCATTGACACGAAGCCCTTAACATCATCACCACTCCACCTACTGAGGGGCTTCTTATCGAGGCCTAACTTAGTGAGGGCATCACTTATCTGCGCCTGGGTTATGCCTAACCCGCTAAACCTATCATACAGTACGTCTAGCAGTGGCTTCTTTGCATAATCCACAAGCCTAACCAACTTATCCCAATCCTTACTGAGCATTTGTACCATCCACATGGTAACCTCATTACTAAGAAACTCAATATCAACCAGCGGATCATGAGAACCAGGCTTAACTAACCTACCCTCCTCGTCCGTAGCGCCCGCCATATCAACAACGTGGATAAGCACGGGGGCTCTTCTCAAGTGATCAAGGAATTGATTACCTAAGCCCCTACCCTGCCAAGCCCCGGGAACCAGGCCGGCAACGTCGATTAACTCCACGGGTATGAACCTATTACCATCAATGCATATTGAATTCCTGGGATTATCCTTAACGCCCAAGTCCCTGCACACGCAGGGTATCCTGACATACCCAATACCCACATTAGGCTCAATGGTGGTGAATGGGTATGGCGCAATCTTAACGTCAATCATGGTCGCTGCGGCGAAGAACGTAGATTTACCAACATTAGGCTTACCAACAATACCAATCTGGACATGGCTCTGTAATGGCACGAGGAATAAGAGAATATACCAATTAATAAATTTAATATTGTATCTTAACCCAATGAATCACTTCTGTTGTTGCTGCTGAGGCTGCTGCTTGGGCAGTATGTATATCTTGTTACCAATTATTGAGTTATTTGGTATCAGGACTTTACTACCATCACTCTTAAGAACCTCAGTAAATAGAATAGCCACATCATTCACAATACCATCCTCACCAAGCAAATTAACATGATCATGAATCTTAAACGGCCTAGCAATAACAGGAAGAGCCCGGCCACCGCCTGCCCAAGGACCTGCTGAACGGCAAAGCCAATCACAATGCCGAGGAAGCCACCGACAGCCACGCCGGCAATCCCACCACCAATGGCACCTGCGATACCAGCAACTAACGCACCAATACCTATTAGCAGGAATACATTCCTCATAGCCCTAGCAGTTGGGTGATCATACCTAAACCTCATAGACCAGTAAATAACGTCGGCGAAGGCAGACACGATTAAGTAACCAAAGGCCAAAGCGAGTAGTACGTTCACATAGCCTTCATATGGCTTAATATTTACGTGGAACATCGGCAGTAAAGTTACTATTATCCAGTGAACTATTGCGGCCACAACAACGTACACGACTATATATATTACGAGCTTAACTATA
Organism: Vulcanisaeta sp. JCM 16161; assembly: GCF_001316285.1. The sequence continues at coordinate 43,355 of NZ_BBDO01000006.1, read as the reverse complement.
GCATTAGCATAGTGCCTAGCGACCTCCTTTCTACTCATTTCAGGTGTAGTAGTTGCCACGTTTTATTTGCTAAATTCAGTAAGAATACTCCATGAATTAAGTATAGAACTACGTTAATAGAAAGAACTACGCGCTTTCCCAAGCTTCAACAAATGCCCTAGCCATCTTGACGGGGTCCTTAGCGGCGAGTATTCCTGAAATTACTGCCGCACCCCAGGCGCCGGTTGCCTTAATTGCTGGTATGCTCTCGAGTGTTATACCGCCTATGGCGTAGACAGGTATGTTGACCGACCTGACGATATTCCTCAATCCCTCTAGCCCTGTTATCCTATAGTCAGGTCTGGTTGGCTCGGAAATACCGAGCCAGCACCTATGTAGTTAGCACCAGCCCTTTCACCCTGAATTGCCTCATCAACGGTACTTGCACTAGCCCCAATTATCAAACCACCAAACCTCCTCCTAATCTCATCAACAGGCGCATCGTCAAGCCCCACGTGAACCCCATCCGCATCACTAAGTATTGCTACGTCAACCCTATCATCAACTATGAACACTGCGCCATACTCACTACAAAGCCTCCTAATTGCCTTAGCCTCCTCAAGCATAATCCTAATACTGCCCTCCTTACGCCTATACTGAACGATCCTAACACCACCCTCTAGGAATGCCTTAGCGGCATCTACGTGATTCTTTATGGTGTAGCTTGTATCCGTTATACCATAGATTCCCCGGGGGAGTCTCATACAATGGTACATCCCTAATAAGTACTAAATAAACTAAACTCAATTATCACTGCGCTGCCTAGTTGATTACCAGGTAACGTATGTTATGGCTAAGGACCTGCTAGCTTCATCGAGTCTTCTAAAGTCCTCCTCACTTAACCTCCAATCAGCTGCGCCTGCATTTTCTGCGACCTGCACCGCATTCTTAGCCCCGGGTATTGGCACAACATTGTCATGCATTATAATCCAATTAAGCGCCACCTGGGCTGTTGTCTTACCGTACTTACTCGCTAACTCCCTAATTACCGGGATTAACTTCGTACTTATCTCCCTAAGATTATCGGGATAAAACACCGGCTCATTCTCCCTCAAGTCACCCCTAGGCCTATTCTCAGGCTATACTTACCCGTGACCGCGCCCTTCGCCAGTGGACTCCATGCAATGAGCGTAATGCCCTCACGTTGCAGATAAGGCAACAGCTCCTTCTCGACATCCCTCTCGATTAAGTTATACCTGTTCTGAGAACTTACTATGTCATTCCTCTTAAGGCATGAACGAGCAGCCTCAAGTAACTGAAGCGGATAATTACTAACTCCAATGTACCTAATCACACCATCCTCAACCAACCTCTCCATCGCCTTCATAGTCTCGCAAATTGGGACGTTATGCCAACAGGCTGGCCAATGAAGCTGGAGAAGATCAATGACATCTACGCCAAGCCTCTCCTTACTTCGTCTCGCCGCCTTAAGGACATCGCCATACCTACGCCAATCGCCTGGTATCTTAGTGGCGATGATAACGTGATCTCTAATTCCCAACTCCCTAATTGCCCTACCTACGAATTCCTCACTACGGCCACGCCCATAGACGGCCGCAGTATCTATGAAATTAATGCCAAGTTCAAAGGCCTTTGCAATAACCTCCTTGGCGATGCCGTATTCGTAGGGGCACGCATCACCACCAAATTGCCATGCACCGAGACCAATTCTTGAAATCCTTAGTCCGGTCTTGCCAAGACTTACGTACTCCATCGAAGATGACGCTGGATTTACTACATTATTAAATGTTATATTATTAACATCTTATTATCTATTGCTCATGATTAACAATGCGGTTATGGTATAAGTGAGATAATGCTTTAGTAGATGGGGTGATGACTTATTGGGGTAGGCCATGGGTGAGGGGGATTATATAGTCGTCTTTGTCACTGTACCGAATAAGGACGTTGGTTTCGAAATAGCTAGGTCGCTCATTAATAATAGGTTGGCTGCATGCGTGAACATCATTGATGGGCTAAGGAGTATTTATTACTGGGAGGGAGGGGTTGAGGAAGATAGTGAAACACTGCTTATTATTAAGTCAAGAAGGGACAGACTTAATGACTTAGTAAGATCCATTAGAGAGAAGCATCCGTATAAAGTTCCTGAGATTATCGCGCTGCCAATAATTGGTGGCCTTAATGAGTATTTAAAGTGGATTGATGAAACCTTAGAACGAAAATAACCTCACTTAAGGCAAATGCTTTTAACTAAGCTTGATTCAGTAATTACATATGCCCAGGGCATTACTGGTTATCCTGGATGGTTGTGCTGACCGACCGGTTAAGGAACTCGGCGGAAAGACACCATTGGAATTTGCCAATAAACCAACAATTGATAGGCTAGCCGCCGAGGGCTCCTGCGGCCTCATGGACGTAATATCGCCAGGTATTAGGCCGGGTAGCGACACGGCTCACCTAGCCATTTTTGGTTATGACCCGTATAAGTACTACCCTGGTAGAGGCCCGTTTGAGGCATTGGGCGCGGGATTGAATCTTAATCCCGGCGATGTTGCGTTTAGGACAAACGTGGCCACCGTTAATAGTGACTTGGTTGTTATTGATAGGAGGGTGGTAGGTATATAGACGCTGACGAAGTTAGGGAAATAGAAAATATAATTAATAACGAGGTATTACCAGCATTAAGGAGCAAGTACGGTATTGACGCGGTTTATAAACAAACCGTGGAGCATAGGGGTGTCCTAGTCCTTAGGGGCAACGTTTCACCACATGTCAGTGATACCGATCCACATAATACTGGTGTTAAGGTTTTGGAGGCCAAGGCCCTAAGTGGTGATGCTAAGATCACGGCTGATTACATTAATGAGTTTACAAGGCTTGTCTATGAAAAATTAGGCAAGGCTGAGTTCAACGAGAAAAGGAGGAGGGAGGGTAAGGGCCCCATAAACATGGTACTCCTAAGAGGCGCCGGATCATTGAGGAGCTTTGAACCATTAAGTTCCAGGTATAAGATTAAGCCCGCAATAATTGCCGGTGTTGCATTAATTAGAGGTATTGGTAGGGCATTGGGCATGGATGCCATCAATGTTAATAATTATATTGGTTCTAAGGATGATGACTTCATAGCCGCATTCCAAACAGCAGCCAGGGCTTTGAGTAATTACGACTTCGTATTCGTCCACGTGAAGCCTACAGACTCGATGTCACACGATGGTGATGCGAGGGGTAAGGCTATGATTATTGAGAGAGTTGATGCAGGTATTAGGAGGTTTCTTGAGGAGGCGCCAAGCGACACCTACATATTCATAACCTGCGACCACGCAACGCCAATAACCGTTAAGGAACATACGGGTGACCCAGTACCATTCATGGCGTGGGGACCGACGTTATGAGGGATGACGTGACCCAATTCAGTGAGAGGTCCTGTGCAAGGGGCTTTTGGAATAGGATTAGGGGTGTCGACGTTATGAATATCATAGCCAATTACTTAGGAACCCTTGAGAAGTTTGGTGAGTAATTGCATTACTCAAAGTCCTCAAGTGACCTGGCCATTATGTAGGCATCCTCACCATCATGATAATAACCCTTTATCAGGTCTACTATCTTGTAATTCAACTTCTTGTAAAGATTAATGGCAGGCGTATTTGAAACCCTAACCTCTAGATAAACCTCCTCAGCGCCATAGAAGTGCTTCATCGCACGCATGCCCCTAATCATCATGTTATACGCAATGCCCAACCTCCTTGCCTCGGGCAATACGCCTATGGATATTACGTGGCCCTTCCTGGTCGGTTTACCCCTCCAGATATAGCTCCACCCAAATTCAACCCTATTCATCATGTAACCAACCACGTTACCATTAAGCTCAGCCACTATAAAGGCCTTGGGGAAGCTCCTGTAATGCTCAACAAAGAAGAACTCAGGATAATTCTCGGGTAATACCCTCCTATTAATCATAACCACGGTATTTAAGTCCGTTATCTCGAACTCCCTAAGTACGAATACCCTGCCATCCTTACCCCTTATATACTCACGACCACTTAGTTTAGTCGTGACGTCCCGAACCTCCTCCCCCATTAAAATCCCTGACCCGCGAGACTTAATACATTTTTCCTCATTAGGGAATTATCACTTATCAAGTATGTATGCTGGAATAATTACCAAGATAATGAGACCCAGCATGTATAGGGCTGCCGTGAACGTCCTATAGGAGAGACTTAAGAGGCCTAGTTGGGTATTACGAAGGTAACAACACCAACTACATTACCATGAGGCACCGGGTACGGATCAGGTACTGGGTTTGCATCACCCTTAAAGATGTATGTGCATCCCTGCGCATTATTAATAGCTATTACCCTATGTACTATGTAATCGCCAAACTGTGGTGAGTAGTATATGGCTACGTGATTTAGTAAGGAGCCGCAGTTCTGACTCGGCGGCATCATTATGACTAAATCACCAACCTCAAGTGTTGGTTCCATGGAGTACGAACTAACGACGGCCCATGGTATTACGAATAACGACGCCGTAATAAGCATGATTAACACATGCCCCATGCCCATTAAGTCGGCGTGGTCTCTGTAGTACTTATTTTTTTACTCGCTTTGTTTGAAGAAAGGTTTTTATAGAAGTGCTTTACGGAGTCGCCGATGAGCAGCGGTACACAGCAGAGGGGAGGAGTTCCAGTAATGGTTCTTAAGGAGGGCTCACAAAGAACAACCGGCGCAGATGCGAGGAGGAGTAACATAATGGCCGCTAAGGTGATTGCCGAGATATTATCAACAAGCCTAGGGCCTAGGGGCATGGATAAGATGCTTATTGACGCCTTTGGTGATGTAACAATAACAGGTGATGGAGCAGCAATACTAAAGGAGATGGAGGTTCAGCACCCAGCTGCTAAGTTGCTCATTGAGGTTGCCAAGGCCCAGGATGCGGAGGTTGGTGATGGAACGACAACGGCTGTGGTGCTTGCCGGTAGGTTACTAGAGCTCGCAGAGGAGTTACTGGATGAGGGTATTCACCCAACAATAATAATTGACGGCTACAAGAAGGCTATGGACTACGCAATACAGGTTGCCAATGAGATTGCACAGCCAATAAACGTTGAGGATAAGAACCAACTAGCCCTTGTCGCAATGAACTCATTAAGTAGTAAGATTGTCGCTGAGGCGAGGGATTACCTTGCCAAGATCGCGGTTGATGCCTCCGCCATAGCCGTTGAGAAGATCGGCGATAAGTATAACCTTGACCTGGACTGGATTAAGATCGAGAAGAAGAAGGGACAGTCACTCTTTGAGACCCAGTTAATACAGGGTATTGTACTCGACAAGGAGGTTGTGCATCCTGGAATGCCCAAGAGAGTTGCTAATGCCAAGATCGCAGTCTTAGACGCACCACTTGAGATTGAAAAACCTGAGTGGACTACGAAGATATCGGTATCATCACCACAACAGATAAAGGCATTCCTCGAGGAAGAGTCCAACATACTTAAGTCCTACGTTGATAAACTCGCAGAGATTGGTGCCAATGTTGTTATAACGCAGAAGGGTATTGATGAAGTTGCCCAGCACTACCTGGCTAAGAAGGGCATTATGGCTGTTAGGAGGGTTAAGAGAAGCGACATTGAGAAACTTGCTAAGGCAACCGGCGCCAAGATCGTCACCAGCATTAAGGACATAAGGCCTGAGGACCTTGGTACTGCTGGGCTTGTTGAGGAGAGGAAGGTTGGTGAGGAGAAGATGGTATTCGTCGAGCAGTGCCCCAACCCAAGGGCAGTCACTATATTACTCAGGGGTGCAGCAGATAGGATACTTGATGAGGCTGAGAGGTCAATGCAGGACGCACTACATGTTATTAGGGACCTATACAGGGAGCCTAAGATCGTGCCCGGCGGCGGAGCTTTGAGATGGAGATTGCAAAGAGACTCAGGGAGTGGGGTAGGAAGTTACCTGGCAAGGAGCAGTTAGCAGTGCTTAAGTTTGCCGAGGCCCTTGAACACATACCAACGATATTAGCCCTAACCGCTGGCTTAGATCCTGTCGATGCAATTGCCGAGTTAAGGAGGAGACACGATGCAGGTGAGGTTGATGCCGGCGTTGACGTGTTAAGCGGTAAGGTTGCAAATATGAGTAAGATAAATGTCGTTGACCCACTCCTGGTCAAGACCCACGTGATTAGGAGCGCCGCTGAGGCCGCAATAATGATACTCAGGATCGATGATATCGTGGCCGCAGCCCAGACAAAGACAAGCGGTACTGGCAAGTCAAAGACAGAGAGCAGCGGCGAGGAGAGCGAATCAAAGTCTGAATAATAAAAATTTGGCATTCATAAAGTTAGGTTTTTAAACGATTTTATTTTCGTATTCTTCAATGTCGTCGTCAAACCAAGCCTCAAATTCCATCCTTAAGGAGGACGCATTGGCCAGTGTTCTAAATACAATTAATGACCTAATTAAGGGTAAGTTGACGTACCCGCCCAGGATAACTAAGTACGAACTTGCCAGGATAGTGGCGGCTAGAGCAAAGCAATTGGCAATGGGCGCCCAACCGCTTATTAACCCTCAGGAACTCGGTACGTATGATCCAATAGATATCGCCATGGAGGAGGTTCGCAGGGGATTACTTCCATTCATTATAGTTAGGACATTACCAAATGGGAGGCATATGAGGATTAAGCTTAAGGACCTACTCAGTTTAAGCAGGGAATTTGACGTAAAGATCTGATTACTAAACCTTGACTAATTCCAACTTCCCATTATCTATCCTAATCTCTACGGCGTCACCAACATCCAACTTAGGACCTAATGCCTCGGCCTCATCCTCGTTAAGCCAAATCAGAAGTCTCGGTATTGGAACCTTACCGCTCATTAATGGCCCAACCATGGGCATTGACCTAAGCAACTGCTGGACAAGTGGCATCACGTCCCTCATCATCTGTGATGTCTCGTCAGTGCCGGTAATGAGTGGACCAGGCGTCTCCCTCTCCTCAACAATTTGTATAGCTATCATTCTACCGCCCGTAGGATCATTAACCAGCGTCTTACTTACCACGTATCCCTTTATTGTTATCATCCGTATTAATTCGCATCATGCATTTAAAAAAACTTATTATGCACTTGGGTGTGCATACTAATGGAGTTGAAACATGGATTACCCCTATTCGCATAAGAGAAATCGAAAGATTTAAAAATTATAATAAATAGAAAGGACTGTGAATAGTGATATTCAAAGAATCATAAATGAGGTTAGGTCATCGGCTGAGGAGATTATTTCGGAAAGTCCTGATCAGATAAGGGCTGTTTATATAATGGATAAGGAGGGCACAGTAATTACATACGTCACAAACACAATCCTAATCAATGCAGGGAATACGTTCTTCGCCGCCCCAAGATTCATATCATCATTGAAGGGGTTAGTATCTACGTTACCCATTGGTAGTGTTAACTATGTTCTAATGCAGGGTGTTGATGGAATTATTCAATTAATGAATATTAGGGATGCGGGTTATATCATGGTTATAATTAATTCTGAGGCATCAATAGGTTTAACCAGGATAATACTCGAGAAATATGCCGACAAGCTGTACGACTTACTGAGAAAGTTGCTCAGTGTTAGTGAGGAGGAGATGATAGAGGTTGTGAATGTCGAGATAACGCCTAAGGATATTGAGGATGTGATCAATTTCATAAGGAGCAAGGCCGTCATGTAGGTGAGAACAATGCCGATAAAGACCATAAAGATTGTAATAGCCGGGCCATACGGCGCTGGAAAGACAACCTTTGTTAAAACACTAAGTGAGGTATTACCCATCGAGACCGATGTTCCGATAACCAAGGAATCAATTAATGGCAAGAGGAGTACCACGGTAGCCTTTGATTACGGTAGGATGAAGGTGAGGGAGGACCTTGTTGTACACCTATTTGGCATCCCTGGTCAGGAGAGATTTAGTTTTATGTGGAAGATCATTGCTAGGGGTATGCATGGATATTTATTCATAGTTGATAGTTCAAGTGAGGAGAGGGTTAAGGAGGCCCTGGGCATGTATAACTTCTTTAGGGAAAACTTCCCATCAACGCCTCATGTAGTAGCTGCGAATAAGCAGGATGTACCCACTGCCGTGGATATACCCACGATTAAGAGCATTTTGAAGATTCCTTATGAGGTTAAGGTTATGCCATTAATAGCCACTAACAGGAGGAGCGCGTTATTTGTTCTTGTCACTCTCCTTGAGGAAATTAGGAGTTATCTCCTTGAGATGTCTAAGTATAAATGGTGATAAGTAATTGAATTAATTATTGTATTTATTTTACTTAATTTTTGAAGCTACTCATTCATTATACGCTCTTAAATTCTCTCAAGTACTATCTCAATAGCCGCCACGGACCTCTCCTTTCCTCCCTGCCCAGTTACCTTGTCAGTTAGTAGCTTTATGTCGCTTATCTTTACCTGGTTTGGTAGGAACCTGTCCCTTATCATTACTGCCGTCGAGACTGCCCTGGCTATTGCACCGCCTCTGGCCTTTAGTATTACCTTCTTGGCTCCTGCGTTGAAGCTCATTACTGTCGCTATTACATAGCTTGTGGTTGGTTTTTTTACCCACTAGTATTGTGGTTTCCTGCTGTGGTGTGCTCATATTTCTTCCGCCGTATTCGGTACCTCCCTAACCCTTTAAAAGCTTAATCCTAGCTACCTAATCGAAAGTCTAATGGAGTAGCCGCCATTCAATTTACTAAGAAGCTCGGCACCATTAATTACATAACCAAGCACATTCACCTGCTCGCCAAGATCAACATTGCCCAGAGCAATCACCAGACTCCTCTTCTTAACCCAGTAACCAACTTCATACGGCTTTAAACTAGTCCTCTTACCCTCACTAACAAGGCCTAAATCCAACGGTATCAATATTACTTGACTATACTTAATCGCATTTGCCCTAGTCGGTAATGACTTACCCAACCTTGAGTACGTCAATGGCGATAGGGCCGGCTCCAACCTAATTACTATGTTTCCAAGATCCTTAACCTCAAGAATTAACTCGCTTTCCATAATACTATGCACCTTATAATCCCGTCACAAGAGGCGCAATCTCCTTATAAACCTTATTGCTAATAAAATCATGTGAGTTGTCAGGAGTGTAAGGTTGGCGAGATAAAGAATGAGGATGACGTGATTAGGGAGGGACGTAAATTCATATCATGCTTATTAAGTAGCTTAAACCTTAAGTTATAGCCATAGACAACGGTGTTAAGTACCAAGCAATGTATTACGTGGAGACAACAAACGAACAGTTAAAGAACGTCCTTGACCAAGTGCTTAATTGTATAAATGGGTCAATTAACTCATTGCCAGATAGGTTGAGGGAGTACTTAAGGCCTAGGGTTAAGTCGTTTGACGATACGTACGTAATAATGTTTAATAATGAGTTTATCACGATAAAGGCGATATGGTGATTCGACATGATGGACGAGAGCAAGTATAAGCTTAACTATGTATATGCGGAGGACTTCGGCACTGGGTACTTTAAGTACGGCCCAATAACCCTAAGGGATAAGCCATACATGATTCAGAGCCGTGGGCTTTTTCTCAGGGACTTACCCGAGAGTATTAAGTTGCTGGTTCCTAAGGAGGTTCTTGAGAGGGGTGTTGTGGTTGGTGATGACATACCCAAGTACTTAAGCTCGATTAGGGATGCCATTAGGAACCTGCGTTATCCACTTAAGGATGGTGTTATTAGGAAGGAGGATGAGGATTCATGGAAGATAGTTAAGGAGCTCGCTAGGTACGGGTTCTCGCAATTCTTCTCAGACTTCACTAGAAGACCTGACTTTAAGGCTTCTTCCTGGTGGTTGCATTATCAGCATTGGCGCCTGATTACATGAGAGATAGAATGATTGAGGTCCATAAGGAGGTTGATGAGGAGTTTGGCGGTAAATTGCTTCAGGCGGTGACCATAATAGACCAGCCATTCGCCGTTGCAATTGCTGAGAAGGCCGTGACATGCACCGTGATCGAGGCTGGACATGGCAATATACAACTCGTACCAATTAGCTACGGGCATTAGGGAGGGAATTGTGGCGCTCAATAGGGGTGGGGCCGAGGCAAATGCGGTTACTAGGGAGGTCCTTAAGGACTCGGGCTATGGTGACTTGGCCAAGGATGAGTACGTGGTTGAGGTCGTGAAAAGGGCCGTAGGATTAGTGCCGAGGAATCTCGATGAGCCATTAAAAAGGTAGGGAGGACCCGGATAGATTCGCGATTAAGGTTAGGGTGAATCCATTGGTTGAGGTTGAGTTGAGGGATACTGCGTGGATGAGGTTTTTAATTGGCGAGGTTATCTTTAATCCAAGGCATGACATATTCACGAGTTATATTCAGCAGGGTAGGCTTGTGATTGAGGATGCCACGGTTGGTGATATGGTGTTTTATGGTGAGATGGATATTGCCGAGGCGTTGATAACGAGTATTAGGAAGGTCCCTGTGGAGATTCAGGATAAGATAATGAGTACGATAATACTTAGTGGTGGTGCCTTTAATTGGTCTGTGCCTCCCGGTCTCGAGGATGTGGCTGTTAATAGCGTGGATAAGATTAGGTTAATGGTTTCCGAAAGATTACCTGACCTAGCCAGTAAGTTGAGTATTAGTATTGTTAAGGATCCACAGTTCAGTGTTTGGAAGGGAGCCATCATATATGGCTATGCATTGCCTGGCAATGTGAAGTGGAATGAAAGAACCAAGGAGGGTTGGTATTACCTTCATCAATAGGTTTGTTCATTTTAACCTAATGATTCAATTAGGTTAAAAAGTGAGTTGTTAATTAATAATGTGTAGGCGTAATGAGTATTGAGATTGCAAGGAAGCTTCTCGAGGAGTGGCTTCTACAGAGGGGCTTTAGGATAGTGGATAAGCTAAGTGATAGGGAGATCGTACTCATGGAGGGCAATAACACTGTTTACCTCAGGATATCCACTGAGGAATTCCCAACGGAGTCCTACATAATTGATGAGCTTAGTAACGTCATGAGGAATAGATTTAATTACAATAAGGCATACATAGCATTTCCACAGAGTGCCAGGGACTTAATCAATGGTAAACTATTCAGGAGTAATAGGGTTGGTGTTTACATATATGACTTGTCGTCAACCGACCCGGAGAAGGCCGTAGAGGAGTTAATACCAGGCATACCAATACAGATTCAACAAGGCGTTGATGAAGGCATTAAAAGGAGAATTGATGACCTTGAGAGAGCGGTTATTGATATGAAGAACGCACTATCGAGTATTAACATTCAACCGCTGGTTAATGACATTAATGAGTTGAGGAATAGGATAATGAGGATTGAACAGGTAATTAACGACTTAATTGAGCGAGTTAATAGGCTTGAAAGCCTCGGAACGCAGATGGCGAAAAACCCCGGTACCACGATGCAGGAGGGATCAGCAGTCAGTGGTGAATTGCCTGACTTCCTCAGTAATAATCCATGGATTGAGGTGCTGAGGAGGAGGGGTGGTGGGAATGGGTGAGCTTGATGAATTAATAATTAGGTTTCTAAAGGATAGGCTTGGTCAGGATGCTGAATTAGCCATTAGGCTTTACATGGCCTATAAGGAGGGTGGTAAGAAGGGTGTCCTTAAGGCGATTAATGAGGAGTTAAGTAAGGTTGGTGTTGAGGTGGGTGAGAATGAGGGTTAGAATTAATGAATTATTTATTAGGGATTTCAGGGGGTTTAGGGGTGAACATAGGGTTAAATTTAGTGACGGGATTAATATAGTCCATGGACCAGTCGGCTCTGGTAAGACGAGTATTGTGCAGGCAATTGAGTACGCACTTTATGGAACCCAGCTAGAGGTTAAGGAGAGGGTTTCAAAGATAGCCGACCTTATAAATGAGGATGCTGACTCCTCACTCGTTAAGCTAACCCTTACAGATGGCCTTGAGGTGGTTAGGGAACTTAGGAGAGCCGGTGAAACAGCTAGGGAAAGCCCCAGCGCATTAATTAACGGTACTAGGTACAAAGGTGATAGTGTTAATACAAGGATCATAGAGGTCCTGGGCGTTGATGATGATGATTTTGAGAGGTTTGTATTGGTTACGCACAGGACCCTTGAGGCTTTAGTCTACGGTAGTGTTACGAAGAGGAGCCTATTCATTGATAAGTTGTTTGGGCTTGAGGTGCTTGATAACTTGAATAGGTCATTGCCCATGTCGCAGCTTGAGGAGTTGATTAATAGGCTTAGGCAGAGACTGGCCAGCGTTAAGGAGCTCCCTGAAATAATCGTTAAGTACGGCTCTATTGAGAGGGCTAGGGAGAAGGTTAATGAGCTTAGGGAGGAGATTGATAGGTTGAGGAGGGAGGAGGAGGAACTTGGTAATGCCTATAATGATTTACTAAGGAAGAGGGAGGAGCTACTGAGGAATTTTAAGGGTGTTGAGGAGGTATATAGTAATTACATAGCGACTAGGATTAGGAGGGAGAATCTTGAGCAGGAGCTTGAGAGGGCTGGTGTTAAGGAGATTAATGAGACCAGTATTAGGCTTAGGCTTGAGAGACTTAGGGATTCCTTGGTTGAGAAGCTTGAGGAGTACGCACTCGTTAAGGAGGCTGATGAGGTCAGTAAGTTGGTGGTGACAAACGATAACCTGGCTGAGACGGCTGAAGCATATATAAGGCGTTTGAGTCACTTATTAAGTTTAAGGATAAGCTTATCGAGGATAGAGAGTACCTAAGTAATGTCCGTAACGATCTTGAGATACAGTCTGAATCGCTGAAGGCATCGCTTAAGGAGTTGGAGGCGAGACTTTCTCAGGAAGAGCCCAGGGTTAGGGAGTATAGGGCATTGGTTAGTAAGTATGGTGAACCGATTAAGGTTAAGAAGGATATTGATGAGCTAAGGAGTAGGCTTGAGAAGCTTAGTTCTGAGGAGAGTTTTAGGGTGTCGCTGCTCAATGTTCTTCAATACATACTTAATAATCATGAGGAGAGGTGTCCAGTTTGTAATAAGCCATTGAGTGAGGAGGATTATGAAAACATTAGGAAGAGAATTGAGGAGTTATCAAGGGGCCGTAGTGACGAGATTGAGGAAATGAAAAGTAAATTGAATGAGTTGGAGAGGGCCTTAACGAACATGGAAACCCTGTTACCCATTGTTAATGATTATGACGCCACCATTGAACGTGCACGTGACGTTAGGTCCAGGTTTGAGGCCGTTATCTCGAAGTTAGAGACGATTGAGAGGTCTATTAGGGATATTGATAGGAGAATTCAGACGCTCACTAGGTTTATTGATGAGTTTAGGGCTGAGATCGATGACGTTGATAGGGCTATTTCATACCTTAAGAAGTATAGGGAGCTCAATTCCCTGAGACAGCAGGAGGAGGAGCTTAGGCAGCAACTTAGTAGTCTCGGTATTGACACAAGAACAGTAATAAGCATTGAGGATCAAATCAGGTATTTAGATGAGAGGCTGACCCAGGTTAGGGCTAAGTTGAGTGATGACTCGGCGGAGTTGAGTAGGCTTGAATTGGCCTTGTCAAGCCTTGGTTTTGATAAGGAGGATCCATCAGTGCTTAGGAGGAGGCTCGACTTCCTCGAGGACTTCTATAATAGGTTGGTTAGGATTAGGCTGGTATTAGGGAGGTTCAGGCCAGGGTTAGGGATGAGATGATTAAAATCGTTAGGGATAACGTGGGCTCGATATTTAAGTTACTATACCCATACGGCGATCTCGAGGGGGCGGGCATTGAGGTTACGGTTAGGGATAGGGGCGTTGTTGGTGTTGTTAGTGAGTACACGCTCTATGCAATCAGGCCTGGGGGTAGGAAGGTCACGATATCCAGGCTTAGTGATGGGCAGAGGTTAACGATAGCCTCTCATTCCTACTAAGTGTCTATAGGGCCACTAATCATAATATTGACTTCCTACTCATGGATGAACCAATACCCTATGTTGACGTGAACATTAGGAGGGCCTTCGCATCATTACTTGCGAGGTTTATCAGTGAGGGCTTGGTCAACCAGGTAATAATCACGACCCAGTCAGAGGACTTAGTCAACGACATAATCAATGCGGCTAGGGAGACTAATGTTAAGTACAGCATTATTAGGCTAGTTAAGGAGGGTAATGAGAGGAGGATTGTTCAGGAGCTTAATTAATTATGATATGTAAGTAAATAGCTTTATTAAGGGCCTCTATTTCCGAATACTCAATGGAGGGTATATTCGTAGCCTTAGCAATACCTTTCAAAAACGGTAAATTGGATGAGGAGTCCCTTGCGAGACACGTTGCTTCACTAACGAAGGCGGGCGTTGATGGCTTCTACCCATTTGGTACGACGAGTCAGGGGCCATACCTAACGCTTGAGGAGAGGAGGGAGGCCCTTGATGTCATTTCAAGGAACACCAATAGGCAGTTAATGGTTCATGTCTTCTCATTTGATTGGCAGGATGTTGTGGAGACTGTGAGACTTGCCGAGAGGTATGGTGCGGTGGCTATCTCGTCAATACCACCAATTTATTACAAACCTGACTATGAAACGCTGAGGAGGTATTATGAGAAGCTCTCTCAATTAACGAAGTTACCAATATTCATTTACAACATACCGCAGAACACGGGCTTTAACGTAACTCCTGACTTAATAGCGAAATTATTAAGCGATGGCGTCAGAATAGCTGGTGTTAAGGATAGTACTGGCGATATAACGCAGATAATGGGTCACGTTAGGTTAGGCATAACTGTGCTCAATGGCGCGGATTCCACGATATTACCAGCGCTCATGGTTGGGGCTAAGGGCTGTATTTCGGCAATGGCCAACGTGCTTCCCGAGGTCATGAGGGATATGTTTAACGACTTTAGGCTGGTAAGCTACAGTCAGCCATGGAGAAGCAGGACCTAATAGCCAGGATTAGGGAGTTGATTAAGGAATACCCAGGCGTTGATGGTTATTACAAGCTAGTCCACCTACTACGTTATGACTTCGGAACCGTTAAGGAACCATACCTAAGACCACTAAGCGACACAGAGGTGCAGAGACTCAGGGATGGATTAATGAGGTTGGGACTAAAGCCCAGGGTGTAATGCCATTAAATTTTAAATATTCATTCAATTTGGCTCGACTATCTTTTAAGAACACCCGAAGTAAAAAAAACTTGGTGATTAATGATTATTTGATGTCCATGGGTATCAATAGGAGGGGTATTGCAATAACGGTGCTGGCTATATCAATTACTGCCATTATCATACTCATTGCATTGAGTACATTTGCTCAGTCGCCGAACCCCAAGCCAATACTAATGATCAGTACTAATGCATACCAGGTTTACTACTATAATGCAACAGCAAGGAAACCAATACTCATAGTACATGGATACTTAAGCAATAATCCAGTGCCATTAACCGTAAGCCTATTCGCCCTAGGTGAAGGGCACATTTATACAATAGGTTATTACTATGGAGTCGGCTCAGTAAACATAAGCCTAACGTCAAAGCCAATAATGGACATTGCCAGGGAGACCGTGAAAGATCTCGTCTTAAATGGGAATTCACCAAATGTGGTATGGCCATCTCTGCTTGCATTCATTACGTACTTTAATAAGTCCACAAACGAGACTAGAACTGTAGTAGTGACAATTCCGTATAGCCCAATCTGGATAATAAATAATGAATCAATAGTAATAAACTTATATGTAGACTTCAGCAGGGTAAAGCCAATAAAGGTTGACTATAGCTATGGCACTATAAATACCACTTTATCAATAATGAAATCCTCGGTTGACCCATACGGCTTCGTGGGACCATATAACTGCCTCGGAAGTACTAATGTACTGAATGCCGCTCCACCACCAACATATGCCGGAACAGGAATTATTTATTGGGAACCACGTGCCTGCGCTGGATTTAATGGCTCAATACCCATACTGTGGATTGCCTGGGGCAAGGACGCATGGAGTAACAATATTGGCGGCGGAATAGTGCTGAGTATAGGCGGTTACGCTCAAAAGGCTCTGGCTATATGGAGCTGCTAATGTTCCCGGTTCTGGGCTTGAGGTTGTTGGACCAACATTACAGTTTTCAGGTAATCTACCTATTTATGGAGGCTATAACGGCTATAACTATGTTGATAATGTCTATGTATATTTCGCATTTTCGTCAAGTTCCTCGTTATCGTATTCATACCCAAACCTTTATTACTATGTCAATAGGGGACCTGGCTTCCTTTACCTAGGTATCAATGGCACCCTAGCCTTAATACAGTTCGAAGGCTACTACGTCGATCAGAACGGCTATACTTATCCACTTGATGAATATGCTAATGCTACTGCAGTTATCAACCTGTTACCAGGTGCAATACATAATAATGTGCTGTGGGTATGGCCAGGCATTGACCTCGGCAATGGCATTACGAGCTTCATTATGAGCCAGATAGCGCCTAAGTTCAGTTTAATTAGCCCAAACTATGTTTATGACTATGTCTTCATTTCAAGGGATAGTAACGGTAATTATCGTTATAATGGTTTATGCACGTCAAGTCCCAGTGTAACATGTACATCATCAGGCTGCTACTTTTCATTAAGTGTGGCTGCATCAACATTCAATCCTAACCCATATGGAGTGGCTGCAGAGGTGGTTTATTCATAGCTGGTTTAATCCTTGCTTACCCAAGTGTTGGTTCAAGCATAGCCGCGATATTTGGCGGTGATCAGTTCCTGGCAGGCTTAGCCACGTCTGTGGCCCTTGGCATAGCTGGTCTCATGGTTCCACCGCCAGGTTCCTCATCATTCTTTTACTTCAATACTGTAATTAATTTAGTCGCCAATTATGGTCGGCATACTATGTGGCGTTTTACGGAACACCCATGAAGTATAACTACGGCTCGGTAAGTAGTGAAGCATTCCCCGTGGGCATAATCATTAATTCGACACAGCCTATCTAGGAACATCTACTGCAATAAGTAGGGTGTGTATCATGTATTGTATCAGTATAACTCCATAATCATTGCATTTTTAGTTTGAAGCGCAATGTATATGCAAATCTACCGGGTGGGGTAATGCCCATACTTCATACCTACGGAATTAGTGCTTAGGTAGATGAGCCAGGCTCTATCTATACTACTATAAGGATACTACCTGGCTATTATTCAGTACAGCGCCTGGTACGTTGGCCCAACGACTGGTTATACGGAATACTTGGGTACGACAACCGTTTCTGAGGTGCTCTATGTACCTGGACATGATACTTACAATACCGCGCTTGATTACGGCAATGGCACAATCGGCCTATTGCATTACGGTGCAATACCACTGGCTAAGGAGTACTTTGGCCATTCAGCACTATGCATCCTCAGCCATTGACTATGCTAGTTTTGAATACACAAGCACTGAATACCTCTATGAGTGCAATGGCCCCGTTGGCGCACTTAATGGGTATTACCAGGTACAGCTTGGTGGTATTAATACTGCGTATAGTTTAAGCGCACCAAAACCATGGCTTGCTGGAATAGCCCTTGGTCTTGTGGCATTAATACCCGGTACTGAACCTCTTGATATCTTGGTGAGTATTGGTGGTGCATTATTTAACATCGCGAGTATGTCGCTACCTCCATCATCATCGATAACGGTGCAACAGACCTGGGTTGAGTTCTTCGACATTGGTGTTGGTACAAACCTATACGTATCGGTTATTGACGCATCGCAGGCCTACGGCTTACCCACGTTCGGCTTTATACTTAATGCAACTAATTACTATGGGAATCCGCATACGTATACGTGCAAGTACGGTAAGGTTGTCCAGGTTAGTTAATGATGAGAAGGATCCGTTAAGTATTATAAGTAGTATTTAAGATTTTATGGGACTTACACGATATGGACGTTGACTCGCTCGTTAGTAAGCCTGGCGTAAGGGCTCTTGGCATAGCTGAGAGTTTTAGGCTTGACCTTAAGTACTCGATATTGGTTGGCGTTGTCATGAGGAGTGATGGCATTATTGACGGCGTATCACTGGGTAGGACCACTGTTGGTGGTTTGGATGCGACGGATGCCGTAATAAGCCTATATAGGTCGTTTAATAGGAATGATATTCAGTTAGTGATGATTGATGGTTGTATAATATCTTGGTACAACATAATCGACCTGGAGAGGCTGGTGAATGAGCTGGGCCTGCCAATAATGTGCCTAACCTTTGAGGAGCCTGAGGGCGATGTTGTAAATGCGATAAGGAAGTTATTTCCAAATGACTCGGATGTGAGAATAAGGCTTTACGAGAAGTTGGGCAAGCCTAAGGAGATGCTATTACCTGGTGGTTTGAGGATTTACGTGAGGTTTACGGGTATTGATTATAGGACGGCTAGGACAATAATTAAGAAGTTCATTAAGGAGGGTAAGAGACCTGAACCGATTAGGGTTGCCAGGTTAATAGCAAATGCCCTGCTCAATTACGTTAGAGAACCTTAACCCTCTCACCGCTTAAGTATGATACTGCGACCTCGATATACGCAATAAACACGAGGATTAGTGATAAGGCAATTAATGGAGGACCAACCAGGTAGTAGATTGCTCGTAGTACTGCCGATATGAAGAGAAGGGTTGGTATTTCGAAGCCTACAATACCGTAGCGCCTCATTGAGAACCAGAGAATACCAGGGTTAAGCATTGGTATGCAGAGTGAGGACATTATCACGGCTATAAACCTATGAAGAGCATATGAATGGCATCACCCAGTGGTACCCCAATCAGTGATAGTATGGCCGTAATTACCAGCGAAGCCCTGCCAAGCGATGAACCGATTGGATACGCCCTTGAGTATATGGTTTTAAATGCAGGCCCGAATTTCCTGGGCACGCCAATGACCACTAACGTGAATAGTGAGAGGATCGCCAGGTCTATGGGATTATTGAGGAAGTACGTCATCACGGGAAGTAGGACCGCGTATAATACATCAATTACGTAAATAGGCCTCTGCCTTCCCTCAACACGCCTCATGAGGCTGACAATGGACGCCACAGGGAACACCACCGGCCTAAAACCACCCAGGTATAAGGCGATCATTAGGCTGATTAAACCACTTAGGAAGAATGTGTTGGGCCAGTAAAGGGGTTTCCTACCCAAGCCGCCCTGATGATTAGTAGTAATGCGTAATATAACGCTAGGACTATACCCACGACCCAACTAAACCATAGCCCCAATGCGTAGGTCATAAACCAGGCAATGGTTAGTACGCCTACCAGCATTGACGCAAGTGGGCTCGGCATAACTCTCGTGAAACCAGGGTGTTGGCTAAACATTATGCCGATGTAGAATAGTACTAGGCCTCCGAGCATTAAGTCTCCGTGTAATCGCCCATACCTCAGCGCCAAAATAGCCGAACCAATTACGAATGATGCCATGGAGATTATTATTAATGCCTGGGAAACCCTCATTTGATATACGAACCACCTTCTATAAACATCCTGAGGTAGTTTGTCGAAAAGACCTCCAAAGATTACCTGCCTAAGCATTGGTCACTCACCGGTGCAGGCGACCTCGGAATTAATCTCCACAGCCTTATTAAGCATGCTTCTCAGTGCATCCCTTACACCCTGCTTGATATTGAGCTTATTGAGGCAATCAATTATGTACTTAGTCACGGATTCCGAGGGCTCCATACTGCATTGCGAACCAACACAGAATATGCAGTAGAGGAAACTACTCTCAACCTGCGTGCATTCCTTAGACGCCTCGCTAAGTATTGAATTGGCCTCATCATTACTTAGCCTAACCATCCATGTGCCATAGGTCCTGTTAAGGTATGCCGAACACTCAAACTCATCATAGAGGGCTAGGCACCTCCTAAGCTCATTCATGGCACGAACGATGTAAATCAACATCCAGCAAAACAAAGCCTTTAGTACTTTATTTGCTTAATGGTCATTGTGGAAATAAAGAGTTAAATTACTGAGAAAATGCGCTATAGCCGGTGATTAGGTCGAGGACGCTGCTGAGCGCTTAGCTTTGATGAGATGAACCCGGGATGATAAATCCCGCCATAATACTGAATTACTTCATCATCACCTACTCTTCACATACTCATTAAGCCCCATCCTTAAGTACATCCCCCTCAACTCGCTCAAAACCTCACCACCCAACTTCTCCATTATCAACCTAACCATTTCCCTGAAGTCCGAGTTAACCTTAGCAACCCTATCAACGATGTAAAGCGGAGCTGGTACCCAAGCCTCGGCATTGTGGATAACGGGACTAAGCGCGATATCACACGCTGAATCATGTCGGGATCACCCATGTACTCGGTGTATATTGGTAATGTCGCTGGTAGGTATTGAACGTAGAACCCATAAACCTCCCTGTCACCAACTTTACCGACAACATAAGGCTTGGTAATTAGGGCATTAACCGACTTATTCCTCGCCCTGTAGGTCTCCATAATCATGTGCATCACCAATGGCTCCTCCATTATCTGCAACGCCCTATTAACATAATTCCTAAACTCATTGCTAGTTATTCCCTGCGAATACCTATTGACCTTAATATCCTTAACGTGGGCAAGCAATGGGATTGTGAACCTATTCACATAGTTCCTCCCTATTAATGCTCCATCAAGCAACACAATATCCACGGGGAAGGATCTTGAGTACTCCAGGGCGTATTGAACCTCCATGTCCAGTGCCATTCTTTCTAACTCCTCACTGGAAATTCCAAGTAATGCATCGAACCTATTTATTACGTGCCCTTTACCATCAATATTCATTAGTAGGGCCACGTTAATAACGGATATTCTAAAACCTAAGTACGCTATCTCAGTGAACCCAGAATCAACGGCTATAAACCTTGTGAACTCCCTATTAGGCGCAATCTCAATTACGTAGTTCATGAAATCACTGGCACTGTTAAGTAATTCTAGGGCTCTATCTCTCATCTGAGCGATCCTGGTCTCAATGAGCTCAAGCATGTTTACTATTACGTCATTAAACATCCTAGCCCCTCCTCGGGTATATCCTAGTCTTCACCTCGTTTATTATCCTCTCAATCAATTCCCTATTAACTCTATCACCCTGCACAGCACCAACGCTAGTCAGTAGGTCAAGTATGTATGGCGGTAACTTACTGACATCATTATCCTGGAGAAACTCCTCTAAGTAAGCCAATGTGCGTGAAACCTTCTTACTACGTCTCTCAGAAATTATTAATGATGCCAACTCCCTAATCACATCCTCAATACTAACACTAGGTGGGGCATTATTAAGCAGGAGCTTTAACTCGTTAATGAGTGGTTCAGAGTCATGGACTAGGTAGATTAGTAATGGCCTTGCGAAGAGTACGACCTTACCACTCACTGAAACACCAAATGCCTCACCTCTAACACCCTTAATAACGGCATCACCATCGAGCTCCCCAAGACCTATTAAAGTCCTTAACACAGAATTACCAATCGCAATCTCATCAACCACGCGCCTCTTAACTTGAACGAGGGGCTCAGGGTTCGATGAAACTATTAACTGAGCCTTAACACTCAATGACTTAAGACTGCCGATCAAGTCGATGATCACGTTCGCATCACCATCATATTCACAACTAAATACTTCATTGGGTATGCAATTCCTCCCTAGCCCAAGAATTGCTATCTTCATTAACATCACCTCACGTTACATACCTCCTATCAATTAAACCTGCCCTCCACATACTCTCCAGGTACTTATTAACTGTGGAGGCATCAATATTGAGCTCCCTGGCTATGGAATCCTCGTCAATACCCACATTAGGCCCCAACGATGCGACCTTAATGAGTAAGTCCCTGGGTATGTTAAGCTCCTTGCTAATCTTATTAATCACCTCGTCGATGCTCCTAATGGCATCGCTGATGTACTTGGCATTGTCGAATGTTGGTGATGGGCTTGGAATCTCGGGAACTCTATCACCTAATAACTTACCAACTAACTTATTACTTATTCTCTTCTTAAGCCATGCTGTCATCTTAACGTACTTATCAATCAATGCATTAACATTGCCCAAGACCTCACTAAGCTCCTTACGCCTTAACTCGACAATGCGTGTTAGTTCATTTAAGTAATTATTCAATAAGTCCAATGAACCATGCTTTATTAATGGTAATAAGTCATTCATAAAGTCCTCAGTGCTCATTTCAGGAATGCCCTTACCCAATATGACCGACGCGTTTCTTAAGATGCCCGTTAATTCTACGTACTCCTTAATCCTATCCTCAATACCTCTCAGAATATTCATTAGTTCAATCATGCCATTAACCTCGGAATTGATCGTTTCAAGTATTGTTGGTAAACTCTCCTTAATATTCTCTAACTCAAGACCATTGAGTTTCAGGATATATGACTTAATCCTCTCAATTAAGTTATTAATCCTCGAATCAATTTCGCTTGAAAGCGCCGATAAATCCTCATTAATGCCCTTCCTGGCACTACCCAATTTGTTCAATAGGTCCCTAATCGTATTATTCAGTGATGATGATAATGCCGATAATTCCTTATTCAATTCCTCAAGCCTTTGATCAACCTCACCCTCCAACCTATCAATGCATAGCATAAATAATGAGTACCTCTTTAGGAACTCACTCGATGTCTCAGGCACAGCCTTTAATAATGTGAAGGCCCTCTCACAATCACTATCCTGAGCATTAATCCCAGGCTGAACCTCAATACTAATCTTCAACTCATCGATGCTTATCGATACCGGCTTACGGAGAGCCTCACCAAGTCTCTCCATATGCTCACTGAGTATGGTTAATACCTTAGGCACGAGTTCAGGCGAGTATGGGGCATACTCAGTCAGGTCATCATTAATTGGCAATAACAATCCCCTAAGACTTAATAACTTAATCAAATCGCCCTCCTTAAACTCCCTCCACAGGTGTGTAGGGTATAACCTCCTTATGAGGTACTCAAGTTCCTTCACCGTAAAGCTCTGCTTACCCAATGACCTTAGGTAATTTATGAGACTCAACTCAACAGGGCTAACCCTAGCCCTACCACCCTCATCTCTAAAGATCTCAGGCTGATCATCAAGGCTTTCACCCTTAACCCAAGCCTCAACTATATGCCTAATCACTGAGTCCTTTGACTCCTTAGCGCCGCGCCTAATGGCCATCGTGTACTGAAGAACCCTCTGCCTAACCCTATCCCTAAACGCCAACACCTCATCCCTATAGTCATTAAGTCTCTCGAGGAAGACCGAGTACTCCCTGGGAACCCTATCTAGTCTCTCAAGCCTGGAACCAATCACTATGGACCTAAGATCATCAATCCTATCAGAACCAAATATGGAGAAGTACGTAAAGTCGGTCGCCGGACCAAGCACGAGTTTCCAGGATAACCTACTGATAGGCTCGACAATGCTCTTCGCGATATCATTGGTAAGTAGGGTCCTCGATACAATAATGACCAATAGCGAGTCGATAACTCTCTCCTGACCATTAACCGTAATTACGCCCTCATTAACCACCTTACTCAGTAATTTAATGAGTTGATTGGGCTCCCCATCCATACTCACGATAACCCCAATCCTAACATCGAGCGGATTCTCAATAATGCCAAACAGGGCGCCTGACGATGGGTAAAGCGTTACTTGCGAACCAAGTGCTGCCCTGACGATCTCCATCGCCAAGTCCTCACGAAATGCATTAACAATGCCTATGGCCTTACTAACCTCCTCCTTAGCCTAATGACCTCTTCAGGCTCCTTACCAAAAACAAACATCCTATGTAGCCTGGGCGATACTTGGTATGCCCTAGTTATGCCTGTGATTGATGAAACCCTGGCATTGACTGGAAATACCACGTAGATTATGGGTTCACCCTCATATGCCGTGTAATACATGCCGTAGCTTATCGATATATCCCTAAGGTCACCCTCGATAGGCGCCATGTTTAGCTTAACTAGCTCATTATTGACCCTAATCAATCCATCATTATCAAGCTTAAACCTAGCGACCTGAACCTCCTCAACTAGCCCAGCCTTAACCATTGCATTGATGTACGATGTAACATCAAACCCAAGCTCCGAACTTAAATCACTAATACCCCTTGGAATGCCTGATAATAACAATGCCCTGAATACCCTGGAGCCCTTCTCATCATTGGTCCCTCATTAATCACGTCAAGGTACGCCTTCAACTCACCACCGGAAACCTCGCTCTTTAGGAACTCCTCAAATAACTCATAATTAAGCTCCTTACCACTCTCCACAACCATATCCAGGAGCTTAGACGTGAACTTAACCAAGGCCCTCGGCGATGCCTTACCACCCTCGGTGTTAGCCACTAGCTCATAAAGCGTGGCCAGATACTCGCGCCTCAATGGGTGAAGACCACTGATTAGGCCTTCCTGACTAGGTCAAGCCTCTCATCGGTTGAGTAGGCATTAAAGCGCTGCAGTAGCATTGCCTCATAGAGCCATAGTGGCATCCTCTCATCAAGCACTATCTCCATGTACACCCTACCCCTCGTTATATCGAAAACGTCGGGTACCATGTTCTTGAGAATATTATAGTACAGTTGCGGCGTGAAGGCTAGCACAACCATTACCCTACCAAGTCTCCTGGGATCCACGCCTAGTACATCCCTGTAATTCCTAGGCTCGATCAACGCCCTAATTAGGGAGCCAAGCCTAATGACCAAGTCCCTAACCTTAGCAGCATCGCCTGGGCTAAGGGCATTAC
Organism: Vulcanisaeta sp. JCM 16161; assembly: GCF_001316285.1. Next base: position 18,687 of record NZ_BBDO01000006.1, on the reverse strand, counting down.
TAAGCTCAATAGCCCTACTAACCTCGTCAGCCTCATCAATAAGCAGGAGCAACGGCTCACTGGAGTTATTGCGAGCCTTAAGCAATGAGTTAATTACGACATTAATATCAAGGCCAAAGGTCAATGGAAGCCTAAGAACCCTAAGCCCAAGCCCCTGGGCCGCAGCCTCCACAGCATCAAGCAACTCGCTCTTACCCCAACCATACTGCCCAACAATGACAACAGCAATATTGTCACTACCCTTAAGAAACGCGTTGATTGCAGCCCTAACCCTCTCAAGCTCACCCTCAAAACCCACCGGCGAGTACCTACGCTCAATTGGCGGAACTCCGCTTGGATTCAACGGCCTATCAATAAACCCAAACCTACTATACATTATCAATGATTGAATTATTATGAGCCATTAATTAAGAAAACAAACAAAATAAACTAGGCTTACCCAAGGACATGCTAATCATGGAGTATAGTTACGATATAAGTCATCATTGGCATAAGAATTACTTTAACCGAGGAATGAAGATCGAATACCATTAATGGTTCGAAATACCGAAGCAACTTGATTTCCTCGACTCACTTTTTAAGAACAGCCAGAGTAAAAAAAAGTACCGCAAGAAATAAATGTTTGATGCCCATGAGATTAGGTTCTAAGTATTTGATTACGATTACCTTAATAGTTGCTATAATCACCGTGATATTTGTCATGACATTGACGGTTAACGTAGGTCTCGGCCAAAGCTACGTAATACCGTTTAAGACCATTAAGACAAAGTCAGCGTTAATTGAATATTACAGCAGCAGTGCCACTGGGCATCCAACCTTGGTAATTCACGTATACATGGATGGACAGCCCATTGAGGTCACGGTAAGCCTATTCGCCTTCACACTAAGACGCATATACGTAGTCGGTTACTATAAAGGCCTAGGCACGGTATCCATAAATCTAGATAGCCCATTTGTCGTGAAGATAGCGAGTGACTGGTACGGCAGCTACAGCGATGCGGTATGGCCGTCATTAATAGCCTTTATAACATACGTGAATGGACCATCTGAGGTATACACGAAGGTAATCACCATCCCATATCCACCTAGCTACCTAGCGTTGAGTAAGCCATTAACAATCGTAGTTAATACGAACATGACAAGAAACGACCTCATGACTCCTAAGCCAATTAATAGCATTAAAGACCCATTTATGGTTAAGCCGCAGGTAATAAGTGGCGGTGGTGGTTCGCCACCACCGCCCGAAGGGTTTACATATATAGGTAACTGCAATGGTAATGGTGTGGTTGAGAATAACCCACCAGGACCTAGCGCGTGGATTCTAGCTGATTGCATTGAGTATGAGGTCCATGGCCCCAATTCTTCATCGGATGGAGCGAGAATGTCCTAACCAAGTCGGGCATTAGCGGCATATCCTTCACGGTAAACGGTTACGTGGAATCAGGTAGCGGCCCTTACGGAGTACTGAACAGGACAGCCTACTACATCCCAACGGGCACGTGGAGTTCATCATACCTGGAGCTCGTTGGTCCATTATTTGAATTTAACAATAATATGAACATTGAGTTATGGAATGATTACTACTCAATCACCGTTGAGCCAGACACATCCTTAACCCCGGGCACGGCCAATGGCGCCTTAGTAGGCAGTACAATACTTTACCAGGTTAATGGACCTGGATTTGCCTATGCGTATTTCGATAGCTACATTGCCTTTGTCTCGTTCTACTACGACACCGGTAATTACATCTTTTGGGCTAACGGCACGTACATACTGGGCTTCGGGGGCAACACAATGCCCAGTGGCGACACAAACACACTATACCTAATGCCGAGCGTTGACATGGGTAATGGGCCAATAACGAGCATGTTCGTGAACACGAATTACTTCGGCTATGAACTACCGATTTATGATGGCTATGAAATAGTTGGAGCAGGCGGAACACCACTATGTCAAAATGAGCCAAGCATTAATCTAGGAACGGGAGGAGTCTCACTTACGTTAAGCTCATTAATAACCACGTACAATCCAAACCCAGTTGGTATCGCATTTGCGGTAGGCGCATTCGCGTTATCATTATTACCTGACCCCTGGGGTATCGTAGCTAGCCTGGCCATGACATTTGCTGGGCTGTTTGCGCCGCAGCCGGTCACGGCGAGTACTTATTACACGCAAACACAGGTAATGATTAGTGCCTCAAATACGCAATTAGGGATAAATCAATTATACTTAACGTTCATAGGCACGAACGGGGCGCAAAACAATGGTAATAACTATTATTGGCCGATGGGCATAATACTCAATTACTCAAGTCCATACATGGGGCAAATAATGTGTAATACCTGAAATGGTTAATGGTGATCATATCCTGATTAACTTACCAAACCTTTCATAATAAACTAGTTTGTCTGGCGTTCTAACATGTACCTCAAAGGGAGGTCCAATACCTGCCCTCCACAACCTCTCGAGAACCATCCCTGGGTCGGCATTGGTTATTACTAATACATCGATATCACTCGATAATGCGTACCTATTCTCAGCAACAGAACCGAATAGGTAAACCTCAGCATCAGGGTCTATGGACCTAACAACCTCCTTAATGATGTGAAGGTACTTATCAAGATTCTTGAATACGTCCTGACGCATCCTAGCATCCTTAATTAGATAATCATAATTCACTACTCATTATTTCACTAACAACCTTAATTAACCTTTCAGCCTCCTCCCTCGTATACTCCCTTGGCACATACCTAGCACCAATATAGCGTCCTCAAGTACGCCCAGTTCGAATAAATACTTATCCAATAATTCACTCACAACACGCTTCTTATCGCTTGGCACAATATCGCGCAAAAACTTAAGCAAGTAACGTATACTATGCGTACGTGGGTATTGAGCGCCGTACTCAAGGATTTTTGCCTTCAAGAATAATTGAAGGGCTTGTTCAAGGTTAAAAATAGCTAGATCATACATCCCATTCTCCACTTGAAAGCCGGCCGTCCTTAAGAAGTCCCTGGCCCTCCTAATTAATGTATTGATTTCCTCCCTAATACCCATTCGCTCATCACAGTATATTACTGGACCTTAATAAAATCACCTTCTCGAACCATACCCTCCACCGCCTGGTGTTTCTATTATTACCTCATCGCCCGGCTCCAGGTCTATTGTTGCCTTACTCGGTAAATTAATGACCTCACCATTACTCCTCCTAATAGTGACCCTACCCGGCGCTCCGTCACCACCGCCCCACAGACCCCAGGGCCTTGTCTTGAACCTCTCAGCCATTATTGATAATCTCGCCCTAGTCAGTACCTTGAACGACCTCATAATTCCATCACCACCCCTGTACAGCCCATCACCTCCACTTCCATCTCTAATCCTATAGCCCGTGAACAGTAGTGGATATTGCCTCTCGGCTATCTCAATGGGTGTATTTAACGTATTCGTCATATTAACATGAACACCACTCACGCCCGGCTTGCCAGGCCTACCGCCAGTCCCACCACCAATCGTCTCGTAATAAGCCCAGTAACCGCCATTAGGCAATGTTCCACCAATCATTACATTCATCATAGTGCCAGAACCAGCCGCGGGGACCCTGTTGGGTAATGCCTTAGCTAATGCCCTGAATACTACATCGGCGATCCTCTGAGTCGTCTCAACATTACCACCACTCACAGGCGCCGGCTTTCTTGGATTGACCAATGTGCCTCGGGCGCCGTAACATCGATCACCCCATAAAAGCCCTCATTCGTCGGTACGTCACTTTGAACCAAGGACCTAATTACGAATGACACTGCGGAGAAGGTAACACCATAGACAGCGTTTATTGCGCCTCAACCTGTTCATGAGTGCCGCTGAAGTCCGCCTTGATACCGTTTTCGTTAATCTCCACGGAAACCTTAATGGGTAGTAACTCATCACCGAGTTCCATGTAGTCCACCGCATCGTAGCTTCCCCTGGGCCACTTACCAATCTCCATTAGGGTTAACTTCCTGCCGTACTCGATACCCTCCCTCCACGCATTTACAACCTCATCAACACCGTACTTCTCCACCAACTCCCTAACTGGCAACACCAACTATTCGCGGCTAATTGAGCCGTTATATCACCAATTGCTGTCTCCGGGGTCTTGAAGTTACTAAGTATTATATTGAGCATGTCACGCTGTAGCTCGCCCTTACTCATTATCCTGACTGGTGGTATGATTAAACCCTCCTCATAGATTGTCCTGGCGCTTGGGTTTATGCTACCTGGCACGGGCCCACCTACGTCTACATGGTGAGCCTTATTAACGACATAACCAATGAGCCTATTATTAACGTAGATCGGCTCCATAACCATGACATCATTTAAGTGCGTACCGATATGTATGGGTCATTGAGAAGCACTACATCGCCAGGGCCGAGCTCAACACCCTCCCTACCAAGCCAGTTAAGCAGGTTTTTAACGCCCACCCTGAACGAACCAAGGTGCACAGGTATATGCTCTGCCTGGGCCACGATATTACCCTCAGCGTCCGTTATGGCGCAACTGTGGTCCATACGCTCCCTAATATTGGGTGAGAAGGCTGACCTACGCAGTGCAACGCCCATCTCCTCGGCAATGAATACTGAAGCCCTGAATATTAATTCCCACGAGACCATCCTAAGGATGCATTTACAAGCTCTTAATAAAGTATTGCCATGGGTAGGTTTAAATAATTAAGCATGATCATAATAGGGCATGGGTTTTGATCTCAGAAAGGAGCTTCTGAGGCTGTTGAAGGAGGATGAGGAGTTAGGTATGCGGTAATGGGCTTATTGGACATTAATGATCTTAAGTCCTCAGTTAATAACCTAGTTAAGGCTATTACTGATTTAAAGGACGTCGTTGCTAAACATGGTGAGGAGGTAGGTGAAAATGAGGAAAGCCGTAGAGGAGCTTAGGAAGGTTATAGAGACATTAAGTGAGGATGTTAGGAGACATGGCTAGGTTATACTCATTATGCAGAGTGGTATTGAGAAGTTGACATCATCAGTAACGGCATTGAGTTACCGTTATGGGCTATTCATCGAGGAGACTTTTAGGGAGTCCATTAAGTACTTAGTTAGTGACCTACTTAGGGTTTACCAGGTTAGGCGCTGGACCTATTATGATAGTGAGGGTTTCGTGTTCGGTCATCCCTCGGTCATTGATGTTGACGTTCTTATTAGGGATAACGAGCACATACTCGTTGAGTATAGGACCAGTATTGACCGTGGTGACGTAGCTGAATTATATAGGGAGGGAATCCTATACGAGAGGGTCAATAGGGTGAAGCCGAGGCTACTCATCGTTGGTCCAGCGATTAGGAAGAGGGCTCTTGAGTTGGCTAGAGGGTTGGGTGTTGAGGTTAGGGCGTCTGGAGTTATTTAATCATTACTCAATTACGGTTACTCCTCCGCGTATTGGTTTTGGGTTGGGGAAGAACCTTCTGTATAGGGCTATGTTTATGACATTCACAATGAAGGCTATGGCGAATGGGATGGGTATTGGCAGATAGTTGAGCATTGGGCCAGCCGCCGTAGTTGCCGTCGCCGATGGTAATAGTCGTGCTGCTTGGTTAACGCCAGAGACTGTTGACCTACTGTCTCTGCCCACGAGCTCCATCATTAACGCCTGCTGTGGGGCTAGGGATGAGACCCTAAACATCACGTAAATAACATACGTGATTACGGCTAGGTAAAGAGTTGTTGAGAAGGGGATTAGTATCAGGGCAATTGTTGATATTATTCTCGGAATTATTATGGCGTCCCTAAGCCCAAAGATCCTCGAGAATACTGGCGCCGTGAGCGATGCGAAGGCTGCCGTTAGTCCGCCAATGAAGAATATATCGCCAACAACGCCATTGCTCACGTGGAGGACCATCTTAAATATTATCGGTAGGAATGGCGTTATTAATCCCTGGGCTGTGCCATTCAACGCACCGACTATCGCGAACCTCTTTATGTACGTTAAATCCCTCTTGATCTGCTGGGTCATGGTCCTGAAATTACCATTTGGATCATCATTAGTTCGATGCTTAGGTTTATGTTCCTCCTTAATTGGTAATACCACGAAGAGGCTAATCGCCGATAATGCAAGAGCCATGTAGAATACGTCTCGATAGCTAAGGTTAGCTAATAATGCCCCGATCGCCGATGCGTCCCAGATACTAGGTTGAATACTGCATATACCATGGACCTATCCATGCCCTCGGTCTTATCAGCCAATATAGCCGTTTGGACGGGCGCAGCCACGGCACCAACACTACCACTAGCCAACGCCCCGGCCGTACCAAAGCCACCCAATGCAGCTGCAAGTAGGAGCAATGGGTAATACCTGGTGATTAGGAGTATTGCCGTGGCTATCGGCAGGAAGGCAAGCGTCAGTAGTAGGATCACCTTCCTACTGTACTTATCACCCAACCTACCAAAGAGGAGTGAGAGGAGTGGTGCCGTGAATGCGCCAACACCGAAGAAAATGCCAACCTCAGTTAATGATAAATGCAGGTAGTAGTACAGGTAAAGCCCAGTAACTACGCCAAGCGCGCCACCGGCCACGCTCCTCAAACCCCTGGAGACAAGAAGCAACCAAACATCCCTATCCCAATTGCACAATCGATATCAAAAACAAATCCATATAAAAACCAAATTCTCCGTACACTTAGCGATACTTAGAAACAACCTTACTTATTGATTGAGCAATTGAATAATTCAAACCAATACCCACCCTAAACAACGAACCAACTAATGAACTCACCAGTGCGATACCAATAAGCAATGCCTAAATAACTACCAGAATAAATATTGCCAAGTACTACTTAGGATCAATACTGTTATGATAATTATTACGAGATGGCCCGTGAAGACCTAAAAATGCTCATGTAAATGAGGGATAACTCGTGACTATTCACATTTTAGAGAAACAGCATGCCATTCCTTATTCTTAATACATCATTATTACATAATTACATACCCTTTATCTTTTCCTCAACAACCCTCTTAACTTCACCAATACCCATTATCGTCAGAACAACGCCCACAAGCCCTATTATCGCGGCGAGTATGTTCGGCGTTACTAATATAACTGCAGAAGCAATAATCAGGATAGCGCCAATCCTTAGATGATCTACATTAAACTCCGAACCTAACCTATAAAGCGCCACTAGGATTAATACGTATATTTACTAACGCCACAACACTATCCACCACACGCAATAGAAGAAATATTGATGGAGAAACGTCTACGAGAATGAAGTATAAACCTCCGCCAGGAGTAAGGGACTAATCACGAGTAATAAAATAACCCCTAACCTACCTATCCCATACCTCGCACTATCGGCTTTCGTAAGTTCATTAAATCCCCTATACATGTAGTGATAAAGTACTGGTAAACCAACAGCAACCTCAGCCACCTGGAGTATGCCATAACCACGTATCATGGCTCCAATAGACACTGAACCAAGTAGGTTTATTACGAGCAACGCTATACTGTATATAACACCAAGCATTACACCGATATTTATACCGGTTTGAATACGGGAAACACCATTATAAATAAATATCAACCTCTGATTAACCTGCCCAGACATTCATAATCACCACAATCAATGACCAGCAATAATCCTCTCAACGCTCTTCTTAACCTCATTAAGGCCCACGAGAATCAGCACAAAGCCAATAAGGCCTATGATGCTCCTATAATTTCAATCACGGGTATCACTGAAAGTAGGGTGGTAAATAATGAAATAATAATAATACCGGCGGTTAGGTAGCCCACGCTGAAGTAATCGCCAAGCCTGTACAGGGCTATGTACATGAGTAATTCGAATACGAAGCCGACAATAATTGTCACCACACTCAATACCAGGAAGGTTGAGTAGGAGGTCCTTAGCACGAGGAGGAGTGCGCCCTCTGGAATGAGAGCTAGGCTTAGTGCCAATGAACCAATGGCGCCGAGTGCGCCAATACCGTACCTATCCCTATCCGCCATCGCCAAGTAGGTAAAGCCCCTGTACATGAAAAAGTAAGTGAAAGGAATGCCTAGAACCCCGATTACTATGAAAAATATGCCGAAATTATGTATAAGGGCGGCAACATTATCGTCACTGGCTAGGATAATGACCACGAGGACTATGATCAATAATACGCCCAGGCCTATACCAGCTATATAACCATCAAAAATTCTCGAAACACCATGATAAAGATAAATCATCCTCTCCTTATCACCACCCTGCCCTCCACCACTCGCCATTATTGCCATAAAACATTAGGGAATTATTTAAGAATTTCACAAATCACGATATAATCACGACATCAGCAGTACAACCCAGAATGCGCCCTAGCCTCATCAAGTGATTAATCCCATACTGGGTTTAAGTAAGTGGGCTTGTCTATAAATCCTTAAAGATGGGATGGGTGATAGTATTAATTACCGCATTTAATTGGTAATTGAAACCCCGGTGTGTATAGGCCGAGAACCTCATGCCCGTACTTAATCACGTATATCCAACGCAAGCCCTCAGGTGAGTAGAAGAATACGTTCATGTACCTGCCATTAACAAGGAATAGCCCCATGCCGAGTGGGCCGTAGGCGAAGCCCTCAATCCTCATGGCCTGCGTCACGTTAACAACGCATATATTAGCCGTTGATAAATTCACGATGAACCTGCCCGTGGGCAAATAAAGGGTAAGTGTGTTATTGACTATTGAGTAGCCGTACTTACCAGGGAGCATGATTAATGGGCTGAACACGGTAATCACAATAACTACGATGAAGATTACCACGGTAATAATCATGACCCTATTAAAGACCCTTAACTTACCCCTGTTCTTAATATGCCTAACACCCCACATCCATATAAACACTAGTATTACCAACGGCACCACCGCCGGCAATACAGCTATAACAAATAGGGTGCTCCAATTACTCATGACAAGCCTGAATATATCCCACGAAGTCAGGAAGAAACTCTGCATCATAGTAAGTCACCAATATCCCCATTACTCAAAAGCACCTTAAAAAGCTCCCTCTTCCTAAATGACAACTTCACCAGCGAATCCCTAAATCTCCTGAGGAAAAACCATATGAAAATCATCAACAGAGATATTCAACTCGTGAAGCCAAAAGCCCCAACTCACTTTGGAGTTGGCAATAGTGCTATGGCTGACGTTGCAGTTAAAGCCCTTTAACAACTCTCTACGTGTTATGGTATCCCTAATGTCTCTCTGGAACTTTTCCTTCAATGGTATATTATCTTTTAAAAGTTTATAAATCCTATTCAGGCTAACTCAGTACTCGTGAAGATTTGTTTCAGCAAAATGGGCTTAATAACCCCCATCTTAATACTTATCATACCTATTAGCATCGTAGTACTCATAAGCACGTATGAATTAATTCCACCATTAATCACACTGACCATCGCAATTCTAGTACTTATTTTAGCAGTCATAATCAGCGTGCTCATGCTATTCCCTAGAGACTGTAGATTCCTAGGTGACTATGTCGAGCTTAGTACGCATTTATGTAGGGAGAAATTTAAGGTGGTTGAAGTAATTAATGAGAAGGATAGATTAAGGGATTATTCCGTCATCGTCCCCATCGGCTTTAGGGTTTACCCGTTAATTAATGGCTGGGGCTTTGGCGGTAAGATCCCCCGGTGTCTTCGTATTCTCGACAAGCGATTGCGACTCCAGGTGGAAGTTAATGAAGTTAATAGATGATAACGGTAAGGAGATTTACGCAATCGTATGTTGTGGTTCGTAGGATATTTACTGCAAAATATGGAGTAATTATTTATGTAGGTATTTCGTTAATTCGTTCACCACTTCCTCGCCCGTGATGTTTACCGACCCCTTATTAATCATGGCCCTGAGGACCCAGTAGTAAGCAGGTAATTGGTAGGCGTAGTCACCGCCCACCCACTCCTCGCTTGGTAGTTGTGAAAGTGGCTTGCCTATGATGCGTATTAACACGTTATCCTCAATGAGTGGTTCGTCATTAAGCATTGCGCCGTAAATCAAATCGTCAGGCCTTGGTTCACTCACCTTAGACCTAATCCTGCTATTAATGCCGATACGTCTGGCAGGTTGAGGATTAATGCCTCCCTATACATTAAGTTCCTCACGTGATTTATGATGCCCTTTAACCAGGTCCCTAGGTCCCAGTTATAATTCGTCGCCAGGTCCATCAACGCCCTAACATTACCACCAAGTAGTTGCCAAAGTAGGCTGTGTTCAATATCAACATTGCTCATTAACTGTCTCTTAACATCATGAACGACATCAAGGAAGGCATCACGCGGTAGGTTCCAGAGGAGCATTGTCATTAAACCTCCCTTACCCCTATACCTCCACGCGAGTTCCACCGCTGACTGATCGCTGATTGATATGAATACCTTAACGTACTTATCACCCCATGGAGCCTCACCCAAAGGCTTACCCTCAAATTCGCCGGCATACATCGTGATTAGTTCCTGAACAGCACCACGCCCAACGCCTCCAGACATGAACCACCTATCCAGGTCATCATGTATTATTAGAACGTTGTTAACTCCATGCAACTCCCTAATGTAATTCCATAAGGCCTTAGCTAACTCAATCACCTGACCAACACCGACCGTAACCCCCATTATGGTTGCCGAAAGCCTATTGAGAAGGTCGTTGACCAACCCACTAATGCTTAGTGCACCTGGCATTATAATGTTGGTAACCCTACTCTCGTAATTCACATAAATAACTGCGGTATCACCTACCCCAACAGCCCTGAGGGACTTGGCAAGCAGGTTCAACAGCGTTGTCTTGCCCGCACCAAGTGGTCCATAGATAATCCTGACACCGCCAATACGTAGGTCATTTAGTAGGTTCGTTATTTCATTATGCCTATCCTTGAAGTTAACGGTAATGTTTGGGAAACCCAGTATTAATTGTTGGGATTGTATCCATTGAATTAAGGCATTAATATCAGCAACATTAATCACGCATTAATAAATTAGTAAGTTGTTTATTTATATTTCATGGACAATAACGAAGTAGTTAATGATAATGGAATTAAGGGCTCAACGATGTATCATAGAACAACTACCCAACATGCAGTGCGTCTTTCATAATCACGGCTTAATACTGATTATTAGTTAGGTAGGGCAATGCTTATTTTAATCCCTCCGTAAACATGAGTACTAACGATGGAGGTTAAGGGCATTAAACAAGCGATTAGGGAGAGGATTTGGAGGTTGCTTGAGGAGAGAAATGTGGCGTCATTCCCAAGGCCAGTCTATGGTAGGATACCTAACTTCGTGGGTGCCGAGAGGGCTTGCGAATTAGTCGCTTCACTGCCTGAGTTCGTTAGGGCACGGGTGGTGAAGATAAACCTGACTCACCCCAGCGTCGGTGTAGGGAGTTGACGCTTGTTAATGGTAAGTTGTTGATAATGCCCACGCCTAGGATTAGGGAGGGCTTCCTAATGCTTGATCCTCGTAGAATACCGAGGCAGTACTATGGCGAGGCTTCGACCATTAGGGGCGCGTTCAGGTGGGGCATACCGATTAAGCCTGGGACATGCCCAACATAGACCTCGTCATAATAGGCTCTGTAGCCGTAAACCCAGGCAATGGGCGTAGCTGGGTAAGTCACACGGTTATGCGGAGATTGAATGGGGAATAGCTAGCGCCTTGGGTAAGGTCAATGAGAATACACCGGTCATAACCACAGTCCACGAACTACAGTTAGTAAGTGATGAGATTCCCAGGGAATCCTATGACCTACCTGTAGACGTAATAGTCACTCCAGGCAGGGTGATTAGGGTTAAGAGGGTTGACACAAAGCCACGCGGTATTTACTGGGAATTCGTCACAGACGAAATGCTCAGGGAAATACCGCTACTCAACGAGTTAAAGGCTCGACTCAATGGCGAGAAGTAATTGTGAGTCACAGAAGGCGCTGTATCAACGTTACGCATTGCCTACCTGCCTCATTAGGCCTCGTATATCTTACCCAACAACTCATAAAGCCTATCGATCCTCTCGCCCAACGCCTTATTACTAGCATCCATCTTGTCGCTCAACTCGTTTATACGTCTACTTAACTCGCCATACACTGCGTCAATCCTGGCATTTACCGAATCAACTAGCATTTAACGAATTACTGCGCAACTCAGCCTTACCATCCACCTCATCGATCTTCCTCATCAACTCACTAACCTTCTCATCAATCTTCTTATCGAGCATGGCAATTCTCTCATCGATTTTCCTATCCAGTATAGTGAATTTCTCGTCGACTTTCTTGTCAAGTGCCGCAAATCTTTCATCAATCTTTCTATCAATTATTGCAAATTTGTCATCTATCTTCTTATCGAGCATAGCCATCTTCTCATCATACGCATTGAACCTCTCATTAATCTCATTCTCCAGTGCATCAATCCTCTTACTGAGCGCTTCGAATAATGTGTCAACCCTCTTATTCAAATCATCAATCCTCCTGTTGGTCTCCCTGAACATGCCTAGCATTAACACCACTAGGTCCTCACTCGTTAACTTCTTACCGCTCTCCACCTTCTTCATCACGGCATCCAAAGCCTATCAATGACCGGACCAACGATAGACTCCATTACTCAGCAGGGAATTACCCTCACCCTGGATATAAAAGCGTTTATATTATCGTTGATTGGCGCAATAGTGGTTGTGAGGGATTTAATCAATCAACCCCTAATAAGCTAAATACAGTAATGCGCCTAGCCCAGTGCATTGTGGTATTCCTTTAATACCTGCCGCTCAGGAATAACCTGTATGATTCTGAATAACCTGGCAGGCCTGCCTGAACTCTACGGCTACGCCCTAGTAACCTACATAGCCGTCGCCGGGGTGCTATGGTTACTGCATAGGTTTGGTAGGGATGACTTGCTACTCCCTGTGGCCGCCATGAACTACATGCTCCTCCTCACGATCAGCCAATACACAGCATCTAAGATCGGCTCCTTCGTTGGGCCCCTGGTCATACCTCTGGGCGTCTTCACCTACAGCGCCAGCGTGGCAATGCTTGACTTCCTAACGCTCAGGTATGGTAGGAGGGTTGGTTACTGGGTCGTTAGGATTGCCGCCTACCTCCAGGCACTTGTATTCATCATAAACTGGCTGGTCATAGTGTACCCGCCGGCCCCATTCTGGAACCTGCAGAGTGCATTCACGAGCATAATGGGTCAATCTGCGAGGATCGCCATGGCCTCAATAACCGCCTTCCTCATTTCCGAGACCTACGACGTATTCCTCGTGAGTAGGCTTGGTGGTGGTATTTTAAGGAGGGTTGGTTACTCGGACCCAGTGGCAATGACCATCGACACCCTGGTATTCATACCAACCGCCTTCTACGGCGTTGTACCAAACAACGTGCTACTACTACTGATGCGTCACAGCTCTCCGTAAAGATAAGCCTAGTCCCAATGACAATGCTCGCCGTGTGGATGAACAGGAGGGCATTGCAGTACGGCTACGTAACCAGTAAGGCGTGAGGGATCATCTTTGCGAGCCCTCATCACAACACTCAGCACTCGAGATCCAAATCACTAAGCTAATAGTTAAGGCAAGTATTTAAGGCTTGGTGAACCATTAAATCTAGCAGTTAAGCTTTGAATCAACTTAAATACAGAGAGGTCAAGGTCAAGAGACAATCACTGAGATTGAGTTAGCTGAGTAATTCATAGAATTGGCTCATAAGAAACGCCGCAGGTAAGGCATTCCAAGCGTGGAGGACACCGCTTAGACCTTGACCGTCGACACTAAAGTTGAACGAGCCGATGCTGATTATATAATAGCCTTAATACCAATTACTGGGATGAAGGAAATAATTGGAATAATCGAAAGGCGCCTCAGCACTTACGTCAACGCAATACCGGCACTAGAACTCCACAGGTATCAGTACAACAGACCAGATCCAGAGGAAGCACTATCCATAAAAGCAATGATGACACACTAATAAACAAAAGAAAGCCAATCGAGAAAATAAAATACAAAACCACGCAACGAACAATAAAGCAGGACAAAAAAACTTAAATCCCCCGACAAGAAGAACAAAAACGCCCCGGTAGCTCAGCCTGGGAGAGCGACCGGCTGAAGACCGGTAGGTCCCGTCAAACCCCACCCGGTCAGGCCGGGTAGGGTTTGGGATAGGGTTCAAATCCCGGCCGGGGCACCACGCGGGTTAATGGTTGATTGCGTTTTGTTTGTTTGGGCCCGTGGGCCCTGGGCGGGGCAGCCTAACTTCTTCATTGCCCTGGCTATCGCCCTTGCCCTCCTCTCCTTGCCCTTGCTGGCCGCCTCCTCGTGCATTCTCCTCAACACCTCGCAGACCTTCCTCGCCAGTTCCTGGTCCCTCTCAATTACGTACATGCCTATGTAGACCTCGAAATCACTGCTACTAGGCCTCAACCTAGCCTCATAGCCTGCCCTCTTGAGTCTCTCCCGAATCCTCACGGCATCCTCAAGCCCCTTACGCCAAGCCCTGAGCTCTATTGTGCCGCTATTGCTCACGTGGACGTTCATTCTTATGCCATCAACTACCTCGATTGATGAATGACCCAATGGCTTAAGCTCCATACTTGCCAGCTCGATTAAACGCCTTAACTTCTCGGCATCCGGCAATTGAGCCAAGCCCTCAATTAACGCCTTAATCATTGTGTCGCTGAGTATTTTCCTAGCCAGCTCAACGGCTTTGGAAAACCTAACCACGTAAGCTACGGCATACCCATAATCATCTCCCTTCCTAAACCCTAGACCCTTAAGTTTCTCAATTATGCTGCCCCACAACCCAAGCTTTGACTTGCCCATGGTGAGCCTAAAATCCTTCCTCTTAACATTCACTTCACCATCACCAAATACTATATATACCACGAACGTCGGGAACTCCTCCTCGCCGAGCCTACCTGTCTCTTTAACGACATCGGCTTTACCCTTAAACACGCCCTTATAATCAATAGCCCTTAATTGCCAAGTAATGTTTATACTACTATCGTTGAGACTCACGCCACTTATATACACGTGATTCTTTCCGGGCCACGCAATTAGCCAGGCGATGGCTTGCCAAAGCTGTGTAGTGGGCATTACTGGGTATCCATTCTTGATTGAGCCGTCTGTCAGTATTAGCCCGCACTGCATTGTCTTCAGCTTGCCATCGCCGAGGAGTCTCGGCGTAATCACATGAGTGCCCCTGAGCCCAGTGAGTGATATACTTATCGTTATGCCCCTCGATCCAGCGACCCTATCTACCACAATCGCCAGGTTCTCCGTGTACAGATGCACCACGAACGACTTATCCTTATTGAGTGGTTCTCCCGTAATTATTACCCTCACCTCACCATTCCTCAACTTTTCAATTAGTTCTTCGAGCTCTTGCTTGTATGTGCTCAGCACTTCTCTCTGGCTTGGCTTAGGAGTCTCAGCATCTTCCTCCCGGCATTGAGCAATGCTCTCCTCAGTTTGGCTATGCCTCGTCATTGCTTTCCCCAATCCTAGTCTCGATATTCCTTAACCAATTGCTCAGTGCATTGGTTGCGTTGTCGAATGGAGTTGCCGAATCACTTAACAGCACGGCTTTGTGCCTCTCGACCCTAATCATGAACTCACTTATTAGCTTCATGACCTCGTCAATCACCTTAGGATCACTGACCTCCTCACCGCACTCGAGCCTCTTCTCGCCCCTGACCTTAACGCCCCAACAAATCCTTAGAGCCATGAGACATCCATAGGGTTAATACACAACCAAACTAATAAATCACTACCGAGCCAGTATTCTAACTTCTAGAACATGCCCTTAACTAAAGCATAGAAATAATAAAGTGGCTGAATTACCTTTAATGGGAGTAACCATGAGAATAAAGGTCTCTGTATACATCGTTATAGTAATCATATTGGTTATTGTCGCTGCCTTCCTGGGTGTAGTAATTAGTAACGAAGAATCAAAGATTGCCTCACTGCAGGGTGAGGTTAATACCTTGAGAACAAATTACACAGTATTACAGGTACAATATATTCAATTGATTATGAATTATACGAACCTTGAGACAGCATACAGGGATTTAGTAATGAATTATACAATGCTTCAATCTCAGTACAATGAATTGAGGGTTAATTATACAAGCCTTGTGGACGCGGTTTATGGATCATTAATTAGAATTAAACCCGTGCTCTACTCCTACACTAATGCTAATGACAACTTCGCGTTGTTCCTAAACATAACGAACCCAACAAATGAACCCATGCGCATAACAATAGCGATGTATGCCGGATCACCGATATTCAGTGAATTAATACCAAGTCAAACGGTGGTTTTAGTGCCGCCAAGAACCACAGTAATGCTACCATTGGCAATAGCACTATACAACTCAACACGTACCTACTTCGCGGGATACGGCTATCTTGACTTTAAATCATTAAATGGCATTAACTTCACAAGTGAGTTGGTCGGTATGAAGGTATCAATTACAATAATTAACAATAACCTAGCACCAGCTTGGGTTATGTATAACACCTCAATAACCGAGATAATACCGGTAAATAAACCAATGGGCTTCGCAAAATACACCGTAATACCGTACTTATACTGCATTATCTACGGTTGTGGATCCCAATCAATGCAATTAACTTAGTCCTTGAGAATCCATTACCAAGCAATGTAATTATTAATGGTTATAGCGTATACGCATATAATGGTTCATTATTAACTTCGTGCGAATTAAATAAGTCGTTAATAATAAACTCAACGAGCATCGTCAACATATCCCTACTAGCCCAGTCACATCGCTCCACCTCAATGCAATTGAATGTTATAATGCCATTGAATGTTGTAACATTAACAGGTAATTGGACATCATTATTCACATCATCAATCACCTGTAATGTGAACCGCACACTCCCACTCAGTATTGCCCAACTACCCTACGGATATGTCGTATTGAACACAAGCATTGGAAACATAACAATACCATTATTATCAAGCTACAGCTAAATCTCCACACCGGAAGTTACTTCTATAATTTACTGGAAAGAAATAGGTGACCTCATAAGTGTGGGCCTTCCCTACAGCATTGGCAATATAGCGACATCAAACCGTAATAAAACGATTTAGCCTTTATGTAAAGCGACATATGATGCGCGCAGCACGCATATTAATGATGATGGAATGATGCAGCAGTAATCACAAATAAACCATTGATTGATTAGTCATCATCTCATACTATGTATTTATCCAATCTAACCTGAGTAGTGGTAATTACGAGAGCGATAATTATATTACTCATAAACAGGTAACGAGATGCTCAATTACGGTAATGTGTAGGACTTGAGCGATGTGGCCTAAGTAATACCATTCAGAACGCCAACAATAATTCTAGGAACTTTTATGAACATGAATCCTTTTACGCCACAGCCCTAGTATTAATAAGCTAATTGAACGCTAGGTTACGACAATACCGTTAATGCAGTGTATAGTTACGTAGACGTAGACCTAGGCGCAAGGCGCATTAAGTAATAAGGGGAACATTGGCTGATAAATAATGAGCCTCAATTTCACTTAAAATTAAGATAATCGCCAATGCATTGTTTTGCCCAATAATGGTCTCTTACGGTCTCATTACTTAGTTGTCGTAATTAATCATGGTTCGTTGCGCACTAGCTCTTAGAACGAGGTTTATTAAAGCCTAGAAATAATTATCGCTCAAACTTACAGGGTGACCACGCATGGACAGGGTGTAGCGAAACTGGAGTGGCTAGTGGTGGCTATGGTAATTACCGCTACTGTTATTTTCTTATCTATTAAGGTTGCCTATGAGCTTTCTTATCCTCGTATTTGCCTATGCCCTGCCGTGTTTAGCGCAGACCTCGTTGTCTTTAATGGTAATGAACTCATACTCAATAAATCGCTTATTGCGGGTCCCCCATGCCTGTGCGCCGGCTTTCGCGGTTGATCCCCACCAAGTGGTCTCCCATTCATAGTTGGTTACCAAGTAATTAATATGCAAAGGTGTAGTACGTTGACTAATATTACTGCGCCGCCCGGTATTATCAATTACACGTGCTACGTATTATCTGGTTATGGTAACTCTCCAAGCTTCTTAATCCCAATGCGGATATTCACCTCACCAAGCGCAATAAATAACGCCAAGGGATTAATCAATGAGTTCCTGAGGTACAATGGCGCCAACCTAGGCGAGGGATTCAACGGGACTGTGAGGTTATTGATGGGAATACCCACAGTAAGGGATTACATCGGCAGTGGCAGGCTGATTTTGGTCGGTGAGGGCTTCATAACGAATACGACTAAGGTCGGGAACTACCTAGTTATTAATGTGATGGGCATTGAATATACGATGGGCGTAATTGCGCAGAATAGAACAGTGATGGGAATAATATACGTAGAGTATATCCCATTCAAGATGCAACAAGGGAGTATAATGATGACGCCATTAAAGATAACGATAAGGTTAATGCGAGTAAGTGCCGCGCAGATAGTAGGTAAGGGTCAGGGTTAACCAATAAATGGAACAATCATTACCACGAGCCAGTAAAAATGCGTTGCTCATTAAAATCGCTATATTATGTCAAAATCCCAATTGTCAAGCGCCACGTATGTGAGACACACCAGTAATAAGGACAGGCGACTGGGCGTAATAAATTATTCAACTCTATTCGAATTACTTTTT
>NZ_BBDO01000005.1 GCF_001316285.1 Vulcanisaeta sp. JCM 16161 | reverse complement strand
ACCAAACAACAGCGTAGTAATCATTGACTGGTCTGTGGTGGAGCCCAGCATTGCAATAAGCAACCCAAGCGGCAAGGTTGAGATCAACCTAACGAGCCCCGTGATTAGTTTGTTGGGTACGTTATTTAAGCACGGTGACTTAATAATCCTCTACGGAAGTAGGAACGAGTTAGCGGCAATGGAATTCGTACTAGCCTACTCATGGGCGAGGGAGTTTAACATTATTATTGCCTTTGGTTCGGAGAAGTATTATCTTGTGCCCACCTTTATCATGCCCATGGGCGGTAGTACGGCCGCCATAATGGCATTTGTAAAGCCCGGACATGGTAGATACCTCATAATCAGGCCCATATATGTCGATAATATCACCATGGCGGTAGCTACTTGGCATGGGCTAGGCGGTGGTCAAGCCGTTTTACCTCAATCGTATGATGGCGATGACGTGAGCCTTGAGAATACAAACCCGTGCTGGGCTTATTATGAGTATGGAGTACCAAGTGGTTTCATATTCATATGGGGCGGTAGCCTAGTAACTGGTAATAACCCGACTTGGGGTATTCCGGCCTATACGGATAGTCTCGGTGATGAGTTTTATTATGACTCATGCCTACTAATCTATGACCAAATCTCCACGGCATATTCACCAGCTAGAATTGCATCACTGGCTTACGGGATGGTCGCATACTCACTATCCCAGTCTGGTTACGTGTGGGCGTATGTTTATCATGAGATCGCTGGTTACGACTTATACTCAAGCTACACCGAGTTTGCCTATAGCTTAAATCCGTACGTACCTATTGATTATCCAGTCAACTCATTTTATGCTAACTCAGGTACAAACATGATACAACCCACGCCAACCTCCCCATCATTCACCATAAGCCTGCCGCCGAGCGTCTCAATAACGTATCCAAACGTATGCGTTGGTGTTAATAACACATATGGTACAACGCCATATCCAGGGAATTACGCATATAACTTCACGTGGATCTTCACACCAGGTACTGGGTGTGTTGGTTCAGATACGCCGGCTACGTACGTTTACGGCTTTTCTGTTGGTTTACCTGGTTATCCAGCCTTCGTGAGCATACCTGGTTATTCAACACCCTCATCCTCAGCTCAAGTAAGCTTCTTCCTACCGTTTTACGCCGAGGTATCGCTCATGCCCGAGATTTACTATCCATGGCCACCAATACCCCTATGCATATGCTGATGCGTACTGGCTTGTCACACTGACGGCTACAAACACGAACAGTGTAGGTTTAAATAACGCGAGCTTCAACGTACCCAGCAGTGGTGGACAATACGTATCAGGCACATCATCAAACACATGCAATTCATAATATACAACGAGGAAATCATGTTAATCCTGAAATAATCAATTCTAATCACTACAATCCCCCTTTTAAACCAATCACTAAATCCAATTGATGAGTGGTCAAAATCCGGTGAATAGTTTCCTTAGGAGCTTGCTTGGTAGAGGTGATCAGGAGGTTGCTCAATCAAGCCAGCCGAAGCCCGTTGTTGATTCCCTACCAATGCCCCTACCTAGCCCTCAACCTCAGCCCTGCCTCACCGGCCCAATGCTAGTCAAGCCATTCTCAAAGTTAAGGCCTGTGAGACATTAAGAAGAATGCTCAAGGAGACAGCCAGCGATGGCAAGGAGAGGAGGGCAAAGGCAATAACAAGGGCGATGACAAAACTAAACAGCCCCGCTCAGGATCCACGGACCCAATAAAAACAACACTACGGTTAGGGTAACCCGAGGGCTTTACGTCCATTATCTCAACCTCAATCATCACAAATAATTTATTCCTGGAGCCCCGGCCGGGATTCGAACCCGGGACCTCCTCATTACCAGTGAGGCGCTCTACCAGGCTGAGCTACCGGGGCGAGAATGTGATTCCCTGAGGAATTTTAAGCTTTTTGTGATGGTTTTGGTTGTTGATAGTTCATTAGCTCTGCTGAGAATGCTAAGGCCCAGATTAGGTTTGGGTATACTATCATTCTTTCCATCCCGCCTGGGCCTAGACCCAAATACATGTGCATTATGTATAGTATTAATGCTATGAGCCCCATCGTGCCTAGTATTGGCCATAGTACCCTGCCTGGGCTTCTCGATATCTTTATTGTTGGGTATGACGATATTGATGCGAGTAGGAAGGCTATTAATGCGAAGATTAGGTGGAATGGGTGTATGGTCTCTGGGAATATGCCAACGCCCATTGCGCCAATGCCTGTTAAGGCTATTGTTATTGCGAAGACCCTGCTAAGTCCCCATGCAAGGACTGCAGCAATTATTAATAGGAGACCCATGATTATTATTGAGAAATTGAATATGACAGCCGTCGGCCCAACGCCGAGGTCACTAATGTAGTTCCTGGATACGGAGTACCCCGGATAAAGCGCCTCGGCAATCAACATTAGTAGTAGGAATTCAGCCACACCAATGAAGATTAGGAGCCCTGCCACGCTCAACTTATTAATGCTCATTGTATCAATCAAATATTTATTGTCTATTAATTATTGCGGTTATTTAGGTTATGTATATTATTGGTTAAACGTTTATTAAGGGGTTGTGAGTATTGGCGTTGGTCATTAACGTGATTAGGGCACCTCACGTACCGACCAGTGAGGAGTTGTGGAATGCAGTGATTGGTGTTTACTTTAGTCTTCAGGCTAGGAATCCGAGCGTCGAGGCTGGCATTGATAGGTTGAGGAGGCTCGAGTTGAGGAGGGTTAGGGAGGTCAGGAAGTACCTAAGTGATGCGTTTCGTGATGTGGCCCTTGGAATGCCCTTCCTGGACTCCCTGCACCCATTCTATAGGGAGTTGATTGAGTTAATGATTGATAGGGCCACGTATAAGCACTCACTGGCTAAGGTTGGTCATGCCACTAAGGCGCTCTCATCGATTTATAAGGATGCGGTAATGGCAATTAGATCCGCCACTACGAGCAATGACATAGTTAGGGCTAGGAGGGAATTCCTGGCAAGGATTAGGGATTTACTCACGGATTTGAAGCCCGAGTTAGACTTCCTAAAGGGCGCTGCGGCTAAGCTCGATAGGTTACCGAACATAGACCCAGGCCTATTCACAATAGTTGTTTCGGGGATGCCCAACGTCGGGAAGAGTAGCTTCGTTAGGTGCGTAAGCAGCGGTAGGCCTAAGGTGGCTGAGTACCCATTCACAACTAAGGAGCTACATGTTGGTCACTTCACCGTGCTTAATGACGTGAAGGTCCAGGTAATAGACACGCCGGGTCTCCTGGATAGACCGTTGAGTGAGCGCAATAAGATCGAGCTCCAGGCAGTACTGGCGCTGAAGTACTTGGCGAGGGTCATAGTCTTCATATTGGACCCGACAAACCACAGTGGTTACTCATTAACGGAGCAATTAAACCTTCTGAGGGAGATACGAGGCAGTTTTAGTGGTACGCCCCTGCTCCTGCTTGTGAATAAGATTGATATTGCCACGGAGGATGAGGTGAACACGGCATTAAATGGCGTGGCTATTATCGATAAGTCAATACCCACGTTTAGAGTATCAACCATTAACTGCGATGGTTGTAGGGAAGTCATTAACTACGTAATTGATAACCACATAATACCAATGCTTAGGGAATCAATGGGTGGTAAATGAGGATTAAGCATTATAAGCACCTAGTTCAGCGTAGTAGCAATGCAGATTGCCATAGCCGCCCATTCAAGTCCTGTGGACCCCAGGACCGAGACGATGGCTAGGGAGTTCCTTAAGGAGCTCCATGTCCAATGCCCAACAGCCACGCTATTACTTGGTGGTTATTGGGGGTTCATGAAGACTATAATTGATGATGCGTTGAAGCTCGGCTTCAGAATCGCCGTCATACTCCCCCTGGAGAGACATGATGTTGAGCTGCCGAGTGGTGTTATTAGGATTGATAGCGGGTGTGAGTTTAGGTGTAGGTCTGTCATAATGGTTAGGTCCAGTGATGTTCTTATCGCGTTAGGTGGTGGCGCTGGGACCATAATCGAGGTTCTCCTAGCCTACGCAATGGGTAAGCCTGCATATGTACTGGTTGGGACAAACCTAAGTAGTGATGCCCTGCCTAAGGCATTTCCGGAGTATGTTGATGATAGGAGGTCATTAGGATTAGGTACTTTGATGACCCTGTCAAGCTCGCTAGGGAGGTTTGCCGTGAGAGGGTTACGCCAGTGAAGACAACGTTTGGCTAGTCACAAGTAAGGATTTAAAAACCCATTAATTACTCATGAGTCGATGTCGTCATTACTAGATAAGATTAAGCCAATGAGCATTGGACAGGAGAGGTTCCTGAACGCACTTAAGGATTCAAGAAACGAGATAGTGGGTGTTTTTGGACCAACGGGTACTGGCAAGAGCCTAATATCGTGCGTGTACGGTATATCCTCAGTACTAGCCGGGACCTATAAGCGATTCATAATTGCCAGGCCCGTGGTTGACGTGAGCACGGGCAGGTCATTAACACCCGAGGAACTTGGTGACCTGTACTATAAGGTTGCCTCCGCATATCTTGAGGATATACTCGAGGGTTTGATGGATAGGGAGGAAATAACGAAGCTTCTTCAGGAGGGTAAGGTAATGGTTACCGACGTGTCATACCTAAGGGGTAGGACTTTCGATGATTCATTAATATTCCTAGACGATGCCCAGAGCACACAGCCCGAGAACGCGGCTGAGATACTCATGAGGATTGGTAGGAATTCACGATTAATAATTGCTGGTGACCCAGTGCTTCAGAGACCACTCAATGTTGAGAAGGATGGAGCGACACTACTTAGGGAGGTCCTGCTTAATGAGGAGAATGCCGTGGTCGTTGACCTAGGACTTAAGGATATCGTTAGGCCTGGCGCCAAGAGAGGCGTCAAGGTCTCCTTTGAGTTAAGGATGAGGAAGAGGGAATTGAGTAATACGGAGAGGCAGATACTCGACCTTATAAGGTTCATGCTCCCGACGCCGATGTTGTTACCGTGATTGAGTTTAAGCAGGAAAAGGAGAACCTCGGCATAAAGAGTGAGAATGTGCCCGATGCATTAATAATCGCTAAGGAGGGTCACCTTGGCAGGGTGGTTGGTAAGGGTGGTGAGAGGATTAAGGCTATTGAGGGCGAGAGCAACCTGAGGGTTAGGACTGTGGAGATGAACCTGAACTTTAAGGAGTGGATTAGGGCACTGCACCCGGTGGGTTGGATTGGCAAGCACATAGTCGATGTTGACTTCGCAGGTCCCGAGCTCATGGTCACGGTTAAGAAGAACGCCTTCGGCGCATTCGTTGGGCAGAAGGGCATCTACGTTAGGCTTATCGATAGGGTATTTAAGCGCCTCATAAACGTGGGTATCAGGGCAATGGAAAGTGAGGAGTGAGACTAGGGCACCTCAATATTTGCATGCCTACTCCTTATCTCATCCTCCGTCTTCCTAAGCTATGCATTAACTCCGCAATTATTGCGTCGAGGAGCACCATCGTTGTGTCCTCAAAGAGCGTTCCTAATGGCGCCAACGGCTCATGAAGGCCAAGTATCTGCCTGGCGAAGTAATCATCCATCTTAGCCACCTTAGTCCTACCCGGCACCTGGACCACCAGGTCTGCGTAATTAGCCAGCGGCGAGTCCCTATAACTCGTTATCGCAACAACCCTAGCCTCATCTTCTTAGCCGCCTCAGCCGCCGCCACAACCATGGTCGTAGTACCACTACCAGAAATTGCAACCACAAGGTCACCCTCACCAACACTAGGCGTTATTGTTTCGCCAAGCACGTAGACCTAAAGCCAAGATGCATCAACCTCATCGCGAACGCCCTTCCCACGAGTCCTGACCTGCCAGCACCAACAACAAGCACCTTCTTATCATTCTCATAAACATTAATCAGCACATCCACAAATGACTCTATCTCCTTCATATTAATGATGTTGAGGGCATTTAAAATAAAATTTCCAATCTCTACATACGCACTCTTAAAATAATCTAGTCCTTCCATTCAACAGAGAAATTACACTTGAAGTATTTAATACTTATCCCCAACGACCTGGACCGTAAATCCCACTATTTTAAGGGTAATACCGTTGATTTTAGGGGGATATGTTTATATAGGGGTTGGGTACGCATTACTCAAAAAAACGTTCAATATTGGGGAAGATGACGACCCAAACCCTAGTAGAAATGGGGGGCAGGGAAAGGAGTGCATTAGTGTATGGAGTACACGTGTATGGAAACCTATATGGCTGCAATAGGGAATTACTCAAGGATGAGATGTATCTACTAAAAATAGTTAAGGAAGCAGCTGATATCGCCGGCGCACTTGTCGTATCAACATTCTACTACAAGTTTGGGGTTAATGGTGGAATATCCGTGGTCGCCATAGTCGCTGAAAGCCACATATCAATCCATACCTGGCCCGAGCATGAGTACGCCACCGTCGACGTATACACCTGCGGCAGCCATACAAACCCAATGGCAGCCTTCGAATATATAGCCAAGAACCTAAATGCAAAGAGGGTTGAGGTCTTCGTATCCGACCGGTCATACTACACTGACAAGAGTATCAATAGTAATGGGAGTGGCGGTGAGAACGTGAGTTGAATACTACTTAATAGGTCTCCCTCCTCAAAATCATTCACTCACTTTTTCCATTATTAACTCCTTGGGAGCGTAAAGCCAGGACAACTTAATCGGCTTAGGCTCTCCCTGACGCATCACCAAAGCCCTGAACCGACCACTCAGTAGCCATGCTGCATCATCACTATCAATACCGCTTATGCTCGATACCACGTGAGACACGTACTGTGAGTTCCCTGATAGGATAACCGTGGTGCCAACATTTCCTAATACGCCCTCATTAATAATGTCGAGTGGTGGTTGCATTAACATGAATAACGCCACACCAAACTTCCTCAACTCCCTAAACATCCTCTCAACAGGATCGTCAACACCAAGCACTGCATACTCACGTGGTAATGCAAGTATGTTATGGGCCTCATCAATAATTACTAAGTACCTTAATGGACACGGTGGGTTAGGGCATTCAGAAATAGCCTTCTTACTTATGGAAAGGAGTATGAGTAATGCCAAGTACCTAAGCAATTCATTGTTCATCATAGACCTCATTACGAAGATCACATCATCATTTAGTAAGTCACGCACATTAAGCAGGGCATTACCACTTAAGCCATCGTAATAATTAATAATTGGTGCAAGCGCATTATAAAGGTTGTAATACGCCTCCCTCAGTATTAAATCGCTCGATAACTCCCTGAGCCTCCTCATTAATTCATCGATGCTTGAAATACCATTACCGCCAATGCCCGCCATACGTAGTAATGCACCCTCAATACCTAATGAGAGTAGGGGGTTTGATAATCGTATTGACTCAATTAATACTGAGGAATCGCTTGTTAAGATCCTGCTTTTGTTTAAATCGACAACCCTAACATTAATTAATTTGCCTAGGACCTCCGTATGGCCGTGGGGATCGATTATCACTAGCTTGACTTTATTCCCTAATCTACGCTTAACCTGGTAGGCAATACCCATGGCTAGCGTTGTCTTACCCGCGCCCGTTGGGCCTATTATCAGTACGTGGGGGCTTGAACCAATGAATGACCAAGAAATCTCTCTATCATTAACGTCCCTACCTATTACAGCGAGGCCGCGTCTCTCATTGATTAATTGGAATGAAAATGGCGTTAGTGTTACTAGGTTTAGTTCCATGGACCATGTATAGCCATAGTTATTACCTAGGATTTTCGATATTGGTATTGATGGCATCCACCTCCACTTAAATGAGGAGTCAAAACGGTTAGTACTTGCCAGGTAGAGTGAATAAACATCCTCACCCTGTTGGATCCTTCTTAATGTAACCTCAAGATCCTTATAACTAAGGAAGTACTTAACATGCCTAAGCATTAGGAATTTACCATAAGCCCTACTGGCGGTGCTCTTAATCCAGTCCCTCAACTCATCATTGCTCGATACCACGAATAAGACGCTTGCGCGCGCACGGTGAATCCTACCCCTAAGACTCAATGCCTCGGCCTTAATCATCGTATTATCCATGGCCATTGTAGCCCTCAGATCACGAACAACCTCATTATTAAACCCCATATTAATCACGAACCTCCTCCTTGAGAAGTCACCAATAGAATAAACAATGTATAGTATGGGAAATACGAGGAATGCGTAGCTGAAGCCATGATGAGGAGTGGAATGGGTATAAGGAGGAGTGGAAGCCTAATTAATGACCTGCGCTTAACCCTCATCCTCAGTGCATTGGCCAACTCAAATCCATTAATTCTGACGACCTTAACATTCAATCGCTCAAACTCAGTAACCAACTCCCGATAAACACCCCTATCAACACCAATGACATAGTCATCACCCGTTAACAAAACAATAACCCTATACTTAGAAAATAAGCGAATCATCACACGAGCCTAGCCAACGCCTCCTCAAACGCGGAATCAAATGCATAGGCAACGCCCAAGACCCTGAGACCCACCAACTCCCTACCATTCACCATAACCCCGGCCAGGTTAATCCTCACTGATTCAGCAGGGTCACCATCATTGATAAATAACCTAACCTGTTCCCTAAGCCCAATTAGGTCCCTAACCAGGATGAGGGGTATTAATGTGTTAATAATGATTAGGTAAGCCCTATGATCAATGAAGTATACGATTGCCGCGACAATGACGGCGACTATTAACCTACTCCTCACCAATAATCACCTTGGAAAGCAACCTAAAGTACTCAGGATCCCTCTTAGCCGCCAATTGAATGATTGACCTAACGTCATAACCCAACCTCCTGCCCAACTCAATGACCTGGGGAATCAGTACTGGCTTAATGAACGCCCAAACCTCCTAATCATGGCATTAACGTAATCCTCATCATTAATTCTCTCGAGCAACTTCCCATAGATCATGTCCGAGGCTACTAAGTAATCACCGCCAAGATTGCCCATTATGTATGCCTTAACGGTGCTATCGTCGCTGTGGTAATAAAACTCGAGAGGCCTCAATCTAACGATGGCATCCCTATCAATACCCAATAGGTCCGCCGCCTCAACCGCGGACTTGCCATTAAGTTTAAAGACGGCGTAATGGCCAACTACGTCGAGCACATTCCTCTTGATATCGAGGGGGTCCTGCGTCACGAGTATGAGGGTCGTCCCATCATGCCTACCCTCCCTAATCAACCTCTCAATAATTGACTCACCAACCACGTACTTATTGAGTATTCTATGGGCCTCATCAATGACAATTAGGGACTTCCTAAGCATGCCGCTGAGCACCTCAAGGAACGTTAACGTGAATACCACGGCAGCGACCTGCGACACGAAATAGAGCGGCGCCATATTTATTACCAATAACCTGGACCGAACAGCACTCGCACTTAACGCATTCCTCATTAATGCCGCTATCATGACCTTCCTCAACCTACGCCTGACGGCGGAAATGGCATTTAGGTAATCATTCCTTCTAAGCTCCTGCTCAAGGTCATTCAATACCACGTAGAGATCCCTCAGCGTGTTCCTATCGCCAAGTCTCTCGAGGGCCTTCTCAAGGACCTCAAGCTGTATGAAGGAAAAGCCCGTATCGTTATTCTCACCATATAGGTATGCAGCTGCCTGAATGGCTGTTGAGAGTATTTCGCTGGCTCTGTGCTCGGCAGTGTTAGTGGGTTAACGGCAATGTCTATGCCAGGTACTGCGATGTATCCGCGCCCCGTTAGGTATAGTGCGTACTCGCCTGTTGGGTCGAAGACCACGATCTTATTAAACATGTCTCTCTGAAGGGAGTCGTTTATTAACGATTTCACGAGCGTGGTCTTGCCCGAGCCCGTGGCACCAAGCACTATTAAATGCTTCGTGAGGTTTACGTCTATTGGGTAGTACTTGCTCATGAACATATGCCCTGGCCTCGGTGAGGGCTTGAGGGTTAGGTCGATGTTGTCCCTTAACTGCGGTAGAGGTGCCTTACTACTGCATGAAAGAGTGTCAATTTTGCCATGGGTACTTCCCCTTAGAAATAATGAGTATCTCACCTGGCCATTACCCAACCAACACATGGTCATTATGATCGGCGTGGAATCCTGAACCTCCGGTATTGCCTTACCCCTAACCTCTGAGAAGTTCGTTGACGCGCTGTCGATTATATTTAATGTCACGCCTGACGGTAATGGCTCTACGTAATCGATCCATTTATTAAGTAGTTGCTTTATCCTACTCCTATGTATATTAGTGAATAGTGGTATGTGGTTTGGTGTGTGTAGTATTACTATGCCAACCTCATCCCTTATCACGGTAATCCTCAGCCCATCAAGCACCTGTACTAAATCCCAGGCATTTACTTCCTTCTTGATGCGTAAGCCGATGATTAGTTTATTGCTTATCTTCAGTAAGCTCGAGTTCAAGCTCGACATCAATAGCCACCTCTTCAGCGTTTCGCCTTAATGATCTTACGCTAATAATCGCGGTATTCCTCCTACTGTTCTTATTATTTTTATTAATGTTTGATAGTAACATCCACGTTGAGCCCCTTAAACCCATGAAGTAATGTTCTCCTACTCCCTATTTTAGCAAATTATTCGTAGAATTAATGGTGCGCCGAGATTGGTGTTTGACCTAGGTTAAGTTAGTGTAGTAGTGAGTGCAGTTTCACCATGCATCTTTGGCAGAATCCTGGGCCTTTCCTATCTGTGTCTTCTATCGTGTTGCTGAAGTACATGACACACCTTGGGTCTGCGCAGTGGTCAAGTCCGAAGGAGTGACCTAACTCATGGAGTACCTCCTTAAGTATTCTTAGATGATAGAGTGATTGTTCTCCGCGTAGTCTCTTCGTAAATACCAGGGCCAGTGCGCCACCTATCTTTGCAACGCCAAATACGAAGTTTAGACCCTCCACGTAGCCATCATCGTCGATCACAAGTACTATTTTATCGAATCCCTCGTAACCCCCGACCCTGGCTCCAGGTAATCAAGGAGTGCGTCGGCCCTTATCTGACCCCTCCTGAAATCCCTGAACTGCGACTTTAATCCCTCAAAGTCCGTCCTCCTCACCTCAACCCGGACTAAATCACCTAGGTAGTACTCGACCTGTCTTGGGAAGTCGCTTGGGAGCTCAACCTCCGTTAATACTAGGATTCTCCTCATGACCTAATCAACCTCCCTAAGCAGGGCTTTAATGTATTAACCTGTGTCAGCATGGGCGCAAGTTCGTCATGTAATCTGCCACGCTCGTGCCTCATCACCACCGATTCATTCGTGGAATCCCCTTATTAAACGTTAATTTCGAAATTTATCCCTGCAGTCTTCATGCCTTCAAACCCTCACGCACTACATCCCCAACCACTATTACTGAGGGGTTCTCGGCACTTACCTGGCCTGAGGCTAACCTACCCACCGTGGTTATGACGACCTTACTATCCTCCATGTATGCCCTCGTTATTATGGCCACGTACGTGCCTGGGTCGAGACCACCCTCGATTAATTCCCTCGCTATCTCGCCTATCCTCGATGCGCCCATTAGTATTATGATTGTGTTAATGGATTTAGCCAATTCCCTGAAGTTCACGAAAGCCCTACCCTTCCTAGGTCCTCCATGCCGGTCACTATGGCCACCGAGCTGGAGACCCCACGTAGTACGGGCGGTATTAGGTATGTCTCCGGCACCGCTATGGCTGAGGTCACGCCAGGTATTACCTCGCAGGGTATGCCGGCGTTCAGCACGGCAATGCACTCCTCAAAGCCTCTGCCAAATAGGAATGCGTCACCGCCATGTAGCCTAACCACGGTCTTCCCACTACCTGCCTCACTTATCATCACCCTTATTATTTCGTCCTCCTCCATTGCGTGCTTACCCGGCTCCTTACCTGCATAGATCAACTGCGCCCCCTGACGCGTGTAATTTAATGCTGACCTGGGTATTAACCTGTCGTAAATCACCACATCGGCATTCCTAAGAGCCTCAATACACCTTAGCGTCAGTAACCCCTCATCGCCAGGTCCTCCCCCGGCAATGATGACCTTACCAACCATCCCACTTAATTTATGGGAAATGCATTTTTATGCGTATTATTGCGGACATCCGTGGTTGAGTCCACCTGCCTATCCATGAAATTCATGTTCTCTGGAGCTCACAGGGTTAGGTTTAGCGAAGCCTATGGTGGTGTTCATGGGCATAATTATGAGGTGACGATAAGGCTCTGCGTTAGGGGTAGGAGGATGCTCGTGGCGGATATTGATAGGGTTAGGCGCGAGGTTCAGGGCATTGTTAATGCATTCGATGGTAAGTACGTAAAGTCAAGCATGGAGAGCGCCCAGGGATTATCGCTGGGCGAGGTTATTGAGATTCCCTGCATACCGGAGGGGGCCACGGGTGAGTGCGTTGCCTGGTACTTCATGGATAGGACCATGGAAATACTGAGGAGGTTGGGCATTAATGATGTTGTTGATGCCCAGGTAATCGTCTGCGACTCACCAATTAACTGCTTTGAGGCTAAATCCTCTTAATTGTGTGGGATAGCTCTCACTGGTTAATTCCTGAATCTTTATTGTATCAACGTTCTCCTCAATAATGCTATTCTCACCACCAATTAGTAATACCTTGACCGACCTAAATATGGACTTTGCCTTATTGAATACCGTTGGGTCGATATTATCATCCTCACCATCGGTTATAACGACCAATTTATAATCCTCAGTGACGGCTTATCCACGGCGTCCTGCACCGCCGCCCTCACGGCATTCGTTATATCAGTGCCGCCCAACGGTATTAATGAGAGGAGCATCTTTATTATGTCGTTCTTATTAGTCAGCATTGGGTATACCTGCTGATCGAAGAACCTGACCGCGAGGTTCCCACCCTTCATGCGAGTAATACTGCCAATGCCGTGGCCCATGTGATCTTGCTAATGGCGCCCACTTCAAATATGTTTATGTTTACTGTGTAGAACATTGAACCACTCTTGTCAATGAGCATGTAAATCCTGGGCTTCTTAACGGCCCTCCTCTCCCTAACCAATACATTGCCCATGGCCAGTTTATACGCGAATACCGGCTTTGCGAATTTCATGAGCATCCTCTCACTCGGTATCATGTCCCTAAGCTCCGAAGCCTTCGTCAAGCGTTTAACCCCGCCAATCGTGCCAACGCGTTCGGCATCTCTATCCTCAATGACATCCACGGTGTACCTGGTGTCTACGATTAACCTAATTAGTGAATTAAGCATTGAGATTAGCCTGAGCCTGTATGGGTCTATGTCCGTGCTTAGGAGAATGTCCGCTATTTCGTGGCCCACGGAGTCCCCAAAGAGCATCTTAACCTTGTTAACGGTCTCACTAACCTTCTTCATGCTACCAACGTAGAAGTTTATTAGTGAACGAACCTCCCGCTCTAGGTTCATCCTACTCTCCCTGGATGATGAGCTTCTCTGGTCCATTGCCGACTCAACCATTTGCCTAAAGGCTCATTCCTATCCATCTTGCTCAGGATACTGTTATACACCTTGAGTAGTTTAATTGCCATAACCCTGGACAACCTACCATTTAACCTGGTTATCCTGGACACGTCATTGTAGGCCTCGCTCCTTATGTATGTGGAGACCACGAACCTCCACAATGACGTTTCCAAGTCCTCATTCTCGGTGGGTACCTTGAGTATTGGTTGCCTGTAGTGCACATAGAATGAGTCTGCAAGTACCTCCTGCTTCATCTTGTCTATATAGCTTATTGACCGCCTACGAGCCTCAATGAGCACCTCCCTTATCCTATACCTAGTGAGTGCTTCCTCATAATCGACATTAGCCAAGATACCAGGCACTGATTAATGTTCGGTTAGGTCATTAATAAAGCTTATTTATTAACTTATTAACCATAACAGCCTATATATTGTATAAATTAAGCATTAATTGCTCGAGCATTCCACGAACGGTGTTGAATAAAGTCTCATAACCCATGTCGAGCAGTAAATAGGCCGTACCATTTAGCATTATTAGGGAGTAGATTGAGGAGAACCAATTAAGCAATTTAATACCCCTAGCCAATACCTGGAGACCTAGTAACCTATTTCCTCGATAAATCACCTTAGCCGTTATATCAGCCTCATCTGAGTGGTAGGCTATCCTCGATGATGATAAGTCCCTGAAAACACTAGTTAATTCATTTCGTGTAAGCCCCACAGAGAGAAAGGACCAGTTACGGGAGAAGCCTATCTCGAGACGGGGCATCAACGGTAATGAATCTATGATCCCCAATCCCTCATCGCCAGTAATTTCCCCATCATGATCAATTGGTAATCCCTATTAACCACATACTCAATACCACTCAAAGAATCCCTATACCTAAACCCCCTACCAACGAACCAAACACCCTTACCAGCAACACCTATTAACGGTTTAACCACATCATAATCAGTGGACACGCACCCCCCGGCCTTCACATCCCTGTTCATTGGTAGGGACTTGAGAAGGTCTTCGTCAATCGCCATCGGCGAATTCGTAATGGCACGACCACCAACGTCGGCCACGAGCATTAAAGTTTCCACATTCTTACCTACGTCACCACCATTAATTACGTAATTACCTGGTGATAAGGTGGCCCTATAAATACTCACGCAGTTACCTGACTCCCTCGGCAACGCCTCAGAGCCTATCACAACCCTGTCGTACTTACCCCTAATGCCTTGCCCACCGGCTTCGCTCGTTATTAATACCTCACTATTATTAATCGTTATGGAGCCCAACTTTACGTTCAGCACACTGATGCCGAGCAAGTCTTCTAGGTACTTCCTGGTGAATAGCTTAATCGATTCCCCATTCACAATGCTTAAGAATGAATGCGGTAGTAGGTCCATGATTATTACATCGCCCTGGCTTTCTGTGAATACGGTGATGTCATGCCCATCCTTAGCCAGGTACTGCGCATAGATTGCTGTACCTGGGTTCAAGCCTACGATTGCTATCTTCATCGAATAAAGCATTAATTTAATTACTTAAACTCATTCCCTCAAATGCGTAGGTTAAGCATTAAGTCCTCAATAGCGTTGGTCGGTCAGGAATTACAACCGGTTAAGGATGCCATTATCGATATCTCTGACGGCGAGGTGACCGGCATAGGCAGGGTGCCAGGTAATAGCAACGTCATTGATTTAGGAAATACGCTGTTGATGCCTCAATTAACTAATGCCCATATTCACGTACTTGATTACTTCCTAATGGACGTGTTCAATAAGTACTACATAGATGATGTGGTTGGTGCGCCATACGGCCTAAAGTATTATTATTTGCGTAGGGCAAAGCCCGAGTCCTTGAGAAATGGGTTGGCCGTGGTATTCCGTAGGATTAGGAATTACGGTGTTGGTTGCCTATTGACGATAATCGAGTATGGCAGTTCGTTCGCGGACGTGGTTATTGAGGAGGCCAGGAAGGCCGGTTTATGCATTGTGCCATTTGCGGAGCCGAGTACGTTCAGGGTTTACGTCAAGCCCAACGAGGAGGAGGACGTCGACGAGGTGTTTGAGGATGAGTTGAGGCAATTCGTTAATAGGGGGTTTGGAGTATCACTAGTATCACCGCTCAATTACACAATGGCTGAGTTGAGGCTTGTGTCCAGGTTAAGCAGTTCGCATGGACTGCCCATTAGTACGCATGTATCGGAGACCGAGGATACCTACCTCGATAATGATCTAGGCAGGGCATTAACCACGCTGGTGACTGGAAACACCGTGTTTGTACACCTGACCCAATTAGGTAATGACGATATAGCGAAAATGCCGGTGCTACCCATAGTCACGTGCCCAAGGTCAAATATGGAATTTGTTGGTAAATTGGCGAGGGTGGGTGCAATGGTAAGGAGGGGGTTAAGGCCTATGATTGGTACTGATAATGTTGCGTTGGTAGAGCCTGATCCTTGGGAGGAGATTAAAATAATGAGACTGCTAATGGGTAGGGAATTGAGTTCACAGACAATACTTAAGATGGCAACCTCCTGGGCTTGGTCATGGGGCTTTGGCTATGTGATAAGGGAGGGGGAGCCTATGAGGGGGATTGCTCTACGCATTGATTATGGCGGTATAGGTATTGATTATGCCTATGATTACGTAACAACGCGTATATCCAGTGGGGATGTCATGTATATAATTGATGGATCAAGCATTATTGGTGTTTCGTAACTTCACGCATTATTCTAATGGCCTTCCTAATCTGCGTTTTCGTTTTTGGCGATAGTAATGATATGGTTACGTTATTGAAGCCGTTAATTCTCACGGTCTCTAACGAACTAGGTAGTACCTTAATACTATGTTCCACATACGTCTCCGGAGTTTCAATACCAAGTATTAGGTTTGCGTCCTTAACCCAGCCATTACTAATAACAATCTCCAGCTGATCATTTCTTAGGTTAAACCTCATCCCTAATGAGTTAAGCGCATCCTCAACCCTACTTATTACGGAGTATGCCCATTCACCCACGTGATTTATGTTTACGAATTCAGCCCAATAATAGTCGCTATCTAGCGTCATTGCGAGGGACATTCTCAACTCCTCATCTTCACCAAAAACCTCCTCGTACAACCTCCATTTGTTAACCGCGGCTTGAGCCATCGACCAAAGCCTCGACTGTATGTCCGCCCTCTCACTAATCCACTTAGCCGGTGAACCCAGCCATGAGGTTGTTGGTATTTCCTTAATCTCATCATGAAACTCCCTAATAATTGACGGTCTAATCGGCATAACATAACCATCAGACCTTGCCTGCGATAGATACATCATTATTTTCTCAAGGAGGAGCGCGGCGTATGGGTTTGGCGTTGGCAATATCATCCAATTCTCTCCATCTAAAGCCATTGTAACTACGCCGTCCCTGGCATGGTTCATCCTCGTTATTAACTCTATGATTAGTCTCCTGGCGTTTACATCAGCCTCCTGGGCGTTACTCGCCTTATTCAGTTGGAAGCTTAATAGATCGCTTAATGCCGTGTCCCTGAACAATATTGTTAAGCAGTCATGCCTATAAACCCTATATATGGAACTCCTATCCTTGATAGCCTCACCAAGGTGATAAACGCCGTCAAGAACTACGAACTTAATGCCCTCATCACAGAGAATACTTCTCAATTTCTCAGAAAAGTACAACTCAGGTAACCACGCACCCACGGCATCCACACCCAACACCTTCCTAGTGACCTCCCTACCCCTGCTCAACTCCCATCGTAATAGGTCATGAATATCAAACCTCTCAATTAAATAACCAGCGATGGGGTGGGCTAGGAAACTCGTTAATACCTCTATGACTCCCTCACTAGCCAATTTCGAATAAGTACTAATGGCTTCCTTGATTAGTTCCGTTCGTGGATCCCAGGGACCAATGTATTCAACGTGATCCCTACCCTCAATGAGTGCGCCATTGCGTAGTATATCATCCCACTGCCACAGTAGGCTTGGGCTTAGGTTATACGTTATGGAGACCCTATACCTATCCACGAGCCTGGCATGAAGTAGGTAGGGACCGACATCATAGATTGGGTAGAATTCAGGTGACCAGGTGTGTTGGAATGCCCAGGGACCGTGGTAAATACCGTTTGGATACCTATGTATTGGTTGGTGATTATGAAAAACCAATACAAACCTTAGTGGTGTTTCGGGTTTATTAATGATCATTATTGGGGTCCTAACCTCTGAACCGCAACACTTGGCGCTTACCTCGTAATTGCCCGTGTCTGTTATCCTAATGTAATCCATTATCTCTGATTCTGGGGGTATTGCCTGTAGGGTTCGCCTTATTAATTCCTGAGAGTCCTTAATCACCGTTAATTCAACATCCTCCCTACTTATCAGTCCCTTAACCACTACATTGATTGCTATGTCCTCACCTGGTTCATAAAGTACCTTATTCGTTGTTAATTCTATAGACACTGTCTTCATTACGGATTAGGTGATTATATAAGTGCTTTTTGCTATTTCAATTACTAATTCACGGTTAAGAATGGAGAAATTTATTAAGGAGAAAATTGATTAATAATACTCTGTGGAGGTGGGTTACGAGTCGAAGATAAGGACCGTGATGCAAGCCCTGCATTCATTGGCCGCGATTGATAAGGAACGAGCAGTTAAGCTTGAGGATTTGGCGAGGATTGTTGGTCTGAGGATTGAGGAGGTTAGGAGTATTATTGATAAGCTTAAGGTTCTTGGTTATGTAAACACGGTAAACGATTCCGTGCACCTCACATCAACTGCAATAATTAAATTAAGTAGTATTTACTGCTGAATTCTGTGGTTAAGGTTCTGCACATATCGACGGAGTACCCACCGCATAGGGTCGTCGGATCGCTGGCATTCCAGGTTAGGGATTTGGTTACAAGATTATCTAGTAAGTACGAGATATACCTGGTACACCCAGCAAATTTTGATGGTAGTTACATGGATGGTAATGTGCGCGTATTCACCGTGAGCGATAGGTGGTTTAGCGACGTCATTGCATACATGCACTTTCTACTCGTGGAGATTCTCTCCAGGGCACCCTATGTAATACCCAGGGATATAGATTTCGTGCATGCGCATGATTGGATTGCGGCGGTTATCGCAAGGGTAATTTCACAGAGGCTTAAGGTACCGTACATAGTCAGTGCATACTCAACGGAACCCATTAGATCAGGTAATAGCGTGAGCCTATTAAGTTTAACAGTAAGGGATTGGGAGAGGTATGCCTTTTCCTCGGCACTTTACGTTATTGCGCATAATAGGCCAACATACGAATCCCTAAGGGATCATTACGGGATTAATGCTGTGGAGGTTAGGTCCACGGAGGATGTTGAGATTATATACGACGAGGTCAGCCACCAACGCGTTCATCAATAGTTCAGTCCGTCGTCAGCTCATCACGTTACTATGAAAAACCTGGACTGCATTATAAATCCTCCGTTATTAATAGAATTAATACTTATAACGCCGTAATTACCAAGTTAATAATCAAAGTATGGGCGAGAAACAATGTAACATTGAGGATATTAAGAAAGCCGCCGATATACTGATCAACGCAAGGCACGCAATAGCCTTTACGGGCGCCGGCATATCCACGGAGTCGGGGATCCCGACTTTAGGGCCCTCAGGATTATGGAGGCAGTACAGCCTGAAATAGCAACCATCGATTACTTTCTACAACACCCAAAGGACTTCTGGTTGTTTTATAGGATGAGGATGAGCACGTTATTCACGGCTAAGCCGAACAGGGCGCACCATGCCGTGGCGGAGCTTGAGAGGTTAGGCATTATAAAGGCTGTAATTACCCAAAACGTTGATGGACTTCACCAGGCCGCGGGCTCTAAAAACGTGATTGAACTTCACGGCACAATGAAGAGGGCCGTGTGCATTGCGTGTGGCCGCACCTACCCAATGGAGGTTGTTATCAGGAAGATTGATAGTGGTCAAATACCACCGCTTTGTGATGAGTGTGGTGGTATTCTTAAGCCCGACACCGTATTATTTGGGGAACCTGTTAAGGACTTTGATAGGGCTAGGGAACTAGCCTGATGAGTGATGCGGTCCTGGTAATTGGTTCCTCGCTCTCCGTTTACCCAGCGGCTTACATACCTATATTCGTTAAGGAAATGGGTGGTAAGGTCATAATCATAAATATGGAGCCCACGGAACTCGATTACATAGCTGATGTAATAATACAGTGCAAGGCTGGCGATGCAATGACGCTATTACTTAAGGAGATTAAGGATAGGTTGGGAATACAACAATAATACACTAATAATACTTAATTTATTGATGCGCATACGTAATGTTTACGTATACGTAATACACTAATATTATGAGGGTATTATCGCGGACCACACACCATTGGTTATCAAGTCACTCAGTGAATCCCTGAAATGCTCCTCAAGCCCCTTATTAAATTCATAAACATCGTGATTACCAAGCTTTAGTTCCATATAGCTCATGGACTCGGCGATCTGTAATGGTCTACGTAAATAATCGCTTATTAGGTATTTAAGGTAGTTTAATCGCTTACTTAAATAGTACTCATCCTTAAATAAATCGTCAATACTTAATAATGCATTAATCAATTCCTCCTTCACATCATCAATACTCTCCCTATTAATTGCAGACACCACTAATTGGTAGTAATACGTACCCGGCAGGTAATCCCTATCCATATCTATCGTGTATGTTAATCCCTTATTCCTAAACCTGGACACTAAGTATGAGCTTAGTCCATTCACTAAATGAAACTCCAGCAATGATGATTTAATTGAGAGCAGAAATGGATCCTCATTGGCTATGTTGTACTGCCAGGAATACGATAAATAGCTGATTCAATAGGTTTCTTAATGGTTATTGACCCTCCCCTACCCATTGTCGGTTTCTTTTTACTGCCTGACCTACCATCATTTGCTAAATAATTCCATTACCTCACTTATTGGGATACTTAAAGGGCCAACAATGCTTATTACCATATTATCCGGTGTGTAGTAGGATTCCAGGAATTCCTCTAGGTCTTCAATGGTCATTGAGGAAATACTCTCCTCAGACCCGATTATTGGAGCGCCATAATCACTATCTCCAAACAATGCCCTGGGCCCTAGGTCATATATCAACGTGCTCGGGTCATCATTCCTCATCCTTATCTCCGAAAGGATAACCCTCCTCTCCCTCTCAAAGTCCTCACTATTTACTTTCCTACTACTAAACATTTTATGAATAAGCCGTAGTAAGCTCCTTAACTCACTTGGTATTACCTCGAATAGGTACATTGTGAGTGTTCGTTCAGTGTACGCATCCGAAACACCGCCTAACCCCTCTATTTCTAGGTCAATGCTTGGGTATGCCCTGTAAATAATGTGTTCAGCGAAATGGCTTATGCCTCGTAAATCCTCATCCTCATATATAGAGCCTATTCCCACGCCGATCGCGATGCCTATGGTTGGTGATTCAATCCTATTTATTAATAGCCTAAGTCCGTTATCTAATACGTAATGCTCTATGCTCACCGTTATCGATTTTAAACAGGGTATTTAAAGCAATTACATCCTTAACAAACTCTCTTACCTATTTGCTCATCCTGCGGCTTATCAATCGTTATTATTGTTGGGTTCTTCTCATCACACGATGCCAGTATCATTCCCTGACTCTCATAACCAAATATCTTCCTGCTCTCCAGATTTGCGACAACAATAACGTACTTATTAATTAAGTCCTCGGGCTTATAAAACTCCGCAAGCCCAGTGATTATCTGTCTTCTCTCGTCACCAATATCAACAATCAACCTCAATAACTTCCTTGACCCCTGAACCTTCTCCGCATGTATCACCTTACCAACCTTAAGCACCACCTTTTCAAAATCAGCCCTCGTTATTGTCTCCGTAGACACAAGAACAAATACTAAATACTGGCTATTAAATATTGAGTTACGTACTAAATACTTATTAATGAGCCCTGCAAATAATTACTGTGGTTAAGAGGTACTTCCTCAGTAACAAGGACATTAAGGAATTAAGCAATGCCGTAGGTGAATTAGGCCCAATATTTAGGAATGCTAAGAAGGTTGAGATTTATGAGTTGAATGAGGCAACAACGGTGTATTTAATAGATGACAAGCCATTGGTGGCGAGACTCACGGTAAAGGTGGACACGAACCAGAGGGAGTACGTATTACCATTATTAACGTACTTCTACCTCAACCCAACCTACATGCCCAATTACCCAACGGTGACCGTGGATGACGGCGCGGTGCCGCACATAGTCAATGGGGCAGACGTAATGAGACCAGGTATTAAGGACATAAGTGGTAACTTTGGCGTTGGTGATTTATTGTTAATTAAAGATCTCAAGGGCAGGTACATAGCCATTGGGGTATCTCTCATGACCGCCGACGAGATGAGGAGTACGAGTAAGGGTAAAGTCATAAAGGTGATTCACCACCTCGGAGATAAGCTGTGGAACTTAGCCCAGGAATTACTCAAGTCTAAGTAACCTCAGTATTTGCATGAAATCATCATCACTCCTCGTGACCTTATATCTCCTAATGACGTTACGTAACCCATAGAAGTCAATACTTACGCCCAGGGCGGCTCGAACGCGGTCTTGAATAGAGCCCCTACCCATTACCAATGCGTTTAGTATTTGAGCAACATTACTAACCCTACTATTTAGGCTGGCGCTTTCAAAATCTATTATGAATGCCCTACCACCACTAATGATCACGTGGTCCTGGGGCCTACTCAACTCATTGTGGGCTAGGCCTATGGAGTCCAACTTACGGCATTGCAAAGTAAGTCCCTGAGCACCACCCTTAACTCCGTTGGGTTTGCCGTAACCACATACCTCTGTATGGGTATGCCACTTACCAATTCCATAATCAATACATCACTTGTATAGCTAATTAATCTTGGCCCCACGCCCACGGAATTCGCAAGCCTCAGGTAATTACCCTCACCCACTAGGTCGGGTCTTGATGAATCAAAGCGCCTAATCTTGCAGGCGTAATATCCATTATCAACACGGCACTTAAACACAAGGCTATTCTGGCCCTTACCTAATAATCTAAATCCCATGAACTCGGTATCACCATCGTTGAGAACTTCGGCCACGCCTAAATTCGATAACTCACTTAGCACCAGGTTCACATAACTCCTTGGGCAATTAATACGTTCGCAAATCCCAATGAATACTTCGTAATCACTCATCGAAATCAACTTAATTAATGCATTAATATAAACAAACCTGATTGATGAGGAAACAGGCCTCTGAGGCTGTAATGATGAGGAACTCGGGTATTCCTGATGAACCCTTTAATAAAGGTAAATCATTATACTAAATACTGAATTAGTGTATGGACCTGGCGATTTATGCGCCAAGGATTGAGGCTTCGATGCCCATGCTAAGGAATATCCTCATTATGGCCGTTAAGCGCTATAAATCACTGTCACTACCACTACCACGGGAATTCTGCAGATTAGCCGTGATAAACCTAAGGAGGCCATTGACCTACTCATGGGCTTTGGGAACTCATTCATTAGGCTTTGGGGTTGGGTACCTGGGTTTTTAAGGGATGTCATGGCCGTCGAGCCGTCGGCGACGATTAACTGCTATGATAGTGTTGATAGGCTTAGGAGGCTGTGGATCTAAGTGTCGATATTGCCAGGTTGATAATTAGGTATAGGCTTAGTAATAGGGTTAATTATGATGAGTGGTTGAGACTTTTCAGGAGGGGGTTGGGCGTTACTTCCCTAACCTTGCCTAATCAACCCGTCATTGTGGTTGATGATTACGTGCAATTCATAATGAACATTGCCAGGTTCAATAGCCTTATTTTACTGGGACCATTGATGCCGACACCCATTGATTTACTAGTGCTTATATCGAGTGGTAAGTTAGGCGTTGATTACCTAGCTAAGGCTGTTAATTACGTAATTACCTACATAGGGGATTACGTAGTCATGAGTAGGGACCTAACGGAGGCATTTATGCATCTCATTAATGATCGTGGGTATATAAACTTAGTCATGTCAACCGGCCTTCCAATAATTACCTAATAATGTATTGGTGTTACCCTGATTGCCGAGTATGGGCAGTTATTTTGGCAGGAGAAGCAGCCTGAGCATAGCGACTCATTCAACACATAGGCCTTATCCCTCAACCTACCCGTTAGTACGCCCTTTGGGCACACGGTCCAGCAAATACCACAACCAACGCAGTTACTTAGTACCTCAATCTTTAGCTTGAAATTCATTAATCTCCCCAAATTCAACGCGCTTAAATACCTACTGCCTGATTGTGGACACAATGCTTTTAAGGCCTTACTTAGGCACAACCGAGGGACCTTTATTGCCAAGCTACAACTCATCAAGTCAGGGGAGAAGAGGTCTAGGGAGAGGTGGAGGAACTTCACAGACTGGTTTAACTGGGTTATAATGGAGACTGAGGTTTACGACTATAGATACCCAGTGAAGGGTGCATATGTCTGGAGCCTTATGGCATGAAGATTAGGAGGTTGGTTGAGGCCTACGTTAGGCGTGTTCACGATGAGACTGGCCACCAGGAGGTTTTGTTCCCCGTGTTCATACCGTATGAATTCTTCTCAAAGGAGAGTGAGCACATCAGGGTTTTGAGAACGAGGTCTTCTGGGTAAGTAAGGGTGGCACTGGTGAGGAGAGACTCGTGCTGAGGCCAACCAGTGAGACCGCAATGATGCCCATGTTCAAGTTATGGATTAAGGACCACACAGACCTCCCATTCAAGGTTTACCAAATAGTTAGTGTGTTTAGGGCTGAGACAAAGGCCACGAGACCTATGATTAGGCTTAGGGAGATATCAATGTTTAAGGAGGCGCATA
Organism: Vulcanisaeta sp. JCM 16161; assembly: GCF_001316285.1. Next base: position 220,668 of record NZ_BBDO01000005.1, on the reverse strand, counting down.
CGGCACATGCGAATAGGGAGGACGCGGAGAGACAGATTAAGGAGGCCATGGAAATTTACAGGAAAATATTTGATTACCTGGGCATACCCTACCTAATAAGTCAAAGGCCCGAGTGGGATAAGTTCGCGGGTGCGGTCTACACAATAGCCTTTGACACTGTAATGCCCGATGGAAAGACCATGCAGATCGGCACCGTTCATTACCTTGGCACGAACTTCTCAAGGGTTTTCGACGTTAAGTACTTGACGCCCAATGGCGATTGGGAGTACGTTCACACAACGAGTTACGGAATTTCGGAGAGGGTTATTGCGGCGATGATTGCGGTGCACGGTGATGATAAGGGCCTCGCATTGCCGCCAAACGTGGCACCAATACAGGTCGTGATAGTACCAATAATGTATAAGGGTACGGAGGAGGCAATAATGAGGGAGGTTAAGTCAATAATGGATGAACTTACAAATGCCGGTGTTAGGGTTAAGGTTGATGACCGGACTGATAGGACGCCGGGTTGGAAGTACAATTACTGGGAAATGATGGGTGTACCGCTTAGGATAGAGGTTGGTCCTAAGGATGTAGAGAATAAGCAGGTTGTCCTGGCGAGGAGGGATACAATGGAGAAGTACGTTGCCCCACGTGAGGGGATTGCTGACACAGTTATAGAGTTACTTAATGAGATAGGTAATAACATGAGGAGTATGGCGTGGGAGTTCCTTAGATCCATGACTACGAGGGCCACCACCGTGGACGAGGCTAGGAAGCACCTTGATAATGGTGGTGTTGTTGAGGTTCCCTGGAGTGGTGATAATGATTGCGGAATGGCAATACAGCAATTACTTGATGCTGACGCATTGGGTGTGCCTATGGATGAGGATGCGAGCAAGGACATTGGTGGCTTGAGAGACCTAGCATGCGGTGAGAAGCAGGCAAATTACTGGTTGAGGATCGCAAGGAGGTATTGAGTCAAAACCTTTTAATAATCGCGGGTTTAAATGGAATTGATGAAAACACCATTATTAATTGCCGCGGTAATCGTAGTATTAGCAATCGCAGGTGCGGTTACGTACCTCGCAGTATCAGTAAATGGAAGTCCTGAATCAGCCCTCCTAAATGCCAAGGAATTACTTATGAGGAATGTTACAGTGACCTATAGATTCACGGTCAGCTCCACGTTCGTAGTAAACAATAATGAGTTCCCAGGAATACCCGGTGTTCCATTTCAAATGGGTCCTTTAATGGGTATCGTCACTATATCTAGAACGCCAATAAGTGATGCGACCGTAATAAACGGCACATTATTGTTCAGGCACTTTATGGGGACCGGCATTAACTTCAATATGGCACTTTGGAGATACGATAACGAGCTTTGCTACGCAATGGAATTCAACTTCATGGGGCAGCAAGCCGTGACTCACTGCATGCCCTACGTAAACCTTACCAAGTACGTAATACTTGCGCTAAATGAGAGTAGGTACGTGGGTAAGGGTACCTGGAATGGAAAAACAACCTACTGCTTCGCAGCAACAGTGACACTAACGCCAGCCCAGGGTGAGTTACAGGAGATGCCAGTGGTTATGAACATAACGGAACTATGCATACTAGGTAATGGCGTGCCAACTAATGTAACAATATACCTATACCCCACATATCAGGGCGGCTTTGGCGGTATGTTCATGAACATAAACATGACCCTAGTAAACTACTCATTCACATTTAATCAGCAGGAGTTCTCGCAGGTAACGAGAGGACTCGTACCTTAATCACCATATTTTATGCCGAGATCGAGGTGAGGTACATGAATTTAATTCATTTTCCCGTTAATAGCTTAGTAATTATTGGGTAATTGATTACCCTGATTAAACCTACTACTTATGGCCTTGAGTATCTTTGTCGTGCTACAGAGTGGGCAGTCCACATAGTCGTTAAATCTAATTACCTCGATATTCCCTAAACCTCTCTTTTTCAATTCCTCCCTTAACGAATCCTCACTAAATGGTTGATTAGGTCCAAGCAGTATTATGTTTGGTCTTTCCTCCTCAACAACCCTAAACATGTCGCCCTCGTAGCCGAGCCTAGCCTTATGAACATAAACAATATTACTAATAACCTCCAACCTCTGATTCTCGGGTATCACCACGTCCCTACCCTTGATCCTCTTAACCGTGGAGTCACGAGCGATCACTGCAACGACGCGTCCGAGGGTCCAGGCATGCCTTAGGTAGGCTATGTGTCCTGGGTGGACTATTTCGAACGTACCCGCAACAAACACTTTATTTTGGGCTTTCCTGATTAGGTCATCAGTCCTACTCCAATTGAAATGGGTCATTCCAAGGAATCTCAATGCATCGAGTAGGCCCTCTGCGTAGCTATTGTTGCCAGTGCATTGAATTGATCACCTCTTGATAGGTAGTAGATTGAATCCTTTAGGTATGCCCTGGCTATCTCCACCACCTCATTCTTAACTCCCTCCTTCTCTATTTGATCAAGTGCGTTTGCAACATTCCTTATGTATGCATCAATCCTTACCTCAGGGCTTACGTACTCCATGATGCTACGTGAATGCATAATCAATATATGGTTAATAAACCTTCTAGCGTAGTAATAATGAGATTAATACCGTAATATTTAACCACGCCTAACTCTTAATTATGCGCTCACTCCCTGAGGGTTTCCAGGGATATGAAGGTCTTGGTGTCTTCAATACCCTCCATCATGCTAAGTACGCGTAGTATATCATTAACGTTAACCTCCCTCGTTATTAGTACCAGGTCATAATCACCGGACACCCTGTAGGCCTTCTCAATCGGCAACTCCTTAACCTTCTCGTAAATTATTGTCCTATACCTAGCTGAACCTTAACGAGTATTATCGCCTCATTGGAACTCATCCTCAGTACCTTAAGAGCCTTATCAGTGACGTCAACGAACTCACGGCCAGTCCTTATGAGCCCAAAGTCCTTAAGCTTCTTAAGATGAACACTGAGCGCCTGCCTAGTCATTCCCAACTCCCTGGCCAACTCATCCTGATCCGCATATACCGTGTATACCTTAAGTGGGACCGCCTTTTTAAGTAGGTATTGAAGAACCTGGAGTTGCCTCTCCGTTAATTGCCTCTCAATTTCAGCCGGTGTTGACTCTCCACTTGATGTGGTTATGGAAGACATAGTAATCTACCAAAATATCCCTGATAGCACTAGTATAAAAAGGTTATTCCTAAATATTATATATTACCCGTCATATAACTGGCCGTAAAAAAATAAAGGCCATTAATTACATATGGGTAATAATTTGATTATTTATTCTGTTGAAAGTCTTCATTAAATAAATAATGGTATAAAAAGTACTCTAAAGATTAGGAAAATTGAAGTAAATATTAATGCAATGATAACGGAAGCATCAAACAACTTAAGAGCTAATCCCAACCTAGTCATGTCAGGGCTAGGCATACCATCATTTATTCTATAGGCACCGACCTTCTCAAGCATGATCCCCAACGCACCCGCGAAGGATGACATGGGCCACCCAGAATTAATGCTCTTTACGTTATTATGTTCATGAAGAGCAACCATAATACTACCCCTCCAGTTTAACCCCATTAATCCAGATGCAATTAAGATGATTATTGAGGACAACCTTGCGGGTATATAGTTTAGTATGGTATCGACTTTAGCCGAGAACCAACCAACATTTTCATAGGGCCACCCCCTATAACCGACCATTGAGTCCATGGTGTTGGATAACCTTTGAAGTAGGGCTCCAGGTAGTCCAAGTAATGCAAAGTAGAAAAGAGGCGATAGAAGACCATCAACGAAGGACTCAGCAAGGCTTTCTATCACGGCAGATATTAAGTGCGCCGTGTCCAATTCCCAAACATTCCTCCTAACAATCTGCTGAGTCAGTATACGGGCATTATTTAAATCCCCCAACTCAATGCTCCTTAATATTTTCTTGGCATAATCCTCATTAACCTTATTGAAAATGTTAATTTCAGGAAGTAGGCATAAACAATAATTCCGATGATAATATTAAACATAATTAACGCACGTGATATTATGTAATAAATAATTATTATTGGAACCACGGAGATAAACCATAAAAATATTCCAAAGAGCTTATTGCCTAGTCTAAATAATTTAAATGCAATGCTACCTGTAATAACCACGGGATGCACCTTCATGAAGACGCCCTTGGCTCGCCAAGTATTAAGTCAAGCATTACTGAGATTACTAATATTGCGATGTAATACAATATTATCGTCTCAATCATAGCCCTCCCATCTATCTAACCCGCCTAGTGCTTCGTATTAACCACGGTAATAAATCCTTAAAGTAATTCATGAACTCACGAAGCTCAAAGAGAGGCCTTAGAACCTCAGTTCTAGGGCATGAATCCCATACCGCGGTCAAGATCTCCTTATAAATCACGCCTTGGGTAAAGACCACGGGAATTACCCTCCCTGGGCAGTGATTGATCAGGTAGTTCTTAAGTGTGGGTTCGATTTTGAGGAAGGCGACGTCGCGAATATTCAATTTACCCAAATCACTTATGAACCTTACATCATTCTCGCCATGAAATACGTATAAGCCAGGACCAAGACCTAGAAGGAAGTCCCTCACGCCCGGCCACTCAAGCAGTGGTGGCGCCTCAAAGCCGGTTACGGCTACAGCCCTCTCATAATCCTTACCATACCCAATAAATAATGGTATGTATACATCACCAACAACATCATTTATTGACGGTTTGGAGTACGAAATAAACGCGTAATAAAGACCGACATTCTCCGCAAAATGCCTTACACTATCTATGTAATCGGGGTCCTGTGAGCCGTGAAGTACGATAACAACCCTCACACGGTATCGTTAATCACATAATGTAATACATATTAAAAGCTTAATACTCATGGATCAGGAATAATCATGAGAGTTAAGGCGACAGCCTTGTGCTTTATTACCCAGCCGCGTTAATAATTGCGGCGATAAGTACTCTAATCGCAGCATTAATACCAAGTTACTACGCCTTAATTCCAGAATTCATATTATCCATGTTATTTATTTACGTACTGGCCAGGTTACGTAAGGGATTAGGTATTGGTTACTCCTACATAGCGGTAATAACGTTGATAGTACTGATTAGCTATGCCTCAATCTTCCTAATAAGGCCAGGGCTGATTTTGAATAAGGCGCTTATTGAGATGAGGCAGAGCGTGGTTAGGGGTTTCCTCTACGTCATTATTTACCTATTCGTATCACTATTACCGGATAGTGTTACTGACCTGGTTGGTACATTGCCCATTTTTATTTTCGTGACTGCCATTGCCGTGTTAGAGCTTAGGTTGAGGTATTACTTATTGGCCGGTGTTTTAACGGGCGTAGTAGGTATTGGGGTTTCTACCGTAGTTCTATCCCTAATGTATAATAGGGTTATCGTAACCTATGGATTATCGGCAATGACTATGGGCCTAATGGGGGTTGTTTTAACGTCCTCATTAATAAATACGGTTAGGGGACCTACTAGGCCGATGCATGCCTCAACTTCTTAATAATACTATACACGATTTATGGGTCGCTATGGCTATTAATACCAATACCGCCTGTGCTCGTGATAGACGGCGTTGGCATTAATAGGCTTGGTCACTTCATAAGCATGCTCGCTGGGGTCATCATTGCAATATTTATAACCTAAGGGGTGGTGTCTATACCCAATGAGTAAGGCGCAGGGGATTAGGGCGTGGCATATACTATATGGGGTAAGCCTACTATTGTACTTGATTAATGCGGGTATACTGATATATCTTCAATTTGAGTATTATGTAAGCCCAAGTTTCATTAAGTCAATGATGTCCGCATTCCCATCAATATATACATCCCAAATAAGTAATGCCTACAGGGAGGTTATATCGGGTTAGTAGGCACCATATCGATAATACTAACCTTAATAATGATGTACTTAGTAACAGGTACACTGCAGAATCAAGCACGTGGGTAAGTAGGTCCATGAGAATTATATTGCTGGTTTTATTATTGATACAGATAGTCCTTGGTAACACCGGTCTCCTTCTTGGGTTAATAATTGGTTTAGTTAGTATAGCGTTGATGAGGTGATTAGTGGTGAGGGTGTTGGTGACTGGCGGTGCTGGTTTCATTGGTTCATTCTTAACGGAGAGACTTGTTGAAATGGGCTTTGACGTGGTTGTTATTGATAACTTAAGTTCAGGAGACCTAGGTAGGCTGGGGAATGTGATAGATAGGATTAGGTTCGTTAAGGATGACTTAAAAAGCCCGAGTAATCCCGACGTATTTCGAGATGTCGATACCGTGTTTCACCTGGCGGCAAACCCGGAGGTTAGGGTATCAGTCACAGAACCCAGGGTTCACTTTGATGAGAATGTTTTAGCCACATTCAATGTTCTTGAGCTGGTTCGTAAGTACGGGGTTAAAACCGTGGTATATGCATCATCAAGCACGGTATATGCGATGCCAAGATAATACCAACACCTGAGGATCACCCAATACAGCCAATAAGCGTCTACGGCGCTGCCAAGGCCGCTGGTGAGGTAATGTGCGGAACTTACGTGAGGCTTTATGGGATCAATTGCGTGATTCTTAGGTACGCAAATATTGTTGGGCCTAGGCTTAGGCATGGTGTCATATATGACCTACTAATGAAGCTCAGAAAGAACTCAAGCGAACTTGAGGTTCTTGGCGATGGCACTCAGGAGAAGTCGTACTTATACATAACGGATACCATAAACGCCACACTAATGGCTTGGGAGCATGCCGTGAAGAATGGCGTTGGTGTTTACACGTATAATGTCGGTAACCAGGATTCAATAAGTGTTAGGGATATAGTGGGCATAGTCATTAGGGCATCAGGCTTTAACCCGAGAATAATCTATAAGCCCGCTACGCCGGATGGGAGGGGTTGGCCTGGCGATGTTAAGCGAATGCTACTTTCCATTGATAGGATTATTAGGGAAGTCGGTTGGAGACCGGGCATGAGCAGTAGGGAGGCCATTGAACTCACGGCCAGGTCACTGATTAAGGAACTTGGTGTTAGTAATGACTAAGGTCCTCATACTTAGGGCCTCGGGGAAGATAAGGCCAGTCCACCTTAATAATATTGATGTAATTCAGATACCGGTTATTGATATTGTACCCAATGAGGAATTGATTAGTAGGATATCGCTTAACAATGCTGATTATGTGGTTATAATGAGCGCCGTTGCCGTGAAATACGTAGGTGATAAGTTACGACAATTAAGCGGTAATGTGAGGGTTATTGGCGTTGGCCCACGGACATGTAACGAGGTTGAGAAGTTAGGCATTGCATGTGTTACGCCTAGGGAATTCTCAAGCTACGGCATAGTCAATATGATGCGTAACCTACCACGTGGTAAGGTCGTAGTGTTAAGATCATTGAGGGGCAATGATTACATTATTAATGAGCTTAGGGGACTTGGCTATGATGTTTTTGAGTATGGTATTTATGACGTGAGACCGAATCCCGTGGGTGTCGACATTGCCTGTGGACTCATCGGCAATGTTGATTACGTGGTTTTCATGAGCCCATGACCTACGAGGCCGTGAGGAATTGCGCTAAGGACGCACTTAGGGGTAGGACTGCGATAGCCATTGGTAGGGTCACGGAGAATCGCATAAGGAGTGACGGTATAAATCCCCTAACTCCAAGTGAGTACACACTTAACGGTGTTTTGAAGCTATTAATGGATCACCTAATTACGAGTAACGAGTCGCCTGATTGAATTACAAAGTCATTACCTGGATTGAGTATGACCTCACCATCCCTAACCACGCCAATGACTAAGTAATTTAACTCGGACTTAATCAGTTGCACAACCTCGATAAACCGCTTCCCAACATAGTCATTAGCCTCCATTAGGCCCAGGTCTCCCTTATTAATTATATTTATTAATACTGAGGATAAACCACGATTAAAGACCTCATTGGCTATCATAACCGTGGTGAATGAGCCAGGGAAATCACGGAAGTTGCACCAGCCCTTAAGGCGTAATCCCTATCAGCTCATTAAGAACCTCGGCAATTATGTAGGCGCTTGGTTCAGCTTTCTAACACTCATGATCAGTAGCACGACTTTGGCATCAGCAGTCCTAACATCAGCATCACTAAATGGAAGTATAATCACCGTAGACGCCTTATTCACACCAGCCCTAATTAAGTCATTGGTGTTAAATGGATCACCACGGATAAACTCAACGTCAGTAGGTAATGACGGTGGTTTATCTCCATCATTCATGTAGAGAATGTCTATAAGCTCACCTCTCCTATTCATTAATTCAATAATAACATTAATAACCCTCAGGCCCTATCAGCATCACCAATCACAACAACATGCCTACCCTTTGAGGTTGTGTGATGACCCATGCTCCTTGCTATTGCTGCGTTTGTCAACTCCGTAGCTATCGATGCAGTTAACAGGCTTATTACGGCGATGCCACGGGCATTATGACCATGTCAACTATTTTACCAAGGTACGTGTTAGGGACTATATCGCCATAACCAACGGTGGTTATGGTCTCCATCACGAACCAAACAGCATTAAAGTAATTATTAAATCCAGGATTCTTCCCGTGCTCGATTAGGTACATGGCGAGGGCCCCCACGAATAGGACTATTAGGAATAGGATTAAGGAGTAAAAAAAATGACGCTTCGAGTAATCCTACGAAACCTCCTCAAAATCCTCAAAACAGTAATGGGTATGACCATAAACAAATAACATGAGAATTAACGATATTATTAAAACCTTACTTTATTGATCCTTGCTGAAGTAATTCTTGTATTGATTCCTTAGTACTTTTTTTTATCGAACTTTCCAGTGCTAGTCTTGATTAACCACGTGAGTTATCTCAATGGGTGAGAGCCTGAAGTTCATCTCAACAAAGACGGCGCCAATTCCTGACACAGCATAATATAACTCGTAATATCTATGGGTATTAACACCCAATGCACCAACCCTATCACCAGGCTTCACGCCTAACTCACCCTCAAGCATTGAAGCTATTCTCTGGACTCTATCATAGACATCACGATACGTTAACCTAACGATATTGTCATCAACGTCCCTAGACACAACCTCATTCTCACCAAAATATAACGCGGCATGCCTTATTATTGCGTGAACATTCAATGGATAGTCGTCCATCATGGTTGACGGAAAACCCTAATGAAACGCATAACCATTATTTACCTAACCACTTATAAATCTTACTTTAGATCTAAGCTTAGAATATGATGCATGTAAAATAAAATATAAAATTTAGACATGGGTAAAAATGCCATTACCATATAATGGGCCGACTTAGATAAGGAACGCAAGATTGTTAGAGATATGGTAAAGATAATAAGTGTGGTGGTGCCCCTTCAGGCGGTGCTTCCTTGATGCGTGCCTTGGCTTAATGCCCAATCGCTATCCGCCGTGCGTGGTCTGTGGTTTCGCGGTGTATGGAGGGGCGTGCGATGAGCCTAATGAGCCACGAATGACAAACCTAATGGGTCACATCAACATGTCGCTCCGCACCTTGGCTTGAGGATGTCGCTGCTCATTGCCTTCACGTCCTTGATGACCTCCGCATCCCTGTCCATGACTTCTAGGTGGTAGTCACCTTGGCACTCCATGTTTATTACGGCTGCGTATATTGGTTGCATTAGCTTTGAGTATTCTCGGTAGAGAATGACTGCCGCTATGTGGGTGCAAATCTCGCTCTTCCTCCTCATTCCTCAGCCCATCTTGAAACACGGGCATCAATACTTCCCACCTCCCGGCAGTGGCTTATTAGCTCTGTTGCTGATTTAGTCCTATGGATGCATTGTGGCTCTCAACGGCTTAAGGATTTGCTGGGGTAGGAAGGTTAAGGGCTTGAGGAGGCTTGAGTGCGGTGAGGAGGTTAAAGACCCAAGAATCATTGAGGAAGTCATGAAGTTAATCAACGAGTTCATTGACCGAGTAGAAAAGCGCAGAGGCGTGTTGCTCAGCGAATCGGCAACTCCATTCGACAACGCAACCAATGCATTGAATGATTGGTTAAGAAATATCGAGACTAGGATTGGGGAAAGCAATGACGAGGGCATTGCCAACCTGAGGAGGGCAATGCTCAATGCCGGAAAGAGAATGCTCGAGCTCCTAAACCAAGCATGCGAGAAATGGCTCAAGGCCTACAAGCCAGAGCTCGAGGAGTTGATTAAAAAGATACAGAGTGGTGAAACTAAAGTAATCATTAGCGGTAAACCATTTGATAAGAGCAAAAGCTTCACAGTCCGCCTATACACGGAGGACTTGGCGATTGAGTTAGTCAGGGTCGCTAAGTCGGGGAGCATAACGATGTAGATATCGCTCGCTGGTCTTAGGGGCGTTGACGTTATCGTGCCCAAGCTCTTTGGTGATAATAAGCTTAGGGCGATGCAATACGGCTTATTATTGACAGATGGCACGATCGATGAGGAGGGCTACCCAGTGATGAGTACTAACCAGCTCTGGCAAGCATCATTTGGCCACTGGCTTGGCCAGGGAAGAACCACGTATACATAAACGGCTTGAGCCTCAATGATGGTGATGTGAGCACCATGTGGCACTTAATGGCTCTTGACCACAAGGGCGTGTTCAAGGACAAGTCCGAGGTTGTCGAAGTGGCTAGCGGGCTCAGTGATGAGGAGTTCCCAATGTTCGTGTTGTACGCAATACTCGGCGACGGCGATGTGAACATCAAGAAGAAGAGAATTAGGCTCATCATGGGCCATTCAAAGCTAGAGTTGTGGAATAACATAATCGAGAGACTAAAGAACCTTGGATTCAGGATAGACAGTGATTATGAGCATGCCGTAGTCTACATAGTTAAGTCCTCAAAAGCCATTGAGTTAGCCAAGAAAATGCTTGGCGACTCGGCGATTAAGACTTTGGTTAAGGACTTGGTCCAACTGCCCGATGCCGAGAAGCCTAGGCGACTAATCGAGCTATCGGGCATGGAGCCCAGGCCATTGGGCCGTTCATCAATCGAGGTTGCCGGCGTGAGTATGAATGTTCACGTGAACAACAACGGCACTGTTGAGCTTAGGACCTGGCGTAAGGACTATGGGGAGGCCAAGGCTGTTCAGGAAATGCTTAGGGATGCAGGTTACGACGCTGGGTTGAGCCGTCAAAGGGCGAATTCGAGGTCCACATGGGCATGTACGTAATCGAGAGGGACCAGGAAATGGCGAGGAAGGTCTGCGAAGTATTGAAAAGAATGCTTGAGGAGGCGGTAAACAAAGGAAAGGAGAGGAGGATAAAGGCAATAACAAGGGCGATGGCGAGACTGAGCTGCCCCACCCAAGGCCCACGGACCCAAACAAACAAAACGTAATCAATCATTATCAATCCGCGTGGTGGGCCCGCCGGGACTTGAACCCGGGATCTCCCGCGCGTCAGGCTTGTACGGGGCGCGAGCCCTGGGCATCCTACCAGGCTAGACTACGGGCCCGTTGATTCCTTAGCTGTGTTGTTTTTAAGGTTTTAGCTTCCTTGAATTTGTTAGAGTAATTCCTTAATAGGCCGTGGTTATTAAATCTCCAATGCCTGAGGTTGTGGCTTTGGGTGAACCCCTGGTTCAGTTTAATGCCGTTACTGATGGGCTCTTAGGCATGTTACCTACTTCGAGAAGCATGCCACGGGTACTGAGGCTAATGTATGCGTTGCCCTGGTAAGGCTTGGCGTTAGTTGTGGATTGATAACTAGGCTTGGTGCTGACGAATTCGGCCTATTCATATACAATTGGCTTAGGGGTGAGGGTGTTGATGTTAGCCACGTTAAGTTCGATCCTGAGAGACCCACGGGTATATACTTCGTCCAGAGGAATTACCCAATACCCGGCGTTAGTGACGTGCTTTACTACAGGAGAGGCTCTGCAGCCTCGGCCCTGGGACCGAGGATGTGGACCCGGACTACGTTGGTGGCGCCAGGGTTTTTCACACGACGGGCATAACAATGGCCATCAGCGATACTGCTAGGTCAGCGGCATTTAGGGGCTTAGAGGTTGCTCATGGTAGGGGCGTTACCACGTCATTTGACGTTAATTATAGGAGGAAGTTATGGATGCGCGTGGAGGACGCCGTTAATGTGCTCTCGAAGGCGCTTAGTTTCGTGGATATAGTATTTCTCGATGAGGAAGAGGCCAATTTGCTACTTGGCGTGTCCGCAGTCGACGATGTGTTTAGGGAGTTACGCTCAAGGTTTGGCATTGATAAGATCGTGCTTAAGCTCGGCCTTAAGGGTTCAATGGCGTACTGGGAGGTAGGGTCGTTAAGGCCGATGCATTTAGGGTCCCTGTGAAGGACCCGATTGGCGCCGGTGATGCCTATGCAGGGGTTTTTCTTGCATCGATACTTAGGGGTCACGATGTGGAGAGTGCGATGAGGAGGGCCTCGGCTGCGGCTGCCATGGTCGTGATGGTTAGGGGTGATGAGGAGAACCTGCCTAGGGAGGATGATCTGAGGAGGTTTCTTGAGGGTTATGGTAGGCAGGTTGACCTTAGGTAAATCGGTTTTTAAATACAGCCTTGCTTACTGCCTGTGCGTAAGGCATTGATTGTTGGAATAAATGACATTAGCACCGTAGTTGCCAAATTACTGGTTAGTAATGGTTATGAGGTGAGCATGATAGCGAATAATGAGAATGAGGCAAGGCTTGGTAGGGGTGTCCCCGCCTACGTTTATGTGGGCGATCCAAGGATGAATCAATACTCAGGAATGCAGGTGTTGATGAGAGTGAGGTTGTGATTCTATCTATGGATGATGAGTCTAACCTAGAGGTTGCCAGGGCTGCTAAGTCGAGGGGTGTACCAACAATAATAGCATTGGTTAGTAATAAGGAGAGGTATCTCGACGCCTTCATTGAGTTGGGCGTTTACGCAATACCCATTGTGGATGCAATACTGTCTAAGATCGCCCATTACCTAAAGTTACCATTCAAGCAATTACTTTACTCAGATGATAAGGTGCAGGCGTACTACGTCGTAATTAGTTCGGACTCTCCATACATAAATCAGGAGGTTAAGGATGTTGCCAGGAAATGCGGTGTTGCAATACCGTTAATCATAAGGGGTGAGGACGTGATAATTAGCGATGAGGAAGTTAGGATAGAGGCAGGCGATAAATTATTCATCGTCGGTGCCTCAGACTCCGTGGTTAGGTGCGTCGAGAAGATTTATTGAGTAGGTGCAGTAACATGCCTATGAATAGCCATGACAGCACCACTAACACATACATGAACTTAATGAGGATTATGAGAATAATCGAGAATGTATATATAATGAGGCCAATGATTGATACGAGAGGCACCTCTATTCGTTTTATGGTTACACTGGGTATTCTGAAGTAACGCACTAAGTGCGGTTCCTTATTTCTAAACATTATTAGTGCTATCATGGTCATTAGGTACACAATCGTCGATGCTATTGCGTAGGAATCCGCGATAAGCTCAACGCTACCAGGTAGCACAAATAATATTGCTATTAGTGATGAGATTATTATCGCTAAATGAGGCGTCCTATACCTACCATGAACGCTACTTAACCTGCTCGGTAACAAGCCGTCCTCGCTCATTACGTAAATACCTCTCGAAAAGTCCACAACGCCTGCATTTACAGATATTAGGAGAACTATTGCTATTGATATTGAGACATAGGTGGATAAATACGCATTATGAAGTAAGTACCTGGCCAGGGCACCTATGGGATCACCAACATTACTGGAGACCGTTGTTAATGCACCCGATAATATCGTCAATAATGACAGCAGTAATGCAATAGCAGTTGATAATGTGGATACGCCGATTATTGCCCTTGGGACCGATATGTAGGGCGTCACTGCCTCTCCCGCTGATTGCGCTATTACGTCAATGCCCGTGTAACCCCTAAATGAGTATGTTAATCCATGAATCAGGTAATCAAAATTGAATGACAACCTGGGCAAAAGGACTCCGTGACCAATTACCAGGTAATAACCAAACACTAATAATGTCAGTATCCCAAGCAGGTCGATTGTTAGCAGGGTTAGGTTAAAACGTGCGGAGGCCTTTATCCCAAGTATGTTTATTACCATTATCATTATTATAATTAAAACTGATAATGCGGAGTTAATGGGCCACCATGAGGCTGGAGGATGATTACACTAAGGTAATTAATGGTGCCCAGGGCGCCGTATGCAATCATTAGTATTTGGTCAAAGCTCAATAACCAACCTGCGATGAAGCCCCAGGTGTTGCCCAGTTCACGGCGTATGTAGTAATACGCGCCGCCGGTCCTTGGTATTGCACTACCGAATTCCGCGTATGCCAGCCCAACGAGCCATAGGGATAGGGATCCCAGGAGCATCGTTATTGGTAGTAAGGGTCCTGAGTTAAATGCGACTATGCCTAGCGTGAAGTAGTAGGTTGATGATACGTCTGAGTACCCAAGAGCCAGCAACTCTAGCGTGCTTAGGTCCCTCTTCAGCCATGTAATTCTTTCAGTCATTAAGGTTAATTCACCTGGTTTTTAATGTTTAAAAATAGTGAATGGGACTTTCCACGGAAATTTCACGGTGATTTCTTCGGCATACCTTTTAAATAACGAAGTCACGATACACCTGGTGATTAAGGTGAAGGGCTGGGTCATAGGCGCAATAGTGGTTGTAGTGGTAGTAATAGGAGTAGTTGCTTACCTAATGCTTAGTGGGCATGGCATAGGCATAATAAGTGGAAGTACAGGTACCATAAGCCAGGTATACGTATACTTAACCGATAAACCGTTAAGGTTAATCACCTATACGTGACAATAAGTGAAATAGCCTTTCATAGGGAGGGTGGTGGCAACAATACTTGGGTAACCTGTAGCCTAGCGCAAACAACCTTTGATCTGGTACAGCTAGTTAATACTAGTCAACTCGTTGCTCAGTGCTCGTTAACTAATGGCACGTACAACATAATACGATTATACGTTACTGGCGTTCAGGCCGTAGTTAATGGGCAAACATACAACTGCACATTACCGAGTGGTAAGTTCGAAATACCCCTTGGGCTAAGCCCCATTATCGTTAATGCACCAGCTATGATGTTAATGTGGACTTTGGCGCGGTGAATAATGTTGTTATTACAGGTAATGGTAAGTGCGTGGTAATACCCGTGATTCATGTATCGGTTAGGAAGCATTTATAAAGTCCTCCATTAATATTAAAATCGTTTAAAATAATTGCCGTATTTTGCAACCCTTTCTAAGGGTTGCAATAAGGTTGCCGTTTAGTTGCCTGTGCGCCTTTACGATATGGTTAAAGACTGTTGCAGAGACTAACTCTCTTGATGTACAGGAAGAAACCAAGGACCAGGGTTGAGATATACGCCGATATCCTACTCTCACTGGATAAAATGGGGAGTTGTGATAAGTTGAGTAGGCTTGCGATGATGGTTGGCGTACCTTACGATAGGTTAATACGTTACTTAAATGAACTGAAGAACCTGGGCTTAGTTAGGTGGGAGCCATACTCAGGGGTTTACCTCACAAGGAAGGGATTGGAGGCGTTGATTAACGCCCAGAGTAATAGGGATAATCTAGTCCTTATCCTTTCTGGGCTTGTCCAGGGTACTAAAACCATTACGTAGAATCAAAACATTAGTAACACCGGCCCTCCTCCTCTCAATAACTCCCTTAGTCTCAAGTCTCTTCACAAGTCTCGACACCTGATACTTACTCAACCCTAGTTCACGCCCTAACTCTACCTGGGTTATCATACCGCCCCTCTTACGTATTACCTGCAGAGCCCTTTTCTCTAGGTTTGATAGGGCAATGGTACTTATGGCATTGTCATTATCATCATTATTTACGGGTAAACCACCCTGATAAACGGCATTGCCCCTATACCTACTGTTCATTATTGAGGAGTAGATAAGTACTGAGGCTAGGGATGACAGGATGGCTGTTAATACCATGCTAAGTATAATATCGTATGCAAGGACAGGGCTTGTGAATGGCTGGATCGACCAATGATTTTTAGCACGCCGTCGGGACCTACCGCGACTATGGGCACCTTGAGACTTAGGAATAGGTTATCATAAAGCTTGATGATTAGGTATATGGATAATGCCATGAGCGCAGTACCAACCCATAGCTTATAATTCCTCATTGTCGTCCACTCGGTCATACATGCATCACTTAATTAATTTACTCATGTGAAGTACTTAAATTTTCTTCCTTAGATGAGGTAAGATTTATTGCCCTAGGGTTAAGGAGGGATATCAGTGAATATATACATAGTATCGACAATGAGCGATTCAGGGAAAACCGCGATAGTGAGCGCATTATTGAGAATTCTTAGCATTAAGGGCTTTCGCGCATCACCATTTAAGGCGCAGAACATGTCGCTTAATAGCTACCCATCCATTGAGGGTGGCGAGATAGCACTGGCTCAGGCGATGCAGGCGTACGTGGCCGGCTTAATGCCCAGTGTTTACCATAACCCAATCCTGATAAAGCCAATGCTGGGTGATAAGGCTGAATACATAATACTTGGTAAACCAAGGGCTCAATTATCCTTCAATCATTACCTCAATGATTCTTCAATACGCCGTCTCGCGATCAATGCCGTTAAGGCTAGTGTACGTAAGTTGATTGAGGAGTATGACATAGTGGTTGGTGAGGGTGCTGGGTCGCTTACGAGCCAAACCTCGCCAGTAAGGACCTAGCCAATTTCAGACCGGCTGAGTGGCTTGGTGCCAATGTATTCGTCGTCCTCGACATCGATAGAGGGGGTTCCTTCATTCAGGGGCTTGGCTTAATGAAATCACTACCACCTAGATGGAGAAGGCTGGTTAGGGGCTTCATTATTAATAAGTTCAGGGGTGATGAAAGGCTACTCAATACTGCCATAAAGTGGCTTGAGGAAAGGACGGGTAAACCTGTCCTCGGGGTTTTACCGTACATCGATGACCTATGGCTGTGGCCTGAGGACTCCATGGACCTAAGACCAATCGGTAATGGACCACTGGATGTCGCATTGATTGCCTATCCATACATCTCTAATTTCAATGATATTTACCCATTGATTCTTGAGGATGATGTCACGGTTAGGATAGTTAGGAGCCCGAAGGAATTGGGTGATCCCCACCTTGTAATACTGCCTGGCTCTAAGAATGTGGTCGCGAGCCTTGATTGGATGAGGAGGGTTGGCCTGGATAAGGCGTTAATGAGGATTAAGGGCTCAGCAGTTATTTTGGGGATATGTGGTGGCTTTCAAGCGATGGGCAGGGTATTGAGCGACCCACACGGCCTCGAGGCAGGTACTCCAGGTAATTATAACGGGCTTGGCCTCGTTAATGTTAATACAGTATATGGCACCGAAAAGGTTGTGTCACTGTCAAGGGCTGTCGGGTTGAGGGGTGAGTTGGAGGGTGTTAAGGTTAGGGGTTATGAGATACATAGGGGTATTCCTCAGTACGTCGGTGATGAGCCGTTAATAATGATTAGGGAGAGGAATGGGAGACCTGTGGAGCAGATGGATGGGGTGTTTAGGGAGAAGGAGCTGGTGATTGGAATAACATTGCATGACTCACTGGGTGATCCGAACTTTAGGGGCTTCGTACTCAACATGGCGAGGGAGGTCGCCGGGCTACCTAAGCGCGATTCAGCGGGCCTAACAAGCATTGACTTATTAATGAGGCAAATTGACAGATTTTCCTCAATAGTTAAGGATATTTTGGACATTGATTTCATGATTAGTGATGTATAATGCGTTAGTGTTAATTCGGTTTTTATTGTCATTTTTTTAAGGCATATTTAAAAGGGGCAATTACCACTTGGGATCACTATATGGATAAGTGGCCCGAGAGGAAGGAGCCCTATTTCCACCCAGCTGTTTTGGAGTTCGAGAAGATGGTTTCAGATCAAGGTAAATACCTTGAATTCATTAAAGAGTGGCTTAGCTATTCATGGAGGTGGGCTAGGGAGGATAAGTATAAGCTGGTCTTTAAGGTTCAAGCGGCGATAATTGATGCGTTGAGGGAGTTCTTGAATTCCAGGGGATTTACTGAGGTCCTGGCTCCAATAATAGGTCCAGTGACTGATCCAGGCATTAGAGGCGCTAAGCAGGCCACTGTGGACTTCTACGGGATGGAGTATAAGGTAATGTCGAGCGCCATACTTTATAAGCAGTACATGGCCGCGTCACTTGGCAAGATTTACTTCCTAAGTCCAAACATTAGATTTGAACCAAACGATAGTGTCTTCACGGGAAGGCACTTAGTTGAGTTTTATCAATTGGATCTCGAGGTCTATGGCGCAACATATAACGACGTTATTGACCTAGCCGAGGACATGATTATTTATGTAGTTAAACGTGTCAAGGAAGAGTACGGTAAGGAACTTGAGACAAAACTCAACAGGCAACTGCCCGACTTCAGGAAGCCATTCAAGAGGTACACGCACAAGGAGGCTGTGGAGCTCGTTAATGAATTGGGCTGTAAGAATCCACCAAATACTGAAATAAGGTGGGAGTGCGAGAAATTATTGTCGGCTTATCATGAGAATCCATTCTTCATAATTGATTATCCCAAGGGAGCCAGGGGATTCTACGACCGTGAAGACCCACAAAGACCTGGCATACTCAGGGACTTCGACATGCTATACCCAGAGGCTTCGGTGAGGCTATTAGTGGTGCTGAGCGTGAGTACGAGCCAGTCAAGGTTATAGCTAGGATGAGGGAGGGCGGTGAAGACCCAAACAAGTATAGGTGGTACTTAATGATGCTCAGGGAGTTTTACCCACTGCAAACCGCTGGTTTTGGCATTGGCATTGAGCGATTAACGAGGTATGTGTGTGGGTTAAGAGCTGTTTGGGAGTCTAGACCATACCCAAAATTGGCGGGTATTGGACCAACACCCTAAAATTAATCTGTTACAGGAAATAATTTATAAATAAACTCTAGAGCCAACTGATAATGCCCGAGGAAACCTTCATAACATCAGTGGTTGGTAGTTTTCCAAGGCCTAAATGGTTAATAGAAGCCTTCGATAAATTCAATAGGGGTGAAATAAGCAAGGAGGAGCTTGATGAATACCTTGATGACGCTGTTAAGCTGACCGTTAAGGAGGAGGAGTTGGCTGGTCTGGATGTTATAACTGATGGGGAGCAGAGGAGGACTAGCTTCGTGGCGTTCGTTGGCCAGAAGATACCTGGCTTTAAGCTGATCTACGTTACTGATATAAATCCAAGAGCAATAGAAATAATGAAACAATACAAGGCGCAACTAACCTACTGGAGGGCCGTGGCTGTTGAGCAGATTAGGGATGCCGTGATAGCCCTTGACGAGTTCAGGTTCACCAGGTCAGTCACTAGTAAGAGGATTAAGGTCACGTTACCAAGCCCATACCTAATCATGTGGGAGACCTGGGACGCAAAGTACTCAAGCAGGTATACCCACAGCCTGAGGACCTTGCCCAGGACTACATAAAGGTGCTTAGGCAGGAAATAATTAGGCTCAGGGACGCTGGCGTAGACTTCATACAACTTGATGAACCCATGCTCGGCGACTTAGTCGAGGCCAAGGAGAACGAGCCGGACAGGTATAGGAAGGTCATTGAGGCAATACACGGGCAGAAGTACAGGGGCTTCAAGAATGAACTCTATCTAGCCAGGGACCTAATAAACGAGACTATTAAGGGAATCGATGGCGTGAGGATAGGGATGCACATGGATAGATGGCCAAACCCAGACTCACCATTCTACGGCATAGGCTTTGAGAGACTCGCGCCCGAGGTCTATGATATAAAGGTTAGGCAGTACGTACTTGAGTACGCAAGCCAGGCAGTGGTGACCCGGCAGTCTTTGCGAAGGATCTGCAGCGATAAGGAGCTTGGGCTTGGGGTTATTGATGTTAGAAATCCGCAGGTTGAGGATCCGCAAATCGTCGTGCAGAGAGTTGAGAGAGTTCTAAAGGTCCTCGATCCAAGTAGGGTGTGGCTAAACCCAGACTGTGGTTTTGCACCTGGCATGTACAGGAAGTTTGAGAGGAGGATAGCCTTTGCCAAGGTGCGTTCAATGACCGAGGCCGCAAAGATTTTAAGGAAGAAATACGGTGAGAAGTAGGTCTTGCCCTTAAATGATGAGTACGGACCGGCTTGATAAAAATGAAGAATGCTATCCTTGCTGAATGACCTTAATCAGTTAGGATACCCATCGTCACTGGTCGGTTCCCAATTCATCATCACCAACCACTTAACACCGTAAGGACTATAAGTAGGTTTTTTTATGCATTAATATTACCGGTGATCAATGAGCCACTTGCCCCCCACTGAGCATGTGATGATAATCAATAATTGAGTGAAAGGTTATTATAGTTATTACGCGTTAATTAACAGTGCCTGGAGCCTAATAGACATTCTAAACATGACGGGTCAATTAATAGCAATACTCAACCCAATAGGTGCAATACCAACACTATCTATATACATAATAAACATGGAACAGGAACAACTAAGGAGGGTCTACCAACTAGTCGGTATTAGCGTACCCCTACTAATGGTGATATTCGCGGTCGGCGGCAGGTACATACTACAGGCCTTCGGCGTAAACCTAGACGCCTTTAGAATAGCAGGCGGCGTACTCCTCATGGGCATTGCCATGGAAACCCTAATGGCCGGCGGTCCCAGGGCTGTTGGTGCCGTTAAGGAGCCCGAGGAGTTCGTGCTAGTGCCAATAGTGACGCCGTTACTTGTTGGGCCGGGCACGATCACGGAGTTAATACTATTCTCGGCACTATACCCCATTTACGAGGTTATAGTAGCGGCGCTCCTGAGCTCGGCATTCACGTACGTGGTGATTAGGTTCTCACAACCACTATTGAAGAGGTTGGGTAGTAACACGCTTAAGGTCCTTGGCAGGTTCATGAGCCTGATAATAGCCGCGCTCGCCATAGGGATGATACTAACGGGAGTAACGAACTACATAGAATCACTACATATAGCATGATTTTAACCCTTTAAAATTCAATTGCCCACTTATCAATTAACAGGGTGTTGCCTGCACGTTAGTATACACAATCGCGGGTCCCGAGGAATAGAACGTAATTGTACCACTCTGCGTCGTATAACCATTATAGTAAAACTCAATTTCGTACTGACCCGGCGATAATGATATACTTAACTGAGCCGTTTGGTGGAAGGGCGCATTAATGGTGCCCGAGGTGACCAATTGCCCATTAACCTCGTTATAAACGTAATACGTAATCGTACCTCCAGGCACCAGCAGTGGGGAATTATCGATATAGACATTTATATCGTAGGTAATTGTCGGCGGAGGTAAGCACTCGGGCGCCGAAACACTGCTGGGACCCCAGGCAACGATGTTTGTCGATGTGGAGTAACTACCCGGCGGCTCGACGTAGAAGCCGCTCAGTACTGGGTAGAAGGTTTGACCGTTATACTGATACTGGACATTAGCGCCAATCCCTAATAAATCGCCATAAATAAACGTATTTTGATTATCGATAATCGCAATAAGGCTATATGTAACGCTCGTCACTGCGTCTGCACCTCAGCAAACAGCGAGGCCTCTATACCTAGACTGAATGGTATGAGCTCAGGATCTAGTAGGTCAATTATGGCACCGACAGGTATTGCGTAGAGGAATGGATAGTCCTGTGAGTACTCCTGCATGTATAGATAACTATACTCATATTCCTGTCCAGAGGATGATAGATCAAACTCATCGAAGGGTACTGTAACTATACCTACGTATTGGTTCAGAGTATTCAACGCATTACTCACGTATTGCGTACCGACCTCATGCGTCGTATAGAGCGCATTTAAATTTGCGCTTTGTACGTAGGCCTCATAGGCATGATAATTAGAGTTACATGAGTCCACAAACTCTGCCGTGCCCAGTGTACCCTGTACATAAACAGCGGCTATAGGCCACTCATAATTGAACCCATCACCGGTGTAACTATAACTAAAGGATTGATAGAATGATTGGCCACCAATTTCATATATGAGTTCTGTGGTTTCTGTGGCAACTGATGCGTAGAAGTATAGCGTTGTTGATTGCGATTGCGCAACACCAGCGTTAACAGTACCGTCAAAGTTTGTGTTGCTGGTGTATTGGTCCACGGCAAATATGAGCGGTATATACGTTGTGTTCGTCTGCATACTCCAAACGAGATTCCACTGGCAGAATGGGTAGCCTGGCGGTCCTGGTGGTGTTGGTATGTTTAAGGTTATCCCGTTGTTTATATTGATGCTTCCTAGCCTTTCAAGCCTTATACTTATGGTCCTATAGTTTAGGAATGGTATTGCCAATGATGCCGTGTTGAGTAGGTCCTTGGGGTTATACGTTATGAAGTAGAATCTCGAGTATAGCGTCGTCCCATTAACATAGGTCACTACCACCTCCAGACCAACACCGGCATTACCGAAGCCTCCTCAACCCACTCCCTGGCTATTGGGGCTATATTGCTTAACGGCACGTAGGCCTGCCCAAGCGAGTTGGTAGTGCCATTCCAAACCTCCATCAATGACCTCCTATGACCAGGTGGTAGTAACGCGAAGACCTGGACGTACGCGTTTGCCACGGTCCTGTTTTGCGGGGTTAAGACCGTTACTGTCATGTACGGTGTAGTGGGTATGCCCATACTAAGTAACGTACCATTAGGGATATTACGGAGATCATGACGAGGATGGGCACTAAATACATTATTCCTCTTTTCATTATCTTTGGCATAGGTAACTCAAATTTAACTAATATATATATATCGGCTCGATCTATTGTAAGATTTATGACATGTAATACATTGATAAACTAAATAATATAGCGTAGGATTCTACGAGCCTATCATATAAAATTTATATTTAATCTATATTTGTAAACGAAATAAACTTAATTTAATATAAAACCTAGGTGTTCGCCTGAAGGACTACTACGTTTGTAGTGTATACATCGACCGTGACGCCGATCGGAGGCATGTAATTACATATGTAATTACCAGACGAGGGGTCGCCGATATTTGCGACGCCGGCCGTGGCGTTAATAGTCTCGTACAGGGGCGGCCATCCACCAGGTTTCGAGGGATCCAGCTGCTAAATGTCCGAGGGTACTAATACGTACGTAGTTTCAGTACTTAAATTTATGAAACTCCACTTCCATGTATCCTATCCTCTTTTGGTAAGCTAAGGTCGTTCTAACTAATCGATTAAGTAAATATGTGTTCTCATCATTGTTGCTTCTTCCTTCCGTATAGTTTGTATGCCCTCACTATGCTGGCCACTTGAAATACCTTGAAGGCTATTTCGGAGTTGTCCTCCCACCACCAACGCTTTGCAATCTCGATAACCCTCTCAAGCTCCTCAATGCTCATCTGTTCAGGGTCCTTGGAGAACACGGACTTGATGAACTCGAGCTCCTCCTTACTAATTGGGTTAGCCCTAACCATACCAATAACCCTACTAACCTCGTTAGTCAATACCCTAACCTCATCCTGCGAGAACAAGCCCTTAAGCCCCATGTACTCAATAAGGAGTGAATTAACATTAACAACCGCTGACTTAAGCCCACTCTCTAAATTATTCATCCTATTCTCCAAGCCCACTACCCTAGTCTCTACCTCCTTAATCCTATTGCTCAATTTCTCCTCCAAATCCCTAAACCTCCAATCAATGCCCTCAAACTTCCTACCCAGCCAATACGTGAATGAGGCCAGGTAGGCTATTATCGTAACCAACAGACCAATTACATAAATAAGCTCATCCACAATAACCATTACTAACAAATCCTTAATAAACCTATCATGCCCTCAAGCAACACTTTTGAATCTAAACGCATCTTAACCCTTAATGAGCGAGCCGGTGCCAATACATGCCGAGGGCATATTCACGATGGGGGTTGATGGCGGTGTGTGGGAGAACCTCATTTTTGAGTACCTGGATAAGGATCATTACTACAGGGACCTACTGAGGAATAGGGAGGGATTGCTTAATGAGTTGAGGACTGTCATGGGGAATATGCAGGGCTTCCTGGATGAGGAGACTATTAAGATTAATGGCGAGATCGTTAGGGCCAGGGTTATTGATATTAGTCTCGGCTTTAGGGGCTCCTTTGATAGGCCCTACCTAGAGTTTTACATATACTTCAAGGGCAATTTAAGGAAAGGTATTAACAAGTATGAGGATTATTATGAGGAGGAGGTTGCCGAGTATGATTATGAGATTGTCTGGCTCTTCCCGCCGGGTTTCAGGATTATTGAGTATGAATTTGCTGGGGAGGGCTCGGTAATGGGTGGTGGAAACATCCTGAGGCTAATCGTGAGGAAGGGCCTTAAGGTTGGTAATTATGAAAGCATTACGTTTGAAGTGCCTTAAAAGTCCGTAACAACGTTTTTAACAACAATGTAGAGTAATAATGATTACCCCTCTCCAGGTAAGGGCGGCGGTAACTCAAAGTAGAATGACGCACCGGCGCATATACATGCCGCCTCCACGGACTTAGCGCCAGGGAATGACGTTGGGTAATAAACATGGCCGTAAGCGTCCATACCAACCCAGGGCCAATTACTTAATACAACGGTAATCCCACAATCATAAAATGCGTAGCCCGCGTCGGTTTGAGTCTGGGCAGCGATTGAACCAACGCCATAATTAGTCCCTGGCGCATTTGTTGTGCATAACGCATACCCAAAGCCTGGCTGCGCGTTTCCATCGTCTATTATACTCTCAACAGACACTCCAGGGTTTATGAAGAACCAGCCAGCGGCAGTGGTGTTAGCGGCAACGGCACCGCCGATGTACCAAACCGCTGAGTATTGCTCAAAATACACCTCTGGGTCATTAGCGCTGCTTAAGCCAGGCAATGGTACCATGAACTTCTCAATCTTGAATATGCCCACTGGCGTGAAGTTCCCTTCACGTGGATAGATAATTTCCACCTTCACACTGGCCATCGGGCGTCTTACAACGGCATACAGCTTATAGTCGTTAGCATTATTCCATAAGTACACGTATAGCCCGCCCTCATGAACTATAATTGATGCGTATTTATATTCATAGCCGTTGGGTAATTGGAACGTGACTAGTGTATTTTCAAAGGGCTTGACATTAATTATTGGGTATGGTGGTTTGGCTAAAGTAATGAACCCCCTCAGGGCGCTGCTAAACGTGTTCTTTATCATTTCCTGCATCATTGTTTGGTTGATATTTCCATTACTGAAGTTCGCGATAACGCTGAAGGAGTAGGTCGATGTTAATGAATTGTAAATACTTATTGGGTTTGTTCCATATATTATCAATACAATGGCCATGGCCAAGGCTAGCACCATCGTTACTACCGCTGCACCTACCCTCCAGTTTGGTAGAGAGCTCATGCGAATCACCATTCTACCATTTTGGCGAGCTTTTTTTTGTTCTGGCTGTTCACTTAAAATACTCGTTCTTATCTACTCCATTAATGGTTTCTCAGGTATTGTCCACCAACCATTCACCCTCCTTATTATACCCTCGTTGATCGCCCTCTTGAAGATTTCTCTCAATTTCTCAAAGGTCCCATCATCATATATCACAATACCGTAGTCCAGGGCATCATACAGCGAGATCGAGCCTCTATTCATTAGTCTCTTAACCTCATCAAGCGTGTATGGAAATACCTCAAGGGCTAGCCCTAAGTCCCAACAGGCCATGAAGTCACGTACCCTATCAAGGAAACTCTTCTCCGAACCTGGTATTATGATTAGTAGGTCAACGTCACTATTAATTAGCCAGTCACCCCTCGCACGTGACCCAAATAATACGGCTGAGTTTATCCTGTAACCATGCTCGACCAAGCATCTGACGTATTTCCTTAATTCATTAATGATTTCCTCACCCATTCAACCACCCGAGAGGCGGCCTCAACGCAATGTTCAGCCTCCCTCCTTGAGTAAACCTCGCTTGCACTCCATTGGCGGCATCAGGATAGCGAGAAACCAGATAATGAGGATTTAAGTCCCTTAAATCATCAAATACCTCATCAATAAGTACACCGCTGCTCCTTAACCTATCAGCTAATTCTAATAAATTATGGGTCCTTGGCGGTAATACCCTTAGCTTCTCGATTATTAATGCTTTCAAAGCCTTCTCCGCGGCTTGGTGCGAGTGGAATGCCGCATAATTAAGGTAACCCATTTCAAGAAGATGCCGTGCTAATTCAAGCTCCTTAATTGCCTCCTTCAACCATTGCTCTGTCTCCTCACGCATTTCTTAATTTTACCTTAATTTTAAGGCGTTTATATTTATTGAATGATAAAAATAAAAATAAAAATAAAAATTAATAGAAATACTCATAATGTTAAGTATTTACTTAATTCGTAATTGTTATTAACTATGCTCCTTAACTGCTCATAACTTCGTATAGGCCTTGAGGCAATTATCCTATTAAGTACGTCCCTGCTCATGTTGGGACATAC
The DNA here is from genome assembly GCF_001316285.1 of Vulcanisaeta sp. JCM 16161. The sequence goes on along the minus strand of NZ_BBDO01000005.1, from coordinate 194,212 downwards.
TTAAGTAATCGTTTTGGCGCCTCATTAACATTCACTGGGTATGGCACGCCTATCACTGATCTAAAGCCATGCTCAGACACGGCAACGTCGATCCACCTTCCAAGCTCTATCTTGGCGGGTATGTAAATTAACAGCGGATATGAACCTACCTGCCTTGCGTATGTCCCATTTCCATAATGAGCCTCTGTGAATACCCTCCTTAGTATTGTGCCCTTTGGCACAACCCTCCTGAGCATCTCATGGTCGAAATACCTCCTAACCCAGTACTTGAAGGCTAGGAAGTACTTCCTGTGAACCTTCAGTAATTGCCTAATCTCATCGGCTTGATTCCACAGCGGTGTCGGTGGTAGCACAAGGACCTGCCTAATGTTAACCCTCCTAACCCAAACATCATCATTAAGCAACCTCCTTAAGAATTCAATGTTTAGCCTAAAGGTCTCCTTGGTCTCGCCGGGCAAGCCAATGATAAAGTTAATGCCAGGAAGTAACTCAGGCATTCCATTCCACCCCCTAACCCTACCCAACTCACTAATCGTCTTAACCGCGAAGTAAGCCTCATCAGGCATCACCTTTAGGTATTCAATTTGACAACCCTAGGGTCAGCAGTCTCTATACCCATTGCAGCCACGTCACCGGGCGTGTGGTACTTCATCAATATCTTCGTAACCTCAATACTCTCCCTGGGCCAGTGATAAATGGTGCCTGGATTAACATTGTCGATGTGCAGGGTCTCCAATTCAGGTGCCACGTTCCTAATGCCAACGAGTAATTCCTCAATAGCCCCTGGGTTAGGCCTTGGAAATTCCAGCTTACCTGTGTCGTGAGCCATGTAAGTGTAGAAGTCGGCCTGCCTACCAAGCCTGAAGTGCCTAACCCCAATACTATATAATGCCTCAACCTCCGCAACAATGGCCTTAGCATCCCTATACTTAACCGGGCCGTACCTAACCGTAGCGCAAAAGGAACAACCACCCGAGATATACCTTGGGCAGGACTTATAGGTCTCAAGCTCAATGATTAGGTTCCTACCGTAATTAGGATGCTGCGTAACTATGCGTGAGCCCAGCACTGCGAATTTGTTGATTAATCCATAGTCAATGTGTACCAGGCTGGCGAGACCTTCGATAATTGGTAATTATTCCTCAGCAACTCATAGACCACCAGGTCCACGTCACCCGTAACCACTAGGTCGTAATACCTCCGAAACCTACTCCTTGGAATTGCCACTGTGCCGCCCGCCGAACCATAGCCGAACCGAGCCACTGGACCACCAAGGATCTTTATGGGTCCAGTAACCATGTTCGCAATCCTCTCAATTTCCTCAAGCCTTATCGGCTCACCACCGAGGTACTTGCCCGGCGTTACAATGCCTGCCACAACAATGAGTATACGGGCTTCGTTGGCGATCTTAATGAATTCCGCCCAGTTAGCCCTGACTTTGTCTATGGTGAAGTACTTAACATCTATTGACTTATCGACACTCCACACAGCCCCGGCAATATAGCGTGGATAAACATCTAGGTAAGGCGGTACTCCAAGTCCAGCGGGTTCGTCGGTATAGCCGTCAAGTATTACTACCCTATCCATTGCTCCTATAAATTTGGGTTAGGTGCCCTTTATGCTTTTCATCACATTATCAATAACCTCAACATACTCCGAATCGCTGAATATTTTTGTTTGCTCTTCAACGACCTGCCTCATGTACTCATCAAAGTTCCGACTCATGAAGTCATAAACCCTCTCAACCTTCTCCCTAAACCTCTCATTACTAATTGGGTATGCCCTAAGGCCAACCCTACCAAGGGCGCTTCGTATAATCATCCAGTGGGCAATGACCTCCTTACTATATACCTTCGAGACCTCGTTCCAACCCAGGAACTTGTTATGCAACCAGAATACCTCCCTAGCGAAGTTCTTTGTTATCACCGTTAGGAACCTATCCTCCCTACTCTTTATGGCATCCCTACACGTGCTTGGATTGCTTAAGTACTTGCGTAGCTCATTGTAGACCTCATCACGATTACTATATATGGATATGTTCATTATTGCCATCGTGAAATCCCTATCCCTGAGGAAGGCATTGCAGTCCTCATTAACGTATAACCACAGCGCAGTCGCAACACTATCAAGGACACCCCTAAAGAATCTCTCCTCAAGTTCCTTCAGGTCGCCCTCGAACTTATTACCTGTGTACTCACCATCAAGTATTGCCTTAAGCCTCTTGAAATCGACTATGCCGGCAAACACCAACTCGCCGTTGATGAATATACTCGGCACAGACCTAACCCCCCTCTCCATTGCCGTGTACGGGTCTTTAGACGTATCCACTACCTTAACCTTATCCAGGTAGCCCCACTGCTTTAATAGCTTAATTAATGTATGGCAGGTACTGCATGTTGGGTGTATGAATATTTCCACATTAGACGTGTTCACGGCATCACGATTAATAAACACCTATTTTTAAACTAATGGCGCCTCGCATTAAATTTTTCATCCTGTCTCATTAACGCCTAGAGACTTAAGTAATGCCGTGGCGTTACCACTAAGGTAAGTGCCGTCCTCAACATTAATGGCTTGCAATGACTGGGTTATATTTATTGGCGCTGAATACCCACTTATACTCAGTGTGGTGAACACGCTCAGCCTTATTAGGAGTGGTACGCCATCCTGCGTCATGCACACCTCACTCGTTACGTTTACGGGTACCGAACCAAGGCCTGCCTGTACGGCACTGGGCATCACGTTACCCAGCATTGTCGTGTTCCTCGATACGTAGCAGTAGGCGTTGTAACCAAGTATTTTCTGTTCACCAATTAATGTAAATGATGATGCATTAACTATGGGGAGTGCTAAGTATACTAAATTGAATGTTTGGTTGGTGGAGGAACAACCCGCGTATAGGGGCTCGGCTATGCATTGTATTATGGTGCCATTACTTAATTTGGTAGTTACTATGTATAGACTCATTTGTGGAGCGCTCGTTGTTGTGACGACTATGTACTATCCGTAAGCCCCTCTGACTATACGTGAAGAGGTAATCCTCAGTACTTACCTGCCCAGCTATGTTCGAGTAGATGTAATAATTATAATTGGCCGTATAAGTATTATTACTTGCATATGCGAATAACTCATTGAACGTAGGCCCCATTGGCTTATAAAACATACGCAATGCAAGAACTACGCCTATTATTGCCACGGCTATTACAACCACGGCAACTGCCACGTACTTTAAATTCATAATTAATTACCAGGTGCCCCGCACAGACCTTATTAATAAATATTTACCTACTGCATAGTGCTCTAAAACTAACGCTGAACCCAGCAGTACTTGGGTAAGCGAAAACTATTATAGCGTTGAGCCATTAATGGCTCAGTGGCTGACATATTCTATGATATTTATTATAGGCGATTAATGGAGCTGAGTAGTGACCATGGATTAAGGAAAGCCAATGCAATGCATGGTATATTAAGTAAGATAGTTGATGCAGGTGATGTTAAGGATCTCTGGAAACCACTCCTAACAACTAATAAGTCCAGCGATGTTAGGGTGACGGCGGTTGATGGAGGTGTTAGGGAGCTTGAGCTTAGGGATGGGAGTGCCATTGTTATTGCGAGGGCTATCGCGGTTAATAATATCGGTGAGCAACCAATAAGGGATGTCATTGTTAATTGGGTTCCCGTATTCACGCCAGCCATTAAATGGGTGTTACTGTCATATATAGAGAGTGAGGTTGCGTTGAGAGCAATGGAGAGTGGTAAATATGATTTCCTATTACTAGATGGTAGTTTGTACGCTAAGATTACTGCGTTAATACATGAGTTAATACTAACGAAGGGTTTCCTGGATCTTTACTACGTGCCCGAGGTCATAAGGACTTTGGAGAGCCTATACAATGTGCTTGATAGGGCCAGGGAGCTTAATGTTAATGTGGTTTTTGTGGCTAAGGACTCAAAGTTGAAGATCTTTAAGGACTACATATTGTTTAAGGCTCTTAAGGAGATAATACTCAGCGACGTGCCATTTATTAATGTCAGTAAGGAGTTGCTTGACATACTTAATAGGGGTATTGATTGGTATAGCATTGTCTGGATCAGGAATTATAGGAGTAAGTTAATAGAGTTGGCACGGAGTTACAATGGCGCTCATAGGGACTTGATAAGGATTGGCATTAGGACCGCCCTTAGTCAGTCAATATCTGATGTTATGCTTCTTGAGGAGTTAGCGAAGATGCAGGGTATCAGGGTCGGCGTGACTAGGAAGTTGTTAATTGGAGCCATGGATGCGTACCTAAACCATAAATCATTAATTCAATTGGACAACCTCCTGAGGTTCATCAGGGATAGAATTGAGGATAGTGAGGGATTGAGGGCTGTTGATGATTATGGGAACCTGGATATAAATGATGAATTGAATAGGGTCAGGAGGGTATTAATGAACTTCCCAAGAATAGTGATGATGTACGTTAAATTCCATGAAAGTGATACACCACTTACTGTGGAGATTCCGTACTATGACTGGCCAATGTTTAATCAGGGAGTTCCCTGGAAACTATTTTATGATAAGGTTGACATTAATGACCACATAAATTTACTAATGAATATGTATAGGGACCCAATACATTATAATAAGTTGCTTTGGCTTGCTCATGAGTATGCTGATTTTGGTGAGGATCAATTCCTTGAGTACGCCATGGCGGCTGTAAATAAATTGAGGGTTCAGACAAAGAGGAGGTTCGGCATGGCATTTAACATTGATTTAAATCCTCAGGCTGAGGACGTACAATACTAACCTCGTAATATCTCACTTACTTACTCTAGAAGTGTATGAGGTACCTAACAATGCCCTTATAACCGGCAAGCCTTACTATGTCCACTTCCACATAACTTACGTACTTAAACGCTATTATTTTAAGGAAGTTTTTAATGCCATTCACGTGAATATAGGCTGAGTATACGACGTTACCCTTACCCTCCATTGACGTGCCATCAACCTCATTATTAAGTAGGTCTGGTAGCTCAAGTTCGCTGTACTGCCACGGCTCTGTATCCAGCCTTATCGCGTATAATTTCTCGATAGTCTTTCTCCCAAGCTTTAACTCATTTATCTTATTTATGATTACCTTATCATCGACATTGAGGGGTAATGTTAGGTATGTTATTTCCTCATTAACAAAGAACTTGTGCGGTGGCACCTTAAATGAGTTAATCTCTACCCCATCAACCGTCTCCTTAACCTTAACTGACTGCCTCAAATATTCAGGAATAGAAGATGACATCGTCTCTAAGAGGAAGGACTAAATGGGTAGGTTAAAAAGTTATCTTTATTACGGACCTTCCATGAATAACGACCTTATTAACACGACCTCAACCTCATCACCCTCATCAAAACCCTCCCTATTCTCAGGCACTACGAGGATACCATTACCCCTAACTAAAGTACTGAGTATGCCACTACCCGTCAACGCCAATGGCTCAACATATACCTTACCATCCCTCCCTAGGTAAGCCCTAACCCTAACGAGGACCTGGTATTAACGGGCGTTGAAACCCTCCTAGTTAATACGCCCTTAACGACCGGCTTAGGATCATCAATAGCGCCCATCATGTGAAGCAATATGGGTCGTACTAACACGTCAAACCCCGTGGCCGCGGCCACGGGAAAGCCGCTAAGCATGAATACCGGCTTACCGCTAACCACAGCAATGCTATTAGGCCTTCCAGGCTGATTGAAAGACCATGATTTAAATACTCAGGGTTTAATCTCGACACGGCCCTTATAGTGTAATCAACCTTACCCACAGACACGCCGCCCGTCGTAATGACCGCGTCATAATCCTTAAGGGCGTCGCTTACGACCTTTGCTATCTCATCCTCATTATCACCCACGATACCTAAGTAATTGGGCTCACAACCAAGGGATTTAAGCAACCCCTCAATCACGAACCTGGAACTATTAATTACCTTACCGGGTGGTGGTCCACTAGTTGGTACATCCGTTACCTCTATAAGCTCATTGCCCGTACTTATTATCGCAACTCTCGGTGAGAATACCCTAACCCTATAAATACCCATTGATGCTAACACGCCTAAATCCCAAGGAAGTATCTTCATACCCTTCCTATACATTACCTCATTTGCCCTAACATCCTCCCCCTTCCTTGATACATTGCCCATGGGTGGTACGGGCCTTAGCACCTCAACGTAATCGCCGGACCTACGTGTATCTTCATACATAACCACGGCATCCGCATTAATGGGTAATGGCGCACCTGTGCTTATCTCGACAGCCTCACCTGGGTTTAGTGAGTACTTACCTGGCTCATCACCAACGGCCATAAAGCCAATAACCCTAAGCATTATTGGGTTCGTTGGTGATGCGCCAAATGTGTCCGCGCTCCTCACGGCATATCCATCAACGGCCGACCTGTTAAATCCAGGTACATCAAACCTTGCCGTTACATCCTCGGCAATGTACTTATTAAGTGCCTCACTTAAGTTTACCTCGATTACCCTGGGTACATGCCTGATGTACTTAATGGCCTCATTAAGTACCTGATCAATGGTCTTCGTCTCCTTAAACCCCATGCTAAAGCTCCAGTGCTGTTATGCCATTTAACTTTAATCAGATTATTAAAATGACTTAAAAATAAGGGTGATATAATTAATTATGTGAGTTCCACATATTTAAGAATGCCACCCAGGATTAAGGTCCTTGAGGCCCTTGGAGCACTCGCCGATGGTAGGGTTGAGGTAATTAATGATAAGGAGGCTGTGGTTAGGTCCTCAGATGGTACGAGGTGTATAAGGTCTATGTGGATGTATCTAGGAGGGAGGTTGATAGTACAGATAATGGAACAGTACATAGGGGTTATGTTGGTTATCCAATAATTTCATTCCTAATGGTTAAGAGGTTATTGCCAATTAATGAGGAGTTGATGAATTCTTTGAAGGGTATACCCTGGAGAAAATTAAATGAGGAGTACAAGAGCTATGCCAAGGTTATGGATGTGATAATTAAGGATAGAGGCTGAGTGAAGGTGAGGTGAATAAATACATTGACCAGGTCTTGTCAATGCTGAGGCGCATGAACCTGAAACGAGTCCAAAGGTACAACGAAGTTACTGAGGAGTGAAGTAATTCATTAGGCGTTCACCGTACTAGGGTTATAAACTAAATGGGCACCTATCATTAAACTCGCACACGGCGCACTTGCCAAACGATGGAACGGCCCTGGGTTCCCTACGCATTAACCAATAATCAAGGGCCCACCTAAGGTGCATTTCTATTGATCTATCAAACCCATTGATATATATTGTGAAGTCCCTGAACCTAACCTTGGCAGGTAATTCCACGGCATTCATTAAGTACTTAATTGCGGTGGAGAATATGTTCCTGCGCAGCCTCTCCGTAATGCCCACATCACGCTTTACCTTCACTACCATGACGAGAGGATCAATGCCCAGGCCCAGTTTGTTAATTAAGTACGCATATAACTGCGCCTGTACGTACTCACTATCAAATAATCTATCTAACCACCTATTACTTGTTTTCAATTCAATGACTGCCTTGGCAAAACCCTTTACGAATACCACGGCATCCGGTATACCGATTATATTAACTCCACCTATATTGGCAATTAATGGTAATGTTGCGATCACAACCTCGTTATTCCTAACGGCATTCACGAACTCCTCCTCATTAACCCTCCTTCCCCTGAATACCTCATCGTGTATTATTATTCCCATTTCCATGGCTGGCGTTTGAACCTTGCCCTCAATTATTGATAGATGCAATTTATACTCGCAGTATAGTTGCTGGGCTATTTCGGAGACCGTTACATAATCCCTATTAAACCTAATCACTAGGTTACTTGCCAAGCAACGCCAGTTAATTACCAAGCCATTAATAAGAATAGCGTATAAATCATGATAATTGTGATTTAATCTAAATCCACCTAATCCTTAATGGCTATAACAGATATCTCCACCAGGGCGCCACCGGGTAAGTTGCTTACCTCAACGGTGATGCGTGCAGGTGGATTCTCCTTAAAGTACCTTGAATAAACCTCATTAAACTCCGAGAACCTACTTAGGTCTTTAAGTGCCACGAAAACCCAGGCCACGTCACCCAGTGAGTATCCAGCGGTCTCTAGAATGGCCTTAATATTCTCGAGAACCCTCTCGGTCTGCTCCTTAACACCACCCTTAACTAATTGCCCTGTAGATGGATCAATGGGTATTTGACCGCTAACAAATAATGTATTACCGACCTTCACAGCCTGTGAGTAAGGACCTATTGGTTTGGGCGCCCTCTCCGTGAATACTACTGTCCTGGGCATTATTAGGGAATAGAGCTACGTACTTTAAAGCATTACGGCTTCTCAATACTGAAATTGAAGCCAAGCTCCCTAAGTCTCTTAATCACCTTATTCGCGGCATCCTCCTCAGGAGGCAATTCCACAATGAATGATACTTCAGCATAACCTGGCGTTATTGTTGGGTCAAACCTCTCATGAAAAACATCGAGTATGTTAACCCCCAGCTCGCCTAATGCCGATGTCACCTTACCAAGCATTCCAGGCCTATCCGGCAATAAGCCACTTATCTTCACAATCCTACCCTCTAAGGCCAGGGCCTTGCTTATTACCCTAAATAACATATTCATATCTATATTACCACCACTAACCACAGCCACAACATTACCACTAACCTTAACCTTACCACTCATTAATGCAGCAACTGCAACCGCGCCTGCGCCTTCGGCGATTACCTTAACGCTTTCCGCTATTATTAATATGGCCTTGGAAATTTCAAGATCATTAACCAACACTATATCATCAAGTAACTCACTCATTAGTTTAAACGTTAAATCACCAATCTTCTTAACGGCTATACCATCAGCTATCGTGTCCACCTTCTCTATCGTAACTATCCTGCCACTCTTTAGGCTTAAGTACGCTCCTGGAGCGCCATCCGATTGAACACCAATGACCTTCGCCTTAGGGTTCACCGTCTTTATTACAGAGGCTATTCCTGATATTAGTCCACCACCACCGACAGGTACTATTACGTAGTCAACATCCTTAAGATCCTCGAGTATCTCAAAGCCTATCGTACCCTGTCCAGCTATCACGTCGGGGTCATTGTACGCATGGACGTAATACGCACCTAAATCCCTAGCCAACTTAGTTGCGTATTCCTCAGCCTCACTGTAGGATTCACCGTGAAGGATAACATCAGCTCCATACCTCTTGGTCCTGGCTATCTTAATCCATGGCGTGTACTGGGGCATGACCACCGTCGCCTTAATACCAACGAGACTCGCCGAGTATGCGACACCTTGTGCGTGGTTTCCCGCGGATGCCGTAATCACGTGCTTAACACCGAGCTTATTAACGATATTGCTAATTGCAAAATAGGCGCCCCTAACCTTAAATGATCCTGTTTTTTGGAGAGCCTCCAACTTCAACCAGATATTTGCACCAGCTATATTACTTAAGGTCTCAGACCTTATTAATGGTGTTCTATGTATGAGACCCTTAGCCTGGGCCTCCTTAATAACCTTAAGAGCCTCAAGGGATCTTTCATATATTTCACGTGGTGTCACCATACCTAGTTAATACGTTGGTTATCTATATTAACCTTACCTTAACCTGAACACTTAAATGACCTTAAATGCGAGCCTTAAGTAATGGTTAAACTTAGTAATGAATTTTTGAGGAGGGTTATTTTTACGAACTTGGGTGTCAAGGACGATGACGTAATTATTGGGCCTAGGGTTGGTGAGGATGCGGCGATAGTTAGGGTTGGTGATAAGTACTTGGCGGTGCATACAGACCCGATAACGGGCGCTGTTGAGGGCATTGGTTGGTTGGCGATAAATATCGTGGCAAACGACATAGCGGTTAGGGGTATTAAGCCGAGGTGGTTTCTCCTGACCCTATTACTGCCGCGCGATGTTGGTGAAGACGGTATTAGGACGATAATGACCGACGTTAATAAAGCACTCACCGAGTTGGGCGGTTCACTGATTGGTGGTCATACTGAGTATACGCCAGGCCTTGATAGGGTTATTGCGTCAACCACGGCCATAGGCATTGGGAATCATTACGTAACCACGTCGGGCGCAGGCCAGGCGATTTAGTACTCGTGACTAAATACGTGGCCTTGGAGGGAACGGCAGTATTAGCCAGTGATTTTGAAGATGAGCTAATGAGTAGGGGTGTTTCTAGGGAGGTTATTGATAGATCGAGAGGTTTGTTAAGGGAGATTAGCGTTGTTAGGGAGGCACTCGAGCTTGCCGATGTTGTGACCTCGATGCACGACCCAACGGAGGGCGGTTTACTTCAGGGATTACTTGAGGTTGCTGAAGCTAGCAATGTGCGATTGAGAATTAACGTGGATAAGATACCGATATTGCCAGAGACAAGCCAGATATTCAACGTGCTGGGCATTGATCCGCTTAAATCCCTGAGCTCTGGCATGTTGATAGCCACTGTTCCGAGGGAGAAGGCGCAGGTTGCTATAAGTAGATTGGATAGGTTAGGCATTAATTATTCGGTGATTGGTGAGACTATAAATGGCGAGCCAGGTATTGACCTACTCAGTAATGGGAGGGTGTTGGGAGAGGTTCATGGGTTTATTGAGGATGACGTTATGAGACTGTGGCATTTAAAGTACGGTAAGTAATGCATGCTGTTAGATTTCACATTTAAATATATGATAACCAGCGATAATTATATGGAGTCCCTGGCACCACCGAATTGGGACGTAGCCATAGGTAGGGCTAAGGCATCAAACATACCATCGGTTTTCGACATACTAAAAAGGCATCCATACCTGTTGGACCTAGCTAAGGAGCTTAGGAAGGCTAAGGAGGAGGTAATTAGGAACTTTGATTACTACATAGACTTAACAAAGAAATCTGTTGAGAGGATAGGCGGTAGGTTTTACCTGGCCGAGACACCTGATGAGGCTAAGGAAATAGTGGGCAGAATAGTTGGTAATGGTAAGGTCATTGTTATGAGTAAGAATAACGTGGCCTCAGAGACGGGGCTTAGACCGTACCTGGAAAAGCTGGGTAATGAGGTTTGGGAGACGGACCTAGGCGAATTCCTGGTGCAAATAGCCAATGAGGAGCCGAGCCACATACTGGCGCCTGCCCTGCACATGACCAAGGAGAGGATTGCCCAGGTAATGAAGGAGAGACTTGGGATAGACGTCCCACCAGACCCGGTGGCCATTGCGCAGAGGCTAGGGAGTTCCTCAGGGAGAAGTTCCTTAAGGCCAATGTGGGTATTACGGGCGCAAACGCTATTGCGGCTGATACGGGCGCTGTACTGCTTGTTGAGAATGAGGGTAACATAAGGATGACGAGTGTGTTACCCCCCGTGCATATAGTCTATGATGGCATTGAGAAGATAGTACCGACTCTATACCATGCGATGATCGAGACCCTCGTACAGGCTGCATACGCCGGGCTTTACCCACCAACCTATGTAAACCTAACCGCTGGGCCGAGTAGCACGGCTGATGTTGAGATGTACAGAGTCTCACCTGCCAGGGACCTAAGGAGTTCCACATGGTCCTTGTGGATAATGGGAGGAGAAAGGCCGCAAAGGATCCAGTGCTTTGGGAAATACTGCTCTGCATAAGGTGTGGCAGGTGCAGTATGCACTGCCCAACCTACTGGGCAATAGGGCCGAGGTTTGGTAAGCCGCCTTATACGGGACCAATGGGTATACCATGGACAGCGGTGACCAGAGGCATAATGGAGGCTGGCCCCGCCGCAATGCTTTGCACGCATTCTGGTAATTGTAGGGAGGTGTGTCCAATGGGCATTGACTTACCTAAATTGATACTATATGTTAAGAATGAATATCTAAAACAAATAATGAAGAAGTAATCATTTAAGGTTCTTTAACCTTAAAGTAATGCAATTATTATTAATATTATCAGTATCGCCACGGCCAACGTAACCAGAATCATCTCAAGGTAAGTCCTTAAGTAGCCTCTCTGCATCGTTCTTATGTACCTCGATAGTGCAGTCGTTGCATCCGGTATAATGAAGTTGAAGAATATATCAATGCCCCTGTAGATGTAAAATGCGGCCAACGTTAGTATGGAGCCTAAGCCTGCCAAAACCACATCCATAAAGGCTTGTATATAATACCTCCTCTCGAAAATCCTCGTTATTAATCCTAAGTTACCAACCCTAGGCTTCATCAGTGCAACTACGAAAATTACCCATAAAACAATGCCTATGGCAATAACCACGGGATCTACACCTGCCTCAATAAATACGTAGGGAGTTAATACGAAGGGTATTGCTAGGGCAGCTAATGCTGTGGTGCCCGTAATTGTATAGGCAGCCACCATTAATGGATACTTACCATGCTCCTCATGAATGTGCGGCGCCTCACCCTTAATGAAGTTTAGGGATGTGAACCTCGCCAGGAAGGCAACATAGGCCAGGCTAGCCAATAGCATTAGTACGTATGCGCCGTAACCAACCACTGATATAGTCTCCATAGCCACCTCATCCATTGCTGCATGAATCCAGTAACCAGCTAATGGCGGCACGCCGCCAAGGGATATAGCTGCGGCTAATGTTGCGTAGAAGGCCAATTTCATCCTTCTACCCAACTCTAGATTGCCCATGTTGAACCTCGTGTGCGTTACATGTATCAAGTGCCCACTTACCAGGAATAACGTAGCCTTTGATAGGGCATGGACTATTAAGTATGAGAACGCGACTAATACCGCCAACGGCACGATATACTCACCCACATGAATCACCTGAGGTATGAATGGCGTTAATGCGGTCACACCCATCATAAAGCCAGTGAGGACATTGTCGATCCTGCTAAGATAACCTTCCTCTCATCAATCATTATCGCGAACAGCGCCCCTAACAATGCCGTTAATAGCCCTATGTACACGGTTATTAAATAAACTATTTCAACACCTGCACTCGTTAACGCACTAGCCATGTACAATGACTCTGTCAATCTCATAAATATGTAGACACCAGCTGCAACCATAGTTGCTGAGTGTAGTAATGCTGAGACTGAGGTAGGGCCTGTCATTGCGGTGAGTAACCAGTCATTAAACGGAACCTGCGCGCTCTTGGTGTATGGGCCAAGCATGAATGCCAGTAATAATGCAACAGTACCGCCAATACCGAGTGTTGAAATCACATGAGACCAGTTTATGGCTGAAACACCACTTACTGGAGTTAGTATTAGGGAGCCACCTAATATGCCTATTGCGGCTATTGCACCGAGCATTGGCATGTCACCAAACCTTATAGTGGCTATAGCTCTATATGCTGCATAAGATGGCGTTGTCCAAGCCGGTTTATCAAGAATTAACTTCTCACCAAATCTACCAACATAGGATAGCTCATCATCATCCTTGTACCAATGCCCTATTAATGCCCATGAACTAAAACCAAGTCCTTCCCATCCAATGAACATGAACAATAAGTCATTAGCATATACCGTGAGTAACATAGATGCGGCAAAGAGATTATAGAAGAACCAGAACCAACCAAGCCTGTAATCATTGGCTAGGTAATCAAGGCTGTAAATGCCGATTATGAAGGCTAACCAAGCCGTTAGTAGGCCCATGTTTCGACTGAGGAAATTAACTACGAATGACACATATATGGTAATACCACCACCTGAGGTTGGTAAGGCCATCCATGGTATATTATAAGCTATAATTTTCCACGGGAATACGACCTCTATGTACGTAGCTATTATTGCAGAGATTCCAAGGCCAGTAACTGCTAAGTAGGCCAGCGGTCTAGCCCTCCTTGGGTCTTGGTTAAATAACCAATAGATAGCTATGGGTGCAGCAAGTATTATAGGCGATAATAGCATTAATCCCATTAGTTCACCAAGTAAGGTTTCGAACATGTTCATCACCTCATTATCATACTAATACTCATTAATATTGAATGCACGATATACGTTGACGCTGGTGGGAATAAAAGTATTATTGCAGCTAGTCCAAGTACGTATAATGGTATCACGAGCTTAGGATCAACATTAACCCTATGATAATTACCCCTAGGTTGTCCATAAAATACCTGCTTCAGAGTCCAAAATCCGTAGTATCCCGTTAATACGAATATTGTGGCTAAACCAACGGCTAAACCAATAAATACCCACAGTGGGTATGATGGTAATATGACATTCACTAAGCCAAGAAATAGGTAGAATTCGGCGAGCATCGATAGAGTTAGTACTCCAGAGAGGGCCATCCAACCAAGCACTGCGGCCGCGCCGACTGATGGCATGTATGTTTGTAACCCACCCATCTTCCTTATATCAAACTCCTCATAGTAAACAATTATTGAGGCAGCGGTCATGAAGAGGACTGTTTTGCCGAATAAGTGTGATATATAATGCATTGTTAATCCAAGTATTCCGTAAGAACCCAATGCCAGTCCTATTAGTAGGTATGTGGAGTTTGCCGCCGTTGAATACGCCAGTAACCACTTATAATGATATTGATGCCTAATTACGCCAAGGCTTATTATGATGCCACCAACTATGGCGTAAATAAGTATTGGTAATCTAAACTCATTAATGAAGTACGGAGAAATTATGTAGATCCTTGCTAATACGTAAGCCATTAAACCAACGAGACCCGATATCAGGGCTGCAACTGGTGTTGGGTGGGAACCGTGGACCCAGGGTATCCACACGTGAGGACCGAAGCTTGGTAACTTAATTAGTAACCCAATGAACATCAGCGCCCATGCTACGAGTGATATGTTCTTTATCGTGGCGAGGTCCATGGTATTATTCTCCAAAGCTACCAGGACCGCGCCTATTAAGAATAATGTGCTCGCTAGCATTCCATATACGAAGTACAGAAGTGCTATCCAGCGCCTTGATTTGCCCTGGGTATCATAGCCATAGTAATAGATTAGTATGACTGGCGTTATTAATGATACTTCAAGGGCTATATATATTAATAGTAGGTTGTATGAGTATATTAGTAATTCCATGCTCGCAGCACATAATGTGAAGAGTAGGTAATATACGTCGAATTGTTCAGGTAGTTCCAGAACATGAAATCTATGCTTCATGTATGGATAAGAGGCAATCTCTAGTGCAACCCCCACAAGCGCTATTGCTAAGCCAAAGGCGTTGCTAAGGCCGTCACTTATTAAATATATCATGCCTATTGGTCTCGGTAGGGAACCAAGGGGTATTAAGTAAGTTTTACTGAGCGCTAGTAGGTATGATGCATATACGAAAAGTGGTGCAAAAGAAACCGAGGTGATTATCATGGCTGCTTTACTAAATTTTTTTACCTATTGCCCCAGCTATTACTGAGGCTATGAAGGGTAAGGCTAATGACGCTATTAATACGGGGTCGCTATGTATTGGGATCATGCTTCATCACCTTGGTTCGATTCACCATTATTTAATGGGTCCTTTAATGCATTTTTTTACGTAGTATCTATGTAATTGGATACTATTCATAAGCATACGTGCCTTAGGGAGAGACCGTATTTTTAAGTACTACCTTCTTCATTAATTATTACCTTAAGGGCTAAAAATAGGGTATTCAGTAATTACGTAATCAATGCAGGTATTTAGACCGTACATAGACCATGGGAGGTCGGCTAGGTTTCTTGATGATTTAAGGCTTGGTAAGCAGAGGTTGAGACTAAGCAGGTGATACTCGCAATATTTAGGAAGCTAGGTATTCTTAGGGATGGCAGGACTGGTTGGCTCAACCACCCAATAGTCCTCATGTACTTCAATAATGGGCGCCCATACCTAGAGGATCTCGTTAAGTACTTCTACTCAGTTATCGATGAGTGGGAGCGTAGGGGCTTCGTGAATAACATATCGTTGAGTGATGTTGAGGCATTGATTAGGCATGTCGATTATGAGGTGGGGACGCCGGTGACCGAGATTATGGCTAGGGAGTACCGTAGGGTATTACTACTTAAGGATCCCTGTTACTACGTAAATAAGCTAAGCGCTGATGAGTTACTCGAGTTGTTGAATACGGAGCCCGTGTACTTTAAGGGTATTAATACGTGGATTAGGGATGTCTATGACTCGTATGTTGAATTCATGAGCATGCTTAGGAAGGGTCAGGTGCCCTGCAAGTCAATATTCCCGAGGAGGTGAGTCATCCTTCTCGCCCGTCACTCATCACTACTCAGAACCAACGCGCCTAATCATCAATGATTACTACCCGCATATGTTTATAAGCCCTAATTCGCGTTGTAGGGTTGTACAGAGGATATGGGCTGGACCGAGCTGCTGCAGGGCCTGGTTAAGGAGGCTTATCCTCAAACCATAGGAGGCTCGTGGTCCTCGTAGGTACTGATGAGGAAAAACTCGCCAAGTATGCCGCCGAGGTCCTCAGGGTATTTTCATCAATTGTTAAGGAGCCGCATGGACTATACATGTATCAACCCGAGTATCCCGATGCACAGAGAAGGATGGGCAAATTTAAGGAATTTATTGAGGGGGTTTCCGCAAGTATTGATTATAGGCCGTATAAGGATACGGATAAGCTCCTCGGCACCACTGTAGATTTCGCGATCCTGGACTTAATGAATGACCTAAAGCCAAATGATGTTGGTAGGCTGGGGGGTATTGTTAGGGGTGGCGGTATTTACATATTCATGGTACCGCCGTTGGATGAGTGGGTTAGGCAATTAACGAAGTTTCAGCAAAGCCTATTGGTTCCCCAGTACAGGCCTGAGGATGTTAGGCATTTCCTGAAGATTAGGTTTTGGAATAAGTTAATGGGTATGGGTAAGGCGTTAATAATTAATGTTAATAATGATGAATTAATCAAGGAACCGGTCATCGGCGACTCACAGCCTGGAAGCCAAGGGAGATAGTAATGCCTGAGAGGATTAGGTTCTCAAAGGCAATATACCAACTGGCCAAGACCCAGGACCAGGTTGAGGCTCTCAGGGCTATGGAGATACTGCTGGAGAGACCTCCGAAGGGTAAGAAGGTAAATGTCGTGTTGATCGCAGATAGGGGTAGGGGTAAGTCGGCAATCATTGGCTTGGCATTGGCGGCTCTTGCTCATAGGCTTAGGAAGGCTAAGGGTAGGGCCAGGTTCGCGGTCACGGCAATGAACCCAAGCAACGTATCCACACTAATGGAGTTCGTGATAAAGGGTCTCAAGGCATTGAACTACGACGTAGACGTGAGCTACTGGGGTGGTGATGTCGTTTCGGTTAAGGTCGGCATCTCCATCTTCATAGATTACGTGAGGCCCTATGACATGCTCAGTGAGGAGGGTAGGGATATCGTGGTTGTTGATGAGGCTGCAATGATACCGCTTCCCGTGCTTTATGGAATACACGAGAGGTTTAGTAGGGTTGTATACGCATCGACAATACACGGTTATGAGGGCGCAGGTAGGGGTTTTAGTCTTAGGTTCCTTAAGTATTTGCGTGAGGATAAGAACACGAAGGTTGTTGAGTACGAACTCAAGGAACCAATTAGGTACGCGCCAAATGACCCGGTGGAGCAGTGGTTGTTTGATACTTTATTACTTGATGCTGAGCCCGCGAAGATAACCGATGAGGATTATGAGTTAATAAGTAAGCACGAATTCGAATACCTAATACCCAATCTCAGGGAGTTTTTCCTGGAAAGTGAGGATAAGCTTAGGCAATTCTTTGGCATTTACGTCCAGGCTCACTATAGGAACGAACCTGATGACCTCGGCATGATGATGGATGCGCCGCACCACTTCGTAAGGGCTTTAACACTTAGTAATGGGAAGATCGTAGTCTCGGTGGAGTTGGCTGAGGAGGGTGGCATAAGCGATGATTTGATTGACATGGTTGTGAGGGGGCTGAAATTGCCCGGAAATATAATACCGGATAGGTTGATTAAGTATTGGGGTCTCACGGACTTCGCGAAATTAAGGGGCTGGAGAATCATAAGGATTGCCACACACCCTGAGCTTCAGGATAGGGCTTAGGCACCGAGATGCTTAGGAGGATTGAGGAGGAGGCCAGGGAAAAGGGCATTGACTGGGTTGGTGTTGGCTTTGGCGTTAACGCCAAATTATTGAATTTCTGGATTAAGAATGGCTACATGCCTGTCCACATAAGCCCTGAGAGGAATCCAATAAGTGGTGAGTATAGTGTATTGCTTGTTAAGCCAATAAGTGATAGGCTAAAGACGCCGCCATCTACGCAAATAGGGAGTTCAGGCTGAGGTTGCTTAATTCACTGCAGGGGCCGTTTCATGACATGGAACCTGACGTCGTTAGGATGTTACTTACTGACTGGGGTCAAGCCCTTGACCCTGAGTATAATCCCAGGCTCACGGAAGCCCAGACCCGGCGTTTAATAGCTATTCATGGGTCCGATGACCTATGAGAACACGGCAGATGCAATAACAGAGCTAGTGAAGACTTATTACCTAAGGAGAGGCATTGATAATATTGCCCTACCCCAGTTCTATGAGGAGGCGCTGATTTGTAAGGTGTTGCAGGCGAGGCCATGGAGGGAGGCGGCTAAGGTCCTTAATATTAGGAAGTCAACACTTATGCTAATGCTTAGAGAGGTAGTTAAAGTCCTCATTCAATACTATGTAAAGTATGTCGAAATACCAGAATTCATGATCAGCGTTACGAAATCGCAAAAAAAGAAGCAAGTAGTTCTAGAAGGTTAACTTTAAAATTAGTTAATGGTCCATTGGCTGCATGGCTAAGAATGGCAGGAAGAGAATTGTGATAGAGGTTGATGAGCAGCAATATGAAGAATTAAAGAAGCTTAAGCAAATATATCATTCAAAGAGTTGGGCCGATCTGCTGATTAAGTGTCTTGATAATTCATTAATAATAGCGGAAATAATGGCCATACACAATGACATTAGGGACTTAAATAAAGCCGTAAGTGAGATCTCTAGGTTAATTAGGGAGAAGACCTAGTATATTTGCCTGCGTGGGGATGCGCCATCAATTTCACAAGTAAAGAATAAATATAGCTTAATTAATGAGAATCTGAATGTTAGTGCTATTATTCAATACTGTTGAGGATGCATTAACTAAATTGAACATAATTAAAGAACAATTATTAAACCTAAGGGAACGCTATGGTATAATTAGGGAGAAACTGAAAATAAATGCCGACATAGAGGAGAAACTTGCGAAACTTGGTTTTCAACCATCCCACCAGGTAATAACGGTACAGGCTATACCACACGCACTGAATATACACATTACACCCCACTCAATGTGGCTGTTAAGTAAGTTAAATGCAATAGATGGTAATATCAACTACGTAGTTGGCGAAATTGATAAGGTAAGTAAGTATTTAAGTGGGATTAAGGATAGAAATGCGTCCGTAATGATTATGATAGATTACACAAGTAAGAAGACGAAGTTGGTGATAATGCCATGAGCGCCAGTCTTGACGTAAGCATTGACCTGAGGGAATTATACAGGAGGGTACTCGAGAATAAAAGGAGGGTCACTGAATACGTTAAGAATTTATACGAAATTTATGGTAAAATTAGTAACGAGAGTAATCTACCTGATAGGAGCGAGAGGGTGGTCATTGATATACCTAATTCAATATCGATAATTCTATATAAAGAACCGTCAAAGGAAGCTTATAGGGAATTGTTTTTAAGGGCTATTCATTTTCTCAAGTTAGAATACGCAATTTACGAAGTCCTTGAAACTAGGTTGGGTAAGCTTAAGGATCACGGGTTTAAGGCCATGGTTAGGTACTTCAGCGATGTACCATCTAGTGGTGATTGACCTTGATAGTACTAAGAAGTGATAGGTTAAGGGATATAGCCCTGGATCTTGGTAATAAGCTTAACGAGATAATGCAGATCATAAATGAGATATACGCGTATAATCCTGATAATGAGACCATAAATAAACTAATTAGGGAATTAAGGAGTAAGTCACAGACCACGTATGTTAGGGGTAATTCAAGCACAACAACGAAGGTTGATGATGTTGAGGTAATATACGTATTAACGGCTAATGGCTATAAGGAGGTGATTAGGGATGCCATTAATTATTACACAAACGTACTCATGTCCATTAAGCAGGTCATGGAATTTGCCGAGAAGCTCGGCATAGATGATGATTATATAGTCATGATTGATGATACATCGACAGACGTTGTAATAGGTTATTCATTACCTGACATGTCGGATACATCACTATTATACTTACCCAGCATTAGGGAGACGACTGAGGTACCAAGTATTTTAAGTGGCATTGTTGGTTTGACGGCCGATGAGTTGGCGAAGATTATGAAGATGATTGACGACGCAATTTCGGCAATCAATAATAATTCGAGGAGTTTTGAAACAACGATTAAATTAAGCGATATAAATTATCCGGAGCAGTTTAGGAAGATTGAGGAGGCGGTTGGTGGTTTACCATGATTATTGAAATTAAGAGATTTAAATCACTGAATGAATTAATCCAGGCGTTAAAGGGTGAGTTAAGCAATTCATATAGATTCATGTACATGCTTAAGCAGAATTGGAATGAGGTACTTGGTTCCGAAAACAATACTGCATTAGCAAGTGAGATTTCGGAGAACATTAGGTTTATTGATGGTTCCTCAGAGGTATTCTCCCTAAGGATTATTTATAAACCAGGTACTAATACGAAAAGTAATGTTATTAATGACGTTGCAGGTTATGTGCAGAGGAGGTCAGCAATCATAAAGTCAGTAATTGACAGGTTAGAGATGCTTAATGTTGATAAGAATCGCCCAATAATTGCTTTGCTCGTTGATTCAATACCCGCAATGATTATTATGCAGAATGAGGAGGTACCTAATCACCCTTATTAACTGTTATGAATTTCCTGGGTATTCCATCCACATAGAGAACGAGTATTCGTGAGTTAACCATGTACTGAGAAATCTCACTATCATGAATTAATCTCTCAAATATTTTGTTAAATTCATCAACATAACTGCTCATTAATTGCGCAGTGGTCATTAGTTCACTGGCTAGTTCCTCGGGTCTAACGTAGGTCACCAACCTCTCCTCACTGCCTTTAGCCCTCGATCTCCTCTGCTTCTTAAAGGTTGATTCCTCCTAAGGGATAAGCCAAGCGTTAATGCCCTACTTTCATACTGTTTAATCCTCGATAGGAATAATGCCTCTTTATTGATGGCTTCGGTACTCTCTTTAATATCCATAAATCTCCTGGAAATACTTATTATGGCGTCTGTCCATCCATCATAATACTCAACCCAGCTACCCAATGCCTCGTTAGTTGATATGCCAAGTCTCAATGCACTGATTGATTCATTAATGAGCTTATCCAAATCCTCAGGCTGAACAGGCTTCTTCTCAATCTTCTGCTTGCTTACGGTTTTTTTGTCTCTTAACCCTCCTTTTGTTTTGCCCTAACCCAAGTAATGAACGTACATCAACATTCATGTACTTACTCATTAATATGGATAATCCATAGCCTATGGCTAAACCCACTACCGGGAGTATTATGTATTTAATGCTAAGGTATTGATTAATTACTAGGTTTGGTAATATGTAGGGTATCAACATTAGTATTACGTAAATGCCAAGTAGAGGCAGTATTACCGTCAGGGGAGGCCTAATTAGGCCTAGTATTATCATTCCAATCATTATTATTATCACTAATATAGGTATCAGCACTATCATGAACACTCACCCAGGGCTAGAGGCTGTGATAATAGCACTCGGCTTGGTATTCCATTATTGAATTCTAGCAATACAATACCCGTGAAATTATTATCATTAAATTCATCTTTTAACTCCTCAAGTAGTAAATTGATGTATTCAATCCTTTTATCAAGTTCATTAATTACTCCCTTCATTATTTCCGACATTCTATCTCTCCTCATATTAACATTACCATTGTTCCTATCTCGATTATGTCCACGAGGGAATCCCTTTTTACCTCCTCATCCAGTATCTTCTTAGCTATTAGTAGTTTATTCAATTCTTCATTTAAATACCTAACCAAGGAGTTGAGATCTTTAAACCTGAGTAATACTTTCAACTTCACTCACCTTTCCAAAGACCTGATTAAGTATCTTATCTGGGTTTGTATAGTACGTCTGTACGTATGTTGAGACATCCTCGAAGTTGAATATTCCGTTCTCCACCATCCAACTAACAATCTTTGCCCTCGTATCTATCTCCCTAAGGATCTCATCAACGTCCTTACCCGTCATATCACTAATCTGCCTAACCAAAATACTCTTCTCAACATATGAGTCATGGGTATCAGTCCTTGGATTCCACCTGAATACTGTGTTGAACCTAATCTTATCGCCATCCATGTAAACCTCACCAACCTCAGTAACCCTCCTCGTCAACCTACCACCAATCTTAACCCTCTTAATCATTACGAAGATGTTCATGGCAGGTATGTAGGCTGGCGGAATATTCATTGGCGGACTCATGAGCTATTAACGGCGGCCTCAAAGGACTCCGCGTGCATTGTCGATATACCGCTATGGCCTGTATTCACCGCCTGAAACAGGACGTAAGCCTCCTCACCCCTAATCTCGCCAACAATAAGGTAGTCGGGCTCATCCTAAGCGTCGCCTTGACCAGGTCAAATAGTGTAATCTCATTTATCTTCTCAGCCCCGTAGCTCTGCCTAGTGACGAGTCTAACCCAGTTCTTATGCGGTAGGTTTATCTCTGGGACCTCCTCAACGGTTATTATCTTCATGTGAGGCCTAATGAATGTTGCCATGGCATTGAGGAAGCTCGTCTTACCAGCACCGGTAACGCCAAGTACTAGGAATGACCTACCATTATCCAACATAACCCAGAAATAGCCAGCGATCTCAGCGCTAATGTTGCCGAACCTAACCAGCTCCGTGAATGTTAATGGGTTCTTCCTAAACTTCCTTATCGTGAATGTAGAACCCCCTGGTGAAACCTCCCTCCTGTATGTGACGGCTATCCTGGAACCATCAGGTAACTGGGCATCAACTATCGGTGTTGCTACTGATACGTGCCTACCTGACATATGTATCAGCTTAACGACTAAGTCATCAAGGGCTTGATCAGTCATTGGGACAATATTCGTGGGTATGGACTCATACCTCCTATGAAATACGTAAATGGGTCTGCCAACGCCGTCACATGATATATCCTCAATATTCTCATCCCTCATTAGGGCATCAATGGCCCATAACCGAGTAGGTCCCTCTCCATGTAGTATAGGAATTTGGCAAATGATGATGGAGTCACGTTCCTAAAGAGCCTTCTATACCTACCAACAATCTTCTTCAGTTCATTAAGTAGGTAATTCTTCACATCACCCATTTTCATCAGTTCCTCAGGTGGTGGTAGTTCAAGCATGACAATCCTCACCAACTCCTTATACACCTGTTGCTCGGTGGGGTCAAGCGTTATTTCCTCGAGATAATACATTATGTCTCCAGTCTTCTCATCCTGAACTATTGAAGCATACGCGAATGGCTCATATAATGGGTACCTCTCCAACTCCTTGAGTTGACCAACCGGTTTTACTAACTGAAAGTCTAAACTCATTCAATTTATTAAGGAACAAACCCCCTAAAATACTTTCTGCTTCATAATTTCAGTAACTCTTAATGATTAGAAACTTATATATAATTGTAGCGCAATATTAAATGGTGATGATGACTAATAAGTGGATAATATTTGCGATATACCTAGTGATAATATTAATATTAGTCTCATTTATTACTTACGCAGGTACTATTTATGGCCCAGCACCTACACCCGTAGTTTACAGGACATACGTAATAACTATGAACCTGACAGACTCAAGACCAACAGCACAGTTCCTAAGTAGCATAATTAATGAGTACCCATTAACATACCGTGAAGATTCACTAATCACCAATACAACGCCTGTTTGGGTCGCCACAGCCAATAGGGAATTTACACTATACATAGTCAATGCATCAGAAACCACCATACAGCAGGAAGTAATGCTTAACTCAACGGCACTGACCAACGATACTGGCGGTATTACATGGACCCTAAAAGTCCCGTTATACCTAATATATCCGCAGCCTGTATACGCCAATTGGTACGTGATAATAACCGAGGACGTAAATGGCGCTGAATACGTGGTCTTCGCCTTCGAAACAGGCAATGAAAGCCTTACGCAAGTACTAAATGGTCTAAGTACGGTGGGCGGTTACCTAATAGCCCTTAATGGTGAGCCGTATCACCTATGGAATTATTACTATGGTTATAACCCAGTCACTGGAGGTATTGGTGAGTACTACGAGGTTGGTTTGCCCGGTCTAAGCCTCTTCACCATGTGGGTTGGGCAGGGCATTAATGCAAGTTCATGGCCTAGCTCGGGCTTCCAGGAGGTGCTTCAGGTCCTTAGCTACTCATTTAATGAGTACGTTAATTCATCATTAATCACTCACTTAACCCTTAGTCCTAATGCGACCATTGGTGAGACCACGAATTACGGCTATACGGTATATCAAAGACCGAGGCTTGTGCCTTTGGGCCCGTGATATACGTATCGCCAATACTCCTGCTTCCCAATGGCACGATAATAAACCCAACCTGTTTACCAGGTACTTATTACCTGCTCCAGGTTAATTACGTGACGCAGAGCGGTTATTCAATACCAGTTTATGAAACCGAGAATTACCCAATGGGACTATACCTACTCAATGGTTCATTATTATTTGGAGGTTATTTACAGGCTTACGACTTCTTTAATAAATCAGTAATTCCGATAACCCCCACGCAATACTTATTACCTACGTATCAATCACAGGTGAGTGAGGTTTCATGGTGCATGTTGCA
This sequence comes from Vulcanisaeta sp. JCM 16161, assembly GCF_001316285.1. Next base: position 169,393 of record NZ_BBDO01000005.1, on the reverse strand, counting down.
GGTATTTAATGGTGATGCCACCAGGGCGGGCCAGGTGATTAATGCCCAAGCAACAGGTAATGTAAATACCGGAGTTAGTGTTACTGCGGTAAGCGTTAATGAAGTAACCATTAATGCTGGCGTGCACTTAGTTCGAAGACCTGCCATGCACATGCCCCTAATTAGTAGGATCATTATGGAAATAAGATCGAGAGTGTAACCGGTCGGGTGTTAAGGCTGTAATTAAAAACTAATCAGTTATTCTTAATGCCTTAACACCAAGTCTCTCCTCAATATTACCCAAAGCCTTTATCAATATCGTTGTTGGGTCAATCTTCGCCTTAATGCTCAGGGCGGCGGCCATTGCATGACCACCACCCTCGCCATTGAAATATCGTGCTAAGTCATTAAAGACCTCGGCAAGTGAGACTCTCTCGGCAATCCTCTTACTACTCCTGCCGAATAGCCTTGTTTCCCCATCATGCTCTGAAACCACCAATGCAACATCACAACCTGACTTGATCAGCATGTCGGCAAGTGATGACTCATAGGCATTTACATTACTTAAGCATATTATGTAATCACCGGCTCTATAAGCCTCATCCTGAGCAGCCCTTAACCCTAGCCATTCTCTCGGAAAATGTTACCTCCTCGGTCATTGCATTGATAATATCCCTATAATCCCTACCCGCCAACCTAAGTAGCCAGGCCAATGCTCGAAGGTCTCGGGCCTAGCCCTACTCAACCTACCACTATCGCTCAGTATACCGCCAATGAGCAAGATGGCGGTCTCCACACTTGGCTCAAACCCAAACTCCCTAAATACCTGTGTAATTATCTCAGAACAGCTCGTAGCGCTTGGGTCCACGAGAGATACCGTAGGGATTATGTTACGTACTTCATGATGGTCAATAACCACCACGGGCTTATCACCAATTACGCTCCTAAACTCATTCAATTGAGCATACGTACTAACATCAACCAAAAATGCTAGATTCGCCTCATCGCAATTGTCTAATCCCTGGTAATTCATGCCGAGTTTATTAATGAAGGACTTAACCTCGCGGGAAGGACCCTCAGGGATTACGAGGAACGCGTTGTAACCAAGTTTATTAATTAATTCCTTGGTGGCGACTCCACATGCATATGCGTCCATGTCGGCATGTCTATGCGTTATTACGCAGGCTTTTTGCGTATTCCTCAGCAATTCTCTCAATTTCTCCAGTTGATAAGCCAATCAATTCACCTCTCCTGAACTTATCCATTAGGTAGTCAGCTATTTTAAACCCAAACTCGATGGCGCCATTAATGATCTCATCAAGCCCACTCAATAGTGGGCTTGTCATTGCATCAACGCTGATCTCGAGGGTGTAATTATTAATGTCCGTGAATCCCACGTTAATTACGATATCCTCAAGAAGCTTCTCAGGAAGCCTACGCATTAAGTACTTGTAAACCTCCTCAGCAACCACATTAACTATTTCATTAAGCACCTCATCACTACTACTCATTACCCCTAACCACCACCCTTCGCGACTCCGCCAGTGCCCTGGAGCTTAGCCAATGCCTCATTTATCTGTCCTTAGGTCCTCGATTTGCTTCATAAGCATACTCTCCTGCCTAGATAAAGTCTTTATGTGAAGCTCAAGGAGCTCCCTCCTATCCTTAAGCTCCTGAAGTGCCTGGTCCTTAGTTACCAGGACTAGGAACGAGCCGACGATCTTATAGACCTTGCTCTCCGCCGGGATCTTCTCAATCTCAGAAATAGCCCTCTCAACCTCCTTAAGCTCGCTCTCAAATTGCTGCTTCCTGACCCTAACACTATTTAATTGATCCTGCAGTGCCTGGAGTTTCTCCAGGTCTGACTGTAGTGATGGTGGTAATGAACTCATTAAGGCGCCATTGATCTAAGCCTTAATAAATATTAATCCGCATGTGGTTATAGGCAGTACTACATTAATAATCATGCGTGGAACCTGCAGTATTAGCCAAGCTCCTCAACCCTGAATATTAAGTACAATGACTTCATAACCCCACTAACTAGGCTCCTCAGGCTCGTTAAGTCCTTGGCACAAACCGTTATTACCACATCACCATTACGTACATCAATACTCACAAACCCTCTTCCAAACCTCATTTCCTTCTCAAGCGTCTTAAATGACTTAACTATCAATTCCTTATCTACATGCTCCAGGGAAAATACGGCTTTAAACTCGCACTCATTCAATTCGAATCACCCTAGGCCTCACGTATATGACATCACTGATCCTCATAAATGGGCCGTAGGGCCCAGGTCTCTACCATTCAGTACCTGTAGTTCGTAGGCATCCTTAACCCTGTGAATTAGGAAAATAACATCATACATGCCCCTAATGCTCTCAAAATCATAAACCCTCATGCTTGGTAATTCAAGTTGTTCGCTTAGTACGTCCATGAGCTCCACGTACTCTCCCAGGGACACTATAACACCATTACGTGCCCTTTGCTTGTTAGTGATGCTAACGGGCATGTCCATCAACAATTTAACACCAAATATCCTTATTAAGTACGGCATCACCTCAATAATTCCCTCCCTAACTCTTAAAAAGCGTATGAAGCCTGGGTTACCACCCCTAGAACCCACATAGAGTATCTTATTGGCCCCCAGGCTCAACGCCTTACCAGCAATCTCAACTATTGATGACTTACCCCTATTCACCTTAATCGCGTTCGGAATTACTAACTCCAACTCATTGAGGAATTGCCTCATCCTAATACTGGCATCTCTAGATGACGTTAGTACTACAAGGCCCATTATGAGGCTACTCATTTAGTAGCTTGCTTGGCCGCGGCCTCTGTCGCCAGTGTTTTACCCATTATTGTCTGTGGAACCCAGGCACCGCCAGCAAAGGTGTAACCGCACTTAGGGCATCTCCAAATACCGAAGGCTATCCTCTCCATTTTAACCAGCGACTTGCACCTTGGGCACCTATGCTTACCTCTCTGCTTAACCTCAATCTGCAGTACCTTCCTCCTAACACCCATTCCATACCTAGCGCCGTACCTCCCCGTGGGCCCTACAATCTTTGTATGGCTGAACGGCATTAAGGACCATAGCATTTAACTAAATAAAAGCATTTCTACTGGTGATTTCATTAAGCCATTAAATAATGACGCTGCCCTGTCCCCGGGGCACGCTTGGTAATGGCTGTAACTCAATGTCGGAGTTCATGAATACCCTGAAGACAAGGAGTATCTTCTCCCTATCCCTACTCATTTCATCCTTGCCCCTATACATCTTTAGTACGGTACCCCCCGAGTCCAGCACAACGCCTATGAAATTGATACCACTCACCTTACTTATTAAGTCCTTGGACGTCCTGATCCTTATTAGTGGCATTAGGGGTGAGTAGTGTATTGATATCTCAGCCTCGCCATTAACGGACTTCACGAATATTGGTATCTCAGGCTTAACGCTCTGGGCCAGGGCTGGGGGTATTGACGCCATCAGCCTATCAAGTTATTTAGCATTAGTCTAAGGTAATCAAGTGCGTCATCGGCGCTTGGTATTGTTAGCCTAATTTCCGAGACAAGGCCAACCCTGACTATTTCAGAAATCATCTCGCCAGTATTGGGTTAGGATTTTATTAGTATTTCCGTTCACCTAGGCAGAATATGGAACTAAAAATTTAATAAGGTAATTGCTTTATAAACCAGAGCTCGTCTATGCATAGACTTAATGTAACTATAGAGTTCAAGAACGGTAATGAGAGAGACATCGAAATTGCCGTTAGCGACTTAGTAATCTTTGTCTGGTCTGGGAGGACCACGGACATAATCAAGAAGGAGGTTGAGGAGTTAAGTAGGATAGGCATTAGTGGGCCTAAGAACATACCCGAAATATACATACTACAGCCGTACCTGGTAACCACGAGCAACTACATCAGGAAGGTAAGTGACCTGCATAGTGGTGAGGTTGAGTATGTATTGTTAATTAAGAATGAGGATGAGATCTACGTAACCGTCGGTAGCGACCACACGGATAGGGAGGCCGAGAGATGCAGCATACTTGCTGGTAAGCACATGTACCCAAAGATTGTCGCGAGGAGGGCATGGCCACTTAGGGAGATTGAGGATCACTGGGATGACTTGGTACTGAGGAGTTGGATACTTGAGGATGATAAGAAGACTCTATATCAGGAGGGCACCATGAAGTTCCTACTCACACCTGAAAAGCTCGTTGACCTAATACGTGAGGTTGTACCTGACCTAAAGAATGTCGTTGTCTTCTCAGGTACAATACCAACAGTAAAGGGTCAGATAAAGCCCAGTGGTTACTTCGAGATTGAGCTCTACGACCCAGTACTTAATAGGTCTATAGATCATTATTACTGGATTGAGTAGCAGTATTGAGTGATGATGCTTGCAAGGCCTGAGCAATGATGTGCTGGGCTAAGCTGATTACTTCAATTTCTCATAATTACCTATCGGTAAATCAATTGTTGATAATACACTGTAACTATCGCAACCACTAAATATATTCTTATTAAGCTCATTAATTAATGAATTAATATCGTCGAATTCATAAACAAATATCGACACGGAGAAGTTATTGGCGACCACAGAATTCAATTCCCTAACATACTTATTGAAGTCGAGTTCCCTACATTTATAAACGAGGACCCTCACCGCACCACCAAAACCAGCCCTCCTAATGACCGTATTCATGAATCCCTTAAACCTATCCAACGTGTCATTACACACATCTACAACAAGCGTTAAGCAATTCTTCTGAACCTTCCTCACGGTAATTACGTAGAGGTGAAACGCATTAATAAATGTAATCCCTAATGTGCATTTTCGATGACCCGCTCCGAAACCTCTCCCGCCAATTCATCATATATGGACCTAAACACGCCACTGCCCGGTAATTCAAAACTGTTAAGCACAACCCACGCATTAACCAGGGCCCTATACTCAAAGCTTGTTACGATTTCGTTAAATTGATCAGTCATCGGAAAGCCCGTAGCCTTAAGAAATGCGTATAGTCTCATTAAGTCGTCACTCGTGGCCTTCTTACCCCCAAAACTTATGGACCTACCACTAACATGCCTCTCACCACCACCTGGCATGACGACCTTGCCATAGGCCGCCTTAACCCTCCAGGTACTCGTGTCGGTGCTATCAATATTAATGAGCTTAAGTATTGGGTTTATCACCGGTGATCCAAGGCCGAGCACGTGAATGCACATGCCAGTTTCCCGCTTAACCCTTAGTAAGAACCTCAGTGCTGATCTCCGTGAGTCCTTGGGCACACCTCTACTTATTAATACGTATGGTACTAAGCCACCTATTGCTATGCATTTAGGGTTGAAGTCCAGGTACTTGATCACATACTTAGTAATTACGTCGGTTCTCCAATGATAATGAATTACTGGCAGGACATTATCAAACCTCTTAATTAGGTATTCATAATTACTGAGTGACCTCCTTAGCTTTAATTCTAGATCATGCTCATCATCGGTGGGGCTTGGCGGATAATCAAGATTTAGGAAATACCTAACATCCCAGTACTGGTCATAAACCCTAGCTAAATCCTCAATGTTTGGTATCTTGCCATGCCTTAGAAATTGAAAACCACCACTATCCATCCAAACCTCGCCATCATACTGTAATACGTTTTTTTATAACGTGCTCCTTCTTACCAATTCTACTCCTCATAATATCGAAGGCATTAACCATTATGGCCGGTACACGAAAATAAAGCCAGGGCTTAGGCCTCGAATTCACCGGCGTACCAAGGATTATACGCACAACAACCGATCACGAGAGTACAATAAAAGTTTTACCTGACCCTATTATACCCAAATTATACTTGAATTACACCTTAGTAATATTACCTCTCGGCGTGAGAGTTGGTGTTACTCCTCCATGCTCTGTTAATCTATCCCTAACCTTAACGGGTAACGGCATTGGCACGGCCAACCCCGTTACCAAGGCATCATCCTCATTAAGTACCCTTACCTCCCATAGGTCCTCATCAGATATGAACTCAACCACATTTCTCACGTATCTGAGGTCAACCGGGTTTATTATCCTCTTAAAGACTTGGGTCAGGCATTGGCTCAATACATCTGGGTGTACCTTAGATGGCCTTTGACTTATTATGCATAGTCCGACACCGAATTTACGGCCCTCCCTAGCAATCTTTATCAACGTTGACGTGCTTAATGATGAACCAATCGATGGCGCGTAATTATGGGCCTCCTCAACAACTATGAAGACTGGTCTATTCCTCCTCATTGCTGATAATCTAAATACATTGTTGAGTATTAGGGCCACTAGGGCCTGTTGATCTATTAGATCTAAACCACTAAGGTCTAGCACGTGTATTCCATACTCCATTAAGTCCTTAATGTCCAAGAGCCTTATTGCTCATTCCCGTAGAACTCGCCAGGCCTTGTTATGAAGAATGGCCTATTCTCAATGAGCATCTTAACCTTAGTCAGCAATGTGGATAGGGCTAATTCATTGCCGTAGCCCCTAACAATCTTACTACCGCTTTTCTCCAGGTCACTAAGGAACTCGTCTAGGCCTGTTAATTCATTATCCATGCCCATGTATTGCCAAGCCTCCTCAAGAATTCTCCTTTGAGCGTCGGTAAGTCCGTAATAATGATCCAGCAATCCCTCCATGAGCCTCAGCGATAACGACCTCGGATTAATACCAAACCTCACGTACCTCCTCTCAACACCAAACCTAGCCCTGAAATAATCATCTAAACTCGTGGTATCTACCTTACCAGGTACGTATACCCTAACGAGGCCAGCAACGTACTTAGCATCATCACTTAACGACTTGGGAACCTGCATTGCCGAGTACTCTCCGTGAGGGTCAATGATTATTACCGGTATTTCAGCCCTCAGCGTCAATTCCTCGACTATGACACCAGCCAGCCAGGACTTGCCACCGCCTGTGGCCGCTAATATTGCGCAGTGGTGCGATACTAACTTATTGGCATCCAGTTCTGCGGGTATTGATAGTGACCTAATACTGCCAATGACCAGCCTAACGCCATCATCACTCATCCTAAGCAACTTACCCAACTCACCCTCTGTTGGTAGGTATACGAAATCCATGGGTTTTGGAGGCTTTAGTGGTTTGGAGAATCGTGTACCAACTGTAACCAATGATTGATGCCCTGGCAAGCGTTGATTGCGCAATGTATTGAATGTCTATCCCGTAGTCCCTGAATGTGTTTATTACGTCCTCATTACCAAGTTGGGCAATGACCCTATCATCGACTAGGTAATTATGCCTAATGACCCTGGTCACCCTAGCAAGTATTGGTCCGTTAGCCATATTTTCATAATTGTCTAGGGTTACGAATGTACCAACGTTTACCCTATCCTCAACATTGTCAAATACCCTAAACCAAAATGCCCTGGGACTCTGCGCCTTAATTACAACACCAATCCTCACACAAGCAATGAGCACTGCCTAGGCTTTATTGTTATTAAATAAAATAAGGAGTAGGGCTGTTTCTGTTAAATTAATTGAACAGAGACTTACCAATTACTTTAACACGGATTTTGAAATAAAGTTTTTAACGCAATAATTAATCATTGCTAAATGTGGCGATTAAGGATTACGTACTTCTGATGAAGCCCAGGGTCATTTGGCTACTCATACTCGCCGCAATAGCCGGTTACGTATTCGCAGCAGCACCGAGTATAAGCATAACCTACATAGGTGAATTAGCTATTGTTGGGTTATTAAGCACGGGTGGTTCTGCCGTATTCAACATGTATTATGAGAGGGATATTGATGCCAGATGAACAGGACTAGGAATAGGCCAATACCTGCAGGTCGTGTGAGCCCAGGCAATGCGTTAATAGAGTCCCTGGTTTTATCAATCCTCAGCTTCGCCTTATCATACGTATGGCTTGGCCTATGGCCCACAATCTTCGTAGTGCTTGGCTGGCTCTTCTACGCAATAATCTATACGGTGTTCTTAAAGTGCAGAAGCTGGAGTAATATACTGATTGGTGGTGTTGCTGGTAATGCAGCGTTACTGGCTGGGTGGACTGTAGCGAGGCCCCTGGATCTCGAGGCCTTCCTACTATCCATGGCCATATACCTATGGATACCCGCGCACATATGGAGTCTCGTGATTAGGGCTAAGGATGACTACTCAAGGACCTGCATTAAGATGCTACCCCTCGAGATGAGTGAGGAAAAGGCCATGATCATGGTGGCGCTGCTCAACGTGTTCTCGAACATATACATGATATTCCTCTACATACTCATTCTCAAAAACCTCATTGGGTTAATCATACTACTCATTGCGGCGGCCTGGAGCAGTTATTACAGTGTTAAGGCCATGATTAAGCCAGTAGGGAGGTATTCTGGCAAATGTTTAAGGCGAGTTCACCCGTACTAACGGTCTTCCTAATAATCGGTATGGCACTATCACTCATTAGATAAGGAACCTAACCAGGTCACTCCTGAACTCCCTAATGAGGCGACTATGGCTAAGCCATAAACTACCCGTTAGTAATGAAGCATTCACGTAATTAATTGCTTCATTAACGTCTGAAAACCTCCTCACGTTAACCCCCATGCCATTCCTAATAGTCTCCCTTGCCTGCCAAATGCCGACAGGAACCTTGTATTCTGGTGTTACCTCCCTAATTGCTATCACCGATGCCTGCCTACCAACCCTATCGAGATACTCAAGGACACCAAGCCTAACAGCATAAAACGCACCACCTGTATCCTCTGCGTATCCCTTCATACCCCTTGTCCTCTCGTAATCCGTGAACACCCTAGGCGAGTTATCATTTCTATTCCATACTGAACCAGGCATTTTCAATTCAATAAGCTCATATCTCCAGGGACCAGGTATGAGTATTACGAAATACCTATTTCCCATGTACTCCATTTTGTGAACCTCTACCTGCCCAACCTCATTATACTCAATAATCCTGTTCCTAAGGTAATCACCAATTATTGAATCAACAGCCGTTATAGACCACCTTGTTGGTACCAACCTCCTAAATCTCCTACTGCCTAACAATCCAATCGCGAACATGCGCTGTATACGGGATACAGGTATTGAACCACGGTAAAGCTCAATAACTGCCGTCTCGGCGTCCACGTCATAGTCATTGATTAACCGCTCAACTATATTCTCGGCACTGACATTAGACGTTATCCTCAAATCCCTTAACTCACCAATATTACCAAGCGGTGCGTGATAATCATCAGCCAACGCCCTAAGCACCAATTTCCTCAACCTAACCTCAACATCAACTGAATTACGCCCAATACTTAATTCCTGAATCCTACTAATTATGGGATTATTAAGTGAATTAACTGAAGCCCTCGTCCTACTGAGTATTATCCTAGACCTTAACCTGACAATATCCCATTGGGTAAAGCCACGTTTAAACCACTCCTCCGGATTATCGAGTATTGCCGCATCATCACTCCCATCATTAACCAATGCACCAACATTAATGTATGGGTAATTCACAGAACCAACAAAATTCCCAGGTGGCGACAAACCATTAAACTCATTACCCACACTACGCCAAAGCCTAAACTCCCTCCAGAATTCAGGCGGTAATTCACTAAACCTAACCACTTAAGAATAATTAAGACCCAGGAAATTTAAATCAATTCGCCATAAATACGAAATAATTAAGAATACATATGAATAATTTTATGCTCATAAACATTCATTTACATATTATTTAATATAATATAGAATGTTGCCTTTTTAAGCATAAAAAAATAAGTGCATTAAATGCATCTATTTACTGATTTATATAATGTTGGTGATTAAAATGGCAGGCCTATTCATGGACACGCTGGACATCTGGTTAATGATTCTTGGAATAACACTGATAACCGCCGCGTATGGTGTTTTCGTGAACTTTGTTAGGAGACCTAGAATAGTCACCGATGGATCTAGGGTTGAGACTGTGGAGAGGACTCAGGGGGTCGCTGTTTGCATTAATGTGAATAATTGCTTAAGTCTCTTCTTTATTAGTGTTGGGATTTACGCACTCGCCACAGGTCTTTGGGCTACAATGACCTGGCCACTTCCAGGTCCGTATAACCTGGTCTTCTCTGACGCTTGGCCAATATTTGGCCTAGTATCACTAATGCTTGGTCTTGCTATGTATGTCGGCGCTGACCTGAGGTATTTAGCATTACCCATCGCATTATTCAGCATACCCGTCATTGTTTATGGGACCGATATATTAGTGCATGGTTAACTACGGAGCCCCTATTCGCTGGTGCCATGTATATACTGCTTGGACTTGCCATGCTAATTAGCCAGGTGCCATGCTACCTAGGGGTAATGTGGGTAGGTACGTGGGTGTCCTTGTCATGGTTTTACTAATCCTATCCGGTATCTTGGCATTCTTCATAGGCGTAAGCGCTGTATTTAAGCATACGTTAATCTGGAGTAAATGGGTCCCCTGGTATGGCGTGTCAGGCTAATGTAAACAATTCTCTATCTACTTCAAATTCAAAATTAAAGTTTATTTTTCCTCCTTATAATTACCTGGGTTGGTGAGGATAAGGGCTGCTGCCTGATCTCCGTGATGATTGGGAAGAGTGCTGACTAGGTTATTATACTTGCAGGTCTCATGCTTAGGTACTTAGGCATTGTAAGTGGTCTCCTTGGATAACCCTTAATCTCCTCCTCAACCCTGCCAATAAGCTCATCAATACCCAACTCGATGGGTTTCTGAGCACCCCTGACCCTAACGCTTAATCTACCGGTCTTAACCTCCCTATCACCAATAACCACGATGTAAGGCACCCAGAAGGTCTCAGCATCCCTAACCCTCTTGGCAAGCGTCTCGTCAAACCTATCATCAATGTCCACCCTAATCATCCTATCCTCGAGTCTTGAGGCTATTTCATTAGCGAAGGCCAGGTGCTCCTTACTAATTGGTATCACCCTAACCTGTATTGGCGAGACCCACGTTGGTAGCTTCGGAACCTCGCCCCTTGACTCCGCGATTGCCGCAGTATCCAGTAGTGCGTATATGTACCTCTCAACACTGCCTATTATGGCTGTGTGTATAATCACTGGGTACCTAACTTCGCCATTCTCATCCCTATACTTAATACCAAACCTCTGGGCATTACCAACGTCGAACTGGAACGTGGCTATCTCCCTAGGTCTCCTCAACTCATCAACTATGTGAAATTCCACATTAAGGACCCAGTAGTACTTCTGCTCCGGCATTACCCTGACAAGTATTGGCTTACCCTCACGCTTGGCCAACTCAATTAGGTAGTCCCTGTGTTCGTCGTAGAACTGCTTAGTTACGTTGTACAGGCTCACGTAATCCCTACCCAACCTCCTAATCTCCCTAAATATAATTTCGTGAAGTTTCAGGGCAACCTCCATGGCATTCTTGAGATCCCTTGTGAATATGTGAAGGTCGGGCATGTAGAACCTCCTCAGCCTGAAGCATAGCACCGTTTCGCCAGGTTGCTCATACCTATAGCTATCGGCCACCTCAAGCATTCCAATCGGTATATCCCTATAGCTCAGCACCCAGTCCTTAATCATTGCGAATTGCTGGAAGCAGGCTGCATACCTCATTATTAACTCGTCCTTGTCACCTTCGATCGTGTACATCCTCTCATTGAATAATCTGGCATGCTCATCAATAGCCCTCTCACTACGCCTAAACATGTTGGTGCCCCTAATCTTAAACACGGGTATGCCGAGCTCATTAGCCAGCTTCCATGCATAGTCCTCAACGAGCTCCATCATTAATGTAGCCGCTGGTCCATACCTCATGTGACCCACGTCACTCATGGGCTCCCACTCAAAGCCGAATTTACGGCAGTAATCAATGTACCTAGCTCCCTACCACCCTCAAGCTCTCTCTTCAAGACCTCCTTCTCAACCAATGCCTTTAGGTCATCCTCATTGGGCTTGAATGGGTATTTTGTCGCATCATACTCCTCACCACTCGGCGTTAATATCACGTAGTAATCCCTACTAACCACCTGCTGTTGGGTTACCTGGCACTAACCATGCCTGGACTAAGGGACTTACTTAACTCTGACAGTGGATGTCCATAGCACTTAATATCAAACGCCTTATAATAACCAAAGGGCGCCCTTGACACGGGGACTGGCGACTTCTCCCTCAGCTTGTCATAAACCGCTAGTAACACACTCAATGCCTTACCAGGCTTGGCTAGGTTGGGACTTAAGTGAGCGTATGTAGAGAACTATTTGCGAGGCCTTAACCTTATTGAGTACGTCCAGTATTTCATCAGCCACGTAATTCACGTAATTGGGATCCTCAGTATCGCTCTCCTCAACACTCATGAAGACCACCAACGCGTTTTTAGCGGAGCCCCTCTCAAGCTCTGGCGTTAGTGGCTCCGGGTTTTCAACAGCCTTATCCCTAACCTGGTATGAGAAGTCCTCTGCATGTATGAATAATAATCTCATCAATCTACGGCAGAAATAACTAATATTAATTTATTTAGTTACTTAGGCATTGAATTCATCTCCACCTTATCCTCGGTTTAAACAATGCCTCAATCCTCCTAATCCTATCGGCGTATGGCTTGAGATCCTTAAGTATTGTGGCTATTTCATCCTCCATAACCCTAGTAAGCCTGTAAATACCCAGCTTAGGTAGCACCTTCTTCTCCGGCTCATAAAGGAGATCCTCCTCAGGCTCAACCCTCGGGTTTGGCAGGTGCTCTATCTCAGGCTCATAACCAAGCACCTGCTTGGCAGCTCTCCTAACTAAATCAGCCATCTCATTCAGAGTCTTTATCTCCCTATAGTGATGGACCGTCCTAAACTCACCAGGTTCTGGCGGGTTCTCTATTAATGCGGCTAATGCGGTTATTGTATCCTCAAGTGACGTAAAGCCCTTCTTCTGTAAGCCACTGCCGTATATCGTTAATGGGTGGTTAACCACGGCCTCGGCGCAGAACCTATTAATCACGGTACCCCATACATCATCAACATCGAATCTCGTGAATAACTCCTCAGAAACTATGTCCGTGGTCCTAGTCCCATACACAGGCCCTGGTGAAAATCCGTTATTGTTAACCCCCACAGCCTATTTGCGTAGAGGAGCATGTATGAGTCGAATACCTTACTCCAGTGATACCATGAGCCGGCCCACCTAGGTACGACAATCCTATCTCTAACCCCCTGAATGACAGCATCGATAAAGGCATCCTCAGGTATCCTAAAGGCTGGGTAACCATACTCACCCAGGGTACCCATCTTCAGTATGTGTATATCCCTCCTAACCTCCCTGACAGCATACACCACGTTTAGTGTTGATGTCAGGTTATTAATGATCGTGTACTTGGCATGATCAACATCAATCATTGAGTACGGCGCTGACCTCTGCTCGGCAAAGTGAACTATGGTGTCGGGCTTATACCTATCAATAACCTTCCTCATAAGATCGTAATTAGTTACATCACCCTCAATAAACTCAATTCTAGCACCGAAGACCTCCTCAACGGCCCTAATTCTATCCTGCATTGGGAGTATTGGTAATGCAGAGTCAGAGCCAACCTCAGTCACAGCCTTCCTCGTGTAGAAGTTATCAATGCCAATAACCTCGTGACCCCTCCTGACGAGCCTTAACGCCAACGCCCAGCCTAGGTATCCATCAATACCGAGTATTAACACCCTCATTACACAGTCATTCTCAGGACTAATGCTTTAAGTTAAATGTATTACTCAGTGATTAAGACCATAGATTAGGTAGTGCATAACTTTAAAAGGGTAAATATGCCCTCAAGAATGCAAATAGAATGCCAGCCACAGTGCCGGTGCATATTGGCGTTATACCAGATGGAAATAGGAGGTGGGCTAGGAAGGTTGGAATATCGATAACGGAGGCATATAGGATCGGGTCAGACAAGGTTGAGGAATTCCTAGACTGGTCACTGGATTTTGGAATAAGGATCGTAACCGTATACGTACTATCCACCGAGAACTTCCTTAGAAGATCCAAGTTGGAGTTGGACCTATTGTATAGATTATTAAAAGAAAAGTTGATTAAGGTTAGAAAAGATGATAGAATCCATAGAAATAGGGTTAGGGTTAAGGTCATTGGTAGGACCTGGCTTCTTCCCGAGGATGTTCGTAGAGAAATTGAACTTACCGAGGAAGCTACGGCAGATTACTCCGATCATTACCTAACCTAGCAGTGGTTTATGGCGGTAGGCAGGAGATAATTGATGCTGTTAGGAGAATACTCATTGATTACAATAGTGGTAGGCTAAACATTAGTGACCTTAACGAGGATGTAATGTTTAAGTACCTATACGTTGGTGACGAGCCATACCCAGAACCTGACTTAATAATTAGGACCGGTGGGGAGCATAGGATAAGTAATTTCCTGCTCTATGAGACTGCATATTCCGAGTTATACATTCTGAATAAGTATTGGCCGGAAATAACAAAGGAAGACCTTAAGCAGGCACTTGATGATTACGCAAGGAGAGAAAGAAGATTTGGTAGGTAACCTCCTCACTTCAGTAGTGAGAGGACGTTCACGACCGGGATGGCCCCATCCCTAGTTATTATGAATGTATCCTCAACCTGGGCCACCAAGCCCTTACCATGTTCGATCAATACCGGGTAACCGTAAATGTAATCCTTCATGAACAACTCACTTATTACATTACCAACTCCCTCGCCAAATCTCGGGACAAGCCATCTGGGGGTGAATGGTAATGGACCAATTTCACTGCTTATGTATGATAATAAGTCGTAATGAGGATCCTTAGGGCTTGGATTCTTGAATAAGTGATATATCGTGACTTGCGGCCCATCATCTACGTAACCAGCGCCATTCGTAGAGAACGGCTCAACGGCATATACCTCACCCTCAACTATTTTCTGCCTGTCACCATTATCATAATTAGGGATTGACTTACCAGCATGAAGCACGTACCTCCTTATTAAATGACCACTTAAGTTCTTAATCGGCTTAAACCCAAAGGACCTTATGGCCCTCTCTATCTGGGCACCAATTGATGTTAATGTGGCTCCAGGTCTCATGCTTAATTGCGCCGCCTCCAGCGCCTTCATCGATGCCTTAATTAATTGATTGTACATCTGATTAAACGTGACCGTGACCGCGGTATCCACTATATAACCATCAATGTGGGCGCCAAGGTCTATCTTCACTACGGCGCCCTTTGGTATCACCGACTTATCGCCTATCGTGGCTGTGTAATGGGCGGCAACCTCATTAATACTTATGTTTACAGGAAACGCGGGCTTCGCACCACTCTGTCTAATCCTATTCTCAACCTTCTCACATAGCTCAAGTATTGGCATTCCTGGCTCCACGATAGACATTGCGTAATTAAGGGCGTCCCTTGCAATGCGCCGAGTCTTTCATAAATTTTCAGTAAGTCCGTGGACACGTAGTATGCCGCACTGATTCCCTTTAAATAGCCTTGCCCTGTTAGTAATCGGCTTTGTCAAGAGAAACTATTTTAATCTGCTTTAGTCATGAAGTACTTGGTGTCGTAATGGGAGCCTTAACCATAGTGGCTAAGTATTTGATAATCGCGAATGTGGAGGTTCAGGGAACAGTGGAGAAGTATGACATAATAGGCGCACTATTCAGTCAAACGGAGGGCCTACTGGGTAATGAACTTGACCTGAGGGAACTTCAAATGAGTGGTAGGATTGGCAGAATAGAGGTTGAGACTGAGTATAAGGGTGATAAGACCGTTGGTAAGGTCTATATACCATCAAATCTCGATAGGTATGAGACCGCCCTCGTGGCTGCGATGATAGAGACCGTGGATAAAGTGGGGCCTTACAACGCGAGGGTCCAGGTAGTTGAAATTAAGGACCTGAGGGAGGAGAAGAGGAAGAAAATCTTTGATAGAGCAAGGGAGTTGCTTAAGCTTGTTGAGCATGAGGCTTTGCCTGACACTAAGGAGTTAATTACGAAATTCATGGAGAGCATTAGGGAGACCGAGGTCATTGAATATGGACCGGAGAAACTACCTGCGGGGCCTGAGGTTGATACGGCGGACACCGTGATAATCGTTGAGGGTAGGGCCGACGTGCTAAACCTGGTTAAGCATGGGTTTAAGAACGTGATAGGCCTTGGTGGTTCAAGTGGTGGTGTTCCTAAGACGGTTATTGAGCTAAGCAAGAAGAAGACAACAATAGCGTTTGTTGACGGTGATAGAGGCGGCGAGATGCTACTTAAGGAGTTACTCAAGTATGCAGATATTGATTACATAGCCAGGCACCGCCGGGTAAGGAGGTTGAACAATTAACGGCTAAGGAGATAACGAAGGCCCTCAGGAATAAGATACCGGCTGAGGAGTACCTGGCAAGCCTTGAGAAGAGGGAGAGGAAGATGATTGAGGAGGCAAGGCAGGCGCAGGCCCAGCAGGAGATACCGCAGGCACAGGCCATAGAAGTTCCAATACAGGAACAGCCACAGCAGGTAGAGAAGGTTCAAGTAACGCCACAGCCACAACCAGCACAATCAACGCCGCTGACGGCACAATCACAGGCAACACCACAGCAGGTACCCCAGCCTCAGCAACTAAGTCCTGAATTCCCACAATTACCTCCAAACGTTATTGATGAGATGAAGAAGCTTGGGGGAACCCTAGAGGCAATAATATATGATGATCATTGGACTGAGGTAAAGAGAATACCCGTGAGGGACCTCGTTGACACACTACAGCAGTTACCCAATGCATATGCCGTAGTGTTTGATGGAGTTTGCACACAACGCCTTGTGGACGTAGCATCAAGTAAGGGAGTCAAGCTATTAATAATGTCGAGAGTAGGTAATATAACGAAGGTACCCACTGACATGCTAATAATGACTATTGACGAGTACCTAAGTAAGGTTAGTGCAGGGACGAAGTAATTTAATTAGGATTAAAAATTGGTGCGATGATGATTTTTAATTTTATGAGAAGTAATCAAGTATTGATTTACCTGCCTTACCCTCCATAAGCTGTGACTCCTTAATTCCCAAGACCTCGAGTATCCTCATTGCGGCAGGGACTATTTGCTTCTCGACATAGTAATCAGTATCAATCTCCCTAATATCCTTAACAAGTATGTATGGCTTAACCTTATAAGCTAACTTAGCACCACCGCCCTTAACAACCACGTAACCAATCATGTCACCCTTACCAACCTTATAACCAGCCTCCACCAACTGCTTAGCCGCAGCAACATGAGGCGTTAAAACCTTATACTCGTTTAATGACTTGTCAAGAGTCTTCCAAATAATTACATCATCAATATCAAATTGATAGGCCTTGACCTTATCAATCACGGACTTCACGTAGGAAACAGCCTTACTAACATCACCCGTCGTCAGCACTATCTCGGCGACATTCTCCTGAACATCCTTAGCGATTTCAGCCCAATCACCCCTAACAGCCTCAAAACCTACAATATCCACCTCACCATCGACCGTCAGGCCAACATACCTCTTCTTAGCCTCCGTGAACAAAACCCTCCTATATACCTTATCAACCTTAACCTCAAAACCAAGCTCATTATTTATATAATTAATCAGCGCATCAACCTTATCACTAATGTTCTTAACGAATAGGCTATCAGTATCACCATAAATGATTGGTAGGCCCAGAGACCTGGCCTTCTCAATAACGGTCTTGAGCAGGTTCCTGCCCCATGCCGTGACGGCCTCAGCCACTTCACGCCTATACCACCTGGCCCCCAACCAACCGCAGTACCCATACATGGCGTTAGCCATGACCTTAAGCGCCCTCTGCCTCTCATTAAGTAAGACCCACTCAGGGCTATTCTCAGGGTATTTCTTCATTAAATCCCTCACCCTGCGCCTACTCTCAACAAGAACCCTAAGTAGGCCAGGGTATAGCCCCTCAGGCGATTTCTTAAACCTATAGTTAACCTCTGGCGCGACGTAGCAGTCCTTACAATCACCAAGTACCAATGTGTCTGGCGATACATTGTACTTCATCATAATGCTTGGGTACATGCTCGAGAAGTCTATTACGGCTATATCCTCATGAAGGCCGGGCCTGGGCTCAAGCACGACCGCGCCCTTATATGTCTCGTAAGGTCTCTCCTCACGGTTGGGCGCCAGCTCGCCCCTCTTAACGGCTTCGTAAAATATCATCCACTCAACCCTAGCACCCACACTCGCCGCGCCGACCTGATCAAGTGGAAGCCCTGATATCGAGGACAACTGAATTGCAAATGGGAGTAGCTTCTCCGCCAATCCATAAGTACTAACTACGTCATCCCTGGCATACTTAAGAAGTAATTCACGCTTATTCCTATCATCCCAATACTCATGTATCCTATGGCCAGGTATTAAGACACGCTCACTCCTCTTCATTATCCCGAAGAACTCGGCAGCCCTATCAAGGCTCTTCACCTTTATCTCATTAATCTCTTCAATGAAGTTGTAGAGGTCGACATTCGCCCTACCAATTATTGACCAGTGACCATACACACTAGGCTCGGGTGGATTACCCATCCTAGATAGGGCTAATCGAACACCCACTCTTGATGACCTATTAACTAGGTAAGGCCAATCAAAGCCATTATTATTATAGCCAACCACGATGTCAGGATCGTACTTCTTAAAGTAATCTAGGAACTCCCTAATTACCTTAGCATCATTCCTATTATCATCAGCCACAAACATCTTAACGCCATCCTCCTTCGTCATTGTTGATATTATTATTACGGGGTCCCTATCAGGGTTAGGCATGCCCCTTGGATTATAAACCTCGATGTCAAAAGCGAGAACCTTGAAATTAGGTAGCTTGTGTTCCTCAATCATCCTAGGCCTTGTCTTAGCAAGGCATACCAGGTCAACCTGGTAATTACCCTTAACCTCCTCGCATTGGTCAATAACAACCCAATTACTTGGCTTAACGCCCATATCCAGTAGGTATCTCTGTGAGAATCTAATGTCGGCCTCAAGCACATCCTCAACACCAGGAACCTCGGCAGCGAGTTCCCTAAGTTCCCTAACCTTCTCGGGTATTGTTGCAGTCACCTTAATTGCATCAATTTCACTACCAAACAACCTACGCTTAACAACCTCCACATTCAATACCTTACCCTCCAACCTTTTCTTAACGTTATTAAACACGGCATTAACATCACCCGAGGGTATTACGTAGAAGTATGGTCGAAACGACCTATCTAAAACGAGAACCCTCTTACCATCGTCAGTAATACCAAATAACCTTAACTCCGGCGTACTACCTACGACGCCGTAGGTAATATCCAGCAACCAAAATGTCAGATCCATTACTAAGCAGTTGGAGAACAAATATGTTAAGCTTACTCTTCCTGACTTTTTAATAAATAGCCTTAGTCAATATCGCCCCTAAATCGGTAACCTTGGATCCTCCTTGATGACCTTAGCGACTATTAACGTTGATGTCCTCTCAACTTCCTCCATGTTCATTATCTGCTCAAGGATCCTGAGAATCTCATCCTTACCACTAGCCCTGACCTGAAGCACAAAGTCCCACTCACCAAATATGTAGTAAACCGTTGTTACACCACCAATACTCGCCAGCTTCTGACCAACCTTCTCGTGGTAACCAGGGCCATACTTAGCCTTAACGAGTATCACGGCCACGTAATCCTTACCCATCTTCTCAGGCTTAACTTAGCATGGCAGCCAAGTATTATGCCGAGCCTCTCAAGCTTCTTAATCCTATAGTAAACCGTTGATTTTGAAATCTTTAACTTATTAGCCATTTCATCAAGGGTTATCCTGCAATCATCCTGCAACATCTTTAAAATCTCAATATCAGTCTGGTCTATCTCCTCGGTTATCGACATCAATGAAGTACCCACTGAACTCATTTAAAAAAACATTCGCTTGTTATAAAAATATTCATACCGCACCTAATCACTTTACATAATTATCTTCCTCACGCACCTATTCAAAAACCAATTAATCATTATGATGTTCATAAAGACATAAATAATTCATGCATGCTTAATCCCTGAAAAAAATATGAATATCATGGGGTATTCAATGAATTAAGCAAAGAAAATGTTTTTATATTGGCTATCAACGATTGTTCAGCAAAGAGAACCCTTCTCGGTGATGCGTCATGTCAAGCAGGCAAACACCTGGATTGAGTAAGGATGAGACGGATGAGAGAATAAAGCAGGCGCTGTATTACCTGACGAGGGTTGTTCAGGACATGGGTATTCCCAGGAATATTAGGAGGGCAGCCAGCGAGGCTGTTAGGGTTTTAATGGATCCAAACATGAGCCCAGGTCTTAAGGCATCAACCGTCATAAGTATACTTGATGAGGCATTGGCAGACCCAAACATGCCACTTTTTAGCAGGGTTATCTTCTGGCAGGTTATTTCACTACTTGAGCAAATTAAGGACTCCGTATAATTTTACGCTAAGTCACTAAGTAAGTCCTTTATTAATCCCTTACCATAAAGTGTCTCAATCATTAGCCTGGCATTGGCAATAATCTCCTTAGCCATGTTATACTCATCCTTCCAGGTCAATGACCTCCTGGCAACACCCTGCTCCGAAGCCTTCACGCAACCGCCGCAGCAACCCTTGGATAGAAGTCCCACTCCTCCATAGTTGGTAATATCTTATCCTCACTCAGTTTATCCCCAACGAAATTAGCGATTTCCTGGGCGGCGGCAATAATCATCTCGTCAGTTATCGTCTTAACCCTGGCGTCCAGCGCACCCCTAAACACACCTGGAAATACCAGGGAATTATTGACCTGGTTGGGGAAGTCACTCCTACCTGTCGCCACGACCTTAGCACCAGCCTCCTTAGCTTCCCAAGGCCATATCTCGGGTATTGGATTGGCAAGGGCGAAGACTATTGGGTCCTTATTCATTGCCCTAACCCACTCCTTCTTAATCACGCCTGGTCCCTGGACCGATGCGGCAACGACCGCATCAACACCAACAAGCGCCTCCTTAATACCACCCTTCCTCCTCTCGGCATTAGTCTTTATCGCCAATTCATACTTCCACGGGTTAGTGAGCATTAACTTATCCATATCCTCCCTCTCCGGGTGCAGTATTCCCTTACTATCGACGAGTATTATATTGCCCGGCTTGACCCCATACTTAATTAAAATCCTTGCGGCGGCTATGTTAGATGCGCCAGCGCCTATGAACGCTATTGTTGAGTCCTCAAGCTTTTTACCGACTATCTTAAAGGCATTTATTAAACCTGCGAGTATCGCGCCTGCGGTTCCCTGTTGATCATCATGCCAAACGGCTATCCTTAATTCCTCCCTCAACTTATCAAGTACGTAGAAGCACTTTGGTGATTCAATGTCCTCGAGATTAATACCGCCGAAGGCAGGTTCTATGGCCTTTGCAACATTAATGATGTCATCCTGCGACTTAGCCTAATGGGTAGTGGCACTGCATCAACGCCACCAAGGTACTTAAAGAGGAGGGACTTGCCTTCCATGACTGGCATTGCTGCCTCTGGGCCAACGTTACCAAGGCCAAGTACCCTACTACCGTCAGTAAGAACCGCAATTGCATTCCATCTCCATGTATATTCGAAGGATTTATCAATATCCGCGCTTATCTCCCTTGAGACCGCGGCAACGCCTGGTGTGTACCAGATCGAGAAGTCCTGCAGGCTCCTAACTGGTACCTTGGGTAATACCATTATCTTACCTCCGTACCTTCTCGATGCCTCGATAGCTATCTTAAACCACTTGCTTGATTCCTCACCCATCACGCAACATTAAGCCTAAGGTTTTATATTAATTTCTGAAGATGAATTCGACAATCGACCAATATAGAAGTTGCATGAAAAATATTTAACTGA
Source organism: Vulcanisaeta sp. JCM 16161 (assembly GCF_001316285.1). The sequence continues at coordinate 147,551 of NZ_BBDO01000005.1, read as the reverse complement.
ATATTACCTACATCTTGACCGCATTATTGACGCCAATAACATGAATACTCTCCCTCGGTATGACCAGCAGGACCTTATCACCAGGTTTAAAGGCTGTGGCAGATAATGCAGTCAGTACCAGGTCCTTACTCACCGAGACCGATAGTTGATACCCAATTCTACTCCTAATGACCTCATTAACAACTCCCATAAGAACATTTTGATTCTTCACGTCAATACCGCCATAGGGCATAACCCTTATCCACTCAGGTCTAATGCAAACATAAACCTCACCATCCGCATTCCCATTAATGCTCAGCTCAACCTCATTATTAATAATCACAAGGTCGCCCCTTGCAATACCCCTTATGATGTTCTGGAAGCCGAGGAAACGAGCGGTAAAGACACTCCTTGGCCTATTAAATACCTGCTCAGGCTCTCCCTCCTCTATTATCTTACCCACGCTCATAACGTATACCCTATCAGCCAGTGAATATGCCTCATCCCAATCATGCGTTACGTGAACCACAGTAATACCGTATCTCCCAGGCAACTCCCTAAGTATCAACATTATCCTATCCCTAGTCTCCCTATCAAGCATTGAGAGGGGCTCATCCAGAAGCAGGACCTTGGGTTTGATAACGAGGCTCTGGCCAACGCAACCCTCTGCTGCTCACCACCGCTAAGATTAATGGCCCTCCTATCGAGTAGGTAATCGATGCCAAGGTCCTTGGCGATCTCCATAACAAGCCTGCGCCTCTCCTGCCTAGGCACACCCCTAAACCTGAGCCCATACTCGATATTTTCATAGACGGTCATGTGATCAAAAATTGCGTAGCCCTGGGGTACGTAAGACACATTGCGCGCCTCCGGCGGATCCCTAGTTACATCAACACCATCAATTACCACACTACCCTCATTAACCCTATGAATACCTGCTATTGTCTTAAGTAACGTACTTTTACCTGACCCCGTGGGTCCGAGAATTACGTTATATGTTTCATGCTCAAAAACGGTACTTACAGGACCTAGCGTGAAGTATCTAAGCCGTACAATCACATTCCTCAACTCAACCGTACCAGGCATGACCACCACCCAAACTAACCAAGACCCTATAGACGATGAATATTACGAGCATAACGGCGACAAGCGCTGCCGAAAACTCCACGGCATTTACCAAGCCAATTCCCACGTAACTCTCGTAAATATAAACCGAGGCTGGATAAACGAGGTTCTTGCCAAATAACACGTAGTAGGCAACAATAAATAGGGCACCTGCTTCAGAGACGGATCTGGCCCATGATAATATGGCGCCCGTGGCCATGGACCTCCAAACCCTGGGAAGTATAATTGATGTGAAGACCCTCAACGGGCTTGCGCCTAGGGTCCTTGCGACGGCCTCCATCTCAGGGTTTATCATCCTGATTGATGCCTCAACAACCCTTATGTAGTATGTGGATGATAGAAACGCAACAGCGGTTGTCGCACCCCAAAGGGTGTTTATGAAGTTGATGCCATGAGCCTTCAGGAATGGGCCGAGACCATAGTAAGACGCGAAGGCTAGCACGACCATTATTCCAACGATTATGTGGGGTATCATTATTGGTATGTCGATCACAGCATCAATGACGCTCTTCGCGTGAAAATCGTACCTAGCCATTACGTAGGCTATTGGAGTCCCCATGACTACGGCTATTATGGCTGAGAGAGTCGACATCACCACCGTGACCTCAATAGCCTGTATGAAGCTAATCACGGATAAGGCCCTTGGTATCATTGGGAAGCCCAGAATTATAAGTAGGGCCAGTGGGTATATTATGAGGATTGAGAAGATGAATATGGAGATCAGTAGGATTAGGATTATGGGAATATTTGATTTTAATAAATTCATGCCCCTAACTCCCTTAGCCCTGGCTTGGGAATATGGACGCATACTGTGGGTACTGGCTTAGGGGCGCAACAAAGGGTTTAATTACATTAGGCACAGCGCTGTAATTGCCGTAGACGATGCCGGGCACTATGGGCTGAATACCATTCTCCTTAAGTATCTTCTGGCCAATTGGACTATAGAGCAGTAGTAGGAAGTACTCCGCGGCCTGCTTATTCGGTGCCTGGAATGGTATTGTTATTGTGTAAACCACAGGATTGCACGTGAAGGTCTTTGTGACCCCATTCTCAGTCCAGGTAACACTGACCTGGTGGTAATAATTAACATAGTCTAGATCGCCGAGGTTTATGAATGGCGGTAGTGTTATGAATACAGTATTGTGATAGGTCTGCGTTTGCGGTATTGCATTGCTCATGTAAGCCGATAATATGAAGTCCACCTGCCCAGAGGCCATTAATGTTAGTAGGTCTATCTCCGTATTCCTCATCATGTACTTGCTTGGGTTCCCGTAAATCGCGTCGTATAGGTATGAGGCATTATTGAAGAACGCAAGGCCTGCTAGCTTGACTACGCACTGGGCCTGGTAGCCGGAGGGATCTGTGAATGGGTTTGAAACACCCACAACCGTGCTTGGATTAAGGCTATTATCTGCCAAATCTTCTGCCAAGTCTCGTTGTATTGCGCGGACATTAGTGGATACGACTGTGCCTGCTTCCATAACTGATAAACCTCTTGGCCAGCCGTGGTGTTTAGGTTAACTATTATGACCATCTGCGTTATTCCAAAGGCTATTTCATAATTCGTGTAGTTGGGGAATAGGACGGATGGTATCGTAGTCGTGTCCGCAGAAGCCACAACACTGAACTGCTGGGTTGTTGCCTCAGTGTGGGCAACCTCACCACTGCCCTTGAACATGGCAGGGGCTATTGTTATGCTTGGGTACATGCTCTGCATTACGTTGAGTATGTCCGTGAAGGCGAACTTTAGAGTACCAGCAGCACCAACTGCGAAGGGGGCCGTTGATACCGTAGTCGTGGTGGTAGTGACGGGGGTTGTTACATTGACGTATTTGGTGATAGTAACGACCTTAGGCGGCATAACGGCATAACCTATTGCTATGCCAATAACAAGACCCACTATTAAACCAACGACTAACCATACCGTCGTGCTCGCCATACGTAATAGACATTTTAACTTAGTATTAAAGTTTTATCAAATATCAGATAATTGATAATTAATTTTCAGTTTCAAAATAAGCCGTGAATCATTCTGGGGGTATTTCGGCATATGCCACGGATATATCTATACCGTACCTCCTAAGGTTAACATGACGTGATACTAGATACACAATCATGCCCAGCGCCACGGCGCTGAGCTCGACGCCGTACGCAAGCCAGTTGCCACCCAGATCTGTGGGTATGCAAGGAACTCATAGGTTAAATACGCCATTACGCCTGCCATTAATGCGCCAAATATTGTTAGGATTATCCTTGACCTATTGCTTATGCTGAACGACGCGTATCTAAGGGTTGCTATTATAATTGCAGCGATACCAACAACCATGTAGTATATTATAGCCTCAACAACAGCGCCGTATAACGCAGTGAATGTACTATAGAGGAAGCCGGCCGCGGCGACTAATGCCGCCGTTATCACAAGGTCGAATAGGTGTGCGTATATTGGTGTTCCGAACCTCGGGCTTAGGTAGGCGAAGAGGCTTGGCCAGACCCTGTCGAAGGCGAGGGCAAACCAGTACCTAACAACCACGATGGCGCCATACGCTAAAACAGCCAGGTACCAAGCTACTGACGATATGCCAATGAACCAACTCAGTAATGTGTTGTGCGGTATGACCATGGCAATAGTCCAGAAGTTTACATACCCACCCACTAACCCATTAACGTTTGGGTTGGAAAGGGCGGCAGTAACGAAATTAAAACCAAGCGAATAATACAAAGCCTCAAAGCCAAGCGTTAGGAATAATAGCGAGAATAGGAAGGCAATGTATATTCCAATGCAGGGCATTCCTACCTCTTATTTCAGAGGCTATTGCAGGTCCTGCGTTTAACCATGGATAAACATAAATTGCGAAGAAGGGCAGAAGCATTAACATGGTATTCATGGAGAAGTAGGGCCCTGTATAACTACCCGCTATTTTCGAGTATGTATAACCAGCCGGTAGTAATGAGGATATGGCGCTAATGGCTTGAGCCTTAGGTGTTGTGAATAATACTATTATCGCCACTATTAAGCCGAGTAGTGATAATGCTGTTAATGCAGTCATTAATTTAATGCCATACTTAGTACTTAGTATGTTCGTAAGTACTATAACCGCGAAGAAGCCAATGCCTAGGGCCACCTCCTCGATTGTGGAAAGGGACGCATTAATTCCAAGTATTGGTAATATTAATCCTAATTGGGAGGCTGCTGCGAGGGCTATTAGTGCGTAGTAGGCGAGACTTTCTATTATGAAGCCAAAAATTAGGCCATTAGTTAGCCAAGCCAGCCTAGGTCCTAATGCCCTGCCTAGCCATACGTAGTCACCGCCTACCCTGGGTATGTATCTAATTAATGTTGAGTAGACGATTACCTGCGGTATTGCAAAGAGGGCGGCAATAAGTGAGGCATATACGAGGTTCGCACCTGCCACGGTCGGTAATGCCGCCAGGGTAAAACCTATTGATGCGAGGGCTGCGCCTATTGACATGTTGGCTATGTTTATTGAAACGGCATCCCAAAAACCAGCCTCCTTAACCAAGCCCGTGGACTCCCTAACGAAGACCTGGTATTCCCTATCCATCGTTATAATGGTTATTTTAAATAATTTATAAATCCTCCGTTCATAATTCCCGTTTATTGTTTAATCAAATTATTAAATAATAAGTTAAGCATAACTTATAAGCCAGTAAGTGTTACCTGCCTTCGTGTTTGAGGTTGAGGTTAAATATAAGGTATCAAGTCATGACGTAATTAGGGATAAATTGAAGGCGTTAAATGCTAAATTTCTCGAGCATACTGAGGAGACTGACATATACTTTAATAGTCCGGTTAGGGACTTTGCAAAGACCGATGAGGCTCTTAGGGTTAGGGTGTATGGGGATGGGACCGTGGTATTGACGTATAAGGGTCCACGTATTGGTAACGTTGGTAAAACTCGTGAGGAGTTGAGCGTTACCGTTAACGACCTTGAAAGCCTCCTTGAGATACTCAGGAAACTTGAGTTTAAGGAGGTGGCCAAGGTGGTGAAGAGGAGAGATATTTATAACTATGAGAACTTCACGATTTATATCGATACCGTTGAGGGACTAGGCAATTTCGTTGAGGTTGAGACTATGGTTAATGATAAGGAATTGATAGACAAGGCCACGGAAGAGGTCCTTCAGCTCGGGGATAAGCTTGGCCTTAAGAGGGATTGGATTGAGAGAAGAACATACCTTGAGTTGGTGCTTGAGAAGCAGGGCGTGAATAAACCTTAATAATTACGTCTATAATACCTATTGTGCAGTTCGATAATGTCGTCATAACAGAGGATAATTATAGGAATTACTATCCACTATCAATAAGTACCCCACTTAGTGATGTGATAATTGGTGGCCTTCGATACTACGAACACGTAGCGCTATGGCTTATGAACCTGGGGTATGACGCTAGCATATACGTTGTTACTCGCGATTACCTGGCTAGGTATTGGCAGGGAATTGCAGATTCAATATTATCCAAACTCAACCTTAGGCACTCAATAAGGTATGTAAGTAGTATTGATGATATTAATGGGGTAAACCTACTCATACATACGTCATTAGTCCCACAGATAGACCTACTGAATAGGTTGATTAATGATTTAAGGGTGGGGGTCGAGGTCAAATGCGGTGATAGGACTTCTCAGCATTGTTAATGATCGTGGGATGGGCATGAAGGATTCAATTAATAATTGTGACCTGCCCATGGCAGATGGTATTTGGTCAATAATTAAGTGGAATACCGAGTTGCTCCGTAGTAATTCCAAGTATTTAATAAGGATCATTGGAGATAAGGCAATTAATTCAGATATACCGAGTAATGCCATTATTGATGAGAAGGCAGGTGATGTAATAGCAATAAACGCCATCATCGAGCCATTGACCTACATCAGAGGTCCATCACTACTCGGTCCAGGTTCCCGAGTGCTACCTCATGCATATGTTAGGGAGGGTACCGTCCTATACATGAACAATGCTGTTGGTGGTGAGGTTAAGAATTCAATAATGGACATGCATAGTCTTAAGGAGCACTTTAGTTACTTAGGTGACTCCTACGTGGGTAGGTGGGTCAATATCGGGGCTGGTTCGGTAACTTCGAATCTGAAGAATACCATAGGCACTATTAGGTATATGGGTGTTGACACGGGCATGATTAAGCTGGGCTCAATAATAGGTGATTGGGTTAAGGTGGGGATTAATACGTCAATAATGAGCGGTAAGTACGTCGGGCAGGGAAGTAGCGTTATTGGATTGATTAGGAGGGATATACCGCCCTTCAGCATGTGCGTGAATAATGAATGTGAGAGGTTTAGGGTAGATAAGGCCGTGGAGGTTTATAGGAGGTTCGTTGGATTGAGGAGGGCTAGGGCTAATGAAAATGAGGAGGCATTGATTAAGGCCGTTTACGAAATATCACTCCATGAACCTCCTCCTTAACTCCCTCTTCTCGAGTTCGTGAACCACGAGTACCAGCTTATCAATGTCGCCTATCTTTGGCAGGAACTCCTCAATATCGTCGATCCTAACCCTACTGGATAGTGCGAGCACGGCTAACTTACCGTATTTACTAACGAGTTCCGCTGTCCTATTTATGTACTCAATGACCTCATTATCCTCAGACCTCGCCTTACCCTCCCTCCACCTCTCCACGACCTGCCTGACCTTCTCCTCATCAACCTTCAATGCACCAAGCCTTTCTGAACCGCACTTGGGGCATCTAGGCCTGTCCGGTAGGTCCTTATTCCTGACCGAGCTAACCCAGCCACAGTTGAGGCATACAAGTGTCATTGACTCATTTAATAGTCTGGCCTTAACACTCTCCCTAACCAACTTGTCAAGTCTCTCTGGGGCCATTACCTCGAGCCTATGGCTTATCTTATCCACAATCTCCCTACTCATTGGCTAAACTCACTCCTCTCAACAGTCACTAGCTTCCTCTCACCATTAATTAATGACTTCAGGAACATGTACGTATTGTCTAGGTCGAAATCCCTCGTAAGGACCTCCTTCAGTGTTTCGGTGAATACTGGCGACCCCTTATAAAGCTCGATCAAATTCGTTATTGCTAAATCACTCAATTCCCTGTCCTTCCTAACAACATTGAACCTCCTCGCCACGTGAACAAACTTCCTCTTGAAGATGCCCGTCCTAGTTATTGCCCTCATGGCGTAGTCAATGAATGTCCTCTCATCCATACTCGCCACATCCATTATCGTATGGAGTATTAATGCCGTATCAATACCAGCCTTGGCAATTGTATTATAACAGCATAGGCATCCTGCTGAACCCCAACCGGGTAACCAAGCCTCTCCGTTAATATCTCACCGAGTATCCTGCTATCGTCCTATTAACCAACGTACCACCATGAGTATAAAGCACTATTAAGTCACCAACACGCTCTAGGAGTATGAGCCTGTGCGATGGTATTGGAACGCCACTCTCCATGTGCTCCATTATCCTATCCACCACGTACTTAACCGTGTCCCTAGAAACGCCGAGCTTCATTGCGAATACGTCAGCCGTCACCTCAGGCCCAACCTTAGTTATGTAATTGCTCATTTCCTCCTTAATACTACCAACGTCCTGGGCAACCTCAAATGGTACAGGTATCTCCTCACCGACCCATGAAGGTATTGCGCCAATCGTATCCTTAGCCGGCGCTACGTAGACTGTATCACCAACTATCTTCTGCAAAACCCAAACACCGCCCCTAAATACGAATTTGACGCCAGGCTCTCCGTACTCAGCAACGAAAGCCTCATCAAGCACTCCAATGGGTTCCTCATTCACCTGATTAATGACTAGGTAGTGCTTCTCGTCAGGTATCATGGACATCTGGTCAAAGAAGTACCTATACATCTCCCTCCTAGCCCTAACACCGCTGGGTTTAAGCACGACGCCCTCATCCTCAATGAAGTAGGCAAGCCTTGGGTTGAGGACCTCACTCATGAACCTAAGCACGCCCTTAAGCTCCTCAATCGATAACTTCCTGTATGGGTAAGCCCTCCTTATTAAATCGTAAAGTTCATCTATGGTCCACCTATTCTTAATCATCAATAAACTGACTATTTGGTGAACAAGCACGTCGTAGGCTTATCAGGTATTTGAGTAGCCTCAAGAAGCCCTGACTTAGCCCTATTAATTATTGCCACGGCCTCAAGTGTGTCATTCAGGTCCTCCGTTATGACCACACCCCTCGGAACCTTATCAAGCCTATGGCCACTCCTACCAATTCTCTGAACAAGCCTAATTACCTGGTGAGGCGATAAGTACTGAATCACGAAATCCACATGCCCAATGTCAATGCCCAGCTCAAGACTTGACGTTGCTATTACGGCCTTTAACTTACCATCCTTAAAGGCCCTCTCCGTGGTTATCCTCGAAACCTTGGACAAGGAGCTGTGGTGTATGCCCACAGAGTCATAACCAAGCATTGTGAATCTATACATTAGTAGTTCAGCCATTGATCGCGTATTGACAAAGACTATTGTTGCGCCGTTATTGCTCACAAGGTCCTTAATTACCCTAAGCCTAGCAACTGCGTCTGGGTATAGGTAGACGTTCTTAGCCATCTCCTCATCCTCCCTCGTAGGCTCTGGATGCAGAACATCCATCTTCATCTCCCTAACAATGCTTGACTGCACTATATCACAATCGTCACCATCACCAACGAGGAACTTCGCAACCTCCTCAGGACTGCCCACGGTTGCTGATAAACCAATTATCTGCGGCTTCCTACCAATCAACCACTTAATCCTCTCAAGAGTCAACGCTAACTGCGTACCCCTCTTATCCTCGGCGAATTCGTGGATCTCGTCAACGATTATCCACCTAAGCTTCATTAAGTGTTCCCTCAACCTCTTGCCAGCTAATATGGCTTGGAGCGTTTCAGGGGTTGTTATGAGCATCTGGGGTGGTCCCTACTCTGCCTAACCCTATCGCTCTGGTCAGTATCCCCATGCCTAACACCAACCTTAATACCAACCCTTTCACCCCACCAAACAAGCCTATCAAGCAGGTCCCTATTCAACGCCCTAAGCGGTGTGACGTAGAGTATGTATATGCCCTTATCAGCAAACTCGCCCTTATCCATACCCCACCTGAGCATTGAGAGTACTGGCAATACTGCGGCTTCGGTCTTACCGCTACCCGTTGGCGCGATTATTAACACGTTACGGCCACTCAATATTTTTGGAATAGCCAATCTCTGGGGCTCCGTAGCCCTTAGAAACCCCTTCTCAACGAGCGCTGACTGAATTATAGGGTGAAGTAACCTATAAACATCGTCCAACTCCTTAGTTGACGTGGAGGATTTAACTTCGTAATTGCTCATTGCACCGACACTATACAATTAACACCATGAACCCTACCCGTTTTAAACCATTTGCTTCAGTTAAAGTGAAAGTCAAAACCACGAAACTTATAAATAAGAAGTGTAGATCTACTTAAGATATTATCTTTTGATGATCACGTAAACCTAATATTAACCCGGCATAAGATGTGGATTAATGCTTAAGTGCAGTGCCTGTGGTTCGACGAAGGTGACGGTCTTAATAAATGGAAAGCCCTACTGCACATACTGCGGGGCCAAGATACTGAGAACGCACCTAGTAAGGACATTATTGAACATGAAGAGGGAGGGATTAATAACATCGATAGTGAATGTTGAGGGTTACGCAGATCCCTAGTGAGGAAACTATAATAAACCAGAGAAACGCACCTCCCTAGTGATGACTAGGTATAGATTAATAACCGCAATAGCCCTATTTACAGTAGCCCTAATCATAATTACCTCACCATTAACGGGTTATTCCATAAGTAATTCCTTCATAATGCAAATAAACAATAGCATTAACGAAGCATTAAGCAGGTGTGGGATAAACCCATCGACAACGTTCATCGTAACGAGAACCATCACCACGACAAACACGACAATAATACTCGACTTAAGTCTGAGCAATAACTACAATGTTAGAATCACAATGAGACTTGCTGATGATCAATTACCAATTAATGAGGTAAATATAACAGTGATAAATAGTAATTCAGTTATTTGCTACTCAACAACAATACCAATAAGTAGTGCATCGGGTACGTATAACTACGCCATCCAAAGGGTCAATTACTTCATTGAGTTATTATCATATAGTGGATCAACGCCCATAATAACGAACAGCTCAAGTTCATTATTAACCTACGGGACAAGGATAAACTCCGCAATTGTGATACCAACGATCACGGGCAACGTAATATGCAATACGGGCTCCCCATCAATACCAATATATATAGTGTATGCCCTAGGTAGGCCCATAATCTATGTAGTACAGCCAACCAAGCCAATAACATCAATGCTTTGTAGGTACAGTCAAACACTAAGTAGCAGTTACCTACTAATGGCGTTACTCATAGGCATAGCCGCGGCATTGATTTATGAGGCAATAGTAATAATTACGAGAGTTAACCGCCTAGAGATTACTCAATAGCCAGTTACCCAGGGCCTAAACGCCCTGGCCCTATGGGATAACCTATTCTTAACGTCAATACCTAACTCAGCGAAGGTCATGTCATAACCGTCCGGTATGAATATTGGGTCAAAGCCAAAGCCCTCCGTACCCCTAGGTTCCACCGCTATTCTACCATATACAACGCCAGTGAACAGTTTAATATCAACCTTAGGACCGCATAGGCCAACCACGGACTTGAAGTACGCAGTCCTATCGTCAACGCCACTCATTAATTTTAAAATTCCTGCGAGTCCTATTGTCTTATAGACATAGGATGAGTATGGGCCTGGGAAACCATTTAATTTATTTATGAATAGGCCATCATCCTCAACGACGAAATAGTCACTAACCTCGCCATTACAGATCCCCCTTAGAGCATTGCTAACAATGTCCTCAAGATTATCGCTTTGAATTTCGACCTTCCTATGATTGGTATCGATCGAGAGGTTTATGCCGAATTCCTTAAGTACCAGGGAGGCCTCACGAAACTTAGCCTCATTACTTGTTACGAAGAATATCCTCATACCTATCATTTTAGGATTTTTAGTATTTTAAGGAACTTACTGTAGGTTAACGCCGCTATAATCAAGGACCTTCTTTAATAAGTCACTTTCTGGAGGAACACCTATGAACTCCACATTACCAACCTCCTGATCCTCTCTCTTAAGTACGACAGTCGGTACGGCGGTTACCTGGTACGTATCCGCAATATCGCTCTCCTCGTATGCCTCAACCGTTATTGAAACAACCTTACCCTTGCTATCATAGGCGAACATATTAGCCATCAAGACCGCGTATGGGCAGTATGGGCATGATGGTGTAACGACAGTCATTACCTCAACCCTCTTATTACTACCAGAATTCACTAATGCCTCAAGTCCCTTCTTGGTCCTCGGCCTTAGCTTTGTTTCACCAACGGAAATCCTCACTATAGTCTCTATGAATGCCCTAACCTCCTCACCAAGTGGTGCGCCTAAGTACTTGATTGCACCATCGAGTAGGTATATTACGGGAACCCTCTGTGGCTCAACATTATACTTGGTGAAGGCATCGCTATTCTCCTCATACTTAATCTTCCTTAGTATTAGCTTACCCGGTGGTGCCAACTCGGCTAGTAGGTCTAGTAATTCCTCCGTTGGTACGCACCAGTTCGTATCCCTATTACCGCAGGTATTGCTTGTGAAGAATAGTATCTCGACTGGATTCTTCATTTGCGACAGTATCTCCTTAATTATCTCCTTGGTCTCTTCATCAACCTCTATGTGTGGTACCTCTACTGTGCCTTGTGGCTTCTCGAAGGGTGTTGCGGACATTCTATCTTCGTAGGAAGTAACCCCTATAAAAAGCCTTTTTTTCCCATTATTTTCAATAATTAAGGGTGTTCATGAACTACTCCTCGAGCCGCCGGATTTTTTTTCTTCTTAGTCCCTCTCCTTCTCTTGCTCTTGGACTTACTCGTTGATTTGCCCGCCTTTTTCTTACTCTTTCTGCTTTTCTTCTTTTTCCTAGCCCTTCTCTTCGTCTCCTTCACCTCGCTTGAGACTTTATCGATCAATTCCTTAATTACGCCGTTGGAAATCCATGAATCAACCTTACTAACCTCATTATCTATAACATCATTTACAAATGACTGCCCAACCTGGTCCATACTCACCAGTAATACCCTAGCCAATGCCTTACCTGAATTAAGATTAATAATCCCTGAAAACTCCTCACCGAGCTTCTCCTTAATATACCTCCTCAACTTCTTATACTTCTCCTCACTGAATCCCTTAATGTATAAAGCCTCCACCAGGACCGCCTGTTCATCCTTAATAAAGATGAACCTCAGGTCATCATTACCAACTTCCCTAATCACGTCCACGGCATCGATAACTAAAAAGCACTAATAAACCTTATCCAATGACATAGACATTACCTAGATGCGCCATCAGAACTTAAAGAATTCCTCACTGCTCAGGGGGGTGAAGCATCATCACGCGGTAAAGCATTACGCCTAGGATTATAAATACTTTTATAATACTTAATAAGTACAGGGCTTCTGAGTGATGCAAGGACTTAAGTGCTGATTGGTGACGACGAACCCACGACCTGACGAAACCTCAACACGGTAAAGATTCCGTGTACGAATTAGTACTACTCAGGGAGGTTGAGGAGGGATTTATACAAGGCCTAAACGACTAAGTAGGTCATATGCGTTGTACTCGGGTGTTAACTTCACATAGGCCTTCTTCTCCCCAGTCATCGTTATTAAGGTATTAACCTTCTCAACCTTAACATTATACGTCTTCTCCACGTAATCCCTAATCTCCTTCTTAGTTGCGTTCCTCGGCACAATAATCGTTATCTTATTCTCCCTCTCAGCAAGCCTAAGGCTCTTCTCTGTTAGTACGAACCTCACGATCATGCCCTCACCCCATGAATAACCCCTTACGTAACTCCTCGATCGCGCTTAACGTCCATACGGTTAACCTGCCAGGAACACCGCCAGGCGCTAGGTAAAGCACGCTAAGGTTCCTCACGGGAATAGCGTCGACGCCGGGCAGGTTTCTGGCGACCTTGATTACTGGCGCGTCGGTCGTTGACACAACTATGAGCAGGCTCTTGCCCTCCTTATACCTTCTACCCTCATCTTGCCCTTACCAGACCTAATCCTAATCCTCTCGGCAACCCTCTCAATATCCTCCCAAAGGCCCAGTGACGTGAGGGCCTTCTTTAAATCGGCCATGACGCCTATCCTCTCAAAATCATCACTTACGATAAGCGGTATCTGGGGAACCTTATCAACAATGTGGCCCCTGGCAATGACTAGGTCCTTAATGGCTGTGGCGGCTATGGCGGACCTAATGGCCTTCCTACGCTCCTTCTTATTAATCCTCTCATGAAGGATCTTCTCAACCTTGGGTGGGTGAGCCCTCCTACCCTTGACAACGTTTGGTGCGAGCCTCGCCGTGGGCCATAGGCTACCCTTAACCCTGGGGACCCTGGCCAGTCCAAGCCCTGTACCGAAACTCACCGCTGTAGTCCTCTTGCCAGCCATTGGGTCAGTGCCCTTGGGCTGTAGTCGGGCTGTTAAGGCACTAATGTATGCCCTAAGTATTAGGTCCGGCCTCACTGGCTCGAGGAATTGCTGAGGTAATGAGACGTCACTAATGGCATTACCATTCAAGTCGAGTACCTTCACTGTCGTTGGTACGGTGTACTTCGGCCTTATTAATGGCGATAGGTCTAGGGACACCATGCTCATGCACCCTGCAATGGCTGTGTTGATAACCAGACTATTTGAACCTTACCGGTTGGGTATGTCGGTGGCCTGGGCCTCACGGGGAACCTAAGCGTTACGAGTCTCTTCACAACGCCAGGCACTGTGCCTCAAGGACTACGTATGGCCCCTTAATCACGCCATAGTGCGGGAAGCCGGAGCTTGGGGTTACCTCGGCGCCGTTCACTCCTATCTTAAGTATTCTCTTGTTATACTCAGTCCTCTTGTGCAGTCCCATTTGCCCAGGTCTTGGTGTTGTGAATGTTAGGGCAGGGTTCTGCGGGCCAATGGCCCCAATCCTTCTATAGCCCTTCCTATGCTTATGCCACTTGGGCAGTATCTTAACGTTGAACCTCTTCACAACGCCTTGCCAGCCCTTGCCTTTGGTTATTGCCGCAACATCTACATACTGGCCCTCGTTAAACACGTCATTGATGTTTATGTCCTTACCAAGTATGGAGTCTGCGAACTTGATTATTTGGTTAATGTCATCAACACCGCCAATCGGTATTTCAAGGATCTCCGGCGTCTTCTTACCAATGCCACTAAGCCTTGGCTGCGTGGCTATGATGGCCCTTACCTCGGTTATCACGTCCACATTATCAAGGATCTTCTTCATCATTTCCTCCTTATTGAACTTCTCAGGGAGTACCGGTATCTTCCTTAGGATATCCTTAGGCACGTCAGGCATCCAAACCTCGCCGAGGCTCAGCTTTAGGTTCTTCCAGGGATCATATGTATAAGCTCTAAAGGCTATTACCTTAATTGGCGGTGCGTCGAGTATGGTGACAGGCCTAACGATCTCCTTACCGTAGAATGGGCTGGTGGGCCTGTCGTCGATGACCACGGCATGGGCCATGCCCGCCTTATAGGCCGCAAAACCAAGCAGAATGGGCTTGCCAGGTCGTGGGTCTGGCCATACCCTAAACCTGGCCACTAGGGACTCGGCTCGCTTCCTTGGGTAGTAGGCCATGGATCCGCGCTTGGGCCTATGAATCTTTAAACCATAGTTCAGCCTACGTAGTCACAACCCTATTTAAAAATTATTAGCCCCCTGGCTAGGGTGACGAGCCATGCAAATACCTAATCAGGTTTAGTATCGATAATACCGCTATCACGGCCTCCTCCGTCCTCACGGTCTCGACGCCCTGACCAGGTATGAAATTAATAAATGGGTACCTCCTCAGCGCGTCCTCCATACCCTCAGCCCTAAGGATCTCATCAACACCATGATAGGGAGAACCGAAGACCACGAGAACCCTGTCTCTACTTAGGGCATTCCTTACCTGCTCCATGGCATCCCTAATGCTGATGCCCTCCTTACCCGTCAGGATTACGTAATCATAATCGCTGAACAACCCACTAAGCTCCACAACCTCAGGCTCAAAGCCCCAGTAAATACTTAGGCGATCCCTGGGGACGACGTGGGCCCTGTACGTATCGCCCCTCGTGGTTGGAGTATCCACTTGAACGACAACCCTGGTGCCTAGGGGCATTGGCCTGGGTACCTTTGCGTAGATACCATCGCCAATCTTAATTATTGAGAAGTAACCGTCCCACCTAACGACAATGCCCTCCCTATACTCACCCCTTTGTGGCACGCCCTCTGGGGCGTGGTTGGGTGTCTTTAGCGGCGGTAGTAACCCGGCGTACCTAAGGTCTCTATCGAGCTTGAAGAGGTCCTTCCTTAGGTATGGTGGTGTTGCCAGGTACTGAAGGTTCTTCAGGATGAAGTTTGCCCTGTCCCTCTCACCGGCTAATTTATGCCTATAAATTATTATCTTACTCACTTGGAAAATTGCGGCGCCTCTGCGAGATAGCCAATCTTCCTAACGGCCTCCCTATCGTCAGGAGACTCTGCAAGGAAGTCGCTGGGTATTGCTATGTCAATTATTGGTTTTAATCTCAATACCCTCATTTGAACTCACTAGAAGGCTATAATGGTTTTGAATTACTTCTTACCTCCCTTGGCCTGCTTACCCTGTTGTTGTGATGAACCACCGGTCTCGGTTAATGCCTTACCCAACTTCCTCTCCTCCTCCTCGCTCGTCATGAATAGGCTAGTCCTTTGTCTGCCACCCACGAGGATTACAGGTATGGCCTTGATTTATAAGCTTTTTCACGTTTAGCTTACTCCTTACCAAGGAGCCTCTTGAGTCCTGGGTAGATCTCGAATAACTGCTCCTGCAGCGCCAATGTGTAGTACTGTATGACTATCTCCACAACAAGTATCAAGCCAATACCACCGCCAAAGACGCCGGCAATGTCGCCGAGGGCCGCAATCACGCCGACAATCAAACCACTAATTATCGTGAGCATCCTGACATACCTGTCCAGGAATTTTGCGATTACCCTAGGACTGGGCCTAAAGCCTGGTATGTGCATGCCACCCTGAACGATGTACTTAGCCTGATCCTCGGCGCTCAGGCCCGCCAGGTTGACCCAGACTATGGCGAATACCACTGATAATACCGCGTACATTATTATGTGAACCGCTATGTATGCGGCATCAATATTCCTGGGGACCACCGTGAAGTAGTAAAGTAGTGAGTTGGGGCATGGTACTAGGCCCACCGAGGTCATGTGAGCACATGCCAGCCAATTAAGGAGTGGGTTGGCATTGGCTTTATTGTAGGCGCTCCAGAGGAGTGTTAGGCCCTCACCAATTAGGTACACAGTGTATGCCGTGAATATTATGGGCAGTACTGACACATACATTAACTTCAGTGGTACTGAGTACCTATAACCCCTGTACTGCACCAGCGCCACCGGTATTGACACCTCCATGAGCTCTAGGTAGAGTACAATTAGGGCGAGGGCTATCGTGGCTATCAAGCCCGTTAGGCTCGGTAGATTCACCTGGTATAGTATGCTCATTAGGTATGTTAGCTTACCGCCGATTGCGTAGTAGATTGCCGCGGCTAACGCGGGGATTGCGCCATAGGGTATTACGGAACCCGGCAGGGTGAATGGTGAAAATGCCATTGCAAACATCTGCTTAACAATTGTCACTAGGATGAACAGCGATATACCGCTGCCCAAGCCCCAGCCCTTGGATATCATGTCATCCATTAGGATTATTATTATTGTGGCTATAAACAACTGAATGACTATTAATGCACCGCCAAGGGCATTAACTGGCACTAATTGGCCACTCGTCACCAGGGCAATCGCTCGAGGAGCCCAAAGACTATTGCGAGGAGCTTCAATAATGCATTGAACTTTGCCTGATCCTCGGGGTCCTCGAGGTCTATGTTTATCATGTCCGAGAAGACGAGGATCTCAAGTATTATGCCGGCCACGACTATCGGCGTTATACCCAACTGGGCGAGTGTGCCGAAGGTTATGCCAGTATTGCCGCTATGGCCGGTGATAGGAAGAAGGATGGTGTCACGGGACTTAACCCGTAAAGTGGGGTTATCGACATCAGTAGATAAACGGTTACGGCGAGGAATGTCCAGAATAGTCTCGAACCCATGCTCAGTGCTTCCCTGGGCCTGGGCACGGTAGGTACGTAACGTAGTATCGGCTCCACAACATCAATGAACCTACGCCCAGCGCTAGCCATGCACTACCCCCCGCACCAGTTCCACGGAACCGCCAGCAGCCTGATCTTCTCCTCGGCCTTCCTCGAAACCCAGACGGCCCTAACAATCATGGGCCTACTAACCCTACCCCTACCCAGCAATTTGTTAAAGCCAATCTTTAATAAATCGACGACATACTTACCATCAACCACCTGCACCAAGCCCTTACTAACCAACTCATCGAGCATTGAGTCAAGCTCACCAACATTAATTCCGAGCCTGGCGGCGACGATTGTCTCTGGCTGCTTAAAACCATGCTTGCCAAAGAATGGGTAACCACTTGAATCCTCTGCGTACTTCATCACAAGTGACCACTTATGCTTATGAAGCCCCGACCTACCCCTACCACCACTGGAACCGCTCTTCCTATGCTGGCCAACCCTACCCCAGCCATGCGTCCTCGAACCCCTATACTTCCTGGACTTCTTCTCAAATCGCCTAACCATGACTACGATTGACTATTGAAACCCTTAATAAATTTTATGACCTTCCCTTCATCACGTATATAAAGAGTGATATCTCCATGTTATGCACGTACTCAAGACATAACGGTGGGTTATTGAACCCCTAAAAATTAAATTGTTTATTTTCGAATTCGAACTTATTACAGCATCCTGAGTATTAACTCATTAATGGCAATGCCCTATAACCCAAATCACCACCCTCGTTAAATCCCTTCTTAACGCTCCTGAGACCACCAGATGGTGGGTGAAGCCTGAAAAAGGGCTTTAGGCCTGGTATGCAGAGTACCTTATTCCCGGATCTCGGCCACGGCTTATTCTCTGGGCAGGATAATTGATTGACCTCGCCCGTTATGTAGGCCAGGGCAAACTCCTCAATGCTTGACCATCCATACTTCTTAACCCAGTCATCGGTAAGGGCTTATCGCCAATAAGCCTACCCCTCCTCCTTAATAACTCGGCTAGGGTGTCAGCGTCTATCTCTCCCCAGGTGACCCAATCCTTAACGACCCTGAGCATACCTATGTATGACAGCCTCTCATCAATGACGACGCATGTGTACCTCCTCCTCAGCCTGAGTAGGTCGAGTGCCTTCTCGACATCGGGCGGCATATCCGCCAGTCCCTTAAGCCTAATTACGGCAATCCGCGCATATGGGGACTCCTTAACGGCCTGCGCACTTTCCTGAACCTGCATAGTCAATGCCCAATAAACCAATGATTTATTAAGCTTTAGCCCCACGGAATTAGATGGAGAAGGCGTAGGTCTTTCTCAGGGCGTCGTAGGTTGCCTTGACAAGGTTGTGCGTAGTCCTCGTCTCACCCCACGCGTATGACCAAACATCCTTAATACCGGCTAGCCTAAGGACGACCTTAGCGGCGTCGGCAGCCACAAGCCCAACACCTTAGGCGCGGGTATGAGCATGACCCTAACACTGCCACTCTTACCAACGACCTTAAACGGGACACTATGCGGCTCATCACATGAGCAGTGCCATGAACCACAGCCCCTCCTGACCGGTATTATGTTCAGCTTCGCCTCCCTAATAGCCTTCTCAATTGCCTGGTTAACTTGCCTACCCTTACCCATGCCGACGCCTACGTAGCCATCCTCATTACCAATAACCACAGTTACTTGGAACTGACTAACCTCACCAGCATCGGTCTGCCTCTGCACAATGTTTATACTAACAACCTCATGCTTGAGGTTGGGTAGGAAGAAGTCAATGATCTCGGGTTCCTTAATGGGTAGGTTAAGCCTGAAGAGATCGTCTATCGACTTCACCTTACCCTCCTTAACCAACCTACCAACCCATGTCCTAGGCTGCCAAGCCTCAACAACAGACTCAGTACTCATCGAGCAAAGGCATAACTAAACCATTTAAAAACATTTACACCACGCACCGGTGATGGACCCGAAAATAACACAGCAGTCCCTTATTAAGCGCGTTGGGAATTATTAGTGATATGGCGATGGATAGGTTAATCGCCGAGGTAATGCTCTTGATAGGTTCGATATACCTGCTACGCCCTATTCATGGTGCTCAGCCACATGGGACTGGCAATTTCGTTAATGAACTCCATAAACCAAATAGCAGGCACAAGCATATACATACCAGACGCGGTGGTGGTGACTAACGGAACAAATAACCAATTATACCTTGTAATCTATAATAATGGGCATACATCAATAAATCTAAAGAGTGTGTACATGGAATGCCAGGCAACGCCATGGAAATGGGCATGAACGACACGTACCTAGCCCCTGGAAATTACGTAATAATCACCAGGCAAATACCCTACCAGCAATGTGTCATCAACACCGAATTCTGCATTGCAAATACCACGGTATGCATGATCTACGAAACAAACACAACGCAATACGTGATTTCCCAGCCTTAATTAACCATTAGTGACTTAAATATTAACCTGAGACTAACCTACTGATGTATTACGGAAATAATACAAGAAAAATAAACAGACAAAAAAAAGAGGAGACCTGAGTGGACCAATATACACAATACTCATGATAGTTTTCGTAATAGTAGCAGCAATAATGCTATATAATTACTTCCAATCAAGAACATCCGTACTAACAACACAGGCACAAATAAGCATAGTCAACCCGCAACTGGCGGGTAATGTCTACTCAATAACCGTAGAGAACATAGGCACAACACCAATAACCATAACCTCAATATCAATATACCCACAAAACTCACAAACACCCATAGTAACGCAGTCACTAAGTACCGTGTTAAATCCAGGGCAATCAACGAGCATTGTCGGTACATCAACAACACAGTTTATAACGGGTGATAAGTACATAGTTGTCGTTGAGGGATACACGGGTAGTGGGCAGGAGGTCGCGGCCGAGAGTATAGCTATTTCTCAATAAAATGCCATTAAATTAAATCATTCTATGTTAAAATCATGTTAGTGGCTTATATCTTCAATTGAGATATGATGACTGATGAGCAACTACATAGTTAATGTTAGTATAGACGGGTTTACCTTTAGAATACCTGTCTCGATAGTTACGAAAGACGATACGTATTACTACATTGTTAAGGAACCTAGGTGCGATACTCAGTGCATGGACTTAAGGGGTAAGGTCATTGATTTAATGAGGCAGAGAGGTATGGCGATACTTGATGCCATTAATGAGTCGGTGAAGGACTTAGGTAATAAGCAATTAGTGGAGTCGGTGATTTACCACTTGTTAAGGGATTTGAGGGGTTATGGGCCAATAACGGTGCCTCTTTTCGACCCAAATATTGAGGAGGTCGAACTCAATAATTGGACGTACCAATAACCGTGGTACATAGGGAGTTACCAGGGGTTAGGTTAGTAACTAACATTAGGTTTAACTCTGAGGTTGAGGCTAGGGACTTCATAATGAGCATTAGTAAGAGGGGATTGCCAAGGTCTGTCTCGTTGTTAAAGCCATACCTAGAGACTATACTCCCTGAGGGTCATAGATTTACTGGGACTATTGGCGAAATAACGATAGGGCCAACCTTTAGCATAAGGAAGTTTCCACCACAGCCTCTAACCCTTGAGGAATTAATACTAAGGGGCACACTTAAGCCTAGTGCGGCTGCCTACTTATGGTTGATTGCTGAGCTTAAGGGCTTCATAATGATTAGTGGGCCAATGAGTAGCGGAAAGACAACACTACTCAGTGCAATAGCCAGTAAGTTACCCACGTACTCAAAGATTGTGACGATAGAGGACACGCCCGAATTACGACTACCGCATCCGCACTGGATTAGGATGTTCACCAGGGAGGGTGAGGATGAGAAGTCCAGGATAGGCATGTTCGACCTTGTTAAGCTAGCCGTGAGGTATAGGCCGGATTACATAATAGTTGGTGAGGTCAGGGGTGAGGAGGTTCACGCCCTATTCCAAGCCTCAGCGCTCGGTCACGGCATGCTAACCACATTCCACGCATCAACACCCGAGGAACTATTGATAAGGCTGACAAACCCACCATTAAACGTCAATGTTGGCAACCTACAGTTACTCTCGAGCGTCGTCTTCATGACCATAAGAAACGGTAGAAGAAGCGTTATCAGCATTGTTGAGCCGGTGGTAAATAATGGTACGATAGAGTTTAGGAACGTATTAACGAGCACGGGTGATATAGATATTGAGAGGAGCATTAAATTAAAGATGCTGAGTAAAGCCTACGGAATAAACATAATCGAGGAAATAACAAGAAGAGAAGACCTACTTAGGAAGGGCAATGATGATTATGAAATCGAGGAAATAACCCTAAGTAAGGAATAGTAAACCCAACTACGCTCTATATTTCAATAATTCGAAACAATAAATAATTATTTAGAAATCTCAATACAAGGACTACATAACCAATTACTATTGAGAGCCATGAATTATTATGCCCATGATTAATCAAATGATAAAGGCGGGACCCAACCCCACGTACCACCCTATACGGCAGGCCAGGGATTTCGCCGGCCCATTCTCCAACCGGCAACCCCCTGAACGCGCCCACCCCGACTTAGGGCCGCTCCCTCCCGGGCCTAACCCGGTTCGCCGGGTTCCGTAACCAGTCAACCCTACGGTTGACCGGCTACGGCGTGGACGCCCCAGGGGACCGGCTATCATCGAGGTACCGGCGGTCCCTGACCTACCACATAGGGCAGTACGTGGGTTTCGGCCTCCGAACCCATCGGCCTGGGTTTTGCCCAGGGGAGGGCTGGGTAGGCCCTCCAGGCCTGGTCCCTGTTCTTGCATTGTTTATGGGGAAATAAATTTTTTTTCATTGAATATGGGCGGTAGATTTATTTTGCTGTTCTCGAGAGTTATTTGATGGGTAGTTCCGTCGTTGATGAGTTTATTAAGGGATTAATTGGCAATGCTGGTGATGGCGTTGTTAAGGAGGTTATTAGGATTAGTTATGCTGTTGCTTCCTTCGTCATCTACGGCATGGCATCACTCATGAGGGAGGGTAAAGGCCCTAGGCTTTCCCTGGTTATTTCATTATCGAGGATATTCAATGCAGGCTTCATGAGAGACGTCTTCGAGGTTCTCTTTGCTTCTCAGGGTGATGGTGATGATGCCATTGATGCCGCTGGTGTAGTCTCTGAGACCTACATGATTAAGTTGATTTATGGTAATGAAGAGGAGAGGGCTAGGCCGGGTTTCTTGAAACCTGTTGAGGTTGATCACGGTGTTTACGTGACTGTTTATAATGATGTTAGGAATTACATAGATGATTTTGAGGATAAGAATAACATTGCCTTTGGGCTCATTGGTAATGTAATGGCCGTTTTACTCACCACAATAATTATAATGCTAATTATCGGCATGTGCAGGGTGTAAGGAGTGAGGGTTATCCTGATGGTATTAGGGATTTCCTTGACTACGCACTTACGCAGAGCACGCACATGGCCCTTTCTGAATTGCTTAGCCATGGTTAGGAATTTAACTGGGCATTAACTGGGCATTGCGTGGTTGATGAGGTTATTGAGGCTAGGGATTACGTAGCTCAACTAATCAGTAAGGGTTGGTTTAGGCATGCGGTTGGTGAGAGAGGCATTAGGTATATTGTTACGTTGTTGAGGTTTATCGACCTTAATTACAAGGAGTGCTCCGTAAACCTCGACCTAGAATTCCTAACGAACTTACTGGATGAGTATTATAATACGGAGAGCAGGGTTAGGTATTTCATTAAGGAGTTAATGAGGGTTCAGGGTTATGATGCCGTTGCCCGTCAATTAATAAATGCTTACCCGATGCTACCGCCGGACATCAGGGAATTCCTTGATGGTGTTGCCAGGTCCCTACCCTCAGATGCAGCTCCAGGTGCCCTGGTTGAGCAGGCGATTAATGAATTAATGAAGGAGCTGGAGGGTTTTAGGGAGAGACTAATTTCAATAATTAATGCCGTTAAGTCCCAATGCCCTAAAGCTTATAACCAAACCTCCTAACCAAATCCCTACGCTCCTTAATATCGGCATCACCCTCAACGCCAAGGGGTGAGTGACCATCAACAACGCCAACCACACCCCTCCTCTCAGGGGCTATCTCAGCAACAATTATTGAAAGAGGGTTTGCAGTGGCGGCGTGTATATTCACTACCTCAACCACGTGCTTTAAGGCATTCAATACATTTATTGGCCACGCATTTCTCAGGTAAATTACAAACGTATGGCCAGCGGCTATCCTTCTGCAGAGCTCTATGGCCAGTTTCCTTAACTCCTCATCTGTGCCCTCATGCCTGATTAACCTCTTACCAGATGCCTCGCAGAAGGCTAGGCCGAACTTTATGTTTGGTACTGAGTTTACAAGGGCTTCGTAGATATCCTCGAGGGTCTTTATGAAGTGGCTGTGGCCTATTATTACGTTTGTACCCTCTGGGATTGGTACGTCTATTACCTCGAACTTTATGCCCTGGGACATTGTGATTAATCATTGTGACATGATTTAAGCATTACCACCATGCAACCTCCTGACTATGTAACCCAACGTCTCAAGCATGCTACTTGGCGTGTAGCCCTTCCTGGTCCTCTTTAAACGTACCTTATTCTCACCATACGCTATCCTCACACTTTTCCTCGTAATACTTATCGTGACGGTCTTCATGAGGTCTACATAAGGCTCATATATGAATCTCTCACCGTTATACGTATACCTGCCGAGGAATGTGTAATAGTTCGTGTTTGTTAACTTGATTACCTTACTAATGATTGGTGAGAATGCAAATAATAACTTTTCAAATTGTTCGCCATCAAGCTTTACGTAATTACGTTCATTAATTATCGCAGAGAGTAATACTCCATTCACTGCCTGTGATATGAACAACCCATTAGGTCCAATAATACTCAGCGCTCTAATGCCATGCCCCTTTGTAAAGGACATCAAGCCCGTTAAGACGGCCATGTCACCTAGCCTCTAGTGGTGTTCCATCCGCTGGGCACTTATAAAAGGTCTTCTTTGCGCATGTTGGGCAATACATTGCATGGCACTTGGGGCATACGTAGTAATCATCATACTTAAAAAGCTTCTTGCCGCATCTCCAGCATCTACCAATAACCAGGGTCCTTGGTACGTACACAACTACGCTTAACTCCCAGCTCTTTTAAAGTCTTACGCCAACACGGGTATTTCCACGGCCATGAAGACCAGGGCCAGCGTTAGTGGTATTGGGAGCGCGTGCTTAATTGTTGGGTTTATGGTTAGGTTACCAAGTAATGATGTGAGTAGTGATACGGATAGACTTATTATGTATGCCGTGATTAACAGAGGCATTAGTACCATGTTAATACTGGGTATTGACAAACCAACCAATGCATAAGGCGCATTATTGAGAATAGAACTTATTGTTGAAACGACGAACCTGCTTATATACGTAACCCCAGCAAATATTGCTGGTAATGAATAATTAAGTAATTGTAACGACCTTGATCCATATTCAATACCCATTGTTATGGTCTTAAGCTCTAAAAGCACCTCAACAAGCCTATCAAGAGCCTTTGATGGGGAGCCAATGTTGGATAATTCCCTTAGGACCCCTATTGCGAACTTCATTAACCAGGGACCATCAACCCTGGCGTCACTATTTAGTTGATTAATCCTTTGTAAATACGTAATTAAAGGACGCGGGTATGGATTGTCAAGAACCCTCTCAAGCGCCGCACCTATGCTCACCCCAGCCTTAACCATCTCTGACACGTCACGTATTAAGTCAGGTAATGCCATTATTGAACTTCTCAATTCATTGACCCTGCGGGTTACTAATGCGGAGAGTAATAATGGCGGTAGCATTAGTGATATTACCCCCCTGATTCCAAGGTACATTATTAGGAGGGCAGTAATTAATGCTGAGACGCCTAACGTGATGTACGTGTTTTTATCATGCGTTAGGTCTATACGTATTATATATGGTATTGATTGATACACCCTCACTATGACTGCTGGTAGTAGCAATGCTATGGCGGGCATTATATACAGTATTGCGTAGCTCATGCCGAGTATTGTTGTTATTATCACAAAGAGTATTAGCACTATCAATGATGATACCACGGCTACCACTATATCTATTATTTGCTTTGATAGTGAGGATAGCCTGTTGCTTAACGTTGATAGGTACGTACCCTCGACACTCCTCACGTAATTGCTCACATCACCGCTATAGCCCCATACGGATACGTAACCATTTATGAACCTCTGAAACTCAATACTTGGATGGAGCCTTGCCCTCAATTGCATGGCTCTTGTTATTGAATTTGTAGTTAATGAATACCTCCTTATCAATGACCATTCCCTACCAAACCACCTAAGCCCAACCCTACCGCTTATCTCAAATGCGTGGGTTATATCACCACCAACATCATGTATTATGTCCAGTAGGACTATGAAGAATGGTAGCTCCCACTCAATATTTTCCTTAACGGCATCCACAGAGTATGAAGCCCAGGTTAAAGTAAGTAATATAGGCAATGCTGGTATTGGCGTTAGAATTAGTGATAGAAGTAATGACCTAGTGATTAGGTACATGATGAGGGGCGCCGGTATTAACGAGTACGTCAAGATCTCGATGAACGACGATATCTTACTAATATTCCATGAATAACCACCAACAAGCGCCTTCCTGCTTAGGTAATCCATCACCGCCTGCCTTAGTGTCCTCACATAATCTACTTCCCAACATGGTTAATAAGGCACTAAGTGATTAATCCCCTAACCACGTTAAGTATTAATTGATTCACATTAACCTCAGAGTACCTTGTCGGTATTGTGTTTGAGCAGGTTATTGAGGAGACCCCAGTTTCAAACATCCTTGAATCAGCCATATTAAGTAATAGGCAGTGCGTCGCGATTGCGTGAACCCTAGTTGCACCAAGGGACTTTAGGATCTTCGTGGCCTCTATTATCGTGCCTCCAGTCGCTATTATATCATCTATTATGAAAACCTCCTTACCCGCGACGTCGAGCTCCTTAGGCTTCATGGTAACTTCACCGGTTACCCTATCACGGAACTTCTCAAGATAACTAAATGGGACCCCTAAATACTCACTAACCTTCCTAACCCTCCACAGCGAGCCAATGTCCGGACTTAGCAGTACCACATTTTCAACTCCTTTAAGCCTATTCGCGTATAATTCGAAGGGCTCAATATTGATGCATTGCGTATTGGCTATCCTGAAGGCCTCGGGTTTATGGACATCCACGGTAATTATGGATGATACACCAAGCGATGATAGTAATGAAAGCATTGTTTGTAGGCTTACTGGCTCACCATCCTAAACCTCCTATCCTGCCTTGAATAGGCAGGTAAGGAAGAACAACGTGGACCTGCTTAACGCCTAAGTCGCGCGCTGCATGTACTGCAAGCATTACCTGAATAAGCCTGGTGTTTTGTTCGGGATAAGCTCTCTGTATGAGTATTAAGCCGTCATACGTCGATACATCGATTGGGTACCTAATGTATGACTCACCGTCCGGGAATTGCTTCGTCTCAAGCACCACATGCGTTAATCCCAGCGCGTTAGCCATGTCATTACCCACGTCCGAGGACCAGGGAAATGACGCGACTAGGTACTTCACCACGACTAATGAGTAACCCACTACCTTTTTAGAATTTATCTTCACGGATCATCAGGAGGTTGAACCTCATAGAGCCTCCTACCCCTCGATGTTCTAGGCGCCAACCAATCAATGAGTCTCTTGGGGTCGTTAGTCTCGACTATAAACGTTATGGGGCCTAATGGGCTCTCATTCTCCTCGGTCACAAACGTAAGAACACCTGCATATGCGGCCTGCTTATGTAGGTGAAAGACAACCCTATTCCCATCAATACCCTTCATTAAGACCGTGCGTGCGCTGTCCTCGATCCCCTGCTCCTTGATTAGGTTGTGCACTTTAATTAATGATTTGAAGCCATTCCCAAGGGCAACTATGTATTTCTTACCCTCACTCTCCTCAATCCTTATTTCATCGTAAATAAATACATTGCTTAACGCCCTCCTAACCTTCTCCTCATCCTCCGTCGGCCTAACCTCAACCCAAACCTCAGCCTTCACATGGTTATTTAATAATACGGCGTTTTAAGAGTTTGGTGCCATGCACATTAATCTTTAAATATTCAGCTAGAGTTTTGGGTCTTCGTATGAAGACGCTGTTTTTCGAGGTACTCAATACATTGGTTAGGTTGACGCATTTTGAGGCTGAAAGTGCCAGGCTAATTAAGGATGAATTGAACATAAAGGCCTCATTGGATGAGTTGACCAATCAATTCAGGAAGGAGTGGGAGGATAAGTATAACATGTTAATAAGTAAGGGTGTTTACAGGTCATTAAGGCAATTGGCGAGGGAGACCATGATATCACTACTAAAGAAGTACTCGTTAAGCCTAAGCCCGGCGGAGCTTGACTACTTTGGTAATGCAATATCATCACTCGTTGTTGAGACCTCGGAGTTATACCCTGACGTTGTGAGCGCCATAGACACGCTGTCTCAAATGAATATACCCATGTACATACTCACAAACCTAGATAACGACGTTGCGAAGAAGATATTACTAAGGAATAACCTGCTTAGGTACTTCAGGGGTGTCGTAAGCTCAGACCTAACGAAGGTCGGTAAGCCAGCCGTCAAGATATTCCAGGCAGCCCTAAACAGGGCTGGTGTTTCGCCAAGCGATGCACTAATCGTTAGTGGTTTAATTGAGGATGTCATTGGCGCTAAGTTCCTCGATTTAAAGGTTGTGTTTGTGAGGAGAACAAATGTGCAATTGCCGGTCAAGCCCTTCTACGAGATAGATTCATTGACTCAGTTGCCTGAGATAATAAGTAAGCTCACTTAATCTAATGACCACCCTTAGCCCTAACGGCTTCATGTCTCCTCTTCTCAGCCCTCTCCCTAGCCTTCTTCCTCCACTTATGAACATGGGTTTCCCTTAATCCAACACTCATCAGACCTCTCATTCTACGTCCAGCGGGTGTCAGTGCTCTGAATACTCTACCTTCTTACGCTTAATCCTAATAGCCCTGGGCAGTGCGGGCTCGGGCGGTAGTGCCTCGCCCCTGATTATCTTATTTAACCAATCCCTGAGCCTTTGAACATTGATATCCCAAACGGTGTCCCTATTGGCATCAACCCTAATGCCCAATAACCTAGCCTCATCAACCGTCAAGCCAACGGCCCTAACCTCACCAATTGAGTAACCCCTACCAACCCTCCACTCATTACCTAAAACGCCACCACTGCTAATCAACCTAGGTCGCTTAACAAGTGGGTCCGGTGGTGGTAATACTGGTGGTTGCGTTGTCTGCGACATCCCACGTACGTAACCAACACCCCCTTTATAAGTATTAATACTGCCCATGGCATTACCTGAGAGAATGCTTAATTAATGCAGTGCCCTTAGGTCTAGGGCAATGTATAGGTTATTCACGTACATGGCCTTAATTCGGTACGTGGAGTTCATACTCATAGTACTAGATTTCGCATACCTGGGTATGCTCAATCCATTAAATAAGTTCTTAATAGCCATACTGATGACCGCGATTGTTTACTCATTATTGGCTGTGGCAAGTTACTCCTTCATTATGAATGTGTGGATAACATTAATACTTGTACTGGCGGTAGCAGGTGCAGACACGGCATTGCTTGTCTTAGCTATAATGACACCATCGGCATCCACCATTGGATTATACACAGCATGTTTCATAAACATAA
The DNA here is from genome assembly GCF_001316285.1 of Vulcanisaeta sp. JCM 16161. Next base: position 118,424 of record NZ_BBDO01000005.1, on the reverse strand, counting down.
TCCTTGACGTGCTCGTGACGGTCACGATAATAGAGTTAGTAAGGAGATAATACGATAGTGCCCCTAACTGGGTAATCCCCAAGACGGCCAATAATCACTGCCTCAATTAATATCTTTATCTCAGAGTCGCTAATGATGCCTCCCTTATTAATAACCTTTATCGTATTTCCATGAACCTCAACATCTATGTTCTCTGTTAATGACTTAACATTGACAATCCTCATATGGATCAATGATGGGTATATCGGCAGTACCAATTCTCGAAAGGCCGAAACCTTAACCCTTTTCTTAAGTATTCTCGATGTTGTTACTACAATCCTATAATCATTAACTAATGCCGTGAATATGGAAAATCCAATAATCAATATTATTATCGATATTACTAAATCAATAATTTCAAAGACCGTATTCCCTCACCACACTCCTTATCTTACTCACAGACTCCTTAACTGTTTCTGGAACAACCTTAACGTTGTAAAAGAGTGTCATGAAACTGACATCACCACTCCACCTAGGAACCACTTGAATATTCACATGAGGTGCCAGTGCAATACCCACGTTGAAGCCATGCGGGTTATAAACCCTCCCTAGGATGCTAATGAACTTTTTAGCCATGTCCATGAGCTCAATAAGCAATGATAAGTTTATTTCATTAATTGATTGGTGCTTAATTGGTGCTATTATTAAGTGCCCATTATTAAATGGGTGTGGGTTGTGGAGTACTATTATTCTTTCGTTTTTCATTATTATCAATTCCTCATTACTCATCAACTCACAAATCTCACAACCCACCTAGATCCCAGGGGGATTAAGAAAATTATTGATTTTTAAGGATTTTAACCTACTTTATTGGTATTTTAATGTTCAACTCCCTAGCCAACTCCTTATACCTATTCCTAACCGTAACCTCGGTGACCTGGGCTGCCATGGCCACCTCCTTCTGAGTTCTGACCTCACCCTTAAGTAGGGATGCTATGTATACGGCGGCTGCGGCGAGGCCAGCCGGGTCCTTACCGGCCGTTAAACCCTTCCTCTTTGCCTGCTCGAGTATGTTCAAGGCCTCCTTAAGTATTTCACCACTTAGCTTCAATTGCTCCACAATCCTAGGAACATAAAGCTTAGGGTCACTAAGCGGCAACCTAACACCCAACTCCCTAGCAATAAGCCTGAAGCACCTAGCGACCTCCTTCCTACTCGCCCTAGTGTATTGACTAATCTCATCAAGACTCCTGGCATGCCGATCTTCCTACAGGCCATGTGCAGGCATGCAGCCACAATAGCCTCAACACTCCTACCCCTAACCAGGCCCTTGGTCAATACCTGCTCGTAAATGCCCATGGCCTCATCAACACAGGCCTTAGGTATACCTAACTGTGATGATATCCTACTCAGCTCATTCATTGCCTGTATGATGTTACGCTCATAACTCGTCTGAACCCTAACCCTCTGCTGCCACTTCCTATACTTCAAAATCTCAAGCTTCCTCTTAATGTCGAGCTCCTTACCACTGGCATCCTTCGTAGCCCAATCAATTGTTGTCGTTAACGCCTCACTGGTTAACCTATTAAGTGGACCACCAGCTCGCCCTAGCCTCCTTCTCCTCAGCCGTGAAAGCCCTCCATTCAGGCCTTAAATCAATGACATGCTCAAGAACAACTGAACCACATTTGGCACAGATTACCTGACCATTCTCATAGTCAAATATGAATGTGGTTGATCCGCAATACGGGCATACGAGCTTCTCCTCACCTTCAGATTTGAATTCTATAATCTTACCTGATACCCTCAACTTACTTAATAAATTAGAACTACCTTGTTGATCCTTCCTTTCCTGTTCGGGGTTAGACATAAATATCCCCTATTAAAGCTTTTCGCGTATTGTTTAATTATTTATAAACCTTTCTCTCCGTAAAAAAAATTATTTATAACCCTCACGAAGCAACCTTCTAACTCTGGCTAGCAAACCGTAAACCTGCAACTCACCACTTGACCCCCTGAGCAATCTATAGTGGTGTTCACTAACGATATAGATGGCCTTAGGCTTCAGCTCCTCAGGGACCTTCAACTGCGATGTTGCTGAAACAACCTCCCTATGAATTATCTTAATAATGTCAAGCGGGTCAGCACCCTCATCCCTTATTAGTGACATCATCTCCTTAACGCTTTACCAAAATCGCCAATCACGCCTCGGTAACTATTGCCCTAACCCTGGTTGGGCTGACCTTGCCCAACGCCCTATAAACCGCCTCCTCATCAACCACACCACCTAATGAAGCCGCAGCCTGTAATGTGTTTATTGCTTTTCTCATGTCTCCCTGGCTTATGTCCCATATTGCCTCGAGTGCGTCGTCCGTGACCTTAACACCCTCCCTCGAAGCAATCTCCCTAAGCCTACCAAGAACAGCATCCTTAGGAAGAGGGGAAAACCTGAATAGGGAGCACCTTGATTGTATAGGCTCAATAATGCCGGATGGGTAATTCGCAAGTAGGATAAATCTGACTGAGGTTGTGTACATCTCCATTATTCTCCTAAGGGCTTGTTGAGCATCTGGGGTCATGTTGTCTGCCTCATCAAGGATTATTAATCTAAATGGGGCCTTAACCGTAGGCATGGTCTTTGCGAACTCCTTAACCTTCTCCCTAATCATTGCAATACCTCTTTCGTCGCTTGCATTGAGTTCGAGAACATTCTCACGCCAAGCATCACCATAAAGCTCACGGGCAATCGCAAGAGCCATCGTAGTCTTACCAGTACCAGGCGGCCCGAAGAATAGTAAATGTGGTATATTGCCGTTAGCCAGCATCTCCTTTATCCTGACCTTAACGTGGTCCTGGTCAATAATATCGTCAATCCTCGTAGGGCGATACTTCTCAACCCACAGTACCTCCTCAGACGACATGCACTACTCTCTTTCTCTCACATCTCTTCTCTTTAAATAAATTCTTTTGCAGCCTCTGAGGCCACATACTTATTATCCTTAAGTAACACATAGCCTAATCTGTTCAGTATTGTTAATAATTCGTACTCCCTATCGTTAAGCTTATCAATTTCATTAATTGATATTGGTAATTTACTAAGCAATTTTCTAATAATTTCCTTAGTCGTGACAACCTCCCTATTCGCCGTCTCATCCCTGAGCAGCACCACCTTCCCCTCATCTATTAACCTCTTAAGGAGTCTCTTAGCCATTATATCCCTCGTATCAAGAAATAGATTATTACTTATTGCCTTAAGTAAGCCACCACCCAATTGCTGAGACCGCGGTTGCTGAGACCGCGTAACTCCCTGACCACGCAATTCCCTTAACTCCTCCTTAATGAGATCAAGCTCTCCCTCAATCGCCTCGAGACGTTCAAGAACCTCCCTAATCAACCTAATGCACTCATTGTACTGCGAACTCATTACCTAATTCACTCTGGGCTAATTAATTAAGGAGTAGTTAAATAATTATAGCGATGAGTGAATCTCTACGATGTCGCCATCATTAAGGACGTAGTTGATACCAACCCTCTTGACGCCTGATGGGTACTTATCAATCCTCCAAACCCTGGCATACCTAAACCCCTCATAAAACCTACTATGAATTCTCCTGGCCAGGTCACCCACCGTTGAGCCCCTCTTCAGTACGAAGGGTTTTGGCGAGTATGTGTTGGCGTCTGGCTCCTTTGTGTAGACCCTTATTAAGTCCATGATCCTTAATAATGACTCACCAAGCACCTTTGGATCAATGATGCAATTCTTAAGCGATGCAGTTAATACCAACAGCTCACTGCCTAGCTTTGCAACAATATCCTTTACATAGTCGCTGTCTGCCAGATCGATCTTATTAATTATTAGGAGGGAGGCTTATACACCATGTCCTTGAATATGGACTCCTCAACATCATCTAATGTGGCCTCACCATATATCATAACCAGGGCATTATTTATACCGTAACTAACCAATAGCTTCTTCACGTCATCGGCAGTTCCATTAATTAACTTACCAATAACCTGAATACCACCTGTGGGTCTCCTCTCTATGGTCACGAAGCCCCTAGGCCTAACTATGTATATTCCATTCTCCCTCAGGATACTCTTTAAGGCGCTGTATTGAGCCTCAACGTCACTACTCGCATCAAGGACTATTACCGCACTATCCGCATTCCTAATCATCGAGAGCGCCATTGAGTTCACGTCCGAGTCCACATCATAAATATTAATTGAGGGTAATTTCACAAGTTGGAAATAGACATTGTCGTAAATGAACATGCCAGGTATGGGTTCCATTGACGAGAATGGTATATCGTCAGGCTCAACCTTAACGTTTGTTAGGCACCTAAGGAGACTTGATTTACCCGATGATGGCGGTCCAATAATAACCACCTGGCATCACCCTCCTTCTCGACATAGATGTTAGCACCACCGCCAGACCTTAGTGACCTTTCCTTAACCCTTCTCTCCTCAATCTCCCTCCTAAGCTGAGCCATCCTCCTCCTGGCCCAGTGGACTAGGTTCTCCGTACCCTTATGCTTAGGTACTGCGCTCAGGAATTCCTCTAGCGCCTTCAACTTCTCCTCAGGCGTCTTAGCCTCCATTACCTTCAACCACTTAGCCTTAGCCTCAGGCGGCAGGTTCGCAGGCATTACTAGGGTTATATAATTAATTTATGGATTAAATAATTTACGAACCGAAGCTAGACGTCCTCAACCCCCTTATCCGTGATCCTAAACATGGCACTAGCCTTAAATGGTAACCTTGGCGAATCCAGGACCTCCATGACCTTAATATCCTCCTTAGACTTCCTGAGGAAGAGCCTATGTGTAACTGCGTGGGCAAGTACATTACCACCGGCAGGTCTCTTAACCTCAATATAGCCCATTGGGACGTCGAGGACTTGGTTTGTGAGGACGACGTATACATTATAAACCTTGGCAATCCTCATCAGCCAATCAAGTATGTAATTAAGCCTTTGCTGCCTCTCGGCAAGTCTCTCCCTACCCTTAAACTCAGCCCTGTAAAGGGCTATTATTGAGTCGACTACGATAAGCTTGACATTCGCCTGCTCAACGAGCTTAACAACATCGAACTTAATCCTATCCTCAAGGTCCGCGGCATTGACCACCTTGATGACGTATATATTATCCAGGGCCTCATTAGGGTCCAGGTCAAACCTCTGGGCTATATTGATAATTCTATTTGGTGAGAAGGCCTCCTCAGTGTCCAGGTAAACAGCGGCACCACCGACACCACCCTTATCCTGGCCTAATTGAACAGTCACTGACAATTGATGACAAAGCTGGGTCTTACCAGTGCCGAACTCACCGGCGAATTCATAAATAGCCTTGGGCTCCAGGCCTCCCTGCAGTAATTCGTCGATAGCCCTAACGTTGGTCTTCAACCTAGTGATACCCTCGAAATTCTTGGCAAGGTCTGTTGCCCTTGAGACCCTATTACTGCCGAATACTATGTCCCTTGCGGACCTTAGTATCTTCTCAACCCTATCAGGCGTCATGTCGGTTAACTCAATGAGCTCCTCAGGATTGAAAAGCGCCAGGTGCCTAACGCTGAGTACCCCCTTAGACTTAAGTAATTGCGCCGTCTTTGGTCCAATACCCTCCAAATCCTCCAGATCCATGTTTTCCTGGGGCATTTTCTCCTCAACTTATTAATTCGCAATCCAACAATAAATAGGTATTTGTTAAGAATTAAAAGTAAGGTCTTTAGAAGGATCATGTGCTGAACATCGCCGGCATAATTAGTGGTCTATTCCTGGTGGTGTTTCCAATAACCATGGCCATTGGTTATGCATTTAGGGGTAGGGTTAGGAGACTCGGTATTGGTAATTACCTGCAGTACGTAGTCATGGCATTAATATTCACAATGGCCCTTTGGGCCGGCAGTATTGTGGCCAGTAACTACGTCCTTTACATAATACTTTACTCAGTGGTTTACGCCATACTCTCCATAGTAATGAGCCTAGTCTTTACAATTCCCATAGGCCTAGTCATTAATATGAAATGGGTAAGTGAGGTTAGCCTAAGTAATGGTTCTAATGCCAATACTAGGTTACCACTGATACTGCTAATTATCTTAATGATTGGTTGGATACTTGGTTATTACGTTAAGCCTAAGCCGGTAAACAATATCCTCAACTACCTAATAGCGTCTGAACTATTCATATTGATACTGGTGATCGGCCTTGACATTGGTTCATCAGTAAACACGTCATTGCTCGCCCAGGGATATCTCGGTATAGTAATCGCGACCACATCATTACTGGGTAGTTCCGTTAGTGGCTTAATACTGCATTACCTTGTTGGAATACCATTGGCGGCATCCCTTGGAATATCAATGGGGATGGGCTGGTACTCACTGGCTGGGCCTCTCCTTAGTGTTAGGTTCGGGCCTGCCTTGGGCACCTGGCCTTCTTGGCTAATTTCCTCAGGGAGCAATTAACATACCTATTGGTTCCCTTAATAGTAATTGCCGGTTTTAGGGATGCGTCCCTAGTGTCGATTGGTGGTGCGACGACCATGGACGACACACTACCAATCTATAGGCTTTACATGGGCGAGACAGGCGGCTTCATAGCGTTTATTAATGGTTTCGTAATAACAATGGTACTTCCTGAATTGTTACCTTATGTAATCACGATCGAATGACCCTAAATCCCCTCATCAATGTTTATGAGATCCCTAATCATGCCCACCTCCTCCTCTGTAACGCCCAGCTTCTCCACATCCATATCAACGAGTAATCTCGCCAGCGCTATTGCGGCGTCCCTAATCGATATTATGCCGATGACCTTACCACCCTCGTCAATGATCGGTAAATGCCTAATACCGTGCTTAGCCATTATATGAACAGCCTTTATGAGGCTTGCATCCTCCTCAACAACTATGACGTTTCTCGTCATAACATCACCAACAGTCAATGCGTCGAGGCTTATGTTATTCGCGACCAACCTTAGTAAGTCCCTCTCGGTAAATACTCCAATGGCCTTTCCCTCCTCATCAGTTATTATTATTGACCCAATGTTTCTCTCATTCATAATCTTAATGACCTTGGTCAATGGCTCATCATCCCTCACCGTTATGGGGACCTCCTTCATCACATCCCTAACGCGTGGAATTGCCATTAATTAATAAGTACTAGGGCATTATATATACTTTTTAGATTTAGACTATGAGGAGCCTAACCCACCTCAGGCCAAGCGTGAATGGTATGAATAGTATACCGGCACCACTGAAGAACTTGGTGTACATTTCGTAGAGTGAAGCTTAGGCTTTGCACGAAGGCCACGAATCCCTCACCAAGTATTATTAATAAGTTGAATATTATTAACACGGCTAAGCCAGCCGGCGTGAACAGCCCCAGTGAGACTGCCCAGCATAGGTCATTGCCGTGAACACCGCATGCATAATAGCCACAATACTCAGCCTCATGAATGATATGGTATTTGTGAGGCTCGGTATCGCAGCCTCGGCACTAACCTCAACAGCCAACTGGGCGGCACTAAACCCAGGAACACCCCTATACTTAGCCCTGAAGTAAAACAATGAATAAATTAGTACTGCAAGCATTGCAAATACGGCATACACCCAATACCACACTAGACCGCTTATTGCATTGAACAGGGGATACAGCGGTTGCAGCAATGGAGTCTTCTCACCAATCCTTATGACTGGTACGAACCCGGGACCCATAAGGGCTAGAACGAGGAATAGGAAGAAGAAGAACAGTGGCACGTAAAATCCGATGGCCAAATCCCTCTCACCACCTCTGTAGGCGTTGATGGCCTTAAGAATGAAGGCCAGTAGCAGCGATACTATACCGACCATAATCGATACCGCTAACATGGCATAGATCGAGTTTGAAAGGACCTCCAATGCCGTACCACTAACGTGGACTAGCCTAAAGGGTGCAGGTAATACCTCTATCCCAAATATTGTGCCGCTCTCAATAAATGTAAATACTATTGACCAAATACCAGCCATCAGGAATACCAACCCCCACATTGAGTACTTTCCGCCGAATATTGATCGTAGGAAGCGTTGGGGCCCTTATAGCGCGACCTGTATAGGGCATAGCCGAATAGGGATAGTACTATGCCGTGGCCCAGGTCTGGGTACATCCAGCCGTAGAAGGCTGGGAATAATATGAAGGTTAGTATTATGGGGCTTATCTCCGTGTACTTAGGTATTCCGTACATGTACGTTATCTTCTTAAAGGCATCGATGGGTTTCGGATACTCCTCAAGCGTTGGTGCTTTCTCCGGCTCTATCTCCTTGACATACACGACCTTACTCTCCTTCCTAACCCTGGCATCTATAGCTAACTTACTAAGTAATGATGCTAGCAAGTCATCGAACCTGCTCGATAGGCTCTCCTTAACGTAACCAGCTATCGTCACGATATCACTACCGACCTTATCAATGCCGTCAACCCCATAAGTAGAGACCTCATTAAACTCCCTCACAAACTCCTCATACTCCCTCTCCAGGTCCTTAAGCCTCGACCTTAAGTCCGTTAACTCCCTACCCGTTAATTCAAAGGCTGACTTAATATCGATTAGGTAATCCTTACTTATTTCATAAACCTCCTTACCCAGTGACCTCACGTCTAGGTTCTCCGGAGGCTCTATGAGCGTGAGTATTGATAGGTCTGTATTCTCGATATCACGCTTAATGTACATAAACCCTTTAATGTAATCCTCATTCACACCACCCCTAACTGCGAACACCCTAATTCTAAGCCTACTAAGGCCCTCAAGGGATATCCCGGCCTTTTTCATATACCCCAGGGCCTCGTGTATTACCTCCAACTCCCTAATCCTATTCCTAGTGTCACTTACGGAATTAACCAACTGCATTAGCCTATCACCCACGTCCTTGCCCTCAGGTATTGCTGAATCCATGTATTGCCTAACTATGTTTGTTATTGTATCTGAAAGGTCAATAATTGCGTAGGCCCTATCACTAACCTTGACCAGGAAGTCCCGGAACTCCTGCTCAAGCCTCCTCAACCTACCCTCCAACTCCGCCAGTTTATTCCTCATGGAATTTATGTCAATACTGCTAGGCACCTCAAGCGGTTCGTATTGAACAATTTATATGCGTTCAATAAGCCTGCCTAGCCCATTCAGGGTATATCACCAGTACATAGAACCTGTCCTGAACCTTCACAGGCAGCGCCTCAGCGCCATAATTAACAATGGCATTTCTAAATTCACTAAAGTCCTCCTCACTTAATGGAACTATATCGACTAGAAAATGCCTTAACCTCTCCATAATGATGCTGCCGACGGATGACACGACATCGACGATGCCTCTCAATTTCATGTACTCATTCCTAATACCCTCAATGGAATCCAGGTATTGCTTCACCCTCGTGAGTAGGTCCTCACCATCCTCAATTATGTACTCAAGAAGTTCATTAAATAGGCCTACCTTAACCTCATGCGGGGTCGCTGGTGGTGGTATTGAGTACTGATTCAATACCCTACCTAACTCCCTGGATATATCCTCAACCCTCCTAATCTTCTCTGAATACTTACCAGGCACCTTAGGCGCGGGTATTACTCCCGGCCTGGTTATTGGCATGAAGTATCCGGCATTGCCGATATTCATCAATAGGTCAAAGGCATGCTCTGATGGCAATGCAATCTTATACTCAATGAGTCTCGCTATCGGCATTCGATAGGCAAAGGTTAATTGTAGAATTTAAGCATTATTCCTCCAAAGACCTGGCTACGATTATTCACGAAAGTAGCATTTAAAAATTCTGGGTTGTGGTATGTACCGTGTCGACGCAGGTAAGGAGTATTAAGGCAAGGATATACTCAATAAGGAGGGGTGCCATTGGTTATTCAAGGGATGCGATAATAATAGTGCCGGGTGTTGAAACAGCGGTGGATGCGGCTAAGTTCATTAATGCCAGGGTTGTGTGGAGGTCGAAAAAAAGGAACTGAAATAATAGGTAACGTGCTAAGGGTATGGGGTAAGCACGGCCAATTACTTGTCAGGTTTAGGCGAGGATTGCCTGGGCAGGCCCTGGGCGATACCGTGGATTTAATACTATAAGGGTATTAAGGAATTAAAAGTGCTACGAGGACTTGCACGGAGGCCTTGTTGGATCAGCTATCTTATACCCGAATAACAGGCATGTACCTGTGTTTGCGCCGTAGTAAATACATTCCCTGCAATCATTTGGCCTACCCACCACTATCTTTACGCCACTCGGTAATGGCGACTGTATCGTGGGTATTGATGGCAATTGCGGCTTTTCAGTGACTGTGACCTCAGGCTTTACTGTCTCGACCTGCTGCTTAGTCTCCACAGGTGGTGGAGGTGGAGGCGGAGGTGGGGAAGGCTGCACCGGTGGAGGAGTGCTTGGTGGCGGTGGAGGAGGCGGAGGAGGTGATTGAGCTGGTGCTACCGGCTGTACTGGCTGTGGTGGTGCCTGCGGTGGCGATAACGCCGTAGCCACCTCATCCATGACAGTCTGCCTAACCACATCCGGCGGTGGTAATTGGCCCTCGTAGATCTTCCTACCGTTAATTATCAATGCCGGTAGTGACGTTACCCCGTCCTGCTTCATCGACTTAACTAGGTATATTAGGTTCTGCGGCACTTGGTTCTCGGGCATGTTTAATGCATTGAGGGCCGCATCAACGGCCTCAGGCTTTATCCTAATGAACGTAGCATTGACACTCCTCTCACTGCCCTTAAATTTCTCCCTAACCTCCGTAACAACGCCTCTAATGGCGTTTTCATAAGCCTCATCCCTACCCACAACCATGTAAAACTTAATCATGACCGGCATATACCTCAATTCTTAATATAGGCCGATTTAATAAATCTTTAGTGTTTAAAATGGCGTTAATAATTCTATTACCCACCAACTACGGCCTGCGGCTTTACATTATTGTTTAATAGCCTATTAAGGTAGAGTTTACGCTCAACTACATTACCGTCTGGGCGTAATTCATATATTATCTGCGTCTTAAACGCCTTAATGCTCGTGGGGTTACATATCTTCAGTGAATCGCAGAGCTCCTGAATGAGCTCATCAACGCCAAGTTGCTTATTCGTCCTTTGATAGTAATTCTCAGCTATTTCAACGACCTTCTGCGGGAGTAGTATTGTTGCCTTGCCTGAATCAACTATGTATAACCCATGATAACCAAGCACCATTTCCCTCCTAACCCAATCCATGTCAACATCCATTAATGGGGATACCACCGTAACCTCGAGCACGCAATTCTTAAACTCCGCAATTGACACTGGTGAAAACCTCGGGTCATAGAATGCGGCATGTATTGCGGCGGTTATCGAGTCCTCGAGTAGGTTCTTTATCGGCCTTATCGTACCCATACTACCCCTGAGGACCCTCTTAATCATGCCGTCTGAGTACATGAGCTTCTCTATCGATACGAACACGCCGAACTTAAGTTCTGCAATCCTGACCAGGTGTGTTGGGTCAATCTCGTAATCAGCCTTGACGCCTAACCTCTCAAGGATCTTCGCCCTCAGGTACTTAATGAGGCTCGTGTACTCCTGCTCATTAAGCGGTCTGAACAATTCCATGGCAGTATTATGCTATAATCAGCAATTTATATATAATGCCCCTCCTTATTACCCCGAATTACTAGTAAATTATTACCGACACACTGAGTACTTAGCATACTCTGGATACTTCCTGCAATTTCCAATTCCTTACTTATACGTACGTGGTGGCTACCGACCCAGTAAACCTTACCACAACCAGTACATAGCCAAAACTCGCTATGCCTAAGTAATACGCTTCTTGGTACCTTATCAACCACCAGATCCCTACTAACCCTAGTAAGCCTCGAGCCGCAGACAGGGCATAGGCTGCGCTCCATATTTAACGTTAATGGGAAACCAAGGATCATCGAAAGAATCGATAACCACTCAACGTGCTTCGACGTGACCAATAACAGGCTCAGCCTAGTCCTCCTCCTAAATAATTCCCTATCCTTAGTCACCAATAGGTGCTCAACACTCAATAAGTCGGAATCGCGGAAATCAGGCTATATATGGCCTTAACACCCAGCATTCTTAACCACCTAACTAACCAACCAAGCATTGAGTCAACCACAACCTCATCATCGTTTACCGGCAGGTCAATACAGGCATTAAGTCTGGCAACCTCCAAAGCCGGTCACTTGATAAGGCTCCTTAATTTATCCCAGGGGATTGGGCTTCCCTCGTAAATGCCCTCAATAATTGATGAACCAGGTACCGCATCAACAATGTGGCTCAGGTTAATCACCTTAGTAATTCCAGGTATTTTACCTCTAAATAAATCATAGATTTCCCTACTCACGGCAATCCTATCCCTGGATCCAGGCCTCACTATAACGTAATAATTAACTAGTGAATTTATCGCACTAGGCGGCGCTGTAATGAGGCGAATAATGGATGCCTCACCGAAATTATCAATCCTCACACCTATGCCAAGACCAAGCTCCACATTCCTAACCCAACCCCTGGTTCCATAAATCATGAAGCTACCCTTACCCAGGTACTCACCCGACGGCGCCTTCTTAGTCACTTGCTCACCCCTTACGTAGAACGCATCAAGTACTGATAAACCCATGACCCAAGCCCTCGAGTATGAAACAGCGTATTGGGCAGCCTCCTGAATGTCCCCATCACTAATACTGTCGTTGGAATTCGTAAGTCTAATAACCACCGCTGCGCCGCCCGGTATGTCGGCATGCACGAATATGTCCCAGGGCCTGAGGTAATGCCTAACAATAACCTCATTCTGTGTCGCATCCCTACCGGCTATCACCAATTTGCCGCCGCTTGTTATAAACCATCTAAACCTCTCAAACCACTCCCTGGCGCCATAGACCACGCGGACAGAGCTCTCCCTAATACTCTCCGTGATCCTCTCACCCTCAGCCTTAAGCTCCTCAATACGTGCCCTAAGTTGATTAAGGCTTTCCTCGGCGGTCTTCGCCTTTCGCTCGAGCTCCTTAGCCCTACTGAAGAACTCATTGATTACATCGCCTACATCCGCATTCAGGGTATTGATATGGTAACACCATTAATCTCGAGAATTACCGACTTACTCCTCGGCTCAAAACCCTTAACTCTAATTCCCTGGTACTCCATACCCCTAATCAACTCCTGGAACTCATCCTTATAGGAGGACCAGTAATTCCTAAGCACGTTAAGTAATTCCTCGACAACGTACTTCCAATTAAGCACGGTCTCCGCCTTAACCCTCAACTCCTCAGAACCCTTCCTGAAACCCTCAATACTCATGATTAACTCATCAATACTCCTCTCAAGCCTAGCAATCTCACCGGAAATACTGGCAAGTCTCTTTTCGGATTCCTCCCTAACCTCAATCTCATGAAAGTACTCATCAACTGCCTCATTAAACCTATTGAACTGTTTAACGTAATCGTACCTAATCGATTGATACCTAATTGGCGTTACGGTTATTGGCGCACCACCACTATAGTAAATGCTCGGCTCCAGGTCACCCCTACTTATTCTGTCAATCATTGATGTTATTACGGACAGCACATTATCAATGTTAATAGAATTGACGGGAGAATCACAGTTAATCAACGCCCTGGCACACACTTCATTAGCCACCTCACCACCCAAGCCCAAACCCCTGGCGATTGCCTTACCTATCGTGTCATAGCCTGTAATGCCTTAATAATGTTTTCACGATTATCAATGGGCTTAACGAAGCTCTGAGGAGGAGGCTTATACTCAAGACCGACGTTCACTACCCTGTCCTTACCCCTATACGTCCTTAAAACCCACCTAATCCTACCATCACCATCCACGTAGATTGCATTCCAAGGCTCTAGAAGCTCAATCACTAAGTAACCATTGTCGAATGACAACTTAACAACCCTATCAAAGTTCAATAACTCAAGGCCTCTCAATCTTGACCCCTCAATCAACCTCCTAAGTGACGTAACCCCCTCGGCTCCATGCTCAAGGACGTAACCCGTTAATCCAAACCTATGGGAGTTGGCTATTACGAAGTACTTCTCAGGACCCTTCCTAAACCTAAGAAGTAGTGAGTCGCCCATTGTGTACACCTTATCAATTATTGAATCTCTCAGGACTCCAAGCTCTGTTAGGATTGCCAATAGGTCCAGGACATTCAACGACCTCTTTTGACCTGGCATTACAACTTAGTTTTAAGTGGCGGTAGGCCTTTAAAAACGATTCACTTCTTCGTAACCGCCGACTCCTGCTCCTTCAATAAACTAATCAACTCATTAATTGACTCCCTCAGGGACCTTATCTCCTTTATTAATTCGTCAACACCCTCAAACTCAACCTTAAACTTAACACTAGTTTGTTGCCCGTAGTCCTCATCCTCATCAACATGCCTCCTCACCCTACTCCTAACATTACCATCATCGCCACTCGCCAACTCCTGAAGAAGCTCCTCAAGATCCACCTTCTTTTTCCTACCGAACATATCAATTATGAAATCTCAAGTAAATTAATAAGGCACTATGGTAAAAATTCATTTATAATGATTGGCGTAATTTACGACAATGCATACCTAGAACATAAACCACCGAGGAACCATGTCGAGAACCCGAGTAGGATTTTAGCAGTTATTAAGTCTATAAGCGATGCCGCCATCATTGAGAGACCCATTAATAATGTTGATGATTGGTTACTTAAGGTTCATGACCCCAACTACGTAAGGCAGGTTGATGAGGCTTGCGGCATGGGTTACGTCTTCATAGACGCCGATACATACGTTAGTCCGGGCACCTGTAGGGCGGCGAGACTTGCCGTTGGCGCTGTTATGAGGGGTATTGATAAGGTGTTGGGTGGGGAGTGGAGTGCGGCTTACGCGGTTGTTAGGCCGCCTGGTCATCACGTTGGCCGTGGTGGCAGGGCATTAATGGCACCCACACAGGGCTTCTGCATATTTAATAATGTAGCCATTGGGGCAGTCTACGCTCTTGAGCATGGTATTAATAAGGTTGCCATACTCGATATCGACGTTCACCATGGGAATGGAACGCAAGAAATATTTTATGAAGACCCGAGGGTTTTATATGTAAGCCTTCATCAGGACCCACTAACGATTTATCCAGGCACTGGGTTTATTGATGACGTCGGTGAGGGGGAGGGCGAGGGGTTTAATGTTAATGTTCCATTGCCGCCATTCACGGCAGATGATGCGTACATGAAGGCTCTGGATAGGATTGTTTGGCCAATAATTGATGAATTTAGGCCGCAGATTATCCTGGTCTCCCTGGGATTTGACGCGCACATGCTTGATAATATAGCTAACCTTAGGCTGTCCCTAAATACGTATGCCCACATATTTAGGAGATTGAGGGATATGATTGGTAGAATTAAGGGTGTCGTTTTTGTGCTTGAGGGGGGTTATAACGTCGATGTTTTGGGTAGGGGCTCAAGGCTTTTAGTCGATATCATGAGTAATAAGGATGCGGAGGTTGATGAGGGGGTAACCCAGACGGACCCGAGGGTCATGGCGCGCGTGAATTCTGTCATTAGAGACGTGGTTAGTGTTCAGAGGAATTATTGGCACTTGACTTAATGATGGCAATGCCGTATTTTACGGCCTAAACATTTATAACTTACCATGATTTGATGTGGTTACGTGATGATGCTGGGCTTGATGAGCGGTGATTTAGGTTAATAGCGCTGACGCAACTCTTTAAGTAATTCCTGTGAGTTAGTGATTTATTTTTAGGGAGTAGTTATGTGATGTGACAAAACCCCAGTACTTGGTCATGGCTATTACCGCATTAGTGGCGTTGCTGGGTATTACCCTAATCTCGTATGCTCAGCAGGTTCAGTTACCGGTGTACATACCAGCCGTTAACGTAAGCATAACAGCCCTCTCGGCAAACGGCATGCCGCTAACGAAATACGCAATAGTGGGTCTTCAATGCGCTGGGTATAACGTAAGTAGTCTAGGACTCATGAGCGCGGTGATCCCAATACCGAGTACTGGCTCAATAACCTGCAAAGCCTACGCCTACTCCTTTGGTGTGTACTCGAGCAAGACCGTGACCCTCACAGCGAATGAGAGTGGTGAGACCGTGTCTGTGACCTTAGTAATACCCGTGAGTGGTTACTACGTGCCGGGCATAGGCTTTGTGCCGATAAGCACCTTGATAGCCATAGCCGTGGCGGTGATAATAATCATAGTGCTAATAACCATTGGGTTAATAGAATATGCAAGATGGAGGAGGGAGAGACTAGCGAGACTTATAAGACCGCCTGAGTAGGGCTAGCGATGGCTTGCGGCATCATACTGAGCGGTGGCTTGTCGCGGAGGTTTCAGGTACGTGGTGAGCCGTGGGTTGATAAGGCACTGTATAGGATTGGTAATGAGCCGATGATAAGGCTTGTCTACAACGCCATATCGCAGGTGACCGGCAAGGTCATTATTGCCGTGAATAACGCCGAAAGAGCCATTAATTATAAATCCGTATTACCAAGTGCTGAGTATGTTTTTGATGATGGGAGGCTCAGGGGACCACTTGCAGGTATGTACTCAGCACTTAGTGCGTGTGATGAGGACTACGCCATTATAGTCCCCAATGACATGCCATACATAACGCCCGAGGCTCTTAAACGGTTAATGAGTGGGTTGAGGGACTTTGACGTAACTACGTACATATACAAATGGGCACTTGGAGAATGCCTTGATGGCCGTCAGGAGAGACATGGCGCTTCAGTACATGGACCTACTCATTGATTATGGTAGGTCAAAGATCTTCGACCTAATCAGGGGATTACCAAGGATTTCATTTCTAAATCCATTGACTCACGGAATTGATTTAAAAAAAATCTCGTAAATGTGAATTCACGAAATGATTTAACAAACACCGTAGTTAACGTTAGCGATCGACTGATTAAAAATGATATTTCAATAATTAGAAACTATACAATCAACGATATCTTGAATAAGGACCTTAGCAAGATCATAGGTTCACTCTGGTACACATTAATAACCACTGATCCGTGGCCCGAGTTCAGGCTCTACGCAGAGGCTGGACTACACTTCCTGGCTGCCCACGTACTGCTTGACTCGATTAATGAGAATGTTAAGCAACTCGGTAGGCGTATACTAACCTCCTTTGGTGTTGATAAGGCATGAACATAGTGATAATGGCTGGCGGCATGGGGAGTAGGCTGTTAAACCCAAATAAGCCATTAATCAATGTCTGCGGTAAATCGATGATTGAGCGTGTAGCATTAGCGGTTAACGGGTTTGGTAAAGCGTACATAGCAACCACGGCTAGGCATACCGAGGTAATTAACTGGGCGAGGCAACGTGGTTATGAAGTCCTAATAACCAGTGGTACGGATTATTCTAAGGATTTACTTGAGTCCCTGTTAATGGTTGGTGCGCCAACCATGTTCATACCAAGCGATATGCCTTCATAACCAGGGAATTAATTAAGAGGTTCCTGGTTATGGCTGCGTACGTAACATCGCCAATGATAACCCTAATGTACGAGAAAAACGGCAAAATGGGATTCACAGGAATAAGCCTAGTGAAGAGACTGGAGTTTATGCACGAGGTCATACCCTGGGTATCCTTAATAATTCCCTGGACAACGGAACTACTAAATGTAAACACGCAAGAGGACCTAAAACTCGCGTTTAGGTTGTGTAGACATGAATAAATAAGTTATTTAAACCCAATCCACGAAATCTTATAGGGATGTCTTTTCGTGATGAGTTTTTGCGTTTGTTGAGGGAGGATGAGGAGTTTAGGCTAGCCGTGATGGGGCTGCTTGGCATTACCGATATTCAATCGTCAATTAGGCAATTAATTAATGCGGTCAATGAGTTGGTGAAGACAGTACAAAGACTCGCCGAGGACCAGGAGAAGCTTTGGCAAGAAGTTAGGGCATTACGCGAGGACCAAAACAGGTTGTGGCAGGAGAATAAGAGAATAAACGAAAACATCGAGAAATTATGGCAGGAGAATAATAGGCTTTGGGAGGAGGTCAAGAGGCTTGCCGATAATCAAGAGAGGCTATGGCAAGAGAACAGGAGTATTAGGCGTGAGCTTTCTGGCATTTCTAGGACTGTTGGGGCTTTGGTTGAGCGTGATGTTAGGCATTACCTGCCTAATTGGGTTAGGGAGAGGTTTGGCATTAATGTTGATAGGCTTAGGAGAGCTAGGATTGAGGGTGTTGGCGAGTTTGATGGTTATGCGGAGGTCGATAATAAGGTGATTGCTGCCGAGATTAAGGCAACGCTTAGGCTTAGGGATGTCGAGGACTTCGTGGATAAAGTGAGCAAATTAAGGAGTGTTAAGGCTAGTAGAGAGGTCATTGCCGTGATAGCCTATGTGAATGAGACGAGGGATACGGGCAAGGCCATAGAGCTTGCGAGGGCTAACGGTATCAAGGTCGTTAAGCACCATGGTGAGGATGACTTCGAGGAACTCACCTAGCCACTAACTGCCTGGTGTAGTTCACGAACCACTCAATGAGCGGCATGTCAACCTTTACATAATCAATTCCGTACTTACCCTCATGAAAACCCCACATGTGTAGGTCATACGCCCTTGACCAAGCATCAACAATCCTTGACTCACCTAATTTACCACTCAACGTCCTAGCCGCCCTACCGAGCAAATAAGCGAACCACCTGCCACTCCTCACGGCCTCTTGGTACTCGGGTATGTTGAATTTCTCAGCCAATGCCTTAACGCACTCCTCCACGGCCTTATAGGCCTTTTCACTGGCTTGGACGGCATCACCTTTACCAACGTATTCTCTGGCCTCGCTTAAGTACTTATCTGCGAGCTCAAGCCTCGCCCTAGCCAGCTCACCAGGGTCTAACTGCATAGCATTCATTAGTGCATACATCACGAGGTCCTCAATATCCAAACCCCTTTCCCTAACCTTCTCATAAATAACCCTCGGCAACTCAAGTGAAACAACCATCACTCATACTGCGTACTACTGACTTAAAAACCTTCGAAAAACTATAGGATCTTCCTAACTAACTCGGCGAGCTCTCGACGAATTTGTCGAAGGTTATGTCCCTAACCCTACCCAGGCTCTTCATGGAGTAATTACTCCATGCCTTGGCGTCTGTCATGAGCTTAGCTAGGGCTTCAATAGCTTCGTCAGTGTTTTCATAGCCTAGCCCAACCTCACCATTCATTGCCAGGTCACTCCAGCACCGCCGCTCTTATGCACGACTACGGGCAAGCCTCTAGCCATGGCCTCAGCAACCGCAATACCCCAATGCTCATTGATTGTGGCGTGTAGAAAAGCCCTGGCCTCATCCATGACCTCATTAATCTCAGCCCTGGGCGCATTAAGCCTCAGGTAAACCTGGTGCTCACTATCTAATTCACTAAGCACAGAGCCCTCGCTAACAACCTTAACATTAAGACCACTTCTCCTAGCTAAATCAACAACCCTATTAACGTAGCTTAACTGAGTCCTAGTAGTTGCACCACCAAAAATAATCAACTTTACACCGGGCACCTCCTTAATGAGACTAGGCATTAACTCAGACACAACCCAGTGATAACGCTTCTCCTCACTAAACCTACCAAGCATGACCACCAAGTTACCTCTCTCCCCAAACCCCCTAACGGAACCCAAAACACTCATGTTCGGCGGTATCGGCGGGTTAAGCACAACCGGCTCCTCACCATAGACCATCCTAGCCACGCCAGCGGTCCACTTAGAATTAGTTAGGACAAGGTCGGCATCACGGAATGGATTCTCCCTTAGGTACCTAGGCAGCAACCTGGTGAATACGCCCCAGTAAACATTCATCGGGAACCTACCATATCTCTCCATTATGTACGGATCCTCACCATAGGCAAGCCCACTACCCCTAAACCTAGGGTCAACAACAACCTCAAGCGGGAAGTGAATATACTCAATGATTTTTAATCCACGAGACCTATACTTAACCAATGGTTTATAGGTCTCATCATCAATAAATAAAACCTTAACGCTAAACCTATCAAGAACCTCCTTGGCTGGTCTCCACATGTAAAGCCTAGTCCATAAACCAAAGGCCTTAATGTTAACGGGCATTAAAGTACGAACCTCATACCTGGAAATGTCAATACCATACCAATCAACGTACTTAGCAGGGTCAAACTTAAATGTACCAGTGAGTATGGGCTTAAGTCCCGCCTTATCCAGGGCAATAGCCGCAGAGGCGCAGACGAGCTGTCCGCCACCCGGCGCTCCCCAATAACGATGCGCCACTATAGATTGCACAGCAGCAGTAATTCCTTGAAGTATTAAAAGTATTTCAACATGCCATATATGGCGTATTATATACCGTGATATCATGAACAACGTTATTTCGCCTAGTCATAAAAACAATGAATTATAAATTAAAGCATAAATTGTTGCCAATAAGCGAGGTAATGGCTTCCTCCTCATAAGTGATGCATTCGCCGCCAGATAAGCCAATAATGATACGTCTGCACCAAGTCTCTTAAGCCTAAAATACATACTTGCCCTATCAAAGTGAAGCCAAAATTCGCTCCAAAAGCCTGGTTTTCTCGTTAATGATTCCCTATGACTCTCTATATGCCAAACAATAGGTGCAAACTCATTACTTACTACGTGATATGACGAATAACCTCTTTTAACCACGTAATATGCCATATAAGATTCAAAGTGAAAACCTCTCCTGCTATCGAAATATGCCTTACTTAAATTCAACCTTTTAAAGCCTCAGATTTAAAGCCCATATTCATTCCATTAAGTAATACCGACTTCATAACGGGACTTATGCATGGCCTTGAGCCAGGAAAGCCGCTAATTGATAGCCAACGGCAATAATCATAAAGCTCCTTAAGCGGTTTCCTGTAAAATACGTTTTTCGTTGATTCATTACCAAATAATGATTCATTTGTTAATTTAATCTCTCCATTAATTAAATAAGCTTTATACGATAAACCACCAATTGCGCCCGCATCTGCCAATTTACTGAATAATTCTATGTATCTCCTTACCCAATCCTCATGGGGTACCGCATCATCATCAATGAATAACAGCAAATCGCCATCAGCCTCCCTAATACCCATGTCATAAGCATCTATCGCATGCCCTCTCTCCTGGATTATGACCCTTATGTTCAATTTATCTTCATAACGCCTAATCACGTCCTCACTGCCATCGCCTGACGGCTTTAATATAAAAATCACTTCACTGGCTTAATAGATTGATTAATCAAGCCATTTAATAAGTATGGTAATGACCAAGCCCTTTTATATGTAGGTACTATAACGGAAACCCTCACTCAAAGTCACCGGCACTCATAATATTATCTATGTTTCTTATTGTTGATAAAAGATACTTAATTCTATACCTAATGAATTCCCGCCTATGGAATTCTCTATATAACTCCTTGGCGAATTGATGATGAGCAGCGGCAACCAGTAATTCAGTAGCTTTACCCAGCGTTGAGCCGTGGTGGTAATGATGACTTGCTATTGTCCATGGTACCTCTATAACACCCATTAAATGCGCCACAATACCGAGAAGTGTTTCATCACTTATGAAGTTTCTTAACCATGGATCAACCCTATTTAATGCCCTTTCAACCTTAGTTATCAATTCAGTGTCGGGTAACTTCATGAAGGTAACTACCTGCTTAGGGCCTATGAAGAATACTGAGCCGCCCCTAAACATACCACTGATTGAGTTATCATAAACCTTATATGCATAAACAGGCCTTACTCCATCAGGTAATTCAATATCGTTTATTTTTCGACTCCTAATTAAGAAATGCCTTGGATTTCTCCTCCACGCCTCCTCATCAAGTATCGTGTATATAGGTCCCTGCGTACTTAATACCTTATGGACATCCGTCAATGACGGCTCAACTACATTATCACTATCAACAACCATAACCTCGCCACTTAGGTTATGGAAATCCCTAAGCATCGTCAACCATGTATTATTTCTATTTCGCCAGTTACCCACCCTGCCTCGATGCCGCTGGGTATAACCCTGCTTATTATTTCTCTTTGTCTCTCATGGTAAACATTGTCTATGTAGCGATGGCGTCTCTAGGCTTTAGTATCTCAACGTTTCTCATGAAGTATTCATTAATCTCATGAATCCTATAGAAGGGTAAATACGTAACTAGGGTAACCATTCAATAACCCTTTAAAGGAAGGGCATATTTAAATTATTTGTGAAGGCATTAGTTTACTGGGCATTAAGTGGCATAGGCGGTGTTCAGAGGTTCGATGCGCTATTAACAAGAGCCTTACTTGATCTTGGTATTGAGACCTCAATATTGGTCCCATCATCATTTAATCCAGGGGATGTTGAGAATTACCACGGTGTTAAGATAAAAGGTGCGCATATTATTAAATATGGAATCATCGATTGCGGAGGTGCATACTGCGACTTAGTTAATAATGTTCAGGGCAATATCGTCCTGGCTAATATAATAAGTAATGGTAATTATGACTTAGTATTTATTGACACTTTATTTCTTTACCCAGCTAGTAAAGTATTAATTAAAAAAATGTAATTATGTTTACTACATACATGGTGCTATAACAACAATTAAGCCAAGGCCTGTATTAACACTTAAGCCCCATAGGCTGTTCCTACACGCATTATTGAGCGCCTTATCTGATTATAGGATACTTCGTGCTGAGGATAGGGTCTATGCTAATAGCCTATTCACGGCAATGCTCTCTAGGGATGCCCTCGGTTATACACCTAAGGTTTTATACCCACCTGTTGATGTCGATAGGGTCGTTAAGTACGTGAGTGATAAAGAGCCTATTGTTAGTATGCTCGCCAGGTTTGGCGCTGCTAAAGGTTGGGACTTCACAATAACAGTATTTGGTGAGGCAGTTCGTAAATGCGGTATTAAAGACGCCAAGCTTTACTTAATGGGCTCGGTTAATAATGCCATTGAGCTTGGGTACATAAAGCATCTGCTTGAACTATCGAGGGATTTAGGCATAGCTGATAAGGTTCGTGTGCTCGTTAACCCAGGCATTAGCGATGTGTATAAGGTGCTTAATAGATCCATGGCCTTCATATACGTTAGGCCTAATGAACCCTTCGGCATAGTAGTCGTCGAAGCCATGGCAGCGGGTGCCGTGCCGATTATTCATAAGTCTGGTGGTCCATGGTTCGATATAATAAGCATGGGTAAGTATGGCTATGGGTATGTAAATAGAGGTGAAGCAGTAGATGCCCTGTGTAGGATTTTAACGAGTGACAGGGAATTTATTAAAATGAGCAGATTAGCAATGGAGAGAGCGAGAGAATTCTCTTACGAAAGGTTTAGGGATAATATTAAATATGTCATTAAAAAAACTACGGTGATGATAAACATTCGGTGAAGTTAATAATTAATTAAAAAATAAGTCTGTAAAATGGTCATTTATGGTTGTTGATGGTGAGTTGGTTTTTGCGGGTGAGGAGGAGGGGTGGACTAGGCATAAGCACTCACCAGTCGAACCACCAATCAATGCCCTAAAACAAGCCCTCAAATTCCTAAAGAGCAAGTACGGGATAAAGCCGAAGGAAGTAGACGCATATGTAGTACGCTAATCCACGTCCAATGATTTTTCACTCACCACATTTAGAAATTTCTAAACATGCAACATCAACAACTTATCCATGTAATCATGTGCCGTGTCGCTAATCGACCGCGCCCGCTGAGTAGTAAGGCGGTGCATTACTTAATTGTGTGAATGCGTATTCCGCATTGCTTATTGCTATGTTGCACGGCATGGAAGTAATGCGTATCATTCAGGGTGTGATGAATTTTTAATTATTGCATCTAGAAATTTCTGAACGTGACTGAGGAGTAGAGAGTTGGCCTGGTCCTTGGTTATGAGCGGAGTTGTTTGTTTGAGCGGTTTTGCGGAGTTGCCCACCTCATTAATGTTAGTCTCCGGGACCTATTTAATGGCCTTCCTTAATTCGTTTAGTGTGTTTTCGAGCTCGTCACTCCACTTTGTCCTTGGTTTAAGTTCCTCAACCCTATTCACTAGCTCCTTTATGAGGAGTTTTATGTCTATTGCCGCCTCCTGCCTGTCCCTGTATTTCGATAGTGCTAGGTCTGGGTCCGGCCCATTGTATTGGTAGTCATGTAGTTCCAGGGCTATGGCCGTTGCGAATGATAGCCCGTAGTAGCCTATTTCCTCAAGCATTTGGGAGAGCATCTTCATCCTACTTGTTGGTATCCTCGGTACAGCTCTTTCCATTAGCCACCTACGCTCCTCCTCAGTCCTTGCAACCTGGATTAGCTTATCAAGCTCGAGCCTCAGTAAGGCAGCCAACAAGGCCCTCCATGCCTGGAAGGCCTTACCAGCAGCATCCCTAACAAGTACCCAGGAACTCAAGGGCCAATCTAGCCTCGATCAAGGCCTCCAGTAGCCTGGCGATTACATAGTCCTCGGTGGTTGGTTTAGGCAGCGGTTTCTCGAGCGCTTCCACATCTTAAAACCCAATCAGCTCCTTAAATACTTAGTCTGGTCAGCTCATTAAGTAGGTCCCAGCGGTAGTTAAAACCAGGATTAACACGCCAAGCGAAAGACGCTGAGACGGGAAGCAGGGACTAAGTACAATGGACAAAGGCCCAACAGGCCACGACGCAGTCATGGTTAATTACGCATTGCCCATCACGTTTGGAAATTTCTAAACGCAACAAGGGAAGAAAAACCCAACCTAATCCTCGCCAGGGCGGCCCAATGGCCTATCTGCGAAACTGCGATTATCAGGTGCCCCTCGCTAGTGCAGGGTCCTTGTCCCTTCATTATTTTTGGGTTTAATGTCTTGATGGTCGGTATTAACCATTAATTGCTCAGTGGCTTCCTCGGGTATTTCTGAACTCGGTTGGTGATTAATTATGTCCTCGGCGTGGCTTATTGATTATTTGCTCACGTTCTAGTCCTCACTACCCAGCGGCTTGGTGCCCTGACTAGGTGCCTACGCGCCTTTCTAGGTGGTTTACATACTCGTTAATGTCCAGGAGCTCCAGATACCTCCTCCATAGGTAGTTCATGGCCTCATCCTCATCGCCGTAGATCACCACACCATCAATAATCACCGAGTAGAGGATCGAGCGCCCGCACTCTCTAGGTGCACCACGTCGACCAGGTCCTCGGTTACTCCCAGCGCCTCGGCTATATCCACTATTAACCCGCCGAGCTCCAGGCGCTCCTGAGGCTTGCGGAAACCGCGATGTCGTAGTCCCTACCCACCCCGGCCCTGGCCCTCGAGCCGAATAGGAATGCGAACCTGACGCCATACCTCTCAAACACCGGCCTTAGCCTAACCCTCAACTCCTCAATGCTCAATTGCCCCGGATCACCAACACTGCTTATGAAGTTGCTGAGTTTCTCGAGTATTAATGGTAGCTTCTCCTCCATCTCCCTAAACGCCTCCTCCTCAAGGCCCCTATCAATCTCTGCGTACCCATGAACCAGCACATTCCTAAAGCCGGCGAGACCTCTCAGGAACCTCCTCAAGTCCTCGCCCAGGCCTAGCTTGTTGGATAGATACTCGGCAACACCACCATAGGTCTCAGGCTTTTTGTCCCTGAGTTCAATTGCGAGCATTGCGCCCAGGTCCAGCAGGGCCTGTATTGTTAGTTGGGCAAGTCTCTCGATCGCGTAAATACTCCCACCGCTCCTACGCATATCCCTGAATTCACTAAAGTACTTACTTAGCAGGTCAAGGATTCTCCTCAGCCTCATGAAGATCACGATTGCCCCTTCGTTAATTCCTCAGGCTCTATGATCCTTATCCCCAGGGAGTTGGCTAGCTTAATCACGGCATCCTCATTCCTCTCCCCAATGAAGTAGGTCACTAAGTACCTGGCGTCTACTTTCCTGCCGGTGACCCTCTCGTAAAGCTCCATAATGCGCTTGAATGCCATCACATCGCCCCTGCTCACCGAGGACTTTATCTCCACTGCGAAGGTCTTGTTATCCTTAACCACTATGTCTAGGTCGACAACGCTTGGGTAACCAAACACGTAACCCTCAGCGTCATTATAACTCCACTTCTCAACCCTATAACCAGCCCCACTGAGTAACTCCTCAATGGCCTTCCTAAAGGCGTCCTCACTGAGTATACCCCACCTGGCGCCAATTGCTGATAACTTCCTATCAAGCCTATCATACCTCTCCCAAAGTCTCTCCTGACCCTCACGCAGTTTAGTCTCCTCCTCCCTTAACGCCTTCACCTCCTGCCATAACTTATTATTCTCCTCGAGGAGCTTATTCTGGACCTCCCTAAGGGCCTTGACCTCCTCCCAAAGCCTATCCTGGTTATCGGCTAGTCTCTTGACTTCCTGCCAAAGCGCCACCTGGTTCTCGCCCAACCTTTTGATCTCGGTGAGTAGGTTGTTTTGGCCCTCCTGAAGCGCCTTGACCTGCTCCTGGAGACTCCTTACCTCCTGCCAAAGCCTACCCTGTGAGTCAAGGGACTGCCTGAGTAGGTCGAGTATTTTGCCCTCACCATCAATTAACTGCTTAACCGCCTCCCAGGTAACCCTCTGTACGTCAGCCAACTGCTTAATGGCGTTACCCAGCCCCTCCTGTCCCTTGGCCAGCTTATCGACCATGTCGATGGTCCTGCTCAGGGTCTCCGCGAGGTCCATAATCATCTCGTTGATCTTAGCCAACATGTCAGTCACCTTACCGAGCATCTCCGTAATCCTGGCCTCACCCTCGGCAATACCCTGCATTGCATTGACAGACCTGGTCTGGGCCTCGGCGAGTTTGTTAATGGCGTTTATTAACTGTCTCAGGGAGTACTGAATGTCGGTAATGCCAAGCAGCCCCATCACGGCTAGCCTAAGCTCCTCATCCTCCCTAAGAAGCCTGAGCAGCTCATCCCTATTGATTTTATCCGCTTGCCTACTCACTGATGCTAAATCCCTGGAGTTAAATATAAGGTTGTTGGTCCTGAAGATGGGGAGGAAGTGGGAAAAAGAAAGGAGGAAAATTTGAGGGAAGGGTGATTTTGAGGCAATTTATGTATTTAAGGCCCTCACTTCGGCGGACCCAGCAGGCCGGCTAATCTCCTCCTCCTCCAGTTGCTGTACTCAATCAGCAGTATCACTATTAGTATTATTATGATTATTATCACAACGGCCAGCAGTATGAATGTACTCACCGGCACGAAGCCCACGCCAGGTATGTAGTAGCCGCTCACCGGTATCGTTAGCGTCTTCGTTATTGTCTGCCCAGCCTGGCTACTCGTCAGCGTCACCGTGGTGCTCGCGCTCTTTCCATAGCTATAACCAGTTATTGTACACGTTATTGAGCCACTGCTCGGTATTGGGACAACCACCGTCTGCTGACCAACACCGCTGGCGATTGGGACGCCGCTGCATGTCACGTTGACCGTCGCCTGCGTCGTCAACGGAGCACCACTGGCACTCACCGGGGTCACTGTCAACTCAACTGCAGGCACAGACACCTGTATTGGCGTCGTCGCATTACTACTGGTTACGTAGTAGGTGTAGGTGTAGCCAGTGGTATGCCCTTCCATGACTGCACCGTTATCGTTACCTGAGCCGCGAATGGCGCCACTGGCGTTACGAAGGTCGTCGTCGTTATCTGGCCCTGGGCATTAGTCGTTCCAGAGCCAGTCACTGCCGTGACAGGCTTGCACACGCTTGGTGATGGCATTAGTGGCGTCACACTGTACGTGTAACCGACAATTGTTGATGCAGGTGATATGGCGGTTATAGTCACTGGGCACTCGGGTTCAGACACGCTGTAGCTCAGGGTAACGCCAGGCGCTGGGCCGAAGCTTGATAACACGACTACTATGTTTGCGGTGGTCAGTATGTTGCTTAGTGTGAAGGACTCAATGGCCTCAGTGGCAGTTACAGTCCTCTGTATGCTGAAGGTGTTCTCGAATACAGGCACTAGGTACAGCGTTGAGTGGCTGCTTATTGCCTGCTGTATCTCCTGCCACGTGAGTGGCGTGCCGTTGGCCGCGTAGTAGGCGACTAGGTAGTAGTTGGTTGGCGGTAGCTGGCTCGTGGCTGGTGGGTATATCCTGTAGTCGACTGGTGTTATTGAGCCGTCGGTGCCGGTTACGTTGAAGCCTAGGAATTCATTGCCCATTGTTGGCTGGTCAAACACAACGACTAGGGCGCCCGGTATTCCAGTGCCTGTGGCGCTCTTTAGGTATATGGTGGCTGGGACACGTGGGTCTCAACTGAGGTTGCCGTGAAGGCGTTGCCCAGTGTACTCACGTCGGTGGCTATGTTTGTGTCGTATATGTCAATGTATGGGTAGGCACCGCTGGTTATTGTGTATAGTAGGCAGCTGTCGTACCAGTACACCACGGTCCTATTAGCACCGGCTGGTAGTGGCTGCAGTAGCTGTCCATTAACGCCGCTGAAGTCAATGGCTATCGGCGCAGTGCCTGCACAGAGCACTGGCGTTGTGCCTACTCCGTACTCAACAACCATCTGGTTGGGTAGTGGCCTACCATCCCAGTCCTCAATGGCTGCCAGCGGCACTGTTGGGTATGTGAAGTACAGCTTAGCCTCAGTGTCATTGCTTGCACTTGCCAGCGGTCCTGTGTAGCCGGCTATGTTCCAGTACACATGCCTGCCACTGGTAAGTGATACGTATGTTGGATATGGCAGGTCATCATGCACGAACGAGTCAGCACCAACTATTGAGCTTGTGGCGTTGTAGTATGACTCATAGTATACACCACTTACGGCACTCTCTCCGAACTGCGGTATTGCGACTGACGTATTGAGCTGCGTTAACTCACTGCCTGCGTATAGCGTGGTGAAGTTGATAGCTACGGACTTAAGCGGCGCCTCCAGCTGGCTTATACTGTAGGTGTATGGTCCAATGGTTACCTGGCCGTTCGGGTACACCGTGAATGGCAGTGCCGTTCCGTTGGCTAAGTAGAAGGTGGCGTTTGGCGGCTCATAGTAGAAGGTTGCTGATAGGTCTGGTATGTATGGCGTGTAGTTGCTAGGTCGCACCACGTTGATGTGAATTCATAGCTGCTGCCGTAGATGTACTGCACTGGTATCTGCACCATTGTGCTTGGCGGTACAGCGGTTGGTGATATGCTGACCTGCCCAGCACCGCTTGGTATTGAGTATGTTATTCCAGTGACTATTATTGGGAATGTGGCGCCGTTGTATATGTCAACGCTCTCCAGCGCGACTGTCCTTAGGTTGTAGACACCACTGACAGCCTGTATTGCGCTCATAGTCACGTTCCATAGGTCTTCTGGGAATAGTGTGTCAAACATTAACATTGGTGCTGATGTACCACCTGTGCCTGCGCCAATGGCTGTCATGTATAGTGTACCATTGCTTGTAACCACTCCATACGGTATCTCGCCGGTGTATACTGTCGTTGCTCCACCGCTTGGTGTTATGTAGTTCAGGAGTACATAGCTGCTGATTGCATACTCAGGTAGTGGAGATACTGTACCAGCTACATACTGGCTTGGTGTTATTACTGGCGTTATGCTACCGTAACCAACATTCGTCGTGCTCGTTGTACCCATTATCCAGAATCTCGCAATCCTCGTACCATAGGCGCCAGTTGTTGGTGCCCACCACGCATGTCGAACACGGCCTCACCACTACTCGGTATTGGTATCACCACTGTCAGTGGGCTTCCGAAGTACGGATACCACGTGGCATTCACTGTTGGGTACGTGAATGTTACTGTCTGTGTTGTTCCCGCCATTGAACCCGTCGCAACCGTGTACAGGCTCTCTGTGTAGTGGTGCACCACACCGCCAAAGCCACTGCTTATTGGTGGGTACTCAATGTGCGTGTGATCTCCGTAGTAGGCCGGTGGTAGTATGTAGTAGGTGCCGCTGCCGTATACGTAGAGTACGACTGCAACCTCAGTCGGTGACTGGACAACGCTTGTTATCTTGCCGTAGTTCAGGTAGACGTATAATGGCACTGTCCTTGTCATTGCCTGCTGGAATGTTGATGTTACGTTAACGCTGTACACGTAGTACCAACCAGTGGTGTTGGCTGCGTATATGCCTATTGTTGCGTTGGTGACTGAGGTCATTCCAGTGGCGTTGACGTAGGCCTCCCACAGCCTGTAGCTGGCTAGGTTGGGCACTGCGTAGTACGTGAAGTTGACCTTGCTGCTCGCCATCTGTGAAACCTCAACTGCATACGTCGTTGGGTATAGACCAGCCAGTGGGCTGGCTGTTAGTGTGGTTGGTGAGCCATCAATCACTGCCGGTATTGGTACTACACCAGGCTCCATCAGCGACTCATTGACTAATAGCCTATACTCACTATAGGCCACGCTTGGTGCGTATAGGAATGTGTCGTTGGGGTATGCCGTTGCGGTTATTGTCGTGCCGACATGGGCGTATATCGGTATGCCCATGGTTAGGTTAAAGGCCACTGCAATTGGTGTTGTGCTAAATACGTTCGGGGATATACTGGTCATGTATAGCGGTGTTAGGCTTGTTGTTGGGCTACTGGAGTTAACTACAAAGCCCATTAGGTCTGGTAGTACGTAACCAGCCATTGAGTAGACATTAGTTAATGGCTCCTCGCTGGCCACAGCCTCCGGGTTATAGTTAACGGTTGATGTCTGATATGTCTCAGTAATTGCGTACGTGCCCTTCGTCAGCAACTCAAGCTCTGATGGCGTTAATAGTCCTGAGCCAGTCACGTTGAATGGGTATAATATGTTGCTTATGTAGTTCTGGGCCACTGGCGTGCTTAGTGCTGAGTATGGCGGCATCACGTACTCTCTATAGAGCACGTCCGTGAATGTTAGGCTAGGTAGGTGTTGCCCACTGGGTATATGCCGCTCTTGCTGGTTATGTTGAAGGTAACTGGGTATACGCTGGTCTCGATTATTATCGTGCCGTTTGGCGGTATTGTGACTGCCTGCCCGGCTATGTAAACTGTCACTGGGCTTGTGGTGTACTCAACCTTGCCAGTTGGTGTCACTATGACGTTCTCGTTAGGTGGTGGCACCGGGACTATCTGGTTAAACACCTCCTGCCCTAGGTAGTAGACCTTCATCTGGAATGCCTGGCTGGCATGAATAGTCTCGTGAATATCGTGCCCTCGTGAGGCACTATCGACGGGAATGTGAATATTGCGAATGGCGATGATGTACTGTAGTTGGCCAGCATTGCCGCCAGCGTGTAGTAGCTGTAGTTACCAACATACCACTCAGCGAACTGCTGTAGGCTAATCATGCCACTCTGGTACGCTGCCTGGTCAGCGGCTATTAATGACTGGAATGTACTCTCCAGGGCCTCATACTCAGGCTGCATCCAGGTCTGCCCAACAACCCTGAAGTCAGTCAGGTTTAGCCAGTAGGTCCCGAAGTAGCCATTTAGCCACTGGCTGGCTAGGTAGTATGGGCTATACTGGTCATCGAGTACCAACGTCACGTTGTAGTAGAAGCTTGGGCAGTAGCTCGGCGTGGCGCATGGGTAGACTGGTTGGCTGCTTAGGACGTTGCCCTTCAGGTCAGTAACCACTATGTGTAGGTTCTCAACTGGCACGGTTATTGGGAATACCTGACCACATGTTGTCGTCACCGGCGCTGAGAACTGCTCATAGTATATTGTTAAGTCCTCATCGAATGGACCCCTGGTACCAAGCGTGTAGGCGTAGTAGCTACTCGGTATTCCCAAGGCGCTTGCATATGCCTGGTACGTCTGCCCGTACTGCTGCGACACAGAGGCGTATGGGTAGACACTGTCTGTGGCCGGGCTTATTGTCCTAACCTTGAGCATTACGTATGCCTTGCCCTGCGGTAGTATGTAGCTTGCATTAAGTGGAACGTTCATTATATAGACATAACCGCTGGAGTTGGTTATTGCCTCCCACATCTTCTGCCCAGTCACTGCACTATACATATTCACAACAAAGCCCCACAGTGGGTACTGCGGCGTTGTCTGGCTCAGCACCTGTATGTTAATGTCAATTAGCGGGAAGTAAACAACATTAATGATGCCGGGGGTCAGCATGTAGTTATACTTGGGCTGCCTCGTTGTGTAGCTGACGCTTGGCATTATGTAGCCGTAGTAATTCAGCGTGAAGTTGAATACTGGGGACATGGTCTCTATGTAAGGCACTCCAGAGACCGAGGATATCTGCATTGCTATTGGGGCCGTTATCTTCATGATGTACGCCATGGAGCTTAACTGGACCGGCGGTAATGAGACAGTTGCACCACTTGGTGTTAACTCACTTATGCTAACGGTGCCTGTGGTTATTGTCTCATTGCATAGGTTGAGGAATTGCACGTCATACACCGTGTAGGACACCGCTATGTAGGCAACCTCGGTATAAACGCTCAATGTTGTTATCTGTGCCGGCGCACCGCCCAGGAAGTTGCCTATGCCAACCTCACTGCTGTTGTCGTAGAATGACAGCAGCGTTGAATTGCTCTCGCTCACTGGGTATACGTCGAAGACCGGCTGGTACGTGAATGGCGATGTAACGCCGGTAACTGGGTTGTAGAAGTATGTCGTTGACGGTTCGTAACCGAGCTCGAATAGTCCATAGCCCACCGTCATGCCGTTGTAAGTCACCCAGAAGGCGTAGTAGTAGGTCTGCTCCTGCGTCACGCTCTCAGTCAAGCTCATGGAGGTTGCGTTGTACGTGCCACTCAGTGGTGGTGCTGGGAACCAGTTAACCTGTGGGGTCACGAGTACGCCCCAAACAACCGACTGGGTGAATGGTGGGAAGGTGGCGAAGGCCGCGGTAGTTGGGAAACCGTTGGGTACGTAACGTAGACATTCTGAGCATAATAGACACTACCCTGTGTTGCGTATGACGGCGGTGCCGTCTGTATTAACTGGCTAACACTCGGTGAGTAGGCGTAATACACGGTTACCTGGCTCGCGATGTTAGGACTTAGCTGCAACTGGCTTGTTGCCGGTACGCCTGGTGCGTACTGCGTCAGGTTTATGAACACGGGCAATAGGGATACGTAAATATTGTTTATGAACTGTATGAGCGGTGATGACTGCGATGCACCGGTTATCTGGGCTGTGAATACTGGCTGGCTCTCGAAGAATATCTGGACCTCGGGCGATACTGACAGGGCTGTGAAACTTGGCGTTGATGGTCCTGTACCCGTGAATTGACCAACCGGCACTAGGGCTGGCGATGTCTCGTAGTACGGCAGGTAGTTCTCGCTTATTACGGTAGCCACCGGGGTCGTCTGCAACAACCACTTTACATAGAGCTTACTGGCGACTATTGGGTTAGGCTCTGCCGTTATTGATGGCGGCACCGTCAGTGAGCTTTCGATTATTGGGTTGGCCTTTAAGTCGTAGACATCACCGATATAGAACTCAATGACTGGGACTCCAATGAGCCAGTCTGGGTCTGCCTGGGCTACGTTTGAGAGCGCCGTCAGACTCACAGTGTAACTTGGGGTTACCGGTGATGGCCATGTATATGCCTGGGCCAGATTAAATGACTCTGGCGTTGTCTGGTAATTAGAGGTTGCTGTTGTGTAGTTGAAGAGCATTAGGGTTTGGCCGCTTGGGAATACCTCATTAACCGTTAGGGTCACGGGCTCCGCAGTGACCATTGGGTAGTTATGATCTGCCGGGTTTAGGCCGCTGAATTCGTTGGTTACGTAGTAGATTGGGCCGAAGCCCGTGTACGTGACCGTATATATATACTGCGATGCCGAGGTAACCGTGCTGTTCGGGGTTGATTCAAACACCGCTACTCCAGTGCCTAGCGTCAGTATTGCCTGCAACTGCACGGTTGATGGTAGTGACACAGGCTCAACTGATGGATTAACCGATGCACCAGCAAATAAGAAGAAGAAGTATAGGTCTGGTAGTATTACGTATAAGTCGCTTGGCGTTGTTTCAGCACCCCATACGGGGGTGAATAGGTGGTATACATAGGCCGTTACCTGGGTCCCATTTGGCAATGCGTATGTAATGGTGGTTGTTACCTGCGGTATTAGGCTTGAGGCTATTGATGGTGAAACCGGTACGTAACTACTGGTGCTTATTGTTGTTAGGTTGCCCATTAAGTCTGCGAGGTCCATGAATGTTGATGTTACGTTGAATACCATCCAGTTGGCTCCTCCATAGTTGTTGAGTACAACCACAATGGTCCAATTGGCATATACCTGACTCGGTGTTATTCCATTGGTCAGTGTGGTACTGACGGTCCAGGTTATACCGCCTGTTGAGTTTGTTGTTGCGGTTGCGTTCATGATTATTGGTGAGTAGAGTATGAACTGGGTCCCGTTCCAGTAGTAGACGTCGGTTGCGTTGGCTATGTATATGCTGAATGATTTACTTGCCGTGAAGTACCACGGCACCATATAATTAATTAAATAGTTATAGGTACTAACTGCTATTGAATTGACTGGCGTGGCGCCGTAGGGCAGCCTGGCATCAGTTAGGTTCCAGTACAGGGTCCATGTATACGTCACTGGCGGTATGGGCACCGACGTTGGCCCATAGGACTGCGCAAGCAGTGGGTGTCCAAGCCCGAGTACTACGCCCATTACCATTAACGCGATTATTACCGTGAGTGGTTTTAGTTGTTTAATTAGTCCTGTTTTCATTCCTAGACCTGTCATCACATGACCCTAACGGTGGGGTTTTTAAGGGACACGCTTGGAATATTCGTTGTACATTCCCGTGGAATAATACGTCTCGATGAAACATATAAATAAAATACTTATAATTACCGAGAAAATATTTAATTTATATACCCATTCACGCACATGGTTATGACTAGTGAAATAGAAGCTCAGCGCCGGCGCCCCTGATTCATCGTAAACCTGCCATTAACCAACACCCACTACTGCCCCCACTCCCTATTAAGTGCTCGGGTTTATTAGTGCGTACCTAGTCCTTACTTCGTAATCAATGTTTATTAGGAACTCCCAGAGCGTCTAGGGCCTCGTCCTTATCGATGAGGCCCCTCCGGGCATTGATAATGATCCCTAGGCCCTATCAATTAATTCCTCAACATCGGCCATACGATGTATTATGAAGTGGTTGTTTAAATTACTTTCTATTCCTAAAGCATAAAAACACACAACAGCAACACCTGGCTATAAGGCAGGCCACCGCCTTAATTAATAATTCAATAATGCGTTATTACCATTGTAACACCAAGCTGGCTTAGGTAGGCGGATTACCCGGGTTAGTAATAATGTACTGAAGCAACGACTGGGCCATGGCGTTCAACTGGAAGGTATCAACCTCAGAACCAGCCGAGTAAGAGTAATTGGGCACTAGGAATACGAAGATAATAATTGCGGCAATAATCACCGGCACTATCAGGCAACCTCAATGGCGCTGGATTGGCCGTGGGTGCCTGGCCTTGGGTTGGGCATTAATGATAAATTGAATGTGTATTTAAAAACCAAGCCACCGTGACCATTTAAAGAAAATCATTGAGCACCAGGCCTACTTACTGGGTTAGGCCGAAGGCCTGTACCAACTCGTGCATTACGTCCCTCGGCCCACCACCCTCACCTCCTCCATACTCAATACCGAATAGGTGCCTCAGGGCATGCCTTAGCAATTCATCAACGCCAACCACGTTGATAAGCCCACCGACTATACTAAGCCAGGCCCTGTAGGTCTCGCGCCTAGGTAATGGGCAATTGATGAGCCTGGCGCCACCCAGACCGCGCCCGTATAGCTTCATTAACCCATTAACGGACTTGGGTATCAGGACTACAATGCTTGGTGTTTTGCAACCTGGGGTTACGAGTGTTGTGTCGAAGTAATTCTCAATCCCCGAGTCCTCTATTACCCAGCTAACCACGTTGTTGTCGAGTCTTGGCTGTAGGGCTACCCAGGCAATGTCCGCGACCACGCCCTGGAACATTAACTCGAAGCCCCTGAAGGAGCCTAGGGCGACGCACCAGTAACCGAGGAACTTAACCCCATCGGCGTTACCTGGGCATTTCCTCGGGCTGCCGTTAATGCTCATTACCCTCATGAATAATCACTGACCCTCCCCCAACCTCGCTGGTCCTCAGTGGTCTCACATCGATAATCTCCACACCATCCAGCGGCATTATCCCGAACCTATCCCTAACCTCCCTCGGTATTGTGAATTGCCTGCTAGCCGCCCTCCTGGCCCTCAATAGATGCACACCCCTCAACTCGATTAACCTCCCGTTATGCCTAATGACTATGTCGGCGTAACGGGCCCACTCAATACCAAGGGCCCTGACCAGCATTGCTGGCAGTAGGACTTGGCCGTTTATGTATATCCTCGTCCAGTAGGGAAGCTCGTTAACCTCCTTGCCCCTGGGCATTTGTTACTAGGTTCAATTCCGGGTTAAAAGGATTTCTTGAGGAGTTGACAATTATGGTCGAAAGATCAGCCCGTGAGCTTCAGCGGGGCGCTTGGCCTAATGCTTATTATCTCCACGGTGTCGAAAGCCTGAATCCCAAACCTCTCCCTGATATCCCTTGGTATTGTGAACTGCCTCGAAGCGCCGCCCTTCACAGACCTGAGAAGCTTGACACCTCTTAACTCAATGACCTCACCACCATACTTGATAACCACGTCCACGTAATCCACGTCCTTAATCCCCAGGCACTTAACGACGCGTGCCGGGACCAGCACCTGGTTATTCACGTAGACCTTGGAAGCCACTGGTAGGCAATTACCCATTAACCTCATTATCTCCCTTACCCCCTTTTAAATCCTTTCAAAATAACCTGCCATGGGTCGCGTTGACCTTACCGACACAATGCATAAGTATTAAGGTTATAATTAGATTTTAGGAAAAAGTTAAATTAACATTCGCAAATCATAAAATTAAGATGAAACCCATCAACATATTCATTGTCTTTTCACCCCTCATCATAGCGCTCATTATTACCTACCTTATTAATGTTAGAGGTTGGGGCATTGTCCTGGGTTACTTTATAGTGCTCATGATGGTCATCTCCTTCCTGTCTATGGGTCTATTTATTGCTTATTGGCTTAGGGGTAGGGATTATGATGAAGCCGTGCTCAGTAGGGCCTGGAGCACTGGTGGTACGGGTAATTACAGGGTTGCCGTGGTAATACCCATATTCAATGAACCTCCTAGGCTCGTTGCCGAGACCGCCACAATATCCAAGGCGGCGGTTGGTGATTTAGGCGACGTTTATGTACTTGATGATTCAACGAGAGAAGATATAAGGAGGGAACTTGTCACTATGCGGAGTGGCTTGGCTTCAAGGTCTTCAGGAGAGGCAGTAGGAGGGGGTTTAAGGCCGGCGCCATTAATGACTGGCTCAGGGCCTTTGGTGAGGATCATGACTACGCGATGATCATGGATGCTGACCAGAGACTTCTGCCTGATGTCTTTAAGCATGTTATGCGATCCTTCGATGACCCGAGGGTCGCCTTTGTGCAGATTCCGCAGTACTACTCGGGGCTCGACACGACGATCGCCCTCTCCGCCTGGATTCAGCAAATACCCTTCCTGAGAGTCATAATGAGGGGTAGGCACATGAGGAACTCGGCGTTTAGCCTGGGCAGTGGCACTATTTACAGGGTTAGGCATTTATTATCGATTGGCGGCCTTTACGAGGGTAGCGTGACTGAGGACGTGTATACCTCAGTCATGCTTCATGAAAGGGGTTCCAGGAGCGTCTACGTTGATTTACCATTTGTGTGGGGTGGCGAGCCACCCAAGGACTTACCGAGTTATATAACGTAGCAGAGTAGGTGGTCCCTCGGAACCTTTCAATTAATTAAGAAACTACTTAATGCCAGGTTGAATATCTCACAACTCTTAGATTACATCAATGGCGTTTATTACTGGTTCTTCGTGAGCATCCTAACCATAGCGGGCATCCTGGCGCCAAGCATATTCCTAATGTTCAGGGTATTCTTCCTAAGCATAAACCCAATACTTTACCTGATTGTGTACTTCCCCGTGTTCCTTGCCTCGTTAATGTCTTATCTAGCAATAATGGGTAGGTATGGTTATGGACTTAGGGAGTTCATGCATCATCAGGGCATTCAATTCGTTGTTTCCCTACCGGTCACCATAGCATTCATTTGGTGGGTCCTGAGGAGGAGGAAGAGTTTTAGGGTCACACCGAAGGGCACTGGCGCTGTTCACCTCACTACTTACCACACATACTACCTGGCTATCATCGCCCTCTTAACGGCGGCTATAGTCATTGGGGCTTTTAATGCGATCCACACAGGCGGTGATTTATTCTATGCCTACGTGATTAATTTATTCCGGGCCGGCTGGTGGTTGGTTATGGCATTGCTTGGTTTTTACATTAGCCTTGCCCTTCCTGTGCCGGAGAATGCCGTTAGGAGGGTTTCCCAGTCCTACGAGGGCCTCGAGCATCATGTACTGCAGCTGCTCATTTGCGGCATACAGCTGGAGAGGGTCATTGCTAAGCATTACTTCAGGCTTGCCGAGGTGCATGGGAAGTACTCAGAGGTGCTTAGGAGGATTGCCGAGGACTCGGCGAGGCATGCCGAGATTTATGCAAGGCTCCTCAGGTCGCTTAAGCGCTTGAGGGGGTTATCCGTGGAGGGTGTTGATTGCGGTTGGACTAGGCCTACCGTTGATAAGGTGGTTAGTAGCCAGAGACTGGGTGTTGAGGACTTGGGTAGGCTCGTATTCATCGCTGAGGAGGTTATGATGAAGGTTTATGCGGAGCTTGTGATTGAGACCTGCAGTAAGTTGGGGCTAGACGTCGAGGAAGTTAAGGGTATAATGAAGGATGAGGAGGCACATGAGAGGTTACTGGAGAGCATACTCGGGGGCTCCACGGCAGCCCACTGAGTATTGGGTGCCAATACGTTTAGCCGTGATTGACTAGCCCTGGTAATTAATGTAGACGACGCCCCAATTAGCATGGAGAGCCCCGGTGCTATCTGCGACCTCGAATACGTACGTGCCGGCATCGGCGGCATGAAGACACTGCCTAGGTCGTATATTAATAACGCGGCTGCGCCTGTGCTTAGGTCGACCACGTAGGCAATTACGGCGTTTCTCAATGGGTCGTAGGTGACCGATAGGCATACGTAGTCGCCGGGGCCCGGGGTGAAGTGGCCGTTACCCACGCCGCCCACTACGTAGACGCTTAAGTCATTGGCGGCATTACCTGGGTTTCTTACGACCCAGACGTTGAATTGGCCCCCGCTTGGCGTCACCTCACCGGGTTTCTGCCACCCTGGGTCCCACTGAATCACCAGGTATGGTGATTAGCTTTGGGGTAGTAACACGTCGCCCTGGGTGGATAGGTAGGTGCCAACGCCGTGAGGGTTTGACGATAGGTATAGTACCGACCAATTATACTGCGGCTCAATGCCCAGTTGTTGTAAATGTAGTAGATGGTGTCGCTGGCGATTGCGAGGAACGGATTCGGCATTGAGCAGTAGTAGGTTGAGTTGATGTATTAGGGGTAATACTATTAAATGGGGTCATGCCGGCAACCACATTATGCGGTGCCGCCTTGAGTGCCTTTGGGTTGCCCTTGCGCTGGCCGCGTTGGCTGCCCAAGTCCTAATTCACCTACTAACCCCTGCACCGCAGGCCCGCCTGGTGTTCACGGCCGTCACCACCCACCCAACATTCCTATAACTGAACCTCCTCGCCCCAGTCCTCGCCATTGCCCAGGCGCCTCTCATTAGGGCGACGGCCAGTGCAAGGGCGATGAGGAACATGAGCAGGAGCAGGTTTGTGTAGTTTGGTGTGTAGGCTATGAATAGCCTGACCGGTTTGTTAACCACTATGGTCAGCGACGTGGCATTTGGGTGCATTATCACGAGGCCCAGGTACTTCGCCACGGGATCGGCCCTCACCACTATGGTCGACCCGGCCCTAACGTAGGCGCTGTACTCCCTGGTCAGCGTCCCATTGACTGACCGGGTACTCACTAGTTATATTCACTAGGTAGTATGGGGTCCAGGTAATTCCCATACTTATCGGTGAGGATACGATAATCGACTCATTACCCACCGATGGGGCAAACATGGTTCCGTTGGTTAGATAAACATTACTGGTTGTTAGGTTGAGAAGGGAGCCAGCCCAGACCCAGCTGGTGTAGTTTGCGGTTGTTGCCCCATTCACAGTGATCGGCAACGGGCTCGTTATACTCATCAGATACTGCCCCTGGTACTGGGCCTCCACTTCATACGCCGTGAACCAGGTGCTGGGCTTATCGTGGGTTGGGTCGTCGTGTAGGCGCCATTCACATAATAACCAACAAGCACATACCTAGCCCCTGGCCCCACGTATATTGTCTAGGGCTGGGTCACAGTGATTGGCTGGGTTACGTAGGTGGTGTTGAGACCGTTCGTGACCGGGTTGTAAACGGCTATGTATGTCATGGGCAGGGCCGGGGCTGGGGACTTATTAGGCCTGGATCTGGCTACCCGTGCTGACCGTGGCCACGCTCCCCTGCATCAGCACCCTCAGGTCCGTGGCCGACCCCACGGGGTTTAGGGAGTAGTCGTAGATGCTTGGTGGCGAGGCCCACCCCGACCCATCCCAGTAGGCCAGGGCCAACTCGGCACTTAGGCTTTTGAATGTCGTTATCTCGCCATTCCCATAACCCCCAAAAACCAGTTCCAGGCTCATGGGTCTCCCGGAGCCCGTTAACCTACCGTTATACGCCTCAATGAAGGCACTGACCACTGGGGAGTCTGGGGCTATGGTTACGTTGTCGAACCAAACCACCTGGGGCGGCCTATAGGCGCCGCTCTGTATTATGGTGTAGCCGAGGCCTATGACTGCCGAGCCTCCCGACACGGCCACGTCAATGATCAAGTAACCACTCAGCGGCAGTTTGTAGGTGCTGAAGGGGGTTGAGTATTCGTAGGCCTCGTCAACGCCGTAGGCCGTGACTTCCCCATTACCCACAACCCCAGTTAGTGTGCTGGGCGTGGCGGTCTCGTTCCAGACCACGTCGGCCACCGAGTAGTACCCACCCTGGGTCTCCAGCCTGAGTATGTCCTGGACCAGGTAGTACTGTGTTGAGCCGTCGCGAGCTGCAGGACGACCACGGCACTTAACTGCAGGCCAGCCCCGTCAGGCGGCACCCCGTACTGACTGGCGTTCTGGCTATAGGCGTTTATTGAGGATATACTGAAGTACCCAAGGGCCTCATCAGTGCTTATTGGGTTGTTGGGCAGGCTTACGAGCCCCATGGCCAGGCCCTGGCTAGGCCCAGTGATTGATAGGCAGGTATTGTAATTGCTTGGTTCCGGGTATATCACGACGACGTACTCCCCCGGGCCTAGGTAAACCGCAGTCGGGGCCCATTAGTTAGCTCCCCCGCGTAGATAGCCCCGCGGTCCCCCAGAGGCCCAGGCGCTGTATTGGCTCGGCGTGAACACATACAGGTTGTAGGGCTGCTGCGGGTTACACCCGGCGGGTAGCACCACCAGGTAGCTTGGCGCCTGGATGGCCATGCTCTCGCTTAGCCAGGGGCCCTGAGGCGGTAGCACGAGCACCTGGGCATTAACTAAGGCCGTGAGGCTAGGGTTATTAATCCGATAATCACCGCGTAAACCTTCAGTGGGGTTCCCATCAGGTCTTTGGAAGGATGGTCTTACTTAATCCATATATGCAAAATAAATTGTTAATGCGCATGTATTACTGGAGGAAAAGAAGGGAGAAGGGGAAAGGATTAATTTTGAGTTTTTAGATGTTTTAAGCCTTAGGTTTCATCACGATATTGCGGTGTATGAGTAGTACACAGTGACTGGCGAGACTGATGATGCCGACGTCACGTATACGTCAACCCTCCAGCCAGACACAGTCACTGTGTAGCCCGCGCTGCTCGTCACCTGCAGCTTAACCACGTGCGTCGTATCGCCGGGTATTGGGTATACGTAGATGTACACAGTGCTGTAGCCGGTGTAGTACAGGGTCACCGTTATCTGGCCGACAGTTGAGCTCTGGTATATGGTGTACGTGCCCGGCGCCGTGAATGTATAGCTTCCGTAGCCGGTCATCACGCTTGGCACCACCGACTTAACGCTCTGCACTGTGGTGTTAATGCTCTGCACAGCACTCAGTATGTTGCTTCCGTAGTACGTAACGGTATTATTAACACTAACCAGCCACTGCCAATGGCGCCCAACTGGCCCTCTATCGTGCTGTACTGACTCGATAGTGTTGTCTGCAGGCCCTGTATCATACTCTGTATGTTACTTATACCACTCAGCAACTGCTGAGCATAGTAAGTCACTGTGCTATTGACACTCAGCACATTGCTGTTTATCGTGCTCAGCGTACTCTGCATTGATGATAAGTCGCTAATCACAGTTGAGAAGTCCGCCGTCAATATGCCCTGTATCGTCGTTAATGTATTGCTTATTGATGATAGCATGCCCTGTATGCTCGTGAGCGTGCTCTGCATTGATGATAGTGTCGAGCTAATGCTACTCAACGTACTGCTGATTGATGTTAGTGTGGAGTTCATGCTGAGCACCGTGCTGTATACCGTACTAACCTCACTGGCCACCCCCTCCACCTTACTCATTAGTTGCTGTAGCGTTGCATTAACACTGCTGCAGCACTGCAGTAGCTTTGTTAGGTCGTCAAGCACAGCAATGTAGAAGTTGACTATCTTGACGGTGGCGGTCGCATTACCGACAGCGTTTGGCGGGGTGCCGGCGATGTAGCTTGTGTAGTTCTCCTCAGCCACAATGTAGAGCACGCCGCTGGTTAGGTAGCTCGGTACTGTGTATGTGGCGCTGAACTGACCGTTGGAGCCAACAATTACCGACGTCACGTTCGTGCCATTAACAATTATAGTTACTGGCGACCCTGGGTAGAAGTTATAGCCCGTTATTAGTATTTGCTGACCACCAACAACTTGGGTTGGCGTCACGGTTATGTAGGAGGGCTGCACGGTGAAGCTCGTGGTTGCGTACAACGTGTCGTTAGGCGCCGTTATGGTTGATGGCACAATTTCCTCAGGTGTCGTTGATGGGACGCCAGTAGGACTTATCAACGATGAGTGGACTGTTGAGTTGACGTACACCGTGTACGGGCCGGGCGTGGTCACGGGTACAATTACCGGCAGTATCACAGTACCGTTCGCGTATAACGTAACACTTTGACTACAGGAAACTCCAAATGCATTAGCTACTGATGACCTATTCACGTACTCACTGTACTCTCCGTATGTGTAGGTTGCCCCGTTTATGGTTACGGCAATGCTGTAGAGCGTGGCGTTTGCGAAGTTTATGCCCTTAATCACGAAGCAGCTACCCTCACCGCCTGCCGTTGGTGTTACCGAGACTATCTGCGGCTGTAGTATTGTTACGCTGGCATTTACAACGCTGTGTATATTATTTACTTCTGCGTATACTGTGTACGTGCCTGGCGGTAGTAGTGGTAGGTCCACGTTGACGCTGAAACTACCCTGTGAGCTTGTCGTGGTTACACTTGGATACTCAACATTGTTTATGTATAGGTTCACGGGTTTAGTTGGTGGGAAGCATGCGCCGCTAACGGTTACTGTGCCACCGACTATGCCTGAGACACTGCTCTGCCCATTGACCTGTACGTACGGTGGCGTGACATTTATGGTGACTGGTGTTGGGTAGCCCATGTATGTAACGTTTGTGGTTAGTGTGTAAGTGCCTGGTGTTTGTGGTGCTGTTATTGTTATCGTGAATGTACCGGAGGAGTTCGTGGTTGTTGTCTGTAATGTTGTGCCATTTAGTAGTAATGCTATGGACGTGTTTGCTGGGAATCCGTAACCAGTAACGGTAATGCTGTACTGTGGGCATGTGGTTGTTGTGCTGACCACTAGCTTGGTACTACGGTTAGGTTCGCTTTTGCGTAGCCACCCTCATAAGCCTCGCCGACGAACGGGCACTTTGAGCCTATGGGTACTGCGTTTATTGACGCCATCGCCACCACTGGGTAGGTTCCGTTTGGCATCTGCGGCACTGTAAAGTTCGTTACGAATGTGCCGCTGGAGCTCGTGTATGCTGTGTTAACTACAATGTTGTTAAAGCACAGCACCACATACTGGTTTGCTGGGAATCCTGAACCACTTACGTATATATTCGTGCCCATTGTGGCTTTTTTTCTCTGATAAGGTTATACTAGCATTAGTAACGTAGAATAGGGACACGTAGGTGACGCCGCTGGTTTGGCCAACGGCTACCACTGTGTTCGGCTTCTGGGAGCCGACGGTCGCGGTTAACGGCACCGTGAACGAACCACTTACGTAGCCTGAACTATTCGCCGTTACCGTGGCGACGACAGTACCGTCGAAGTACACCTTAACCGTTTCACCCGGCTGGAAGCCAAAGCCCGTGAAGTAAACGGTGCTTCCCGGCGGGCCAAAGCCTGGGCTTAACGAGAAGGTTTCATTGAATAAATACCCTTCATAGTAAGCAACCTCGCCATTACTTATCGCTGTTATGTTGTAACTGCCGGCTGATAAGTTATATGGGACTTGAATGATTGCGTAGACTCCGCCGGTTGCGTTGGCTGAT
Organism: Vulcanisaeta sp. JCM 16161; assembly: GCF_001316285.1. The sequence continues at coordinate 73,950 of NZ_BBDO01000005.1, read as the reverse complement.
ACGGATGTTATGTAGGTGTTATTAAAGTATATTTCCACGGTTGCATATGGTGAGAAATAGCCGTTTTGTACTGTAATAGTTATTGTCTGGCCAGACGTACCTTTTACCGGCGTGAAGTTTAGCACGGGCATGTACGTTACACTGGATTGTTGTGCCAACGCCACTATCGCTATTATCATCAGCGCTAGTGTTATTACTAGTGGTATTATTACTTTTCTACTCCCGGTTATGGTTTTGGATTCATCAGGACGCTTTGGGGTTGGGGGTTTTTAAAGAACACCCTTGGAACATTCGTTGAATTTTCCACTGCGCCCTATCGATTCGTTGGAACTTATAAATAAAATATTTATAATTTCATGGTAAGTATATATTTATGCCCTCGAGAGCCTCAGTAGTTCGTAGGCCCCGACCCCGTAGATTACCCAGCCCGAGCCCAGGGCTGCTGCCGAGGCTCTCAACCCAATTGTGAAGATGATTAGCGTTGTTGCTAGTCCGAGGGCTATTGCCGTGGCTGTCGCGGCGATTAAGGCCTTACTGACCCCCTTATTTAATGCGTAGATTGTGTATAGGCTTAGTGCGATTGTGATTGCTGTGGGGATTGCGATGAGTGGTATTTGGTATATGCTGGTTGTTAGTAGGGATATGAGTAGGTATAGTGTACTCGCGCCCATTATGGCCATTAACGCTCCCTAACAGCCGGTCTCCCACTAACCCTACAACCGCTGCAGTTTAGGACTCCATTATTGAGCTCGCACCTCTCGCAGGTTATCTCCTCAACCATCGAATAGGGGGCAACACCCAGAATTTAAAGGTAACCCACTTCGGTGTTGTGGATTATTAATTAAATTAAAATTATTTTTTTAAGGTATTAGTTTAATTTTACCGGCGCCCTAACGCCCTATGCATTCGTTGACCATATTCACAATGTTTACCGAGTCCTCTTTAAAAATGAGGGTAATGCTTTAAAGGGAGCCTTAATTGCTTTACTCGATGATGGGGAAATTAACCTACGTGGTTCTGTTCCTAGTAATAACCCTGGCAGTCACGGCATCAGTGGCCCATGCGCAGCAGTCAATGCCCCAGTACTTCACATGCACTGAGGTCGTGCCTGGTGTTCCTGGTTCTAACTTGAGTCACGTGATTGTGTGGCTAAGGCTAAATAACGTAACCACACCCAACGGCTTACTATACCTCCTAGACCAAATGTACTACAATCTATCCAGTCCGTATTACCACGAATTCATTACTCCTCAGGAGTTTGCTGAGTGGTATTCACCGCCGGGTTACGTCTTTAGTTACATAACGAGCCTGGCGGAGCAGAACGGCCTTATAGTCAACTACACCTTCCCAATGCTCATTGAGGCCACGGGCAATGCATCGGCAGTGGACAACTTCCTAACAGCCCTACAATCAGCACCAAGCAACATAACCCAGTGGATACTGGCTGGGGAGTGCATACCGCTGGGTTACTTCGCGGTGCATAGTAAGGCGCCTCAGTACCAGCCAATGATTGTTAAGGAGCCACTACCAAGCGGCCTAAGCCAGGCCAGTTGTTGGGTAGTGCCGTTAGGGTTAATGGAAGGCCGGCCTATGCCAGGCTCAACATGGCCCAGTTAATTGCTCAGTACCTAATGGCTAAGCCGAGTCTCATGGGCATGGCCTACGCCTAAATGCATTGAGGAGTGCCCAGGAGGAGTGGGGCTACGCAGTTATCTGGTTCCCAATCGGCCTTGAGTGGATGTATGATGAATTGCCACTATTCTACAGCGGTTACACGGGCCAGGGCTTGACGATAGCCATTGTTGATGCCTTTGGTGATGTTAACTTCACGCTGGCCAGTCAGTATGTTTACCAGAACGTTGCTTGCAATGACCTGGCGACCTTCGACAGCATATTCTACCTACCACCGCCAGCCTCATGCACAATCATCTACCCAACCGGTGTGCCGATGCTCACGCCTTATAACCTGCCCTATGCCGAGGGTTGGTCATGGGAGACTGCGTTGGACATTGAGTATGCCCACACAATGGCCCCTGGGGCAAGATACTCCTTGTTGTTGCCCCGGACTCTGGTGATGACTTATTCGTTGATGTAGAGTACGTGTTAATAACTCCCTAGCCAACTTCATTAGCATGAGTTGGGGTTCCTGGGAGGACATGTTCTATTACCCGCCGCCAAGTTACAACCTACTCTACGGCTATGACGAAATATTCATGCAAGCAGCCGCAGAGGGCATCGGGGCATTTGCAGCGTCGGGTGATTGGGGTGCCTATGACGTACAGTGGTTCGCATTCAACATGCCCATGGAACCAAGCGTCCTATACCCAGCCAGCGACCCATGGGTGACTGGTGTCGGTGGTACTGAGTTGTTCGCCCAATTCATTGGCGGTTATGCACAGCGCATGGAGACTGCCTGGAACTGGAACCCATTCATAGTCTGGGGTAGTGGTGGTGGCTACTCCTTCACATTCACGGAGACCCCTGGTCAGAAGTTAATTAGTATTCCGTACCAGGTGCAGTACGTGTATGAGCCGGACCTGGGCATTTGGTTCAACACCGTGGGAATGAGGGGTGTGCCGGACATTGCCGCTGACGCTGACCCATACACCGGCGTGTTTATTGTGCTTAATGGCGTTATACCTCCATACTTCATAGGCGGCACAAGCCTGGCAACGCCATTGACCGCCGGCATGACCACGACCATACAGAGCTACCTATACGGCACCGGCACTGACTACACAATAGGTGACTTGGCACCGAGTATGTACCTTGTATACCACTACATGCCCAGTGAGCCTACGTGAGCAATATCACGATAACGACCATGAGCTTCTTCAGCGGCATATCGGGGGCCATGTTCCAACACTGGGCGGAGACAACGGCCTGTACTGGTCAGTGCCATATCAGTGGAGCCCCGTGACCGGGCTAGGCCAGCTGAATGTTTATGGCGCTGCCCAGGCACTATCAGCCTTGGCATCACTCAGCAAATAAGTGAGGCTTTGGCGCGGCCTCACCAATTAAAAACGCACTTCTCCTTCTTTCCTTCTTCCTCCCTAATCAATCAAATAAGTCTAATGCTAAATTCCTCCCTAACCTCCCTGGGAATCATGAACTGCCTATTAAGGCCCCTACCACGGGTTGCTTAAGTAACTTAACATTATTTTAATATTTTAATTATTTCAATAGGCTTTCATTAAACTTAACAATCGCGTCTACGTAATCAACGTCTTTAACACCTAACAACACTGGCAGGAATAAGCTTGGTTATTAATACACACCCTCACGGCAATCGGTAGGTAATTAATCATTGATAGTAACGGGTCAAAGCATTAATTTAAGAACGCTGCCACCAATGCATAACAGGGCGCCTGAATGAGTAGCTAGGCATAAAAATGAGGCATTAATTAAAAGTTCCGACTTTTGTAATTAGCATTGTTCTACGCACTAACCTGGTTAACCATGCCGTTACTACTTCTGCCTCTAACGTACCCATTAATGTACATCAACCCAAGACTCTGTGGAAATATCCCCAGGGACGCCTGCAGGGTTGTACGGCTCGTGACCCCCAACACCAGGCTAATTTAAGGCTGCCTATTTATACCCATCACCTATTTTACTTGGTTATCTTATTAACCCTGGCCTGTGGTTATTATTGATGGGTCTCTTGGACTACGCCTTTGTGGCGGTAACGACGGCGCTGGCAATGATTGGCGCTTACATGACAATACTCGGCTTCATCGCCAGGAACCCACACGCCTTAGTCGCGGCCTCAATGCTCATGGTGTCCTCGGCATCCGTGGTCTCAATAGCGCTGATGATGAGGCAATTCAACGGGGACCGCAGAGACGTTGATCAGCTATGTCTCGACCATCAGACCTGCAGTAGTATGAATACTCATCACCAACCTAGGAAGTACATCTAACGACTGAGGCGGGGAATAATTAATTGATTAGGGTCATGATCCTCATTAAGAATTAATTATTTATTACCCGGGTCAGCCGGAGACTGTGGATTAACAAGGTGTGTATTGAGGACCTATGGGTGGCGACGCATGAGGCTGATCACCTACATACCAGGCGGCGCTGGGAGTCCTGGTGGCGTGCTTAGGGTCAATGTCGAGGTCGTGAGGCCGAGCGAGTCCGTAGTATTCATGAGTGATGCCCACGCTGCGGTGATAAGCCGTTAGGCGCCGATGAGGTTCACTGCGTTAGCTACGGCGGCGCCGAGGCGCTGCTGAGGATGCTCGGTATTGCCGAGGCCGGCGACGTGATTGTTAATGGGGCGATCCTCGAGGACTCATTCATGAGGTACTACGAAACTGCCAGGAGACTTGGGAGTAGGTTGGTTGGGGTTGCGGATGTTGGTGGGAGGCCTGGGCCTAGGGACCTGGAGATTGATGGTGTGCCACATGTAAGGGTAGTCCACAGTGGCTCAATAGCCTTCGGCCCCACCTTAGCCATAGTCGTAAATCACAGGCCAGTCAATGAGTACATAAACGACCTACTGGGCGTTGTCGAGAGGGTCCCAGGGGCTGTTAGGCAGTGCGTTGATGAGGGTGTCGTACTGGGGATATACGCATTGATGGTTGGGCAGTCAATGACGCCCTGGTTCCCGGGCGCCGCAGGTTAGGGAGCAACGGGAACAACTGCAATAGGCACTTAAGAGAATACGCAAACTACGCGCTCTACAAATCGTTGATTAAGAATGGGATCCACATAACCGGGGTCAATAACCACGCATTAATGATTAGGCACCTACTCAGGGCATTAACACATTGGTGATCAACGCCAAAATTAATCACTACAGATGGAAGAGAAAATAAAGAGGGATAATTTTTAATGCGATTTATTTAAGGCGCTAGTTCATTATGAGCTTGCTGTTACTGTGAATGGGTATGTCTGGCCGCTTGCTGTTATTAGCTCGCCACTGTACTGAACACCTGTTTGGAAGTTAATTGGTGAGTTACATGTGGTTGAGTTGCTTGGTATAGTTATGCCGTTGCCTTGTGCCGTCACAGTTAAGGAAGTTACATTGGTCGAACTGCTTGCTGAGAATATAATTTCTCCCTGGGCGCCTGCGCTTATTTGTATTATTGGACTATTACTTGGTGACTGGCAGGTTGATGACCCTATTACCAACGCTACTATGGATATTGAGCTACTCGACGGATTACTTACCGTAAGAGTCAAGGTGGGTTTACCACTAGAAACACCAGTTAACTGCGCCATTACAACAGTCAACGTCGATGTCTTACTCGCTGAGCCTGCTAGGCCGAAGACCCACACAGCCACCGCCACAGCCAGCGCTATAGCCACGGCTATGAGTATTATCGTAGCCACCACGTTTGATATGCCCCTCCTATTCATTCTACTCTGCATACATACAATCAACTCCCCAATAATTTATAAGTGCTCGTAATCGTGTCGTTAGTCACTTTCAACCCTGAAAAAAACTCTTTATACATCCGTAGCAACGCCCCATTGAGCACCCACTAGGGCAGTCTTCCCGGGCCTGGCGCGGGTTCAGTTGGTGAATGAGGCTGTGTATCCTGCACGATTAGTTTATAGGCCCGTTAATTAAGCGATTAACCAATGCCCAGGGATTGGGAGACCAGATATAGGGAGTACTTAAGGAGTATGGTCCCCAGTGATTATCTGGGATTTATTGATGAGTTCATGAGCTTCATAAGTGAGTTGGTGGCTGGGTGGAACCGCGAGGAGGGTGAGGTCAGGGTTAGGCATGCGCACACGCTGAGGATGCTGTTAAGCGACTTCGGTAGTGATGCTGGAGATAGGGCGAAGTTGAATGCCTTCTATGCATTCCTCGTTTTCAGGGGCTACACAACGGCGTATAGGGTCCTGAGGGATAGGCTTGTGGCTGGGGGTGAGTCAATATACACATGGCTCAGGCTCTATAGGGAGTTAATGAGCCATTGACCTTAACCATCATACAAGACATTAGCTGGTGGGCCGCCGGCGTCGAGCCACATTGGGTAATTAACCACTGAGTAATTGGTTATGTTCCACACGAACCACTCATTGGGTAGGCCATCCACGTAGGTTATGGTCATTATTAGGTAGTAGTTCCTCGGTGCCTCCCGGCCGAAGTTAACCACAATGCTGTAATTGAGGTTCTGCTGTAGTGTTGAGTACATGGCGCCCATTGTGAATGAGCATCCCCGGTACTCACCAGCTCCAACGCAGGTTGGGCTCAACCACCTGGCGCTTCCCTGGTCCAGGAAACTCAGTGTGAAGTACTGGGGCATTGCCGAGAATCTGGTCCCCTCCTTAAACGTTACCTCGATCTTTATCGCGGTCGTGTTTATGAGAATTATCGACAATTCAGGCCAATACCCCTGGTACAGGAGTGTGGTTACCGGGCCTGGTGGTGGTGCTGGGCATGTGGTGTTACTCGGCGGTTCATTGACAAACCACTTCCAGGGGAATGAGTAGAGGGCTTCGCAGCCGTACTGGCCAATGCCGTAGTCATGAATCACGTAGGCGTTACTCCCCATTAGTGGGCCGACGATGTAGCTCGGGTCATTATCCCTGGATATGTGCAGTAGGTAGAACTCGTCATTGATCATTACGACCACGCCACTAAACAACTGCTCACTGCCCTGCCCGGTGACCACCACGGCCTCGACCCAGTGATTTAGGTAGTTACTAATTATGTTCATGCCGCCACTCACTAACCTGGCATCACTAACCGACTGCTGGGTTGGGTCTAGTAGCACGGGCCCGACATTGGTCAGTAGTAGTTCGGGCTCTGTGCCGTTGTTTACGTACTCATACGTTGTCATGTTCATAGCCTTAAAACCACCTGGCGTCACCGCGCTATTACCGTCACTGGGCCTTGGTGCTTAGTAGCGTGTCTCCCTGGATTATTAATCCACTGTATGTGGCTGCTGCCCTGCCGACGGTATTCACGTGGTTGACCGCTAGGTTTTCTAGGGTTATTACCGCCGACATGACCTCTATGGCTATGCCGATGCCCATGAGTAGGGCGATTAAGACCAGTATTCCGGCGAGTATTGTCGATAGTGAACCCCTACTCCTCATCGATAGAGTACTACCAACTTAATTAATAAGGCACTACCGTGACCTGCCCTTTAGATTGGGGAAATGGGGGTAGGCAGGGATGTATAGTAAGTCGGTAATTAAGGCTTAAAGGCTTGCGTGTCTAATCTAGGCTGGGCGTGGGTAGTTAGGCCTCCTCAAATTCGTCCTCACCAATGTGCCTGAGCACCTTGACCCCGCTCTTCCTGGCGTACTTGATGGCCTTATCGGTATCCTCAGCCTCATTCACATAGACTATTATTGGAATCACCTCAACGCCAGGCCTCGATTCCCTGATCTTTGGGAGCTTCGAGTTCACGAACTCCAGGACATCGTCCAACCTCAGGGTCGCCTTGATCTCAACGACCACGGCTCTCCCATTAACCTCGGCGTAACCGTCAACCTCGACTACGCCCCTAACAACAAACCTCCTCAACCTACCTATATTAAGGCCCAGGTTATTCCTGACCCAAACTGGTAGGTAATGCCTAGCATTCATCTCGAGTATAGACCCAACGGACTTTGATAAACCACCGTAGAGATCCCTAAGGCCCCTAAGCTCCATCCTCATATCCCTAATCTCACCCCAAATCTTGACGACCTCCTCCCACAACTTACTCTGACCCTCCCTCAAGACCTTAACCTCCTGCCACAATTTCTCAATATTCTCATTGATTCTCCTATTCTCCTCCCATAATTTACTCACGTCATTCCTCATGGCCTCCTGACCCTCACGCAACGCCCTAACCTCCTGCCATAACCTATCTAGGTTCTCTAAAATGCCCTTGAACGCGTCCAGCATCCTATCCTGGTTCTCTAACACGCCTCTATCAACCTCAATTAACTTATTGACTGCGTTCATGAGCTCCTTAAGCATTGAATGGATATCCAGTATTCCCAACTTAGCGGCTACCATGAGCCTGAACTCCTCATCCTCCTCAAGTAACTTGAGCAATTATTGCTTAAGGTCCTGAACCACCAGTATTATAACCAATCACGGCCTTTAATACCTTTTGCTAAGCCATACGACGCGCAGCCCTAGTAAGGTTAAGGACCTCTTCGCCCGATTCACGAGGCAATTTAGGCAATAATATTGGAACATTAATAAGGGCACTGGCGATCCTCCTAATTCCCTGGTTCACGTCTCTTCCTCTCAGACTTTATTGAGGGTTTTGAGCTTTTGGCACGCCTACGTACACTTTAAGGAGGTTCAACGAAGTGTTCACGGTGCCAACGATACCCTCATCAGTAATAAGGCCACCATAGGTAAATGAGGGGGCGGTGTGAAAAACGTAAAGTATCGTATTAACTACCTCATCTTTAACACGGCGTACCTAATTATTGGGTCTGGAATACTGTATAAATCGCCGTCCTTGGTCAGGAACCCCATTTTGACCAGGTTGTTTAAGTCCCGGGAGAGGGTGGCGTTTGTTGGCCTTGTTCCGAGTCTAGCCATTACGTATCTCATCACGTCACCCCACCTGGCCCTGCCAAGCACTGCGACGGCCTCCATCACGTACCGGTAATACCGACTCCTTGAGAACAACTCCTCCAACTCAGCCCTAACGAGGTTGGCCCCAACCTCCTTAACCTCATTGATCGCATCCTCACCCCTCTCAGTAGAGCCTGCCGAAGTAGACGAGCCAACCAACAATGCCGCCTAACTCATCAACAGCCCTCTCGATGACCCTATCATCGACTGTAATGCCCAACTCCCTGAACCCCCTCCTCAGGAATTCCATGGAACGCCCCCTATCGAATGGCCTTAGCTCCACAACGTAGTAATACCTACCGTAGAACTCGGATGATGGATCATTAAGGCCCAGAAAGTCATTGAGTAGGCCGACCTCACTACCAGTGAGTACCAGGGTTATGTTCCTCAGGTGATCATAGGCGTACGCCAGCAATGGCCTAAGGCCTATGGTTGAGTACCTGAGGTATTGAGCCTCGTCAAGTACCAGGACCACGCGCCTACCGGCATTATTAATGGTCTCAAGAATCCTCGCAATGCCATCCCTAATCCTCGAGGCACTTAACTTAAGCCTGGCAGGCCCGAGGGATACATCAACCTCACTAATGATATCCCTAATCCTCCACCAAAGGCTGAGTCTACGTAATGATGACTTTAGCTCCTCGTATATCCTCTCCGCCGGTACCTTCCTCGAGACGTCGTCATAGAGCTTCCTAACATCAATAAATACATAGTCAATACCAAGGGAATTAAGGACAGAAAGCACAAGGCTGGACTTACCAACCCTCCTAATCCCAAGCACAAGGACCAACCGCTCATTAAGGCCACTCCTAAACCTCTCCACCTCAACCTCCCTGTCAAAGAGCTCATCCAGCGACGTCTTTGGCTCAGTGCTGAAGAGCAAGTATCACCCCCAATACTAAGTAACACCCCCAATACTTAAGCTTTCCAAAACCGTATTAACGAGCAAATGACTCCAGGTTAATTGTGGGAACGTATACGTGATATCGAGGTGATTGGCAGTAAGGGAGTTGGCAGGTTCAGGGCATCTATGGATACGGGCGTCACGTATACTGTGGTTCCTCGGAAGGTTGCTAAGGAGCTTAGTATTGCCGGTATTGTTAGGCATGTTAGGATAATGATGGTGAGGGGCGAGACCATACTTGAGGAGGACGTGGTGGTTATTGGGTTGATGGATGAGGAGAGGACTAACGTGGCTTTGGTTGGTGATTAGATCGAGCAAGTGCTCATTGGGGTGACCATATTGGGAGTCTTCAGCCCGAGGATAGACCCAACCATGGGCGGCTGGAGAGGATGGGCGTGCTGCTCTTGGCCTTGCATCAATAGGTTTATTACCCTGTATGAGGAGGAATGTCTTGATAATTCCATGAGCATTGACGTTGCTGAGGATTTCATGAGGAGGCTGAGGAGTACCTAGTGGTTGCCAGGGTATCTTTTGAGAGGGGGTTTTACAACGCCGCGGCGGTTAATGCCGAGATAGCTGCCCAATTATCAATTAAGGCGTTACTCATAAAGCTCGGGATTGAGCCGCCAAGGACACACAACATTAGGTCATTACTGGGGCTCGTGGCTAATCAGTTAGGAGGTAGTGCCGGCGAGGAGATTAGGGCGTTTGTGAGCGGTAATCGTAGGGAATTAATAATACTAGAGGACTCAAGGAGCCTGGGACAGTATGGAATGCCCAGTGTCGATAGGGATAGGGCTGAGATTGCCCTAAGGATTGCCGAGTCCATTATCGAATTGGTGAGGAGGCTATGGAGCCTATGAGGAGGATTAGGCTGCTCAGGGATTGGAAGTCTTTAATTAATGAGGTTTCACCAATACTCAGGAGGTATGGCGTTGAGTGCTACGTCTTTGGCTCCGTGGTGATGGGTAGGGTCACGGGCTCAAGCGACGTGGACATCCTCCTGGTGATTGATGGTGGGGATCCACTGGATGTTAAGGTCAGGGTAATCGAGGAAATCGAGGATAGGTTTGGCGACTTGGCCTACTTATTCGATGTCAAGGTCGTTAATGCCAGGGATAGGGATAGGCCGCCGTACGCGTGGTTCCTGAGGAATGCCGTTAGGGTCTTTTAAGCGGACTAAAGGCTTATTAATTTAATCCACGGTGTTTGATTAGCCATGGGTGAGGTCTGGGTTAGAGCCAGGATTGGTTCGTTGGATGGTTCCGTAATTAAGGATGTAGATGCCCTAGTCGATACTGGGGCTACGGACACGGCGGTGCCAGGGAATTGGCCAATGAGTTGGGGTTGCCCATGTTCTATAGGGATGTTGCCGAGACCGCCAAGGGCGAGGTTGAGTATATAGCGAGTGCCGCATTGATAGAGGTTGAGGGCCTTAGGAAGGTTGTGCCCGTAATGGTGATTGATGGCTTGGATAAGGTCCTCATTGGTCAGACAACCCTAGAGACGCTAAACCTAGTTGTTGATCCGGTCACCGGCAGGTTGGTTAGGAAGAGGAGGGGGGCATTGCTGTATTAGCGCCGGGATTAGCGCATTCAGCACTGCCTTTGTTGTTCCTGCCCCTTCTGCGATTGCTGCGACTGTCTCCTAATGGCCTCGCCAACCATTATGCTCGCGTATATATGGAGCTTCCAGGCCTCTGGGTACTCACCGTACTCCCTAACCACCTTTCTGGCGAGTTCGCGGAGCTCGAGGGCCTCCTCGAGCGTTAATTCATCCTTATCAAGAAGCTCCTTAATCCTATCCCACTCCTCCTTACTAAGTGGATTGCCGGAGACGGCGAGCTTCATGACCCTCCTAGCCTCGTTACGAAGCATTGAGCCTTCTCAGCCCTCAACAAGCCCTCGGCAGCGAGGTACTCAACGAAGAACTCCTGGTAATCACTATATGCCTCAGCCAACCTATTAATCCTCGTATTAACCTGGTTGAATCTCTCATCAACGTAGTTCTTCAATTCACTAATTCTTGAGTCTATGTAACCCTTCAATTCATTAATCCTCAAATCAACATAACCCTTAAGCTCACCAAACCTGGTGTCAACGTAGTTTTTAAGGTCCTTTTCTAACTTATCGAATCTTTCATCGATTTCCTCGAATCTCTTGTCGATTTGCCTGAACCTCTCGTCGACCTGCCTAAACCTCTCATCAATTTGTTTGAACCTCTCGTCAATCTGCTGGAACCTCATGTCAATCTCCCTAAACTTACCACCAAGCCAATAAAGCGTCGTACCCAGAATAGTCACTATGGTAACTATAGGCCCAACAATGCCTAGGATTAATGATATATCCATTTAGTGCATGTTCAATGGGCTTAAATAAAAACCTTCCTTAGGCAGGTTGACCTTGCTGCGCCTGTTGTGGCTGTGCCATCAGCCTCTTTAATATTGGGCTTGTTATTGCGTAGGTCACCCTGTCCTCAAGCTCCCTAGGCACGAGGTAGCCCGGCGACTTGACCACCCTACCATCAACCGCTATGTGGCCGTGGGTCACCAACTGCCTTGCCTCGTAAATAGTCTTGGCAAGGCCCTTCCTATAGACTATTGTCTGGAGCCTCCTATCCAGTATTGCCCTAACATCCAGTGATAACACCGCGTCGAGTGGTATATCCTGCTCTGGTATGAACCCGGCCTTGAAAAGCCTCGCCTTAAACTCTGTCTCTAGCTTTGCCCTCTGCTCAGCGGGCATTGAGAGCAGTGACCTTGCCCTATGCTTTATCTCCCTGAGTATCGTCTTCGCAAGCCAAAGCTCCCTCTTATTCCTGAGCCCATACTCACCAATTAGCCTAAGCTCCTCCTCAAGTAATTGCCTATTCCAAAGCCTCCTTGGCTTACCGCTAGGTACTTCTTCCTTGACTTCCTTGGATCGCCCATTCAAACGGCATATGCATAGAACCCTTTTTAAATTTGAGGTCCCTCAACAAGCCATGTAAATGCAGGCAATAATGGTTAGGGGATTAAGAAGGAGCTTTGGAACTAAGGAGGTTTTGAGGGGTATAGACCTTGACGTTGATTATGGCGTGATAGCCACATTGCTGGGCCCGAACGGTGCCGGTAAGACGACGCTAATTAGGATATTAACGACGGAGTTAATGCCGCATGATGGCGAGGCCTACGTAGCGGGCTTCAACGTCGTTAACCAGGCCTCTGAGGTTAGGCGTAGGATTGCCGTGATTCCACAGGACTCCAAGCCCATATCCTATATGACTCCCTACGAGTTCGTCTACTCATACCTATTACTCCGCGGCCTATCGAGGGGTGACGCCAAGGAGGCTGCCAAGGAATCACTCGAGGAGCTCGGCCTGTGGGATCTTAGGAACACGCCCATTTACCAATTATCTGGCGGCATGGCTAGGAGGGTCTTGGTTGCCGCGGTGCTCGCGTCGAATGCCGAGGTCGTATTCCTCGACGAACCAACGGTGGGTCTTGACGCCGCATCTCGGCGGGTTGTTTGGAATTCGCTGCGGCGTTATAGCAGTAGTGGTGCCTCCATATTCCTAACGACGCATTATATTGAGGAGGCTGAGCAGATATCGGATGTTGTTTTCCTAATTGATAATGGCCTAATAGTATCGCGCGGCAGGCCAAGTGAGCTTGTTGAGAGGTTGCCTGGTAAGTACGTTGTTGAGTACCCAGCATCCATGAGCAATGGCCCATGCATTCGGGTTGGCTCTTCATGCTTCTCCTTCGTGAATTCCCTGGATGAGGTTGGTAATGGCGCCCTTAGGGTCTCGCCTAAGTCCCTGGAGCACTATGTGCTTGTAACCATTAAGTCCTGGGGTGAGGGGGATGAGGAGGGTTAGTGGTGGTTTAGGCCATCAGTTAAGGGCTATCCTGGTGCTTGCCTGGCTCAATGGGTTACTGCCGATACTTAGGTCGCCTCTTTGGACTGTATCCACCCTGGCAATGCCTATTTCCCTGTTAATACTGCTCACAGTGCTTTACCGGGGCGTTGGCATGGTAATGGGTATCGTTGGAGGACTCGTCTGGACAATGTTGTCTAGCGGTACGGCCTTAATCGGGGATGCCGCGTATTATAGGCTTGAGCTTAAGTTCCAGCAGATGATTGTGGCCACGCCAACAAGCCCACTGGCCTACACCATCGGCCTTGCACTTAGTGAGGTCATATTCACATTGCCTGGTATTGCCCTGTTCGCAGTATTGATGGTTTTCAATACCACCGTTAATCCATGGGGATCCCTCGAGATTGCCACGTCATTAATACTGCTTTGGTACGCCATTTCCTCCATAGCCTTTTACTCATCAACACTATTCACCTACATTAGGTATACCTGGGCCGTCGTTAGCCTACTGACACTCTCGCTCGGTGTGCTACCACCGGTTTATTACCCAGCGACCTACCTGGGCAGCGCCTGGTGGGTTGCATACTTAGTGCCGACATCCGCCACGGCCATGGTTATACAAAACGCTGTTGGGGTAACGCATTACTCCATGCTGCAGATAGGCGCTGCGTACATCTCCAACACCGCTTGGTGCATTGCCGGTACGTTACTTACCCTGAGGGTCGCCAGGTGGAGGACTCCGTAGGCTATGTGTGGAAGAATTAAAAATTCTCCTGCATAGGGTTAAGTGATATGAGTAAGAGGAATTACGTGATTGCTAGGTATGAGAAGGATGGCTACGTCTTTGAGATACTCGTTGACCCAGATGCGGCCCTTGAAATGAGGCTTGGTAAGCCTATTAGTATTGATAAGGTCTTGATAACGGACACGATATATAAGGACGCAAGGAAGGGCCTTAGGGCGAGTGAGGAGTCGTTAATGAGGGTTTTCAAGACGACTGACCCTAGGAAGGTGGCCGAGTTCATTGTTAAGAACGGCGAGTTACCACTCACGGCCGATCAGAGGAGGAGACTCATTGAGCAAAAGAGGAAGCAGATAATTGATTGGATTAGTAGGAATTGCATAGACACCAGGACCAGGACCCCGGTGCCTCCGCAGAGGGTTGAGGCTGCGATGCAGCAGGTCGATGTTGCGATAGACCCATTTAAGCCCGTTGAGGAGCAGGTAAACGCCATAATAAAGGCCCTGCAGAAGGTCCTGCCTCTCAAGGTGGCCGTTAGCGTCCTCGAGATTAGGCCCCAGCCGAACATGCACATAAGGTTAGAAATACACTGTCGAGGATGGGTAGGGTGGTTAAGGAGAGGTTTGAGGGTGATGGGTCACTGGTGATGCAGCTCGAGGTCCCTGCTGGGCTTCAGGACACGATAATTGCCAAGGTTAATGAGTTGACCCACGGTTCTGGGGATGTTAAGATTATTTCCACGTCATAATGGCTGGCTTGGGATTAAAAATAAATTGGGGAAATCACAGGGTATCTTGATTATGCCGCTGTACGTAAGCGACAAGCAGATTGTACTGCCTGGGGACGCCGTAGCTACAAGGGATTACAACGTTAGCGGTAGTATTTACTGGGATGGTGATGTGGCCTACTCGGCGGTTGTCGGCTCATAAACATTAGAGGTGAGAGAGACGTGGAGGTTATACCACTTAGTGGTATTTATAAGCCTAGGGTCGGGGACATAGTCATTGGTTATGTGGTTGATATTGGACTCACTGGTTGGGTCATTGACATTAAATCTCCATACTCGGCATACCTACCTGTGCAGGAGGCCACGCTTAAGCCCATTGATTTAACCACCGTTGACCTGAAGAGTTTATTGGGTATTGGCGATATCGTGCTCGCCAGGATAATAGACTTCAACTTAACTAAGGATTACCCAGTGACATTGACACTTAAAGAGGCTAGGCTTGGTAGGATTGAGGGTGGTACTCTTGTCGAGATTGATGCGAGCAAGGTGGCTAGGGTAATTGGTAGGAGGGGCTCAATGGTTAGTATATTTAGTGAGGAGCTTAATTGTGACGTGACCGTCGGGCAGAACGGTAGGGTTTGGATTAGGTGTAAGGATCCTGGGGATGAATCATTCGTTGCGAGGGTCATAAAGCTAATAGAGCGCGAGAGCCACACGAGTGGGTTAACTGATAGGGTTAGGTCAATCGTGACCCAGTACAGGGCTAGGAAAGCCGCCGTTAAGTCCTAGGCTTAGCCACATCCTCTTAATCCTTGCTAATTCCTCATCCCTAACCTGCCTTCTCCTCTCACCCTCAGCGAATAACCTCCTCTCATAGTCATTACTAGGGACGTACTCAGGAACGGGCGCTGGCCTGCCACTACTGTCAACGTGGATGTATGTGTAGTATGCCGTGCATACATGCCTAGCCTGTCCATAGGTGCCCTCGGCAATTACATCAAGCATTATCTCCATCGATGACTTACCAACGTAAGTAATACCAGCCCTCACGGTGACTATATCCCCAACCCTAATTGGCGCGTAGAATGCCGTCTCGTCCACGGAGCCCGTCACGGCGGCGCCGCCTGAGTATCTAGCCGCGAGTAGGCCCGCTATTTCGTCAAGCCAGGCCAATAACCTACCACCGGACACTAGGTTACCAACAAAGGCGTCTGACGGCGTTGCCCAGCGACTAGACTCAACACGCCACCTAAGTCCCTTGGTTGGGTCTGTCAGGTCAAACCTCTTGAACTTTCTATCCTCAATTTTTCTCTTCCTCTCCTCATACCTCATCCTGGCCTCCTCATAGAGTTGTTTCTCATCCTCTGTAGGCTCAAGCACGTTGTTTATGGGTCTTGGGACGCCGTACTCATCGACGGCCACATAGGATGCTGTAGTCATTGTCACTAATTCCTGCTTGCCACCAGGGCTTTCTTTCCACGCCTCTATCCTCACCTCCATCGACGATGTGCCCACGTACTCAACCCTCGCCTTAAGTATTACGAACTCTCCAAGCCTGACAGGCCTTATGAAGAAGTGCCTGTCCAGGTATGCAAGGACTGCGGGGCCCTTGAAAATCGCGTGGCGGCTACCGTGCCTATGTTCGCCATCCACTCAAGCATTCTACCACCAAATAAATTGCCCAGGGAGTTAATGTCGAATGGTTGAACGGCCTCGATAAGAACCACCTCGGTATCCTTAATGCTAACCATACTAATCACGTCTCTAACGCATTAATTTAAGCATAATTATTCCCTGGGAAATAGATAAAATGACCCGGAATTAATTAATACTGTATGGTTAGGGCATTATTCGTTGGCAGGTTTCAACCATTACATAGGGGTCATGAGGAGGTGATTAAGTGGTTGTTGAGTAAGCATGATGAGTTGGTCATCGCCATTGGGTCTGCTAATGAATCATTTACGCCGAGGAATCCATTCACCGTTGGTGAGAGGATTGAGATGCTTTACTCGATGCTTAAGGAGTTGAACCTAATTGATAGGGTCCTTTACTGCGCCGTACCCGACACGAAGGGTGATTCAGCGCTGTGGTATGCGTATGTCCATGAGCAGTGCCCTTCATTTGACGTGGCATACACAAATGATGAATTCACGAGGCTGTGCCTTGAGTATGGTGGTGTCAAGGTATTAAATACGCCACTCTTTAATAAGGAGGTTTACAGTGGTACGAGGATTAGGGAGTTGATGGCCATGGGTGATAAGTCGTGGCAGAGCCTTGTGGCAACGGGGGTATTGCCAGTATTGAGTAGGATTAATGCCGAGGACAGGGTGAGGAGGATAATGCAAAAATAATTTAAGGGGCTTACTTCATCGAATCGGCGTGAGTGAGGAATTCTTTGAAGAGGGTGGTGAGGAGGAACAGACAAAGACGTTAGGTGAGGGAGGTGGTGAGGAGACGACGGGCGAGGCTGCTGGTCGAAAAATATACATGTGCCTTAGGTGCGGCAGGATATTCTCACTTGAGGACATGATAACGCCTGGTGTGCACTGCCCATACTGTGGCTATAGGATCATTGTTAAGATAAGGTCATTCCAGACGAAGAGGATATCACACATTGAGTAAGGGTCATAGGCCGAATTTCTGCTTCACAGCATCAACTATGTATAATGCCTCCTCATAGTAACGTTCTGGGGTCCTCGTTGGCTCCTTATCGAAGTAGTTTGGGTATTGATTGAGTTTGGTGGGGTCCGTGAGGAATACCGTGGCTAGGAACCAGGTCTTAACGGTGTTCCAAACGTCGTAGCCCCCACCTCCCGTTAGGACTAACCTACCGCCAGCGTACTTATGGGCAATATCATGAACCGCATTAAGTACCTTGAGGTATGACTCTGTGGTTAGATCTAGGATCCAAGCTCATCGCCCGTGTGGGCATCAACACCAAATTGAAGCACTAGGAATTCAGGTGAGTACCTATCGAGCATGGGCTTTATTATTTCGTCAATCACCATGGAGTATATGTCATCACCCGTGTGGGGCGGTAATGGTATATTCACCTTAAGACCCTTACCCGCACCCACGCCATCCTCATCAATCCAGCCAGTACCTGGGTAAAATCGACCGTCATAACCATGCGTTGATATTAAAAGGACATCTTCACTATCAAAGACTGCTTGTGTGCCGTCGGCATGGTGAACATCAACATCAACAACGGCCACACGCCTAACGCCATGGCTCCTAAGCCACTTAACGGCTATGGCGATATCATTATACACACAGAATCCCGCCGCCTCGCTTGGCTTGGCATGGTGAAAGCCGCCGCCTGGGTTGAAACCATGGACGTACTTACCCTCATTGACGAGTTTAGTGACGAGCAACGTACCACCAACCCTAATAGCCGCGGCCTCATGCACACCCCTAAAGGCTGGCGTATCTCCATAGTCCAGGTAACCAACACCATTAATACTTGCATTCTTGACATAGTCTATGTAATCCCTTGTATGAACAAGCATTAACTCCTCATCAGACGCAGGTTCAGGCTCTACCAAATCAACGTGGGAGCCCAGTAGGCCGTGCTCCCTAAGCAACTCAACCAATTGCCTCTCTCTATATGGCTTAAATGGGTGCCATGGGCCAAAATTATAATCCAAGTACCTATTCGAGTACGCAAGCACGAGTTTCTCCATAATCTAATTATGTAAAGCTAGAGAATAATAAGTCTTATTTTTTTATTAAGTAATTATTTATTATCTAGGTAAAGATCAGGGAGTCATTGAAGATGAATCTCTGAAATCTCAACATCGAAGTAATGCTCAATTAGATTATTATCTATTAATGCATTTAGCAGTGATTGGGATTTATTGTTGGCCCTAATAATTAATTTGTCCCCATCAATACCCACTAGAAAGCCGTGAAGTTTGAGTATATTGGATATATTATCGATATCGCCATGAACCCTAACCACGACCTCAAGGGGCTTACTCTCCTGCGCCCTGGTGCTATGCTCCTTAATTAATTGAATAACCCAATTGGCTATTTCACGTGGCTCGGCGTCCTCAGGCACTGATAGCAATATTGTGGGGTAGCTCTCAAAGGAGAAGTGATGGGTGAAGTCAGCTGGGTCTGAGCTAACGGTGTTATAATCATCGATTCTTATTGGTTCTGGGGTCGCTATTGACCACTTCTCAGAGCTTACAAGCATAACTATGAGCTCTGGATTCACCTCATGCACGAAATTATGAAGTTTAATTGAGTATCTACTTCTAAGTGTTAATGCGTCGTACCTTACGGGAATGCCCTCATCGTCCATTGAGTAGAATGAGCTCCTGCCTCGAATCACATCCCATGAGTTAAATGGCCATGGATTTGCCATGGGTATTACCCTGATTGTCCATTTACTTAACTGCGATGCGCTGAATGTTGGTATTGAGTATACATGGTTCATGCACCTATTAAGTAGCATGTAGATCAACGTATTGCTTATCCTGTAGTCATTTATTG
Organism: Vulcanisaeta sp. JCM 16161; assembly: GCF_001316285.1. The sequence goes on along the minus strand of NZ_BBDO01000005.1, from coordinate 54,672 downwards.
AGAAGCCGGTCACTACGAGTATCTGCCTAACCCCAGTGCCCATCGTCAATACTGGGAATTCCCTATTAGTTACTGATCCGCATTTAAGGGATTCCATTAGTGAGTGCACGTACTTGGGCGTGACTATGTCCGTGAGTAATGCCCTTAATGGCTCACCTGTAAATGGCACATTGATTCATTAGCTAGGCGTTTATAAAAAGTACATCTATGGATCGGTCATTTACGCATTCACGCCATGGCGCAAAACCATTTTATAAACACCGATGACGGCATTACCCAATAAATTGAGGAACTAACTCCCTAAGCCTAGCCGCTATTTCCCTGGTTCTCTTCATTACGAACTCAGGGTCCACCGATTCGAACGACACCACCGAGGGTTTAGGGACGACGTGTATGTGCATGTGTTCCTCAATACCCGCGCCAGCCACCCTCCCGATGTTTATGCCCACGTTGAAATCTCCATAACCAATACCGAGGACCTTGCTAACGCCTTAATAATGGCCATTAAAAGCACCCCACACTCACTTAATTCATCGGTGCCTAGGTCTGTTATTGATGGCACATGCCTATTGGGCACTATCATTACGTGACCAATATTGTATGGGTACTTATTCATAACAATGAAGCACCGCCTACCCCTGTAAACCACCAATCCATCATCATTACCACGTAGGTAGCGCACAGCGCGCATTCGCCGCCTTTGTTGTTTGTTGATTTTATGTAGGTCCATCGCCATGGCGTGAAGACAACCTCCATTTAGGCACATGCGCATTCCAATTAATAAAAGGCTTACCAGGTGGAAAGGTATTTTACCTTAAATATAAGTAATGATTCTAATGACTAGGATATTGCATGTTAAGAAGTTCATACCACTCAATGTGAGTGTTGGTCAGTTAGTCAGGGGTGTTGAATTTGACGTTGCATTGAATAGGCTTGATGAATCGTTAAATAAGGCACTTAATGAGTTAAGTAGTATTGCTGGTTCACGCAATATTAGGCAGGTCGGTATTAACATCAGCAATGTAAGCCTTGGTAATGTCAGCGGAATATTAATAATAGCCTACGCATTGGTTGATGAGGATGACGAGACTCGTAAGGGCGGTGGTTAAGGGTTTCAAGGGCTTGGGTAGGGGTTTGACCATAGACTTTGACGGTAATACGGTAATCGTAGGCCCCAGTGGGTCAGGGAAGACGAGCCTAATGGAGGCCCTAGCCCTACTAATGCAGAGTAGGGGTGAGGAGTGGCTCGTCCTCGAGGGAAACCTACTAATTATTCACGAGCCCGAGGACCTAGCCTATGGGTTAGACCCCGGTGAGGTTATAACGATTGGTGTTTATTACGAGGTTGATGAGGATGGGGAAAAACTTGGACGTAGTATTGGTCTTGAGTTGAGCAGGGGCTCCATCATTGGTTATCACTATAGTTTTAGGCTGAGGGATTATTGGGTTCGCCAGGAACTATATCTTAACAATGAGTTGGTTGCTGCTGTCGAGAAGGTTGGTAATGAGGGTTCATGAAACACCCAGTGGATGCTAAGCTTTGCATCGCGCCAACCCACGTGATGCATGAGGATGCGTTCATTGCGTGTGATGGGGATGCATCGAGGAAGGCGTATTCCCTAGCGTTCATTCTAAGGAACATGCTTAAGAACAAGTTTTACTACCTTGGTGAGGGCAGGGTTTGTTGGTGGAAGAGGGATTATGAAACCACCGTTGACCTACCAAACAATTCAGTGGGATCTGACGGGCAGTATACCGTGCATCAACTCTCCGTGATACAGACAAGGCCTGAGTATGAGGGCGTTTATAATGAGTTGATTGGGTTAGTAAATGAGCTTGGTATAGAGGGTGTTAAAGCAGGTTTCACGGCTCCAAAGAGGGTTTCAGGGTATATAAAGGTTGGTGGTAAGTGGGTCCCCATGTTCCACGCAGGTCTTAAGATGAGAGCCTTACTGCCAATACTCGTTCAGTTAATACTTACACCACCGGGCTCAGTATTGCTCATAGATAGTGTTGACCTAGGGCTTACGTACGACGAGTTAAATACCGTGGTTAATATAATTGATAGAATCGCCAGGAGGGTTGGGTATCAAGTGGTGATGAGTAGTAAGGTGGCGCCAATAGCTAATGTTAGGGTTGTGGGTATTTAACGGGTCGTCTTCAACCAGTTATTAACCGGCACTAACGGTGATGTTATCGTTACCGTACCAAGCAACAACCAGTAGGCTGGTAATAGTATGATTGCCCTGCCCATGTTCATACTCTCACTTATGAAATCACGCATTAGGTAGAGAACCACGACCTCCGATATAGCCATTGCAAGTATTAATTGGTAGAGGGATCCCAGCGTGAACACCCTGACTATCACCGCCATGTACGCGACAGCCATAAAGCCTATGACGGAAACCAGCAATAATGCCGAGGGCAGCGCTATTAATACGTATAGCGCCAATACCCTGAGGGCGTAATCCAGTTGAATCCCCTGCCTAAGTATTAAAACGAAGTCTGGGCATAGCCCCTATTCCACCTAATCCTCTGCCTTATGAAGCTAATTATATTCACAGGCGCCAACTCATACACGTAGGAGTCAAGAAGCCCCACCGAGTATCCGCGGCTTGATAGCTTCAACGATAATAATGCATCCTCAGCCATGCTCTGCGGTATTGAGTCAACAACGTCCTTCCTTATGAAGAGACCCTCACCAGACAAGGGCGTTATCTTAATCGTAGACCTCAGGAATGGTATCACCGCGTTATACCAAACTATTGACTCCAGGTACATTAAACCACCAAGTACACTGCTCCTAAACCTATACACCCTGGTGCCCACGGCTGCGTAATTCCTCTCCATCAATAGGAGAACTGCATTAAGCACTTGATCACTTGGGAATACGTCATCAGCATCGTAAAAGCCGACTATCGAGCCCCCCGCGTGTTTCATCGCGGTGTTCATCGCCACGGCCTTAAGCCTACGTCCAGTGTTCTCATTAATAATCATCTTAATGTTGAGCGAGCTCAGGAACTTCTCCGCAGCCTTTAATGCTTCATTGAGTGTGTGCGTGTCGTCCTTATCAACGACTATTAAGACCTCGAGGAGGTTCCTGGGGTAGTTCTGTGATGATATGCTGTCGAGTGTCTTCTCAATACTTTGTCTCTTCTCCTTATAGACGGGTAATATGATTGAGACCTTTGGTAAATTCTCAACCTGTGTATTATTTAATGAGGGCTTCTCATATGCGTGAACCCTCCTTGAAACTAGGTATTGTATTGCCCATAATGATGTACCCATTATTATTAGTATCTCTAATATCGTGACCGCACCAATTGCCATATTACGAATATATAAATTTAAGTCATTTAAAGCATTTTTATCCACAGTGCATTGGCATTATGAACCGCTAACATTACAGTGGGTATTACAGCTATGGTTAGAATGAGTGCTTTAAATATTGGCGGGTCATTGATAGGCTGTGGACCTAAGCATTAGGATTATTCAGGAGAGTGATGAGTATCAGGTAATTATTGAGGGCGATGGGGTAACACGCATTCTTAAGGCTAAGTCCATTAATGAACTCATTAATTCATTAGGTACTGAAATTAAGGACTTATTGACGATTAGGGAAAGCGATGATGCCCTAAAGTCGAGCCCGTGCACCCTGAGGGGTTGGTACATTAGGTTACCAATCAGTAAGTTACTCGACATAATCGCATTCCTGGTAAGGAATAGGCAGGGTGACGATACGGAGGGCATAATGAAGTACCTGGACTCCCATGGACTTAGTAGATCGAATTATAGGGTTATCATACCGACATTGTCGGCGTTGGGTCTTTGGAAGCAGGGTAGATTGACGAGGGAGGCCGAGGAGTTGGGTAAGGCCGTAATTAGTGGTAGCCCTGAACTACCCAACCTACTGTATAAAATAGTCAGTAGGAACTGCGTGTTGAGGAAGGTTATTGAGAAGTTGGCTGAGGGTTTACCGATAGATGATGCGATAAAGCTCCTGGGTCTCACGAGGAGGGATGAGATCAATTACACGAGTAATTTGCTGGAGATCATAATGGGCAGTGACGAGTTTAGGTGCCTTCAATACTCGAAGGCATTAGATAATTACCTGAGGAATGGTGGGTGCTTCATGGCGATTGACTTACCCAAAGGCTGTGTGCTGAATCAAATAATTACAATATTTAATTATTTAGTAAGTAATAGGGGCTTTCACTTAATGAACCTTCTCAGTGATGTTGATGTTACGATAAACCTAAGCCTAATTAATACCCAGCCAATTAATGACTACGCATTGATAATCCAGGGTGGTAAGCCAATAGGCGCCCTAATAGGCGATGTTATAACCACCAATAGTAATTATGCGCCTAGAGCTAGGGAGACTGTGGATAGCTTGAGCCCATAGCTATGAAGGTGATTAAGACTGAAAACCTTATGTTTAGTATGATCATTGTGCCCATTATTATAATGGATGAGTGCCCCAGGATGAAGGTCTATGCAATGGTTGGTAATAAAATGGGAGATTGGATTGCGAGGGTTTTTGACCTACCCTGACCTAGGTCTCCCTCGCGTAAATACTGACGAGTGACCTAAACCCCATCTTATTATAGAAGTTCACGGCTATTTGATTCTGCGTTGGGAACTCAGCAGTTATTAACTGGGCACCCCTCTCACGGAGTATTGCTATGGCCCTCTCCAGCATCATCCTACCCAACCCCTTACGCCTATACTCAGGCATTACGTAGAAGTCCACAATGGCACCCTCAATACTTGGTGAGTAGAATAATCTCTCCCTAATGTCCGCCTTCAACACACCAACAATCTTCCCCATATCCTCAGCAACAAGTATTAGGTGGTTCTTGTTGTCACGCAATGCGTTCATTAAGTAATCCCTGGCACGCTCTGCGCAGTCATTCCTTGCACTAAATAATGGATCGAACTCGCTGTTTAGCCTTTTCAACCTAACAACCAAATCAACCAGTGCATCCACGTCGTTCTCCCGGGCCTCCCTAATCGTGACCATACAAGTAATTAAAGAAGCCCCACCCTTAAAAATGCTTTTATACCAAAAGTTAATAACCGAACCCAATGGGTAAGCAACCCCCAGTGCCATTACTTATTAATGGTAAGAGGAGCGATGGCAGGCTACCAAATGAGCATAGGCCGGTCAGGATGGAGGTCGCGTGATAAATAACGCCGAGGGTAGTGCGTTAGTTGCCTATGGTAATACCGTGATACTCGCCGCGGTTTATGGACCGAGGGAAGTACCGCAGAAACACCTTGAGCTGCCTGACAAGGCCATATTAAGGGTTAGGTATCACATGGCTCCCTTCAGCACCTCTGAGGGTAGGAAGAGCCCAACGCCATCCAGGAGGGAGATAGAGATTTCTAAGGTGATTAGGACGGCATTGGAGCCCGTGGTTATCCTCGAGAGGTTTCCAAGGACCACGATTGATGTTTACATCGAGGTTCTCCAGGCCGATGGTAGTACCAGGGTCACGGGCATAACCGCGGCCTCATTGGCATTAGCCGATGCTGGAATACCAATGAGGGATTTATTGGTTGGCGTCTCCATAGGTAAGGTCTCTGGGACCATAGTCGTCGACCTTAATCAACTTGAGGATCAGTATGGTGAAGGCGACATGCCCCTAGCCATAATGTATGGCCGTGGATTAATAACACTAATGCAGGCTGATGGTGAGTGGACACCCGCCGAGGTTAACCAGGCGCTTGACCTTGCCTTTAAGGCTGCTGAGCAGATTTATAGGTTAGAGAAGGAGACTCTTAGGAGTAGGTATGTTGAACCGTCAATGACACTGATAGTTTAACCTCAAACCTATCATTAATTGCTGTGGCGAATAAAGTTAAAAGGGCTTAAGTAATAGCCCCTTAAATGCTGAGCGTAACTCAGGAGAGGGGTGTTATTCCGAAGCTTAAGCAGGATGTTATGAGGAAGATGATTGAGCAGGGCGTTAGGATTGATAATAGGGGATTAAATGATTACAGGGAATTAAGTATCAGGGTCAACGTGGTGAAAACAGCTGATGGTAGCTCCCTGGTATCCCTCGGTAATACTAAGGTAATGGCTGGCGTTAAGGTGGAGGTTGGTAAGCCATTTGAGGATACGCCAGACGAGGGCGCATTAATAGTGAACCTGGAAATAGCACCAACGGCATCCCCAGATGTAGAGCCTGGACCACCTGATGAGAATGCCATTGAGATAGCCAGGGTTGTGGATAGGGCTATAAGGCATAGCGGCTTTCTCGACTTTAAGTCATTATCGATAGTTACGGGTAAGCACGCATGGTTCCTGTGGGTCGACATATACGTGCTTAACCACGATGGTAACCTAGTGGATGCGTCGACCATAGCCGCCGTAACTGCGCTTATGAGCACTGCCCTGCCGAAGGTTGAGTTAGATCCCGCGGGCAATATTTTGAGGATAGACCGAAGCGTTAAATCACCTCTTAAGCTCAATACTGATAGGTTGCCATTAACGATAACCTATGTTAAGATAGGTAACTTCCTACTCGTTGACCCAACCCGTGAGGAGGAGGATCTGTCTGATGGCGTTTATATAACGGGCATCGCCGGTGGTAATGTTGTGGCTATTCAGAAGGTTACGGGTGCCTTCACGAAGGATGAAGTGAATAATATAATTAGCAACACGGTTAATCAATACGTGAAGCTTAGGAACATCATAATGAGTGCCATGGCAAATCCGCAGACGGATCTTAAATTGTGAGCTCAGTCTTCAGCGGTTTCGTCATTATTCAGGGCTGCAAACCATCATCACTAGGTAATATGTATCAAAATTAATTAAAGGGTTTGCGCATTGTTAATTGCAGTGGCTAATGTAGGTGTTAAGTTTGAGGATTACGTCGCAGAGTTATTAAGTAGGCTTGGGCTTAAGGTCCTTGGTAGGAGGGTTAAGGTCACGGTTAATGGCGTTGAGGTTGGTGAGGTTGACATAGTTGCTGAGGACGGCTCGGGCAATAGGTATGCCATTGAGGTTAAGTCCGGCAAGGTAGACGTGAGCGCCATTAGGCAGGCATATGTTAATGCTAAGGTACTAAATGCAAAGCCGCTGATCGTGGCTAGAGGCTTTAGTAATGACTCGAGTAGGGCCTTGGCTGATGAGTTGGGGGTTTCCGTGATTAATCTTGAGGAGGCCGTTGTCTTAACAATCGATGAGTTGAGGACAGTGATCGAGAACGTGATTTACGAGGCCGTTGGCGACCTAATAAATACCGTGTTCACACTGGCCGCAAAGTCCTGCAATTCTAGGGTTAGGGACATCATGGGCGCGGTGATGGAGTGTAATGATTGGAGTTGCGTATGTGAGAAACTAGGGGTTAATGTGGATAATTGCGGCTCGTTAATAAGTGATGTTAGGAGGGAGTTGGGCCTTGGTAATTTATCGCTTAGTAAGTTGAAGACGGCCATTCGATTATATAACCTCATCTCCTTACTAATTAATTCGTGCAATAAAGGAAATGCTTAAGTAGAAAACTACGGTTAACGGGTTAATGAAGATCGATGACCTACTTAGGGAGTATAAATTTGTGTGGGCCATTGACCACGCAAACTCATTGCTTGGATGGGACCTTGAGGTTAACATGCCTATTGAGGCTGCATCAGCACGTGGTGAGGCATTGGCTTACTTAGCGCTTATACGTAGGGAGTACCTATTAAGGCTTAGGGACTTGGTCAATAAGTATGAGGATGCTAAGGACTTGACGGATTTCGAGAAAGGCGTCATTAGGGTTCTAAAGAGGGAACTGAAGTATTACACGTCGATTCCTCCGGAGATTATTGAGGAATTGAATAGAACCACCACGAAGGCGGCCGTGGTTTGGAGGGAGGCGAAAAAGGAGTCGAACTTCGAGAAGTTTAAGCCATACCTTTCAAAGATTGTGGAGTTGGAGAGAATTATCACCGATAAGCTTGGTTATGAGGGCCACCCATACAATGCACTACTGGACCTATACGAGGAGGGCTTCACGGTTAATGACGCGGATAACGTATTCAACACATTACTCCCTAACCTGAAGTCAATACTTGAGAAGGTGTTGAGTGAGGGTAGGTACCCAAGTAAGCATCCGCTTGAGGAGGTGCCCTACGACGTTAATGTCATGAAATCAATAAATGAGGAACTACTAAGGATACTTGAAATGCCGGTGGGCACCAGGTTTAGGATGGATGTATCAGCGCATCCCTTCACAACGAGTATGTCCATAAATGATGTAAGGATAACCACTAGGTATGAAGGTAAGGACTTTAGATCAACCATGTTCTCCGTGATTCATGAGAGCGGCCACGCAATGTACGAGTTAATGATTGATCCATCCCTGGAAATGACGCCTGTCGGCCGCGGGGTCTCCATGGGCGTTCATGAAAGTCAGTCAAGGTTTTGGGAGAATGTTATTGGTAGGAGTAGGGAGTTTGTGCACCTGATATACCCGTTACTCAGGGAGAGGCTGCCATTCCTAAGGGATTATGATGAGGACGAGGTTTATAGGTACTTCAATATAGTTAGGCCAAGCCTTATCAGGGTTGATGCTGATGAGGTTACCTATAATTTCCACATAGCCCTTCGCTATGAGATTGAGAAGGGGCTGATAGCAGGTAAGCTTGATGTGTCTGACCTACCATCGCTTTGGAATGACTTCATGGATAAGTACCTAGGCGTTAGGCTAGGAATGATACTGAGGGCGTTCTCCAAGACATTCATTGGTCCCAGGGATCCTTCGGCTACTTCCCAACCTACACATTGGGCAATGTCATTGCTGGAATGATTTATGCGAAGCTCCCCGGCTTAAGGATAAGGTTGCGGGAAGGAGATTCAATGAGATTAAGGAGTTCCTTAGGGATAGGATTTGTAAGTACGGTGCCATATACCCACCCAAGGAGTTACTCATGAGGTCCTTCAATGACACGTATAACCCAACGTACTTACTGAATTATTTACGTGAGAAGTACCTGGGTTAAGGAACTGCTGAAAAGGCTTAAAAGTTGTTAATTATTATCAGTGAAGTATGAGGATTAATATTGAGGAATTGAAAAGTAAAATAAAGCCCAAGTTGAGACCGATAATTTGGCGCGACGAGGACAATACATTAATACTGCTTGACCAGAGGAAATTACCCTTTGAGGAGGTTTATGTAGAGTTGAGGGACCCTGCGTCAACTGCTGACGCGATTAAACAAATGATTGTGCGTGGAGCACCAGCAATAGGCATAACGGCGGCCTACGGAATGGTCCTAGCCATAGCCCACAGCAACGTATCAACACTTGATGAGGCCCTCAGGGAATTAGCCAGGGCTAGGGAGATCCTTAATGCGGCGAGACCGACTGCGCAGAACCTGTTCTGGGCTACAGAGAGGATGTACAATAGGCTAGGGATGCCGTGAATGATGGCGAGGCCAAGAATGTGAAGGAGTTAGTTGAGGTTTTGAGGAGGGAGGCCAAGGCTATTTTTGATGAGGAGTTCAATGCCGAGTTGATGATGGGGATTTATGGACTTGAGAAGATAAATGAAGGGGACGTAATATTGACACAGTGCAATGCCGGTGGATTGGCGACAGGCACTGGCATTGGGACAGCCACAGCGCCCGTGAGGGTTGCCCACGCATTGGGTATTAGGGTATCGGTTATTGCGCCAGAGACGAGACCGTGGCTTCAGGGCGCTAGGCTAACGGTCTATGAGTTAATGGCTGATGGGATACCGGTCACGTTAATAACAGATACGGCCGTTGGATACGTAATGTATAAGGGCATGGTTAATAGCGTAATGGTTGGCGCGGATAGGATACTTAAGGATGGGCACGTTTACAATAAGATTGGGACGTTTAAGGAGGCGGTGATTGCCCATGAATTAGGCATACCATTCTACGCAATAGCGCCTTCGTCAACCTTCGACTTAAAGAGTAGAGTTGAGGATGTGAAGATCGAGGAGAGGGATCCTGATGAGGTTAGGAAGATAAGGGGCGTACCAATAGCTCCAGAGGGTGTTCCTGTGTTTAACCCCGTTTTTGACGTCACACCCCCCAAGTACGTGACTGCATTAATAACTGAGAAGGGTATTATCTACCCGCCCTTTGATAAGAACATACCCAGGGTATTAGGCATTACTTAGCCATTTCATCGAAATGCCAAGTTTATTTGTATATTCACGATAGGTACTTGTTAACCTCCTATACCAACTTGATAAACCACTTGGGTCTCCTGGGTAAGCCTCATACAACCTTTTAACCTCACTCATGTACCTCAATGCAAGCCTTAACTTAGACGCCACGTCAGGCACCTTCATTAAGCGTAGGCCAATCTTTAACTTATCAAGAATGATAATTCCAATGAGCCCTTCTCGGATATCTCAAGCACCTCATCCTCGGTGAGTAGCCTAGCCTTCAACCCCCTATTTAATTGATCATTAGTAAGGGTCTGAAGCATAAGTCTAAATACATCAAGCATTGCCTGTTTTATCCCATAAGCCCTCAAATACTCAATATTGTACTTCCACAAACCCCTCTCGGTGAAGTCACCCCTCTCGAAGGCCTCTATCACGGTCTTCGACGCCAGCTCGGCCGAGAGCAATGCGGGTCCTATGCCACCGCCATGCACTGGATTAACGGTGACTGCGGCGTCGCCGGCGGCTAGGAAGCCGTTGGCCACGAGTGACGGTAATGGCCTACGCGTTGGCACAATACCACCACCCACGTGTATTATCTTCCTACCCCTCGTGTACTGGCTATTGGCCAGGTACTTATCGTAATTATGCCTAGGGTTTAATCCCTGCTCCTCACTTAACTTACCCCATAAGCCAAGCCCTATGTTCATCGTATTCCGGCTCTTTGGAAACAACCACCAGTAACCTCCCGGTGCTATATTGGCGTCTAGGTATATCTTTATGAACTCAGGCTTCTCAATTTCATAATCAACCTGGATAATCTCCCTATACGCGTTCGAGACGTCCTCGGGTAATAACGGCTCAGAAACCCACCACTCACGTGGTAGCCTACTTCTAACCACAGCACCAACGCCACTTGCATCGATGACAACCCTAGCCCTAAATTCCTCGGTAGATCCATCGGGCTTTAACACCCTAACCCCCGAAACCGCGCCATTCTCTATTATCGGTCCCTGGACCTTATGACCATCGAATACGTGCGCACCAGCCTCTCAGCCTCACTAATTAACCACTGAGCCCACCTAGCCATGTCAAGCCCGAATCCCTTACCGAGCACCACATATCTAATCGATAGGTCAGGACTGAACAACTCGGCACCTTCATACCTAATCATAAATACATCACTCGGTGGTTTAATGACCATTCGCTCGATGTGATGAATACCAATGGCGTCGCAGTAGTCTTGAAGACTTATCCCTCCTCTTCATCTCTATTAAAGCCACGTTAAGCCCTGCCTTAGCGATAGGTACGATGCGTATGAACCCGCCGTGCCTGCGCCAACGACAATAACGTCGAAATTAACCATACCAACAACGAGGTACTTGAGGGATTTTAAATATTAAGGGCTTAGCAATAATTAGTTATTTGATTGGCAATTGTAAAATCTCGCCAGGCTTTAATATAAACACCTTAACGTCCGGAAGCATGGACTCCGCAAGCTCCTTGAATTGTTGCGGATCCTGCTTAATGTCCGGGAATGTATTATAATGCATGGGTATAACAGCCTAGGCCTCAACATTGTTAATGCGTAGGCGGCCTGCCTTGGATCCATCGTGAATAGGCTACCTATTGGTAGCATGGCCACGTCAATCTTAAACAACTTGCCGAGTAGGTCCATTTCACTAAAGAGGCCCGTGTCGCCTGCGTGGTATATGGTTGCCTCAGGAGCCTTTATTATGAAGCCCACTGGCACACCCCTACTCGAGCTATGTAGTGCTGGCGTCACGTAGACTTCAATCTCGCTCGTTAACTTCACAGAGCCGCCAACGTTCATGCCTATGGTATTCTTCACACCCTGCTCGCTGAGGTAGTTAACGAGTTCAAAAACCCCGACAACGGTGGCATTCGTCTTTTTAGCTATGTCCACAGTCTCGCCCAGGTGGTCGAAGTGGTCGTGAGTCACGAGTATGTAGTCGACATTTGTTATCTCATTGAGGGTTACGGGCGATAGTGGGTTGGAAATCCAGGGATCGATTAGGATTTTCTTACCGCTTAGCATTATTTCAAAGGCTGCGTGACCAAGCCATTTAATGTATGACTGCGTACTCATTAATTAACTAGGTAGTCTCGCAATAAATAAGTTTTACCACAAGTCACTTTTTAATGATGAAGGATAGCCTAATGGCCCCTGAGTGGGGTGAGTATATCGTCACCTCATCCGTGGCAACGCCGTACTTATTGGACATAATCCTTACCAACTCATAAATACTATTGAGCCGCATTGGGTGCTCAAGGTATATCTTTATGCTTACCTCAAGACCCTTATCAGAGGCCTTAACGCTTACCCGTGTAAACTTCAAGGACTTAGTCTCTGAGGTCTTGAGCATTTTATCAACGAGCGACTTTATTTCCCGCTGTATTGTCGACGACATTAATTACCTAGAACCTGAAAAATTATTAAAGGTTAATCACCAACTACTTCAGATATTCGGTTAAGGACCTACTCATGTACTTATTAATCAACTGCTCAAGTGTATAGGCATTACTTAAGTCGTCTGGCCTCACGATAATGTCCCCCTTATCAGTAATCGGTAGGAAGTGCCAATCATAGCCCCTAAATTTCACGGCAATGTACGCATCACCCCTAGCCCTACGCGCAAACTCCAGTAATTTCTCCACCTTCTCGCCCTCAATCCTTATGGAACTCTTCTCAGACCTATACTTGGCCTCGATTACTAATACGAACCCAGGGCCTATGGCCACGATATCGGGCACGAACCTCTTCCTAACACCACCACCTGAGGAACACCCCCTAAGGACCGCGAGCCCCATATCCCATAGCTTATTTGCCAGGCTCTTTCATGGGCCGAGCCCTTTCTCTTAGCCAGGCTCATAATTACTCAACCCCCATTTCCTTAACCAGGTCCACGTTGGGGCAGGTCAATAGGCATAGTGGATTTAGGGAGTTACGGCAGAAGTTACACTCGGCTTAATACTAATCTTAGCATTAGCCATGAAACCACCCTTAATAATGCCGTTATAAAGCTCGGCCAATCTAACGTCGTAGGTAAAAATAAGTCGTGAATGCATAAGTACATCAATGCTATTAATGGAGTCACCGCGCACCAGTACGTATAAATCACCCCCTGAGTCTACGTAATCCATTAACCAATCAATAACAGCCTTAGGTATCTCCTTAGGTGGTACTGACATGTCGCTATTACTGATTACTGGGTCTATGAATAACTCGCTAGGTATATTGAGCAGGCCCGGCCTTATCTTTACGAACCTTATTAATGAATCTAGCGTGAACCCAATTATGGTATTCGTAAGGCTCATTGCATACTTAAGCCATGACTCACCAACCTCAGGTCCTAAGATTATAATTGCCTTATTGAACTTACCTAATGAATTCGGGAGTTTTGCGTTGAATTCATCATTAACCCTAACAATGCCTATTATTTCCTTATTTAACGTACTTAACCTCCTTAGGGTTCCTGGGTTTATATCGCTCCTCAATTCTATCGCTAATTTATTGGTGAATACTAAACTCAATATGCGCTTAGTTCCCTGGTCTATTATGGGTACTGCCTCTGGAAACATGGTCATCAAAGCTCCTCTTCCTCCTTACCTCCCTCCTCGTACAAAGCTCCTATGTCCTTAAGGATATCGTGTATCTTAAAGACTGCATCCTTAACCTGCTGCTCCTTCTTAGCGCCCGTGCACACAATCTTACCCGAGCTAAATATTAGAAGGACGACCTTTGGATCATCCATTCTATAAATTAGACCGGGGAATTGTTCCGGCTCGTACATTGAATTCTCAAGCATTAAGGCTGACTTCTCAATATCAACCTCAGCATGCAGATTGCCGGAGGCCACTATGTTCTGCACCTGTATCTCCGGCGTGAGTGGTACGTCGGCGCCATGCTCATTGAGCAGCCTCACCAATTCCTTAACTGCCCTCTTAAGCTCATTCTCACTCTTAGCCCCTGTACACACCATCTTACCTGTCCTGAAAATTAAGGCTGATATCTTCGGTCTCTGGAGCCTAAGGATTAGGCCGGGGAATTGCTCAGGATTATACTCAGCGGCTGGAAGCCTTTCTGCGAGTTTATCTAGATCTAGGTCAATGCCGAGGTTTACCGTGGCGACAATATTCTCAATACGATAAGTGGGATTTGGCATTATTCATGATTTAAAAAAAGCACTTAAAAAAACCTTTCCGACACAATCATAGGCATAATACCTAGTTCCGTTTGTGCTGCGAGGAATAGTTTATAAAGGGGATGGCGCCAGAGTTATTGACCTGTATGGGTGGTAAGAAGAAACCAACATTATCGCAATTAGCTAAGAAGCAGGAGAAACAACAACAGCAGGCCCAGGCTAAACCAGCCGCAAAGGGTAGGAAGGCCGCCGCTGAGGAAAGACCTACAGCTAAGGCATCACTTATTGATCAAAAACTCCTTAGTGATGTCGAGAAGGAGGTGGTTAAGTGGGAGTATGTGACGCCGTACCTTGTAGCCACCAGGTTTAACACGAAGATAAGCGTTGCCTATCAAATACTGAGGGCGCTTGCGGGTAAGGGTACGCTGGTGCTTGTCTCAAAGGGTCATAGGACTGAGGTATATACAACGCCTGAAAGACTTAAGCAGGTGGCTGCCTAATCACGTGAATAGTGAGTCAAGCCTAACCTTAATAAAGTCCTTGGGTAATTCCCTAACCCTATTAATAACGCCAGGCTCAATAATCTCCACAATACCGAGCTTTCTAAGGCCCTTAAAACGCCGTCCTCTATCCTCATGATGCTCTCATTAACACCGCCAAATTGCTTAGCTATGTCGAGCTTAAGCCTTAGCTCACCAACGCTCCAATACCTCTGTAGGTAACTGAGCATTGCCATAGCAACCTTATAACCCTCCTCCCTATTCTGCGGCAATTCCTCCTCAATAGCCTCCTAAGCATTGCGGTGAAATCCTCCATAGTAACTGTAGAATAATCCGTTGGGATTGCCGCATTCTCAATACCAAGAGAACTAGTTGGCTCTTCCCTTCCCTCCTTAGTGCTTGTCTCAGTCCTACCGCTTTCATGAACGCTCTCAACCTCCTCATGCCCCACAGCCCCCAACTCCTGCTTCTTCTGCCCCTCCTGCCTAATCTCTACGGTTGTAGCCCTTGCTTCTCTCCTCTCGACCTCGCCACTCTCCACTGCTGTCTGCTTAGCTTCAGCATTCCTTTCCTCACTAAATGCCTCTAGGATGCTCGAGCTCCTAACGCGTCTCTGCCTAACCTGGCGCTTAACCTGTATTGATTGTTTAACGCTCTCACCAGGTACCTCCACATACATTGGTATTGATAACTTGACCTCGTTATTACCAACCTTGAGAACCCCAATCACGTACTCCCCAGATGCCCTAAACCTCTTCTCACGAATTAACTCCCTAATTAATAGGTATAGTAGGGCATTACCAACCTTATTACCTGACGACCACTTTAATAGGTCCTGGTATGTAACCCGCCTGTTCCTCATTATGTACGTACTTAATGACACCTTTAAATCATCAAAGCTAACCACAGAATCTTCCCAAGAAAGAACTCTTTTATACTTACCCTATAAGTATTGCTGTAATGAGTAGGGATATTGACGACATAAGCAATATTGTCCTTAAGCCAAGGAGAATACAAATACTAAGGTTATTACTCAGCCAGGGCACGATGAGAATATCAGACCTAAGAAGGGCATTGAATGCGCCGGCATCATCCATTTACTACGATGTCGAGATTTTAAGGGCCAACGGCCTAATCATTAGGGATGGGCCGTACGTAAAGATAACGAGTAAGGGGAGGACAATAATCGAGAAAATCGAGGGATTAGTAAGTTCTGATCAGGAGACTGAGGATTCAAGTAATAGGACTGAGGAGTTAACGAATATATTACTAATGAGACCATTAACAATAAATATGTATAGGCTTGGGCCAAATGCATTACTTATTTACTCAATGGTGATTATAGTGCTCGGTTTAGTCACGGCCTTTATTCAAAATTATGAATTACTATTACTGGTGTTTGTGGAGGGTGTGAATGCAATGCCGATAGGTATAACGATAATTTCAATACTTGCCTACATGGGTATTGCCCTATTTATCTATAAGTACCTGCTTGGCAGTGAGATTGTGGATATTAAGTTACTGAGCGGCATTTTAACTTCATTAATACCATTATCATTATACCCAACAATAATGACATTATTAACGCCGTGGTTACCGCCATACCCACTCTCAATAATCGACGCCCTACTTAAGGCATTACTACCACTCATTAGCTTGATAATGCTCGCCACAGTACTATCAATGAGCTCGGGAAAGCCCATGGAGTATTCACTGCTCTTCGAGACTCTACTCCTATTAATACCCTCCGTAATAATATACATAATACTATTTAAATAAATATGAAGATTAAAGTATTAAGCAATGTTTACCCACCCGCAGAGGACTCCTGGCAAACTGCCGAGTTGCTTCGTTGGGTTGTAAGTAATCACGTTGGTAATGAGGCACTACGCATAGTTGATGTTGGTTCTGGGACCGGCGTATTGACATTAACCGCATTAGAGGAGGCCGTGAATAGGGGCGGCATTGCATGGGTTTTACCCATCGATCATGATGTCAATGCGTCGGTAAATACGAGGCTAAACCTAGTTAATAATGACCTTTATCAGTATGCGGATGTCATAACCGCAAACCTCCTGGATGCAATTAGGGTTGGATTTCGTATTGACATTCTTGTTAGTAATCCTCCCTACCTACCAGGTAATTGGGATGAGGATTGGAGGATCTTTGGCGGACCACGCGGTAATGAAGTAATTAAGCAGTTAATACGGCATGCATGCTCAAGCAGTGTCTCTACCATTATCCTTACCCAATCATCACTCTCTAATTGGGAGGAATCGGTTGATTACCTAGGTAGATGTGGCTTTAAGCTTATCATGATTAAGGCAACCCATTATTTCTTTGAGGACATAATAACGATGGTTTTTGAAAGAATTACCTAAATTCCCAGTTTTCTATCCAAACTGTTCAATTGCAAGGTTTAGTAGGGCCTCACCAACGTCCGACACATACTCGGCTATCCTGTAAATGCTATCCAGTATTAGCCTAGCCGATGCAGCCGCCTGCGTGGTTAAGTTGTAATTTGCTAAGGATGAGTCCAGTGAATCTACCGCCGAGCGTATTTCATACTTAACAGTGTCGATTATGTAGTTGACCTCCCTCATGTCTATCTTCTCCGTCATCGCCTTACCGACGTTGTTCATTATCAGGGAGTCCTTACCGAGAAGCTCACTGAACCTCTGCCTAAGCTCCTGCGGCATTAATAGGACGTATTTATCACCGAGGTTCACGATCTCGCGGGCAATCTTAACAGCGTGATCAGCGGCCCTCTCTAGGGACTTATTAATTATTGCATACTCAATGATGCTCCTTGGATCTTGAATACCTGACAGACTTAGGGCATGCTTACTGACGAGAACCCTCTTCAACTGCCTATTAAGGAGCCAGTAGAATTTGTCAACCTCATTATCCCTCTCGATTATGTCCATCGCTATCGCCTTATCGCCATTCTCTATTGGTGTTCTTAAGTCATCGATCATGCCGACGACGGTCTTACCAAGCTTCGCTATGATGTCCTTAATGTTTATGTCGGGTACATTAACGAGGTTTTGAATCACGAGTGTGTTCCTGCCCTCCTCAATAATCTCAACACCGGTTAACTTTCTCCGGACTATGTCCTTAACCTGCTTCTTGAGGTTTAGGGTCGATACGTCGAAATTAAGCCTAAATACGTCATAACCAGATAGGTAGTGGGCGAGTAATACCCTCTCGAGGTGGTCTATGTTTGATAAGTCCTGGGTGACGTTTATCGATGACTCAAGGAGAGGCGCCTTAACCATCTTCTTAGGTACAACAAGTAGCGAGAGGTCTGGCTGCGGTATTACGAGGACCTCATCACCTGGCTTAAGATCCACCTGCCTAGTCCACTCCTTGGGTAAGGAAACTATTAGCGTTGCCCCACCCGTTAACTGAACCCTCCTGGTCTCCGGCTCAAATTTCACTATAGACATCACGACCTAATAATTAGACCCCTATAAATACCTTATCCTAATAAATCAATAATTATTAATAACATGAATTTTAGAGATGAAATATCTATTTCTTTCTCATAACTATTCTATTAAAACCTCCGTCTCAGCTATACTACCTAATTTAGGTATAATTATCTGTAATACGCCATCCCTATACACCGCCTTAGCGCCATCGACCTTAAACCTCACCCCAAGCTCCACCTTCCTATAAATCCTGAAATTGCTCAACCTCTCTATCCTAGCCACCTTACCAACTGTCGGCAGTGGCTGTGGCTCGGCCATTATCTCCACGTAGTTACTACCAACCCTAACCTTAATACTCTCCTTCTTAACGCCGGGTAGGTCAGCCAGTATTATTATTGAGTCGCCATTATCAAAGATATCAATGGGCGGTTCCCTAGTCACTAACCTGGGATCAACAACAGTGGCCAACTTACTTATCAACTCATTTACACCAGCCTCCACCTTATTCACGCTCATCGCTATGTCCGTGGTATTCTGCTCCATTGTCATGATTAATAACTAGTTACGATTAGTAATTACCCAAACACATTAATTAAATGGTACTTCATAAATTACACATGAATAAATACGGAACTAATAATAGATTCGCATTAATAATCTTGAAGGCGTATTTAAATGACTAATAACTCCCTGATTAAATTCCCTGTAACAAATCTGTCGGGTAAGAACGGCTTCATAACAGGATCAACAGTACCATTAACTATGTAATTAGCCAGTAACTCAGCTGCGTATGGACCGAACATGAAGCCATGACCTGAGAAGCCAGACAGCACATAAACGCCCTCAGGCCATGCACTTAACCTACCCATTATATGACTATGGTCAGGCGTCATCTCGTAATAACCCGACCACACCCTCATGACCCTTATCCTCCTGAGACTCGGTACCAACTTTACGGCCTCCCTGGCCCAGGCGGTTAACCAGGTTAATGTGTTTCCATAAGGTAGGAAACCCTCACCACCCTCAAGTTCTATACTGCCCAGGATCTCACCCCTCATTGTTTGGCCAAGATATAGATTCGTCTCGGTATCTATTATGTAGGTATTAATAATAGGCTTTACAGGCTCTGTGATCCCAATCTCCCTCCTAACGGGCCTAATTGGGACATCAATATTGAGGGTTTTCTTCATGACGTCGCCAGTCCATGCACCGGCTGCGAATACCACGTTCTTCGTTTTCACAAATACATTGCTGCTTGACACACTGACGACCTTACCACCATCCACGCCGACGCTCTTGACCTCGGAATACTCATAAACCCTAACTCCTAGGTCGAGCGCCCTCTCGTAATAACCCATCACCAGGTAATCATGGTGGAAGGCGCCGTCCTGAGGACCATAGACAGCGCCAACTACGCCCTGGGTATTAATGTATGGGAATCTATCCTTCAACTCCTCCACCGTGAGTATCTGAACGGGTACGCCCATGGGCCTCCATAACTCCTCGTTAAGTCTCTCGTAATTCTCAAGAACCTCCCTGCGTCTAACGAGCCAGAGATAACCCTGCCTCTCAAAGACCCCATTCCAACCAAGCTCACTACTAAGGGACTCCAATTTCCTAATAGCCCTTATTGCAAACTCAGTATTCTCCCTGTTCCCAAAGTGAACCCTATACCTACCTGCGTTCCTCGTTGAACTCCCCGAGCCAACGTAATCCCTCTCAAGGACGACTACGGAGAGCCCCTTACGAGCCAGGTAGTAGGCTATGGCCAAACCAACAATACCGGCACCAACAACCACGGCATCCGCAGTCAGTGAGATTAATCCGTGACCCTCACTCATCACTCACCACCCGCGAGTGTAGCCATTGGTATTGGAGTCTCGGGGAACCTAATCCTCGGCAAACCAAACTCATTAGGCTTCTTCTGGTATATGAAGCTAAGTATTAAGTTCGTATTAATTAGGCAGAACTTACCTTGGCAAGGACCAGTGCCTAGGCCGACGACCCTCTTTACCCTCTCCATACCTGGTAACCTCAATGACTTATATTCCTCCTCCTCCCCATGAAGAACCCTAACCTTAATCTCCTTACCATGCATCAACACCTTAACAGCCCTCAACACATCGCCTAAGGTAACATCTTCACAGAAACATAGGTACTGCCTATCGGCGCTTCTTAGGGCATTCTCAACATCCTCAATAGACCCCGCGACAGCCCACATGGGTACGTGAGTTACGTTGGGCTCGGCATAATAACCACTGCCCTGAAGCCCCTGTTCAAACCTGAGTATTACGTTGTAGTACGAGGAGTTAGTAGTGACTAAATCTCTCTTAAACTCGGCTAATTCCTTATCGAGGACGTCACCCGTAACTAAACCCTCCCTAACGCCTATACTTAATGCAGTTACCCTAGCCTGCCTAACGACCAAAGCCTCTGGAAGTAATCCACCAGCATCACCAACAACATAAACATTGCCAAGCCCGAGATCACCCGTGAAACCCCTCCTGGTACGAGACCACCGATTTCCGGCGCATAGACAATTGGCACGCCCAACTGAGCCGGCAGGTCAATGACAGGCACCCTAACGGCACTCACTAAAACTCTACGACAACCTCCTCCCTCCTCTGTATCTTGGCTTTCTTACCCCTTATGTTCTCGAGCGTAAGCCTTAATCCATCACCCGAATCTCTAGCGTCGACTATATTCATTCCGATGAATGTCTTAATACCCAGAGACCCAACCCTATCCCTATACAAGTCGCTTCTTATGATGACTGAATTATCGCCAAGGTATGTGTTAATACCCAGCTGGGCTAGGTTCATAGCCACCCTAACACCCCAATCATCGCTGCCCCAGACCAAGACCCTCCTCGGCTTAAAGCCCCACCACTTGATAAGCTTAAGAATTGTTAGTCCAGTGACCATGCGCGGTGTATTATTACCTGGAAAGACAAGTGGTACCTCCCTAAAGCCCTGGGCCAGCACTATGTATTTATAATTGAAGACGTACAATTTTGAGTAATCCCTGGAGTGGCCAATTGCCGCGTCCTCAAGGAACCCATCAAAGACAGCCCCAGTAAGTACTGTGGCTGAATCGCTAACCTCCTTACTCAACTTACCAACGAACTCACTGCCCCTACCCAACTCCTTAATCTCAGTATCGTCAATTATTAAATGCCCACCAAGGTAATGCTCGCCCTCGATAATCACCACCTTCAAACCAAGCTTACCCAACTCCCGAGCCACCGAGAGACCTGCCGGGCCCCCTCCAACAATAAGTACGTCAGTATTGATGTTAACCCTTGATGCCTTCTCAGGAACGCTCGGTAATTCATTAATTGAGGACCTATTTAGGGAGTTCCGCACGATACTACGTATTAATGGCCATAATGATATTAACAATTTACTTCTTGGGAATGATGATGGGCTCGCAAGTCCCTTAAATATTGAGGGGACGCTACTGAGTTTGCTTGGTATTGTTGGACTCCCACTGCATAGATTGTAATAACCGGATGAGGCCCAATAACCCTCACACCACCACTCACAGCATAGGAAGCCCCTAGTCTCTCCATACCTTGAACTACGCATAATGCCGTAGTTACCGCGATTGAGCTCCTCAATGATCCATGGCCGCTCGCTCATTCACGACCTATAGACCTAGTATAGTTATAAATTTTGTCTACTCTACTGCGTTGAACCACCACTCTTCAGTGAGGATTTGACATACTCATCGCATTTACCGCGGTATAGGCAGTAATTGCATGATTGCGGTAATTCACCCGCCAGCCTTCTCCTTACCAATGGGCAATGCTTCACGTAATAGTCAGGATAGCACTTCTTGCATATCACAAGTGAGTTACCTATGTAAGCCACCTCCCAAAATGATACGCGTCGTCCACATATGCTGCATGTGAAGCTCACTTTCGCCCACCCCCGCTGAACCGCTGTTAATTATTTTGTTATTAAATTAAGTACTACCTATATTAATTTCCCCAATGATGAATTACATGTTTTGTTATGACCAATGTATTCATTGATTGCCTGAGGATTGATGGGTCAATACGGTGTCCAGGTGATGGTGGGTTTAGCGAGGTAATCGTGTTCGGAAAACATGTTAAGCTTAGGAAGGACCACCCAGCCATTGAACTAATGGGCAGGCTTGACGAACTTGAGGCATTAGCTGAGTGGGGCCTTCAGGAAATTGGTGGTGATGAGTTTAGGACCATTGCCGCAATGACCGCGGCGTTAAATACATACCTAGCCACTGGGATGATCGCTGGCTTACGCCTGTTAGGGAGATAATAAACAAGGCCTGTGAATTGGATAGTAAGGAGTTGGGCTGGTTCATACCCAATGATAAAACTACTGCCTTGCTGAACCTGCTCAGGGTTAAGGCTAGGGAGGCTGAGAGGACTGCGGTTAGGCTTCTCGATGACGATTTACCCGCCAATAAGGTTAATGAACTCATCGGTATGCTTAATCAATTAAATAAGTACATTGCTCACTTAATATTCCTAAGTAATGTGCATGTGTTTAGGAATGTTAATGATAAGATAAGGACGTTATTAAATGTGTAACCTCCCGTAGGTAGTAACCTTTATATTTTAATTATCATGACTTTGGGATTAATGAGGTACACCGTCGTATTAGCCACGGTATTATTCATAGCGACTGTCGTGATACTTATTTATTACGCGGTCTTTATGGATAAGGGTCAATTCCTAATTGGTAATACGAACAGGGCATTAGACGCCTTAATGCTTTCTCTAGTCATTCTTTCAGGGATTATCACGGGCATAGTGTATTTATTTAGCTCTAAAGTAGAGAAGAGTGGTGGTAATGTTCAGACCGTACAGTATTGAGGAGGGGAAGTTCCTGGTTAAACTGGCTAGGAGGGCCGTGGAGGAGTACCTACGTAGTGGTAAGATTATTCAGGCACCGCCGGACACACCGCCGAGGTTACTTAAGGATAAGTATGGCGTATTCACAACGATAGAGGTATTCATGGGGAAGGATAGGAGGGGTGAGCTCAGGGGTTGCATTGGCTTTCCGCAGGCTGTTTATAATACCGTGAACGGCGTTATTAGGAGCGCCATAGCCGCCGCCGTTGAGGATCCGAGGTTTGAGCCCATGAGGATTGAGGAGTTGAGTAAGGTGACGTTTGAGGTATCGATATTAAGTCCACTTGAACTACTTGAACCAGGTAATCCGAGGAGTTACCCCGAGAAGATCGTGGTTGGTAGGCACGGCATTGTGATTCAGAAGGGCTACTACTCAGGGTTGCTTCTTCCTCAGGTCCCCGTTGAGTATTGCTGGGATTCAATGACCTTCCTGAATGAGGGCTGCATGAAGGCGTTTTTACCACCTGATTGCTGGCTTGATGAGGACACGTCGGTGCTTATTTACGAAGCCCAGATATTTAAGGAGGTTGAACCTAACGGAGAGGTTTTTGAGAGGGATTTGATGGAGGAATTGAAAGGGTGTAAAAATGCCAATAAAAATGAGGGCTGACCTACATACACACACCATATATAGTGATGGCAAGGGAGAACCGAGGGATGTAATAATAAACGCCCTAAATAGGGGCATAGGAATATTATCAATAACGGATCATGACACGTTCAGAGGCTCGGTAAAGGCATTGGAGTTCATAAGGGGTAATGATTTGCTTCGTAAGAATGACTTCATATTTATAGTTGGTAATGAGGTTAGGACGATTGATGGTGATGTGCTGGTGCTATGTATGGAGTACCCAGGCACTGACAATGTGCCAAAGTCAATACCTGAATTACTCGATTGGGCTTCCATGAATAATTGCATTGCTGTGCCTGCCCATCCATATGACGTGCTGAGGCACGGCATTGGCGACAAGGTAAGGAGTTATAGGTGGCACGCAGTGGAGATATTTAATGCAGGCGCGTTACCGATTTTCAACTGGAGAGCCGCTAAGGCGGCGCGTGAGCTTGGCTTACCGGGCCTTGCGAATAGCGATGCCCATGTGCCTGACCTTGTCGGTATCGCCTACACCGTGTTTGATATCGACAACCTAACCATAGAATCTGTGTTCAAGGCTCTACTTAGCAATCACGTTAATGCCGTCGCGCACTACCCCGGCCCGGGACTAATCATTAAGAGGCTTTCCTGGTCTATTAGGCGCAGATTAAGGAGTACTAGCTCTGCGGTTTAAGTACCTCATCAATGAACCTTCTGAATAATAACCTCACCAAACCACTACTAACGGGGTCCAGGTACTCCTCCGTTGATAGAATGAGTGAGTAGTCATTATACTTCACTAAGTACACATACTTATTACCGCTGTACATCACCATGAAGTCCGTGTTATAGTTAATGAACGACCTCACCAACTCCTCATCAACTCCCAACTCCCCGGTATACTCAATCATGTCGTTACCCTTCATGAGGCCCGCGAAAGACGCCCTAAACAACTCCTTAAATTCCGAGAGGCTTGACGGTACGTAACCCATTTGAATAAACGGTGGATTCTGAACTAGGCACTGTCTTTCCAATTGATCTATGTAATTCTTCAATTCGTTAATCCTTGAAATAATGACATCCACGGTATCGGCAGACGTCTGCCTAAGCGCCTGAACAAGCTCATTCTCAATGCCCCTAATGAGCTTCTCAATTCTCTCAATATCAATGGGCCTTTCGGGGCTTTGTAAGGGCCTAATCTCAACAGGCCTACTCTCAACGAGTAACGCCCTGCTACCCTGCCCAGCAGTCACCTCCTGCGCCGGTGGTACCGGTCCCTGCCTCTGGCGTTGTTGGATTTGTTGAACCTTCTGCTCCGGCTTGTACTGAGGAATCACCTGCTCAAGCTCCTTGCCCTGACCCTTCCCTCCACGCCGACCCCCAAGATAGCCCAGCCTATATAATAAGGCGAGGATTACCGCAATCGCGACTATCGCAATTACCGTAATCGTTACTACATTAACCTGTAGGGTTAGCATTACGATAGAGACTAAGGGAAAATTAATAAAATTAATGCTTAATTGGGAATTGATCGAGATACCCAATAATATCTAATAAACCCTTAATACTTACTACCCGAGGATCGCCGTAATTACCCAGGAAAAACACTACCCTAACACCGGCATTCAGCGCCATTTCAACGTCGTATCTCGAGTCGCCAACAACTACAACATCATCCACACTAAGCCCTAGGAGATTAAGGATTTTTAATAATGGTTCAGGGTCCGGCTTACCCCTGTTAACGTCATCCCCGGTAATGAGGCATCAACGTACTTGCGAAGTCCCGTCACCTCAAGAACCTTGGTGGCAACCCTCCTGGAACTTGACGTAACAACACCAACCATGAAACCCCTATCCTTAAGAAGTCTCAATAACTCGGGTGCGCCGTTAATTGCCTTGGCATTACCCAGCAATGAAAGGTATATATCATTCTTAATCTCGAGGGCCCTTTCGGCGATCTCCTCACCGCACAATTTCTTGGCTATGTCTAGGGCCCTCAAGCCCATTAACGTACTCACGTACTCCATGGTCGGTACGGTAAGCCCAAGTCGCTTACACGTCTCTATCCACGACAGGGCATGCAGTGGTACAGTATCCACCAGGGTACCGTCTAGGTCAAATATCACAGCCTTATTCCCTTGACATCAGCCAGCAAGGCATCGTCACTTCCATCCGCAGACCTATAACTCATCACAATTAATGATTGATTCAATGGGAATTAAAAACTTGCTTATGGTTTAAAGAAGGACCTTATAAAGTGATGCCAGTATTAATGACATAAGCCCAGTCATGTATATACCGTCAAATACGCCCGCACCCCCAATCGATACGTAACCCCTCATTGACCTTATCACCTTCCTAATATTGAGTATATCAGCGCCGAGTAGGGTCGATAATGAACCAAGGCTATACGAGAAGGCGAGGGGGTTTGCGTGGAGTATTGCCGTGGATATTAATGTGAACATTAGCGTTAGAAGAACGGGCAATGCTGGTGGTAATGTGATCCCAATGCCAGGTATCAACCTGGCGCTCTGCCATATTATCAATGACGATATTATTAACGACGCCATGAAGGATATCAGTATTAATGTGCCGTGAATTATATACGTACTTATTAAATATATTGATATTATCGTTGGTATCACGGCACCGCCAATATTCACCTCAAGAAATAACTTATCAATCCTCTGTATAATGATTGGTATTGGGAATAGCTTCATGAAGTCTGTAAATGGGTTAAATGGGACGTAGTAGGTAACCTCGGCCACAACCACGTTGATGTAGCTCGTCAATAGGGAACCCAGGGTTAGTGTTAATGCGAGTAATGGCTGAACGCCTATGGTGATTAGGACGAGAAATAGAAATAGGAGTAGGGGCGATATTACGAGGAATCCTATGAACATTAATATATTCACAGGTAGTGAAAACCTAATACCAAGCCTTGGTCTTACGTCGTACTTAATCGCCATTACCTGGTGATGATAATCGCTAAGCCTAATAAACGTAACTAACCAATAGGCTTCACAAGCAGTGTATCTCCATCAACACCAACAATAATGACCTTGGAACCCTCCTAACACTCTCGAGAGCTCTAGCCCTCCAATACTCACCCCTAACCTTTACATAACCAATATCACCCTTACTAATGTCATCAACTGCGACCCCAATATCATTGATAGGCCAGTAAAGCCTCTCCGAGAGAGGCTTAGTCCTTATTATGCCTATTGCCTTAGCCGCTATGAAACCGCCAAACCCACCCACGAAGGCCACTAGTGTGTAGAGGACTATCCTCGCCTCAACCTGGTTTGTTGCTATTAACCAGGACTGAGGCGTGTAGGTGGGTTGGAGGAGTATTATGCCTAGTGCCGTAAGTATTATGCCCGCTATGAATAATGATGCATGCGTCGTAAAGCCCGCATGCACATCAATCGCTATTGCGGCTAAACCAATAATTAGTAATGCCAAACCAAGCCAATTAACTGATAGTCCCGTGAGCATGGGTATGAGCATCAATATGACACCAACCCCAGCCAGGTAGTAATGCCTTATGGCGAAGCCAATTATTGCGAGAAGGAGCCCCAACCCAGCCAGCAGGTCCTGTATTGTGGGATTAATAAGCACCTCATAGACCTGGTAACCAATGCCTGGTTGATAGTACGTAATTGTGGGGTTAATCACGTAGTACGTAACCCCATTTATCGCGCTACCATTTATCTCATTAAGCAGTGAGTTTATGTCTGTGGCTATGAAGTTTATAACGCCATACCTAAGCGCCTCCTTAGGCCCTAGGTTTGTGTTGTAGAACACGCAGTCATGTGCAAAGGTCGCATTCCTACCCCTGAACTCAGCAACCTCCACGAAGTACTGGCTAATTGCATTGAGTATCTTACTCTCGTTTATGAATATTTCCTGGCCAGTTATTGGGTTTATTTCAACTGGTTGGCAGGAGCCTATTACCGTGCCCGGCGCCATTGCGGCTATGGTGGTTGACATGAGGACGAGGGTGCCTGCGGACCACGCATATGAGCCCGTGGGATACACAAAGCCTATCACCGGTATTTTCGCATTCTCAATGCTTGATACTATATTTAATGCGGCGTCCAACTCACCACCCGGCGTCTTCAGGATTATCAACAATGCTGAGTTTGGGGTTGACTCAGCAAGTTGCAATGCGTTTTGTAGCTCGTCATATGTTAAGTCTGTTATTTCACCATTAAGGTTAAACACGTATACCTCGTGAATAACGTACGTATTAGTATTAGCAATCAATACATGAGTTAGCGCGGTCACTAGTAATACAGCGATAATTATTAGGATTAATAACCCACGCCACAACTGCATGGTTACTCCCTACTGCGTGGCGCTTGAACCCTCTTGCTGCCTCTTTAATGCCGCCGCAGCCAGTGTTGACAATGTCGTGACCTCCAGAGAACTAGGCACAACAAGTATTAGGTTATGCTCCTTAGCAACCTCAAGCAATGTATCAAGTTGCCTAAGCGTTAACGATATTGGATTCTTGTTGTAGGTCTCGGCAGCCTTCAGGTACATCTGTGAAGCCTCATAATCTGCCTGAGCTAGGATAACCTTAGCCCTCCTCATTCTCTCAGCCTCCGCCTGGGCGGCCATGGCCCTAATCAGGGTGTCGGGTAACTTTATGTCCTTTATCGCAACCGCCGTTACCTTAACGCCCCATGGGCTAACATGCTCATCAATTATCGACGCTATCTTCTTAGCAACCTCCTCCCTCTGCGTGAGCAGGGTGTCCAGGTCAACCATGCCGATGACATCCCTCAGAACAGCCGCGCCAAGCGTAGCCGTGGCGCTCCTGTAATCAGTTACTGATAGCACGGCCTTGGCTGCGTCGATAACCCTCATATAGACCGCGGCGTCTATCGTGACTTCAACATTATCCTTGGTAAGGGCTCTTTGACTTGATAAATCAATTGAGATCACCCTCAGGTCCATCGTTATTGGCCTATCAATGATTGGTATTATGAAGACAATGCCGGGTCCATAAATGCCCTTATACTTACCAAGCCTAAGCTTAACAATTCTCTGGTACTCAGGGACTATCCTAATGGAGTATACTAGTATCGCTACAATAATTATCAATAATATTATTGCTAGGATAACCGCCACTATTATTGTGCCCACCTGAAGCAGTAATTGCATATACATTATAGTGAGTTAGGGTGAGGTTATTAATAAACCTATTTATCAACACGAATTTTACAACCTTCAACTATGAATTATTAACCACGTGAAATACGACGCGCGTATTTATCCCTTAAGTAATCACCCAATGCAATTAATGCAAAACCCATTATCATAAGTACTATACCAACGCCAAATAGATATGGCGCCAGTGCGTACTGTCCAATGAATACATTAATCACGTAATTACTACCCACATACGCACAGTGGGACCTGCCGAAAATCTCAATATTGCCTGAGACCATGGGCACTATTGCCACGCCACTCGCTCCAATTGGTACGTAATAGCCGTAGGTCATGTTAGTGCCATTAGTATACTCTATATTTACCTCGACCGAAATAAGTAATGACCGACTCATAGACCTTATAACCTCCTCTATCCTATCGCTGGTTAGGGGTCCATTAGTAATGTTATTAAGGACTCTTATACATGTTGTTGCGTTAATATGATTGTACGAAATAGTTGATTCCTGGTGTGAGTAGTAGATTGGTATTGATGCGATTACTATTAATAATGCCCCAGGATCATTATTGCTTGGTACTTATTAATCATAGATCCTCATTACCCATTCCGCGCTAATGCATAAATTATTTAGGTATCCTGATTTCGTAGTTACGGTATTTATTTAAGTACGTAAAACGATTGGTTTATAAACACCCCTACCACAAGTCATAATGGCGGATTATCACCGGTATAGGTGGGAAGACATTGAGAAGGGTGTTGTGAAATTGGTCCAGGACATTATTAAAAGCGGTTATCAACCAGACGTGTTGATAGGCATTTCCAAGGGTGGCGTTGTGATAGCATCATTGATGTCGGACATGCTTGGAATACCCACAGACCTCATGCAATTATCCCACTGGGGCTTTGGTAAGGCCAGGGATAACGTCATCATTAAGTATAGGCCAACTATCGACGTTAAAGACCTTAGAGTGCTATTGATAGATGATGTCAGCGATACTGGGCAAACACTCAATACGGCTAGAGAGGCGTTGGTTAGGCTTGGCGCTAGGGATGTTAAGACGGCCGTTCTAGATTATAAGGCAATATCGAGTAAGTACATACCTGATTACTACGCCTACAAGTGGGTTAATTGGGTCTACATTATATATCCGTGGGAGAGCTTTGAAACCTTCAAGAATGTAAGTATTAATGATGCTAGGATGATATTCACAAGCCATGAACTTATTAAAATGCAGGAACTAACGAAGCCCTAACCTACTCTTCCTCACTCCTCTTCATTGCTAGATGATGTGTATAATTCCATGAGCTTAGGAGCCTCCACCTTGGAAACGAGCTTCCTATTCTTAATCTCCGCAGCTATTTGGTCAAGCCTATCATAGAGTGCCCTAACCCTCTTCTCCACGTAATTCATGAAGTAATTAACGGCTACCCTAACGGGCCAGTACTGCGGACCCCTCAGGTAAAAGTGGTTCACAATATCCTTAGCCCAGTAAATACTGTGCTCAAACATCTTCTTCAATAACTCAATATGCTCAGGCATTAGGTTGTACTTGATTATCCAGCCATCCTTCTCAGCCCTGATGTGGTTCATTGGTACGTAGAACATGGGCACAACCAAGCTCCTATACGGCCTTATCCTATCGAGGAGCTCTATGGTCTCCATGACGTCATCCTCCGTCTCCCCGGGCAATCCTATAATCGCCGTTAGGGCAGGTATCAGCTTAATGTCATGCATAACGCCCAGGGCCTCCTCAACCACGTCCCACCAATCCTCAATCTTAAACGGAGCAGCCTTACCAGGCATTATCGCCTTAGCTAACCTCCTAGACCCCGTCTCAAGGCCCACCTGCGCACCCCACCAGTCCTGGTGCTCATCCTCGATTATCTCGGCGATCTTCGTAGCAGCTTGTTGTACTTTCTCTCTGCCAGTAGGACTGAAGCTAGCGTCGTGTGGCTCCAGGCCATTGTTAGGTAATATCTCTTAACGAGCTGATGCAACTTAATTAACTTATCGGGATTAAGCTCAACGCCCGTTGAACCATACAGTGGCACATCCTCGGCATGTATTAAGCCATGCACAACTCCGTACTTAACATGAAGCTTCAACTCCTCCTCAATCTTCTCAAGCGGGTACCACCTAAGCGGCCTTATTGTAACTGGACAAAAGGCGCAGCCCCTTGGACAACCTCTGCCTATCTCGACAAAACCATTGATGGCCGGGTACTTTATTATTGGTATTTCGTCGATACCTGGTGCGTCATTCACGCCGACGTATACGTACCGAGGCACAGGCTCGTTGTTAAGAATCCTCTTAACAAAGTCAACAACTAGCTTCTCACCCTCGCCATCGAACACGGTGTCGATGCCAAAAAAAGTCCATTAACTCCGGTAGGTATAACCACTGCCATGCTGCTGGGCCACCAACAACAACCTTAAGGCCATTCCTACTCTTGGCATCCATTATGTATGCCTAATCCTCATCATGAATCTCCTGAATGAGTATGCGTTAAGTGGTTCCCTACCCACGATGGCTGACCAAGTCGATGATGGCGGGTTAAGCCCGAAATAGTCATGGTGGCTAAGCATGAGTATCCTGGCGTTGGGTATGTACTTATGCACATGGTCTGGGTCTATTATTGCCGCGTTAATGCCAGCGTCAAGCAATGCAGCCTCTATCTTCCTCATGCCATAGGGCGCTTGATAAGGTCTGCCGTACTTATCGACCTTCATCTTAGGCATCGCTATGTATTCATGAATCCACTCACCAAGCTTCTTAAATGGGCCTACCGTTATGAATAGTGGCCCAGTCGTCACGAATCCTAGGAACTCCTTACCGTGATAATTACTCATCATTGAACGGTCTGTGGTTAATACGACATCGTACTTTGGTAATACCATTAATGAAAGCAGGGGTACAATTCCTTTAAAAACTTTTACCACTGTTTAAGATTCTCACTTGTATCTTTGCCCTACTAAAATTAAGAAATATTAACCTTAACGAACAACGCAATATTGTGGAACTAATACAATTAGTAAGTACCTCAGACAATGAAATAAATAAAGTTAGAAGCATCGTGGAATGGGCTCTAAAGGAACTTGAAATACCAAGCGACGACGTAATCATGTACATAACAGATGACCACAATAAGGTAAGGGAGGCCCTTGGCATTGATAAGGTGATTCATGAGGAGTGGCCTGTGAAGTATATTGATGTGGAGGGGCAAAACGTAATATCCGTGATACCAAATAAGCTAACTCAATTAACAGAGAATGAGGTTAGGATCATGGTATTGCGGGAAGTCGCAATCATAAAAATAATGAATGATCCAGGACTAATTAGCATGTGGGTCATTCCCCAGGGTATGAATGACAATATCGCGCACAGGGTTTCATTAGCCATGTTAAGGCGTACGATAGATTTTGTAATAGCCAGGTCTCAATCACTAATTCAATTCCTAGTCAACACATTCAATAAGATTGAGTTGAGGGACATAATAATCTCCTGCAAGCCAGCCATTGATTGCGCAGTAACGGTATTGGCACTCGATGTACCACTCAGTATTGAATTAGCTGGTAATTCTAGTTTAGGTAAATCTCTATGGAATGATGTCGTGAGGGACTTAAATAATGACTTTGTTAAGAGGTATGATGATTTCAGGGATTTCGTTAGGAATAACTTCAATGTTGAGAATGCCTACAATTATCTATTAATGATGTTTAAGAAATCATAACCTAGCAGGTAATTTCTCAGGAAATCAGCACACCCCTGCCGCTGGGCTTATCAAGTACAATCCTAGCCCTCCTTTTGAGCTCATCGGTTGCGTTTGAAACGGCAACTCCATAACCAACCACATCCATCACGTCCACGTCAGTGTCACTATCACCTATATAAACAACGTCATTACAGGATACACCCATTATACCGCATAGGTACCTAACGGCCACAGCCTTACTTGAGTTAGCCGGCTGTAGATGCAGCGCATAGCCACTATGGGAAACCCTCACCTTACTGTCAAGGCCCATTTCCCTCAATTCCGCCATAACAACCCCCACCAACTCATGTGGATCCCTGGCGCCCATAATGTTATGTCAAATTTCCTATAATTAAATTGATAAGTGGGTCTTAAACCAGGTATTAACTTCATAAGCCTCAACGCAACCTCTTTCAAATTCAAATCCTCGCATAATTCATGAACCTCACCCCTATACTCCACAATACACCCATTCTCGGCAATGAGGGGCGACCCCTTAGGTAAACCTATGTATCGTGAAAGGGCCTGGGTAACTATCAGGCATTGCCCGTTACAAGGCCAATAATGTAATTGCCCGCAATCTCCTGAATAGCGGCGATCGCGTCTGGATCAAGAGCCTCCGTACTCCTATCCCTAGTTAAGGTGCCATCGATATCAAGCAATACGAGGTTAACCATCGAGCCCTTTAATTACTAAGGTCTTTTTACCCTTTTTACACCGCGGTAGCTTCCTCGGGCATGACCTGCCTTCTCCATTTAATGCTCATTAATGCATCCTCATTATGATAGTACGTCCAATCCCTAACCCATTCACCGGTTATTACGTGTATTACAAGCGCGGTGGCTATTAGTTCATGCTCATTCAACGCCTTTATTAGTATAGCCATTATTGATGTCGTGACCACGGACAGGACAATGACAATGTAAGGCAGGAAATTATGTATTGTATTATTAAATGGTATTGTTAATGCAATGACCAATATTAATGGCATAGTTATGAGGATAAGTGGTTCAATCCTCCTTGGCGCTAGCTTAAATAGTAATGATGGGGGCCTTTGGTAAAGAACGTGGTGAAATACTTCGTGCATCAATACCCTGCCAAGAAATGGCCTGGGCTTACCAATGAGCTCTGTTGATACGTACATAATGGGTATTGGTTTACGTGGAATATATACGGCATACGCTCCGAAGAAACTCGTCATTACATCAGATACTAGGACCTTAATGGGGTCATACCCGCAATTGATTAATGACTTATTTATCTCATTAATGAATGATTGAAAGTTAAGATTGCCATTCTCGAATTCGTACAGGACAAACATTAATTTATTAATGATGTCCCTGTATTGGGAGAGCCAATTAGGTTCACGGGACATTACTCATCATGATTTAACTATTGATACCTATATTTAAACCATAGTAATAAAATATATCCAACCTGCACCTTAGCTTGCCTTTTTAAGAATGAGCATGTAATGGTAAGGAGAAACCTCAGCATAACCCTCCCTAATAAAGCCCTCTTTACTAAAGTACTGCTCAACCTTCTCAGGGCTTAGCTTAAATGGTGGACCAAATGCTACGTCCTCCTTAAACTCAATTATTAATAACCTACCGCCGGGCTTTAATATCCTACTAACCTCCCTAACGGCAGTCTCCTTATCCTCAATATCGTGAAACACATTGGACATGAAGGCTAAATCAACACTACTACTCGGTATTGATGTATGCGATACGTCCTCATTAAGTACTACTATGTTACGATAATTACCAAACCTTCTTCGAACCTCCTCAATGGCTGTCTCATCAATATCGACGCAGTAGAGTCTCGATGCGTAGTCCTTAAAGAAGTTGCAGTAATAACCATCACCACAGCCTAGGTCTGCAATAACCATACCATTACTCACGTAGGGCTTAAGAAAGTCGTATTCCCCAAGACCCTCGATATGCCTATGGTGTCCATGGTGGCCGTGATGCTCGCCATGCGTTGGTCCCTGCGCCTCGGTTAATTTACCATCGATAAATGCCCTAATCGCATCCTCAATTCGCCCCTTAAATATGTAGATCCTAACACCTTTCTCAACAGCCCACTTATAAGCTGGGGAACCTATTTCAGATAGTATTACTGTGTTAACTCCGCGTTCGAGCACGCTCCTCAGCATGAATATGCCTCTAACCTGTTGAGCGTACTTGGCCGGGTTTTCATAACGTTCTATGACTTCGTAGGTACCATCATCCCTTACCTCGATTATCCATACCTCATCGCCCTCACCAGGTCCTGAGACAAAGCCATTACTCACAGATATTGCTATCCTCATATCCGATATCGGACCCGATTACTAACTTAAAAAAACTTACGCGTCAAACCACAACCACAAAATAAACAATTAAGTAGGTTTGATTTAAAAAGCCCACTTGATAAGGCGCTAACGAAGGGTATGTTCTCACCACAGGTTTATGGGTACGACAGGGCCATAACAATATTCAGCCCAGAGGGCGAACTATACCAAGTTAGGTATGCTGGTGAGGCTGTCAAGAGGGGTTGGGCAACGGTTGGTATTAAATGCGTTGATGGTGTTGTGCTAGCCGCCGAGAAGAGGAAGGTTAGTGCGTTAATTGATTTAAGCAGTATTGAGAAGGTGTACATGATCGATGACCACATTGGGATCGCAGCGTCGGGCCTATTATCAGATGCTAGGGTACTCATTGAGTATGCGAGGCAGGAGGCACAGACGCATAAGCTGCTCTACGATGAGCCCATCGATGTGGAATTACTAACTAAGAGAATTAGCGATTTGAAGCAAATGCACACGCAGTATGGCGGCGTTAGACCATTCGGAGCCGCCCTGATTGTTGGTGGTGTTGATAAACATGGACCAAGGCTATTCCAGACAGATCCAGGTGGTATCTATTTCGGCTTTTACGCAGTTGCCATGGGCGCCGAGTCATCTAGGATAACGGAGTTCCTCGAGAAGGAGTATAAGTATGACATGAGCCTTGATGACTGTATAAAGCTTGCCATTAGAGCATTAAGCCTCGTGCTTGAGGCCCCTGAGCCTGATAGGCTTGAGATTGGGGTTGTTGACGTTAAGACGAAACTATTTAGGAAGTTAACAACGGATGAGGTAAGCAAGTACTTACAGGAGGTTAAGGGATCCTCATCTCAAGCACAATCCTCATAATTTAACAAACTAAAATTCATTAAATTTTAATAATATGAGTATGAACACGGTAATAAGAACCGAATTTCCAAGAGTTAGATTCACCTGCGTATTATGTGGTGAGTGCTGTAGACGTTACTGGATACCAGTGACGCATAGAGATGTTGCTAGAATAACTAAGTACACAGGTATGAGACCTAGGGAATTCCTTGCCCTATTCCCAAAGGACATGGCTGCTGACTGGGACGAACCCGTGATAAAGCTTAGGGATGGCGAGTACTACCTCGTGCTTAAGAAGAGGCTTGATGGCACGTGCATATTCAATAAGTGGGTCGGCGACAAGCTTATTTGCTCAATACACCCCGTTAAGCCCAACGTATGTAGATACTACCCATTCATTTATTGGCTTGATAATGGCGTGGTTAAGTTCGAGGTTTACGATAAGGCCCTCGGGTACTGCCCGGGAGTTGGTAGGGGAGGTTATGCTAATTTCAAGGTGGAAATCTCGTCAATTGAGGACTCTATTAGGGCGAAGAACGAGTTTAGGGAAGTTATTGAAAAATGGAATGAACAATTTAAGAGGGGGTTAGTTAATGGTACTGTTGAGGATTTCATGAACTACATCGAGGCAGTTGTTGATGAGTATTCCCGTAAAAACCATAAATAATCCCTACATATTCATTGATTGATATGCCATTAAGGATGGGGATTACGTATTGATTGTTGGCGATGGCGTTAGGTCGGTGATTAAGGTTGTTAGAGGTTCGAGGATAAGTACGATAAGGGGTATTGTGAATGCTGATGATATTATTAACCATGAATACGGCACTTCGATAAAGACGAACCTAGGCTATGACCTCGTGGTGTTAAGGCCGTTGATTACGGATATCCTACTCGAGAGGGCTGATAGGGTTACCCAGGTTATTTATCCAAAGGACGCAGCCCAAATAATAATTAATGCAGGGATTGGCCCCGGCAGTAGGGTTGCGGAGGCAGGTGTTGGGAGTGGGTTTATGACTGCCGTACTTGCCTATTACGTGAGACCTAACGGTAAGGTTTATGGTTATGATAAGAGGGAGGACGCGATAAACATTGCAAGGAAGAACCTTGAAATGCTTGGGCTTCTTGAGTGGGTCGAGTTAAAGCTAAGGGATGTAATCACTGACGGATTCGCCGAGAGGGATTTAGACGCAGTTATTCTAGATATGGGAGATCCCTGGAACGCAATACCTAGGGCAACGGAGGCCCTGAGGCCTGATGGCGTCCTCGTGATCTACGTACCCACGGTAAACCAGGTGATTAGGGTGCTCACGGCAATGCGTGATCATGGCTATGTTGATGTCCGGATGTTTGATGTCATGGTTAGGGAGTGGAAGACCGAACCGAGCGAGGTCAGGCCCCAGACCTGGGTTAATGCCCATACCGGCTATATATTAATTGGGCGGAGGACCCTCACGCCTATAGGTAAGCCAGCCAAGTAATTTCTTCATTATTATATAAACGAGTTCGTAATACCAGGGTAGTGCAAGTGCGAGTTCAACATTGGCCATCCCCAATAACCAACCCGCAATAACGTCTAATGGCCAGTGAACACCAACGTATACCCTACCGTAGGAAACAAGTAATGCCTCCACCGTTAGAGGTAGTGATATGTACCAAGGCAATGCTATTATTGCTGAATACGCGCCAGTACTGACGATTAACGCATGGCCTGAGGGGTATGAGGAATCCGGCTGCTCATGGATTAATGGCGTTATGTGCAGTACTAGGAATGGTCTTGGTTCATACAGCACGTGCTTCATAACCTCACCAAGTACTAGGCTAATCACGAAAGCTGAAACCATGAGAACGCTAGCCCTCCTGTACCTACCGCCGAAGTACCACAGTATCAGGGCCACGGGTATCCAGAAGAACGCCCTACCATAATCATCAATGCTGATTACCGTGAATAACGGCGTTAATTGGGGTAACTTATTATTAAAAATCGCGAAGAATAGGTGGGTATTTAATGGGTTGTTCTCGCCATTCGTAACCACGTAAATCGTTAATAGAATGTAGAGTAGGTACAGCGTTAATGCGGTATAGAAGTGCCTACGCTCAACCCTAAAATTCATTAAACACGCCGTGCCGCGAAGTCTTATTAGTATTACTCTCAGCATAATCGCCCAGGGCATAAGGTTTAATTTCACTTAATTCCACAAGCCGTCAATAATGCCTGTTAGGGTAGCCGTTGTGGATAAGGACCTATGCCAACCAAGGAAGTGCAGCCAGGAATGCATTAGATTTTGCCCCATCGTCAGGGGTGGTAAGAGGGCAATATACATGGATGAACAATTAGGGCACCCAGTCATAACGGACCTATGCACTGCCTGCGGTATATGCATTAGGAAGTGCCCATTCGAGGCAATAACAATTGTTAATTTACCAAGTGAGTTGGGTGAGGACTGTGTTCATCAATACGGCCCCAGCGGCTTCAAGCTGTTTAGGCTACCCATGCCCAAGTTGGGGAGGGTGCTCGGGATAATAGGCCAAAATGCAATGGGTAAGACAACAATAGCTAAGATACTCGCTGGTGAATTAAGACCCAACCTATGCACAAACTCGCAGGTAGGTACGGAAGATATAATAAGGTTCTTCAGGGGTACGGAATTACAGCCATACCTATCGAGACTTTATAAGGGGGAGATTAAGGTTGTTCATAAGCCCCAATACATAGAGTTAATACCCATGTATGTCAAGGGAACGGTTAAGGATGTTCTAATGAAGATTGGTGGTAATGAGGAGAGTGTCACGAAAGTTGCGGAAAAACTAAACCTCACACACCTACTTAGTAGGGATGTGAGTAAGTTGAGCGGTGGTGAGCTTCAGAGACTCGCCATTGCGGCAGCACTCCTTAGGAATGCCGACACCTACATATTTGATGAGCCAACGACGCACCTTGACATTGTTGAGAGATTGAGAGTTGCCGAGGCCATTAAGGATATCGCCAGTGGTGATAAGTACGTGATTGTGATTGACCATGATTTAGCGGTACTGGATTACTTGGCTGATCAGGTGGTTATCCTCTATGGGAAGCCTGGCGCCTATGGCATTGTATCCCACATGAGGGGTGCGAGGGAGGGTATCAATGAGTATCTTAATGGTTACCTAACAAGCGAGAATATGCTGATTAGGAAGGAACCCATTAAGTTTAGGGTTAAGCCGGCCCCAAGGCCTGTACAGAGGGAGAAGGTGCTTCTTGAGTGGACAGACCTGTTGAAGAAACTTGGGGATTTTGAACTTGAGGTCAAGGCTGGCGTTATACATAGGGGTGAGGTTATTGGTGTTTTAGGCCCTAATGGAATTGGCAAAACAACATTCGCCAGACTCCTCGTTAATGAGCTGGAGCCCGACTCAGGGGTTGTCATACCACATGGTGAGGTCAGGATCAGCTATAAGCCTCAATACGTTAGGGACTTGGCTGTTAAGTACGGTGATAAGACCGTCAGGGAGTACCTAGCAATTACTGTTGGTAGTGACTTTACGTCAAAGATCATATGGCCTGACCTGGCTAATGGATTATCATTAACGCCCCTAATGGATAAGGAGCTATCAAGCCTTAGCGGTGGTGAGCTTCAGAGGGTCGTCGTGGCTGGGTCATTACTTAAGGATGCGGAGGTTTACCTGCTTGATGAGCCAATGGCCTACCTGGACATTGAGCAGAGGGTTAGGGTGGCGTCGGTCATTAGGAGGATAATTGAGGAGAGGGATGTCGTGGCCCTGGTTATTGAGCATGATATAACGATGATCGATTACCTAAGTACGTCAGTCATGGTATTTTTGGGCGAGCCGGGAAAGCACGGCATCGCCCAACCACCCACTGACCTAAGGACTGGTATGAATGAATTCCTGAGGAGCCAGGACGTGACATTTAGGAGGGAGCCTCAGGTGGGTAGGCCTAGGATTAATAAGAGGAATTCATACCTGGACAGACTTCAGAGGAGTATTGGTGAGTATTACTACTACTTAAGTACTGAGGAGAGTGAGGATGCAGGTAATCAATAAACTAAGAACTTAATAAGGGCGGGTTAATCCTAGCTCCTGTGGTCTCGGTTGGTGTTGTTGGTTTGGGTCCTATGGGTCGTGCAATTGCCTACTACTTGGTTAAGCACACCGGCCATGTTGTTAATGGTTATGATGTTAGTGAGGAGGCGGTTAATGAGGCGAGGAGGGTTGGCGTTAACAGTGCCGTTAAGGCTGATGTTAGGAGTGAGGATGTAATTAGGCGCATTGCCGGTGAGAATGATGTAATAGTTAGCGCCGTCCCCCAGTCAATAGCTGATCAAGTCGTCCTTAAGTTCCATGAACTCGGTAAGCCTGTGATTGACCTAATATTCATGTGGAGGTATGATGAGGCATTAGCCAGTAAATTGGGCGGTGGTTCCCTCGTTATTCCGGCCATGGGCTGGGCCCCCGGCCTAACGAACCTACTCGCCATGGCTGCAGCCAACGAGTTGGATGGGGTTGAGGAGGTTGGTATTCACGTTGGTGGTAACCCGGTCAATCCAAGGCCACCACTTTACTACGAACTCCTCTTCTCCCTTGAGAGTACTGTTGATGAGTACGTTAGGCCAGCAACAATCATTAGGGATGGTAGGGTGGTTAATGTTGAGCCCTTGCCGAGGTCTTCGAATTCAGGACTTGGCTTGTTGATGGGGACTTCGCAGAATTCTACACTGATGGTCTAAGCACATTATTGGTTACATTGCCCAGGTACTTCAGGGCCTTGAGGAGCGCTTACGAGAGGACTATTAGGTGGAGGAGGCACTTGGATTTGGTGAGGACTCTCAGGGAATTAGGGCTTTTGAGTGATTTTGAGACTGCTAAGTACATATTCTCCAGGTTATTGAGGCCGGGGACCAATGACCTCTCAATAATGGTTGTTGAGGCGAGGGGTGAATTAGGCGGTGATAGGGCCATTGTTAGGTTTGAGGGTGTTGACTATGCCAGGGTGGTTTCACGTCAATGGCCAGGCTAACGGGCTTCACAGCCGCAATCGTGGCAGACCTAGTGGCCAGGGGCGAGATCAAGGGCGAAGGACTAACACCAATAGAAGAAGCATATATGAGAAACAAGGCCATACTAAACCAAGTAACAAACGCACTAAGGAGGGAGGGCATAAAGATCTATAAAACAAAGACAACGATAGGATAGCAAGGTTAATAAGGGCCTTTCCTTCCCTAGATAATTGAAAATGGTTAATTGGGCTAAATTAACGATACCACCACTAATGACTGGCGTGGGTTATGCGATGATTGAGGCCATGATATTACCTGAGCTCGTATACGCGTTCCACCACGACCCAACAAACTCCTGGTACCTGGCCCTGGTTCATTACCACCCATGGCTCGGCATGTGGCTTTACAGGATTGGTGTGGCCATAGTACTCGCAATACCCTGGATAGCCTTTGGCGACTTCTGGCAGTGGTTATTTGCAGCCGATGTTGCCGTGTGGAGCGAGGATGCAATGTTTTGGTTGTTTAGTGGTCGTATACCGCATTCCTGGGGCTACATTAGGAGCCTACACATGTTCACATACCCAACAATACCGATACATGGAGGATTACCACTATATTATATACCGGCCGCGATAATACTCTACATAAGCGCTGTTAAGATCATGGAGAGGGAGGGGCGAATTAAACTAGGAACTTAATACGGCATTCCTCCTATTACTGGCTATTTCAATGGGTTCTATACTTATGATCTCAATCTCATCGAGGGGCTTAATGCCGTAGGCCTCCCTAACCTCCCTGGGTATCGTGAACTGCCTAGAGGTTGCACGCCTGTTATGGAGAAGCTTAACACCGTTAATGCTGATTACCTTACCCTCATGCCTAATAACCACGTTAGCAAAAATACTCCTCTCAATACCAAGAAGCTTAACCAACTCGGACGGTATCAGGACCTGGTTATTAACATAGACACGAGTCCTGTAGGGAAGCCCATCAACCCTAATCCTCCTATTCATAACAATCAGCAAAAAAACAGTTTCAAATATAAGACATTCCATCTAGTTAACATAACTTACGAAATAAGGTAAGGAGCAAAAGACTAGGGAAACATACGCGGAAATAGCAACATAACAGGTAATTCAAATGAGGCGATGCATTAAGTAGATCCAGGAGGGAAAAATACTTTAAAAATAACATAATTAAGGAATCAACGGCCCGTAGTCTAGCGGTTAGGATGCCCGCCTCACGCGCGGGAGTCGCGTAAGCGCCCGAAATCCCGGGTTCGAATCCCGGCGGGCCCACCACGTTTTTCGTCCATTAATTTACGTACCTAAAAATCGACGAGTTTACGTTTTTAATCCCGACATGGATTTCATACAGCCTATTGGCATTATGACTCTAATGGCTCTTGGTTATTAAAAATGATATCCTTATTTATCAATACCAACAGTATCATTTAATGGCAAACATCTACATGGGACGCAATAGTTGTTACGCAATTAATGAGGGCATCTACGTGGCACCAGGGCCAATGGACCTGGGTAGAATTGCTGCACATCTCCTTCTACACCTAAGGGATTTAAGGAGGGGTTGGACTTACGACCATGACTGTAATAGGGTTGCCATGGATAGGGATTTATTTGAGACTAGGAGCAAGTACCTGGTTAAGATTTGTAGGGATCAGGGGTTGGGTAATTGTGATGATGCCGAAGTCCTCATCAATGAAGTCATTAGTACATTAAAATTACCTAAATGGGCTGAAGACATGGCTAACAAATACGTTGTCAGGGTTAAATCAATCATAGACTTCTCACGTTAGTAATTCGCCTAAGTCTATGGTTGGGCTTTTCGTGATTATGCCGTTGATTACGGCTAACGCCCTAATGCCTTCGGTTATGTCTATTATGGGCTTCTCAACACCCCTCAGGCATTTATTACGTGTATTAACTCCTGCCTTAGTTGGTCTGGCCCCTCTATTACGTGCTTAGTCCCATCGCGAATCAACACCCTATTTAGTAGGTCAGCTTCGTAATACCTATTCCTTAATGTCATGTGGATCTTCCTGACCCTAACATCGTAGTCCCATGAAGCGTGAAGAGAGTATATAGTATCGCCAATACTTAATAAGGCCCAGGCCGTCGTGATTGGTTCGCCCCTGAGGACTGCACTTAATATACTTACCCTATCCTCGTTGACTATGTTAAGCGCGAGGTCTATATCGTGAATTCCAAGGTCAAGAAGTACATTACCGTATGACCGTGGATTACCCCTAAGCCTGTTAATCCTCATCGATACCATGTAAATGGGCTTCTCATTGTCAATATCATTAATTAAGGCCTTATACACGGGGTTGAACCTTTCGATATGGCCCACGAAAACCCTCCTGCCAAGGTTTTTCGATTTACGGTATAGGTCCAGGGCCTCCTCAAGCTTTTCCGTGACCGGCTTCTCTATTAGTAAGTCCATGCTGTTTATTAACTCGCTTGCGACTACGTAATGAAGCGCCGTGGGGACGGCTATTATTCCCAGGTCTGGCTTGTGCGTCATTGCATCGTGATAATCCGTGAATGTCAGGTCAGCGCCCTGCCCCTTGGCCATCTCAAGTCTCTGTTTATCAATGTCGGCGGCATAAACCTCGGTAATCAAGCCTCCCTCTTTAATTGTGCCAATACCTTAATGTGGTTTAGGCCCATTGAACCAATACCAACGACAAGAACCTTCACGTAATTTTAAGCAGGTACGCCCCTAATTAAAGGTTAATCACTTCGGAACAATCTTCTTAACAAGCTCGCTCTTCGAGGCTATTAATAGCGTCGACACGGACTTAGGCACGTAGACCGTGTTGACATTGACTATCCTTGCAACCTTACTCTTTATTATGTCGTTATTGACATCGTCAGCAAAGATGAGCTCATCCATGTCCTTAAAAATCACGGGCTTATCCAAAGCCTCGAGGTCGGCCCTGGTTACGGTTAATGAGGATACACCGCTAATTACAACTACGTCGCCAGCCTGATCATGTTATCAATAGCCTTGGATATATTCTCCAGGGTTGCTATGTACTCCTGAGCGCCTCATTGACTATTTCACCTATCGTGGTCCCAGT
Organism: Vulcanisaeta sp. JCM 16161; assembly: GCF_001316285.1. The sequence goes on along the minus strand of NZ_BBDO01000005.1, from coordinate 10,763 downwards.
CTCCCTAGCAAGCCTGCTTACTCTATCATAAATGTCCGTGCTTAATCCCCTAATAGTCACAGTCTTCCTCTCACTACTCTCCTCACTACTGCCTGAACTGCTGGACATGTTAATCAAGTATTTCAAGTATTACTTAGTATTTAAGCCTTTCTTTGAGTTAAAGTAATAAATCAAGAATAGGCGAGTCATTAAACCATGAGGTGCGAGAGCATTGATGTAATCGATAGGGGGGAAATTAGGGAATATACGTGTGGGAATACTTCGTTGGCAAGACTCCTAAGCCTTGGTAATGAAGAGAGGGTGCTTAGTATCGATGTTGTGGCCCCGTGGAATTTACCAATTGATGAATCGCTTAGGGTTGGTGATGTACAGCTGATTTACCGTAAGGAAGTGATTAATGGCCTTGAGTGGGAGTTTGTGGGTTATGATGATGGCTCACGCAGGGAGTTAATATCCGTGAGGATTTCGGTGAGGGGTATTGCCGAGGATTCATTAATTAAAGAGTTAATAATTAATGTCTTGAGTAAATACGTGAAAGACCCATGAAACAATTCATGTTAGTACTAACATATGCGAGCAGTGACGAGGTCCAGGGATTAGTGAGTAGGCATTTGGCTGATTCGGGGCTCATGATACTACCTAACGTGGTTATTTCCTGGTTACCCAGGCAGGATTTAGAGAGGAGGTTGTTGGGAATTAAGGAGGAGTTGATTGATGTAATGGAGAGGGGCTTTGAGGGTGAGTTCGCGTATGCCGTTATCGAATTAACGGATGAGCAGTTTAAGCCATTAGGCCAATGATAGTTAGGAAGTTGGAAAGCGATAGTCAGAGGCTAATTTCGTGGGGTGAGTCCCTGCTCCGGAGGATTAGGTCTCAAAGGATTGAGGGGGTTAAGAGGGAGTTCCTGAGGTTTGATAGGGAGTATAGGCGGTTGGTTTCCATGCATGAGATTTTCGATGTTAGGCATGAACTATTGAATAAGGTGATGGAGCTCGCCAGGGAGTTAAGGATTGAGTATGAGAGAAGAAATCGGTGATTGTTTTAAGAAAGAAATTGGAATTTGAATTTTATGGTTTTAACCCAGGGCTTACATCGTCACAACCTCGTAATCCTTACCACCCTTCCTACCAGCGAAGGCGAAGGCTATGGCAGCCGCGCCGCCAAGCCCAAGCGTACCTATTAGTGCCTCTATCGTGGTTATTGGGAATCCGTCGATTATGGCTAGTATGTCTGACTTAATCGTTATTACGTCATTACCATTTATCGTCACCAACTCACTGTACTTCAGATTACCATACTGGGCAGTGACTAGGTATGTTCCACCAAGGACATTAACGAACCCTGTGGTTCCCGTACTCCCAGTTGTGCCGTTGTATATTGGGCCGGTGCCAACCCTATATAGCGTTATCTTGGCATTGGATATTGCCTGATTCCTCGCACCAACAAATAGCACTGTCACGTTGTACAGGCCTATGGTCACGCCTATTGGTTGGTTAATGAGTGAGTTCACGTTAATGTAGTATATGGGTACGTTGTCGTAGTACACCACGGCTGTGAATGGCGTAGGTTCCTTAATGTCTATGTATGCATTACCATTTGCATCACTGACACTACTCGTTATGAGAGATCCATTTATGTAAGCCTCAACCTTAACACCACTTATTGGTGCATTCAACGTATTTGTGAAGTGCATTGTTATTGGTGTCCAATTGACATAAACTGTGTATGTGCCGGTCTCGCTAACGCCCAGCGTTGAGACGGCTATGTATGCCTGAGAACCATCAGGCTTATTGAGACTAACCTCTCGGCTGAGCCCCACGGTATCTCTGAATTCACCAAGCCTGTGTATACCGTACCGCTTGGCGTGACTATCTTGTATATGTGGGCTATTTCGGGTAGTTGAACAACAAGGGCAGTCCATAGGCCACCAGAGACATCTGCGTCGCTTACAGTGGCCTCTAGATTACCGTTAACCCACTGCCCAACTGGCTTATAGATAATTGGCATGAACGTCACGACTAGAGGCACGTTTAGGTTATCAACCACTTCGAAGTACCTATCATACACTATGTAAATCCCTATCATTGGCGCAAACCTTATGAACGGCGGTAGTAGGTAGCTAATACCGCTGACCTGTATTAAGTCGCTGTAGAGGTAAGCTGGTGAAACCATGTTGGCTACTATCTCGAAGTGACCTGGCTGCTCACCAACAACGAGTGGCTGAACCGTGTAAATGGCGACTATGTAACCCAATAGGTTCCAGCCTGGCGGGACACCAAACTCTGAGCCGGTTATCTCGAGGGTCTGGCCCGGGTTAACGGTGTAGTTTAAGAACTCCGTACCTTAATCAGCATTGCGCTTGGCATTACGTATTCACTACCGTAATTAATCGTTACCTGGTACTGGCCTGGCGGTAGCTCATTAGCTATTAACTCCACGTACTTAGCTCAACCTTTATGTAATTAGCCAAGGGACTCCAGGCGGAGACTAGCTGTGATAGTGTTGTTCCGTTTGGTAGGGCTACGCCGGCTATTTCGAAGGGCATGTAGTTCGGTATTGATAGCTCAACTACCTGCTGCGTCACGTACTGTATTGTGCTGTCTGGAATTGAAATACTTAATGTAAATGATGATGCCGAGGTATTTAGTGGGATGTACTCCTCATTAATGAATACGTAGGTCACCGAAATCGACTCGTTTAGGGCTGATTACCTGAATTAGCTATTGATAAGCTATTGCTCGTCGTATACGCACTAACTATTGCACCAACCTCATTCTTACTATACATCACGTTATTACCACTTATTAATATAGCCGGCGATGGCGGGTTAACACTAACCTCAACATAATCAAGTACATAACCCGGACCGGGCGGTAATGGCGCCTGAATCGTAATTGACTGACCCGGCGCGAGGGTTACTGTCCTTGTGGTGTTTATATAATCAATGTACTCAAGTATTGCGTAGTACGGCTGGTTTATTGTTGATGGCGCATTCACATTCGGTGATACCTGATACTGGGCGGCCAGGGCTATCACTGAGATTGTTACCGCCAGTACAGCCAGGAGTATTGCCAAGTTCCTCCTCATATTGTTCACGAAATCGACTAGAGACCAGGTAATATTAAATAAGCAATTAAAATAACTAATGCAATACCTAGAAACGCGCGATTTATGCTTGAGTGCATCAGATATATAAACTAGTATTACTAGTAAAACACCCGTGATGAGCCTAGACGTGCAGATGCATGACGAAACCATTCTAGGCTGAATATATACTATATATTCATTTAAAAACAAATATATCACTAATTAATTTATCAAGTTCTAGGAGAAAGGCTTTAAATTACATATGCCTAGGTAATGTTGATGAGCAACTGTACGATCAAGCTAATGCTTGGTAATCACGCGATTGCCCATGGAGCGCTAGAGGCCGGTGTAGCCGTCGCCGCCGGCTATCCAGGTACACCATCGAGTGAAATCATTGAGTACCTCATTGATTATGGTAGGGAGTTCGGTGTTTACGCTGAGTGGAGTAGTAATGAGAAGGTTGCCTTTGAGGTGGCCTATGGAGCAGCCCTCGCTGGGGCTAGGTCAATGGTTACGATGAAGCACGTGGGGCTTAATGTGGCGATGGATCCACTGATGTCAAGCGCCTATACAGGTGTGAGGGGAGGATTCGTCATTGTTACGGCTGACGACCCAAACATGTGGAGCAGCCAGAATGAGCAGGATAATAGGTGGGTTGGGCTTCATGCCTACATACCGGTTATTGAGCCTTATGACCCACAAAGCGCCAAGGACTTTGCGAAACTAGCCATTGAGTTTAGTGAGAAGTATGGGCACCCAGTAATAATGAGGACAGTCACTAGGGTATCCCATGTCAGGGGACCCGTAACCATATGCTCGCCAGGAACCCCCAAATACTCAAGGGAGTATGTTAAGGACCCAAGGAGGCATGCATTAATACCTGCGAATGCACGGGCACTTAAGGAGGACTTACTAAAAAGATGGGACAGCATTAATAGGGGCGTTGAGGAATTACCGCATGCCTATGTTGATGGTGGTGAGAACCTCATAATCACGAGTGGCGTGGCTTCACATATGCGTTAGAAGCTGTTAAGAACTATGGCGTGAAGGCGAGTATTCTCAACGTGGCAACCCCAGTCCCATTACCTAAGAAGGTGATTATGGACGCGGTTACTAGGGCCAATAAGGTGGTGGTTCTTGAGGAGGGTGACCCAGTGCTTGAGTATCAATTGAAGGCATTGCTTTATGATGAGGCATTAGGGTGCCGATACTCGGCAAGATGGAAAACATCTTTAATAGGGTTGGTGAGTTAACGATTAATTCTGTAATGGATGGATTATCAAAGGCCCTCGATATTGTAAACCCACTCACATCATTAAATATGGTAAAAATTAACTATGCACCACCGCCAAGACCGCCTGTCTTCTGCCCTGGTTGCCCGCACGCGGCGTCATTTTATGAGTTAAAGGTCGCCATGGCCAAGTCCGGCGTTAGGCCTATATTCAGTGGTGACATTGGTTGTTATAGCCTAGGCATTAATAATCCATTTAATGAGCAGGACCTGCTCACGAACATGGGTAGTTCCCTGGGCCTAGGCATGGGTCTTTACCACGGCACCAACGGTAGGGTGATGATAATATCAATAATTGGGGACTCGACATTCTTCCACACAGGTTTACCTGCCCTGGTTAATGCCGTTTATAATAAGACGCCAATGCTAATATTAATACTTGACAATAGGGTCACCGCAATGACGGGTGGTCAGCCAAACCCAACAAGCATTATCAACATAGAGAGCATAGCCAAGGCGGTTGGGGTTGATTACGTAAGGACAATAGACCCATTCGATGTTAAGAACGCCCAGGATGTGATGATGGAGGCCATGAACGTAGTTAAGAAGGGTGGTATCGCCGTGGTGGTTATGAAGAGGGGCTGCGCGTTAGAGGCTGCGAGGCTGTTTAGGGTGTACGTCACGCGTTACTACGTTGACCCAGACGCCTGCAGGGCCTGTGGAATATGCTATAACCTAATTGCATGCCCAGCGATTGTGCCCCTTGAGAATAGAAAGGCTTGGATCGACCCCAACATGTGCGTTGGATGCTCCGTCTGCGCCCAGGTATGCCCGTACAACGCCATTAAACCCGAGGGTAATGTTAAGGATTGGCTGAAGAAGTGGGGTGAGATGTAGGGTGATGGGCATGAGACTCAACATATACCTAGCTGGCGTTGGTGGCCAGGGACTCGTCACATTCGCCACAGTACTCGGTGACGCGGCCATAAGGGCTGGCTATAAGGCCCTGGTTGCCGAGACCCACGGATTAAGCCAGAGGGGTGGCTCTATCGATGTACATGTCAGGATTGGGGATGTTGATGCACCATTAATACCCAGGGGTGGTGCTGACGTAATAGTGGCCTTCGAAATACTTGAGGCGTTTAGGGCCATTGGCTATGCCAATGAGAACACGGTATTCATAGTTAATAGAAGGTTAATAAGCCGCCGGCCACGAAGCAGAGAATACCAAGTATTAATGAGTTGGAGAGCGCGTTGAGGAACAGCATTAGGAGTGTTTACATGGTGAGTGCCTATGATGATGCCATTAAATTGGGCAACGTGATTTATGAAAACATGGTAATACTCGGCGCGCTTTACTCAATAATGGGCTGAATCAGTATATACCGCAAAGCATAATTGAGGAGTCGATAAAGTCCAACATTAGAAGGGATGTGGATAAGAACCTAAGGCATTCACGATGGGCCTAAGGTATGGTAATAAAAGAGAAATTGAAATTTAAAATTCAAGTACTGAGTTAAGGGACTATCACCTCTCCCTAACAATCCTCAGGTCAACGCCTATTGTCTCAGGCCCTATCGCAGCCGCAATTCCATAAACAACACCGGCGAGGATAAGCCAGAAGGCTGCCGTGAACCATATGTTGGTACCCTCAATAGCCGCGAAGGCGCCGTAAAGTGGTATTGAGTATAGAGGCATCCAGGCACTGATGAATATTCCTGAACTATAGCCAAAACCAACGCCAGAACCCCTCCTCTGCGTTGCGAAGCGCTCTGACAAGTAAACGGGGACTAATCCCCAGGGCCACTGCGACAACCAACCCATTAAGAGGGCGCCAAGGATGAGTAACGGCACGCTCCTAACAACGGCGCTATAATAAACCACGTAATACGCAGGTACTGCAAGTACTGCCGAGACTATGGCCGAAATTATCAATGCGCGCTCCTACCGAGGAAGTCGCTGGCGAATCCCCACAGCGTAGCCGCTATAGCTGCGAATATCCCCATGATGCCATAGTAAAAGCTCGCCAACCCCTCGGGTAGACCAGCCTTGTGTAAATACCAACGGCAAAGTCAAACATTGAGTATGAACTGAAGAAGAGGCCTGTCATGAACACCAAGACCTGTAGGAACGTCCATAGGGCTGGAGGCTTAAAGATGCTGAAGAATGGTATCCTCTCAAGCTGACCCCTCTCCTTAGCCTCCTGGAAAATCGGTGTGTCGGGCATTGTGTACCTAATTATGAATGCCACCGCGGCCGGTATGAGGCCTGTAAGGAATACATAACGCCATGCATAGGCATACATGGCCTTAACACCAAACACTGCCGTGAATGCCGAGACCACTAAGCCACCCAACGCCACGCCCCAGGAGAAGCCACCCTGGACAATGCCACTGACCAGGCCCCTCCACCTTGGCGCGGAGTACTCCATGGCGAATGGATGACCAGCCGCGTATTCACCACCAACGAACACACCGAGTATAAACCTAATTAAGGCGTATACCCAAAAGGCTGCCCACCCAACCTGGGCGTATGTGGGTATCGCAGCCGTTACTGCGCTCATTATTCCATAGCCGAGTATCGTAATCATCAACGTATCCCTCCTACCAATCTTATCGGCAAAGTTACCAAAAATAGCACTACCCACCGGCCTAGCAATCATCGTGAAGGCGTAACCAAGTAGAGTCAGGTAGTAACCAACAACGGACTTAGACAGGGTTGGAGGCATCAACACCGCAGCTAGGATGGGCGTCATCGCGGTGACAAACGTAAGGTCATAGGCATCAAGCATAAAACCAATGAATTGCGAAGCAATTGCACTACCCGACCTGGGCGGCCACCTATAGTGCTCCGGAGCCCACTGAACCTTAACCATACAAAAAACGTCACAAAGAACAATTATTAAAAGATTATCCTAAGTAATAAAAATAAAGCAACTAAAATGCAGAGGACCATGATAGAACCCTAAAAATCACTAAAATATATCTTAATATGATTAAAAATAATAACATGGTAGCCGGGCCCGGATTCGAACCGGGGTCAACGGGTCCAGAGCCCGCCATCCTTGGCCGCTAGACGACCCGGCTAATAACAATGAGAAGGAACCAGTTTAAAAGCGCTACGCATCGCGGTGATCATCACGGAATTACGTAAAACTGAAACAACGAAGGAGTTAATAAAGCAATCCCTCATAATAACCAATTACCATATTAAGCCCCACAACCACGAAAACAACGACCAACATGGTCACACTAGAAGACCTAGCAAAGAAGGAATACGAAGTAGAAGGCAAAAAGCTAAAACCAACGAAGGTTTGGAAGGTTCAGCCTAAGGGTAGGAAGGGCTTTGTGATGGCGTTGTTCAAGACACCAGACGGAAAAACAGTCAGGAAGGTAATAGCCAAAGTAGACGAACAAGGAAACATAATAACCTAAGACCAAACAAAACAAAAACTCAAAATCAAAACACCAATTTCTCCCCTTTCCCTTCCTCCACCACACAAACAAAACTTTCACAAAACACCACTAAACAAAAATAACCACGATCTACCTTACTATTTATGAAAATGCGCATTAAAATATTCAACGAATGTTAGCTCCACGGCTAAGTAAAATCTGGGCTGCGTAAGACTCTTCAATCAGTAGTTCTCAGGGCTAACATAACGATAAGTTAATAAACTTATATAAAATTAGCAATGAGTGTCCATGACTCCAAAAACAATCTGACAAATACTCGATCGTAACTTCTGGCTAGCGCTCATGGCCCCCATAGCTTATACAATAATGCAAGAACTATTACTATCATATAAATTACCAGAAAAGATATATACACTTGCCGCAGGAATATTCCTAGCTATAGTAATTCTTTTAATAATTATATTTTTTTACAATGTTATTTAAACTAAAAACAATTTTTAAATCGATCTTTTATGGATTTGTATCGTTATATATTATTTTGGCATGTATAGATCTACTTTTAACATATACTCACATACGCACATCTTGGTCATCTTTATCATTTTCGTCATTTCTTCTTATTCTTCTTTATATTATTTTTATGATTCCACTTATTTTGATGGCATTAATTCTTTACCACATACCTTATAAATCATTATCTAAATTAATCATCTTAATAGTTCTTGCTATAATTATTATAATTAATTTAATAATTATTTTTTTTATTCATAAATTCATTAATATTATTTTATATCTTGACTTTATTTTAATAATAATTGCAATACTATATATTAAATATTTATTCATCAAAGCTGAGATTGTTGGTGCCGTATACCTTAACATCCCCAGATTTAGGCATTGGCCGTTCATAATACCCTTCGTCGGTCTTGCTCTTTTTATTTTCATAACATGGCTTATTAGTGCAACATCACTTACCTGGATTAGCCTAGCCTCCGTTATATTAACTCCATTCATCTCGGCATTCTTCGTAGTGCTAACGCAATCACATTACAGGTATGGCATACCAACGCACATAATAAGAACAAAAAAGTGGCGATGTTCACGTAAGAGTCAGATTTAGAGAATACTTAAGCTCAGTCTTTGGGCAGGACGTATCAGCATACCTAAGGGTCATAATCAAAAAGGAAAATAAGAATGAAAGAGACATAACCGTACACAATAACTACACGCCATTCGCAGGAATAAACATCAAAGGGCAATCACCATTCATAACCTCATCACCCGAAGCAGACATCTTTTTATTCAATATAGCAGGCAATAATATACGTTGCTGTAATAGTATAAAATTAAAACAACCTGGATCCGATAAAGATGGATTTCTACCTCTATGTGAAGCCATGCAATATAAAGGATTTGACAACCCACAGAAAATCGACATTAAGGAAAGAACAGAGTTCAACATTGAATTAAGCGGAAGCAATATCAGCCCATTTAATGTAATAACACCACTAAGCACAATCGAGAACTGCGGACTACTAAATAACCGGAATAGAGACGTAGAAGTCGAACTATATTCATCATTTGCTGATAGATTCATAGGATTTTTCACGGGGAAAAGATGGTATATATGTGAGCAAGCATTGCCTAAATTAATTTTTGTCTCGACAAATAAAAAAAATTAAAGAATTCTGCTGGCTGTAAATATCAAAAACTCGGAATAATTTGGCTTAATATACATAATTATGGCTTTTCTGATGCTAAAAAATTGCAAGGCATGGGCCAGAATATGCAGTAGCAATACTTGTAGCGATTGGATTAACTTAACCTGGTATGAAATGAATAAAAAGGAATGGCCTTGGGATAAGCAAAAGATTATAACCGACATAGAATCAGGCTATAACAAATTTATTAATCTAATTATCACCGCAGTAAGTGATAAGGAAAAGCTAATTTCATTAAGTCAGAATAAGGAGTGCTGCGCATTATTTGCCTCAAGCGATGCAATAAAGGCGCTATGTTAACACAACGATGTAAGTAAGTACTGTCTAACGAGGGGTGAACACATCATTGAGGTCTTTGTCGAATGTGAAAATGCAGCCATGATCCCATTAAGATTCAGAGTGAGTATAGGTGAAGACTGGAAAAACATAGCCATTAGTATTGATAAGAATAAACGAAAGTTTCGCAACATTATCGAATATATTCATTATTTACACTCTTTATTAATAAAAATATTAAGGAGGAACTTAGGAACTTAATTGTTAATATTGTTAATAGTGATAGTAGTTAAGCCACCATTGCCGAAGACGAGGTGGACGGACATGTTGAAATTAGTGATTAAAAGATGCTTTTATGTAAATAGTGTAAAACAATTGATGAAAAATGAAAAATAAAATAGCTAGAATCACATCAATATACTAAATTCATTCCTTGCTCTAGGCATTAGAGAAAGCAGTAAAGCAAAAATTTTTTATTAACTATGCCAATAAATTAACAAAATTGCAAAATATTTCTAAAATAAATATCAACGAGTTCATCTTCAGTTACTTAAAGGAGGATACAAAGACTACATGACAATTTATGGAACAATAAAGGACCCTTGCAACAAACATTAGAACGCTTCTCATTCATAATATAAAGCTTGTAAGACTCGATTACAATAACGAGAAGCCTATATATAACCCAAAACAATTAAATAAATAAGGTAATGAGCCCCTGAGCAAACCACCCCGGTATAGCCGGGGCGGATGCTCAGTGGGTGATCCAACCTCCCCACGTCCCGTGGACAACAACCAAACATCATAGACTGCGCAGATGAAGCCACAATAACGCCAAAATAATATCAACAACTATGAAATAACTCAGCCATTTAGCGACGCAACTATTAAAATGCGTTTGCCCTCCCTGCCTCTCTTCATCCTCCCTCTCCCCCACTCCTCTGCGAGCCCCTCCTTCCCTGCCGCCCTCCCTCCCCCGCTCCTCTCGAGCGAAGAGCCGGAGGCCCCCTTCGTAGGGGGGCTCCCGGCGGG